>CALFZO010000036.1 GCA_937952305.1 uncultured Anaerolineales bacterium | reverse complement strand
CGCCCAGGGCTGGCCGTAGATTGGCGCACCACCAACTCGACCGGGACCTTACGCTGCAGAGTAGTGGCGCTATCGCCGCCTTCGACCTGGAGCAGCAACGCTTCAATGGCCTGGCGGCCCAGCTCGGTCAACTGTTGGCGGACGGTCGTGAGCGGCGGATTGGTGAGAGAAGCGGCGCGCAGGTCGTCAAACCCGACTATGGAGATATCCCGCGGAACCGTCAGGCCGCGCTCAGAGATCGCGCGCAAGGCGCCGATAGCCCAGGCGTCGCTGTACGCGAAGACTGCGGTCGGCTGATCCCCGCGCGCCAACAGGCCCTGCATCGCGGAGTAGGCGCCCAGCGGCTGCGAGGATGCCAGGACGACCCGTGACTCATCCAAGGCGATCCCGTGGGCGTGCAGAGCCCGGCGATAGCCGGCGTAACGGTCACCGTTGGTTTCGGGGTCATCCTTCCGTCCCAGGTAGGCGATCCGCCGATGCCCCAGTTCGATCAGATGCTCAACCGCCCTGAAGGCGCCGTCCTCATGCTCGGAGACGATGTACGAGGCCTTGGGCAGCTGCGGATGTTTGTTGAGTACGATGAAGGGGAGCTCCTCCTCGATCAGCGCCGCCACCGGTTCGTCGACCGCGCCGGTTCCGACCATCAGGATCAGGCAGTCCACTTCGCGAGAGCGGCAGATATGGGTCAGACGCTCCCGCTGATTGGCCACGGTGAGGTACAGGATCAGGTTGAAGCCCCGCCCTTCAGCCGCTGTGGCAGCGCCCCGGATGATCTCAAAGTAGTATTCGCTGGAACGATTGGACAGCGGCGTGGACGTGTACAAGACGAGACCGATCTTCTCGGTTCGGTTGTTGCGCAGGCTGCGGGCCGCGCGACTGGGGTAATAGTTGAGCTCCTGGGCGACCCGCAAGATCCGCGCCCGGGTCGTTTCGGAGACGCTGCCGTATCCGTTCAGGGCCTTGGAGACTGTGGAGACGGAGAGCCCGAGATGCTTAGCGATATCGCGTATATCGGTGGTCATGGTGTTGCAAGGAAAACGTTTTCTCTATCCTAGACCTGATCTCGGGCCGTGTCAAGAGGCATCCTCTTATGGTACCGTCTTGTCCCGAATAATTCGGGGCCTATTCACTCTACTTTCCGCTAACTACAGGATGTTTCGGTGAGCCATTCCCGAGAATCAGCCGGTTTTCCGAGGAAATCATTGCCGAAACGCCTTTTCCGTAAACTCTCCAGCCATGTTTGAAAGTGTCACCATTGGGCTGAACAACACCGTCAACACTGTTTCCTCGGCAAAATGGCCGGTTTTCGCAGCCAAGTGAGCCGGCAACTTAGCGGAAAGTAGAGTTCAGTGGTTTTCATTGATTATTAGAGCCTGGTCCACGGCTCAGGCGTTAGAGCGGAGGCCGGCTCAGGGTCGGGAGCCTTGCGGTCGTGCGCCAATGACGCTCAAGCTGGTGCGAATTAGGCTATAATCCGCTCGTATTGTTTGTAGAACATAGCGCGTTATGACCAAACGCTCAGTCTCACGAACAGCGCCCTGCCCGGCACGGCGTCGCCGAGCCAGGGCGGGAGGGTCGCGCTGAGGCAGGCAAGTTCGGCCGGCCGCACTTCTTTGCGACACACCAGCATGCACGGCATTCATCCGACCGAGTACGTCAAGCACAGCAGTTCCGGCTGGCAGCTCGTGGCCGGCGCGGTCACCGAGGAGCGGTTGGTCTGCGTGCACGTCAACGGCCAGGAACTGGCCACGCTGATGTGCACGCCGCGCGACCTGGATGAGCTGGCGCTTGGTTTTCTGCGTGCGGAGGCCATCATCACCAGCCGCGCCGACGTCGCGGCGCTGACTGTCTCAGCCCAGGCAACCTGTGTGGATGTGTGGCTGCAGCCGCACGTCGCTTTCACCCCTCCCCAGCGCCGCATCGTGACCTCCGGCTGCGGCGGCGGCACCACTTTCGCGGACTGGCAGGCGCAGCGTCAACCCGTCACCGCCGCCCTCACCATCGACGTCACTCAGCTCTTCGCGCGCATGCGCGATATGTACCAGGCCGCCGAGCTGTACGCGGCCACGCAGGGCCTGCATACCGCCGCGCTGGCCGACGGCGAGCGCCTGCTCCTGGTGGCCGAGGACATCGGCCGCCACAACGCTGTGGACCGCCTGGGCGGCCAGGCGTTGAAACAGGACCTGGCGACGGCCGGCCGCCTGCTGCTCTCAACCGGCCGCATCAGCTCCGAAATGCTCGGCAAGGCGGCCCGCCTGGGCGTGCCCATCGTGGTCTCGCGCACCTCGCCCACCAGCCTGTCCGTGGCGCTGGCCCAGGCCTGGAACATCACCGTCGTCGGCTACGTCCGCCACGACACGCTGCGCGTGTACTCGGCCCCCGAGCGCATCCTCAGCGGCCCGACGCCGGCCGCCGCGCCCGTCGCCGAGCCCTGGCTCGCGCCGCCGCTGAGCGTCGCGACCTGATCACCTGATCAACCAGCGGGCCAAAGCTTGCGGCCCGTTCGACCCACTCAGGAGCAAGGCATGACGCACCAACTCTGGATTGATGGTCAGTGGACGGCCACTCAGGACGGCGGGGTGATGCGCGTCGAGAACCCGGCCAGCGGCGCGTTGATCGCCGAAGTGACGGACGCCGGCCGAGCCGACGTCGACCGGGCCGTACAGGCCGCCAAGGCCGCCTTCTACGACGGCCGCTGGAGCCGCAAATCGCCGGCCGAGCGTTCCAAAGCGTTGTGGAAACTGGCCGACCTGCTGGAAGCCAACGCCGAGGCGCTCGCGCGCCTCGAGTCCGAGAACACGGGTAAGCCGTACAAATTCGTGAGCCTGGGCGGCGACCTGCCCTTCGCCGTCGACAACCTGCGCTTCTTCGCCGCCGCCGCCCGCGACACCCACGGCGCGCACGCCGGCGAGTACCTGCCCGGCTATACGTCTATTTACCGGCGCGAGCCGGTGGGCGTGGTGGGCCAGATCGCGCCCTGGAACTATCCATTGATGATGGCGATCTGGAAGCTGGGGCCGGCCCTGGCGGCCGGCTGCACGGTGGTCCTGAAGCCGGCGCCGGGCACGCCGCTGACCACGCTCAAGCTGGCTGAACTGATCGCGGAGGCCGGCCTTCCGGCCGGCGTGGTCAACATCCTCACCGGCGGCAACGCGGTCGGCCAAGCGCTGGTGGAGCACCCGGACGTGCGCATGGTCAGCCTGACCGGCTCCACCGGCACTGGCAAACAAGTGATGCGCACCGCCGCCGACACCCTCAAGCGCGTGCACCTGGAGTTGGGCGGCAAAGCGCCCATCCTGGTCTTTGACGACGCCGACCCGGAACTGGTAGCGGCCAAGGCCGCCCTGGCGGCCACCCTGAACACGGGCCAGGACTGCACGGCGGCCACGCGTTTGTACGTCGCGCGCGAGAAGGCCGGGGCGGTCACCGAAGCGGTGGTGGAAGCCATGCGCCAGGTGAAGCTCGGCCAGCCCTTTGACGAGGACGTCCAGATGGGGCCGCTGATCTCGCGCGCCCAGCGGGAGCGCGTGAGCGGTTTTGTGGAGCGGGCCAAGGCCCAGGGTGCGCGCGTGCTCACCGGCGGCGGCGTCCCAGCCGACTTTCCGCAGGGCTACTACTACGCGCCGACCGTGATCGCGGGCGTGGCCCAGGACGCCGAGATCGTCCAGAGCGAGGTCTTTGGGCCGGTGGTGACGGTGCAGACGTTCGGCGACGAAGCCGAGGCCCTGCACCTGGGCAACGACGTGCCCTACGGCCTGGCCGCTTCGGTCTTCACCAAGGACATCGGCCGGGCCATGCGCCTGTCGGCGCAGTTAGAGTTCGGCACGGTCTGGATCAACGACCACCTGCCGTTGACGTCCGAGACCCCGCACGGCGGCTTCAAGCAGTCGGGCTTCGGCAAAGACCTCTCGGCCGAGGCGATGGCCGATTACCAGATCACCAAACACGTGATGGTGGCGCAGGCCTGAGGCCCGCCATCCCTGGCCACCGCTGACCCAGGCCCCTGGCGCGCCAGGGGCCTGTTTATTTCTGCCAGCCCGGCCCGCCGGATCGGCGCAGACTAAGCCGCCGGTCCGGACAGCCGAAGCGCCATAAACTTCTTGGCCGTCTCGACGGCCACGGCTGCATCGCGGCAGTAGGCATCGGCCGCGATCTCTTCGGCGAAGGCCGCATTCAGCGGTGCGCCGCCCTTCAGGATCACGACCCGGCTGCGCAGACCTTCGGCCGCGAAGCGCTGAATGACCACTTCCATGTAGGGCATGGTGGTGGTCAACAAGGCGCTCATCCCCAGGATGTCGGGCTGGTGTTCGCGGTAGGCCGCCAGGAATTTCTCGGCATCGCAGTTGATGCCAAGATTGATCACTTTGAAGCCGGCCCCTTCCATCATCATCGCCACCAGGTTCTTGCCGATGTCGTGGATATCGCCCTTGACTGTGCCGATCATCATCGTGCCAATTGGTTGAGCCCCGGTGTTGGCCAGCAGCGGCCGCAGGATCTCCATCATCTGCAGCAGTTCCTCACGGTCGCGTTCGGTGCGCCCATCCACCAGGCGCGTCAGGATAGGGCCCCGGCTCTCTGCCGGAGACGCGGTCTGGGCGCTATCGAAGACCGGCGGAGCATTTGCCCTACCCGCCGGTCGGACCTATGATCAGGCCATGCAGATCCCGACCGACAACGCCTTCACGCTCCACCGCGACCTGCAGACAGGGACGCTGTTCCCGTTGGGCATCCGCTTCTGGCAGGCGTATGGCCGGGCGCATCTGCATCTCTTTCCGCAAACCGTCAGCGCCGTGGCCGATATCCTCGAGCGCCACGCGGCGGCCAACCTGGTGCTGTTCTGCGTCCATCAGAGCAGCCAGCTCGACCCCGTGACGAAAGCGGAGTTGCCGATCGCCGCATTGGCCCGGCGCGCGGGGGTGGCGTTCACGCCGGTCGGCGAGGCGACCGTGGTCCTGCCCAAAGGAAGCTTGCCGCCGCTGCTGGCGACGTTCGGCCACTATGACCTGACGCTGTTCGACGTGGACGACGACTGGCAGCCCGCCGAGATCGCCGAGCAGACGGCGAGGTACGAAGACGTCGATTGGGATAAGGAGCCAGAGTGGGCGCCCGGCCTGCGCTCGTCCCGGCTGTTCGTGGAAAGCCACGACGACCTGTATCTGGGGGCCGAAGCGCCTGACCAGACCTTAGCCCAGGAGCTGTTCGCGCGGACGTTGTGTTACTACGCCGGGTCGGTGTTCATCACGGAGCGCGGCGCCGCACCCGACATCGTCCCGCCGCCGCCGGATTTGCTCGCCGCGCTCTGGGCCGGCAATGACGCGCTCACCATCCTCAGCCCGGCCACCCAGTTCAATGGGGCCGGCCTGCGGATCGGGGTGTCGCGGCGCGTCTTTGACTTCCGCTACCCGCTGGGATACGCGCCCGAGCTGTGGCTCCGATACGACCTCGCCTCGGGCCAGTGGCGCCTGGATCTCCCCTGACGAATGCGCCCGGCGGCGGCGCCGGGCAGGCCCACGTCGCTCCGCTCCCTTGAGTGGAGGACGCCAACCGCTGATATACCCTGAGTGGGCAGCCAGTTCAAGACGATGTCCTTGTGGGTATAATCGACCGGATCGCTGGCTGCCTCTGCGCCTCCGCCCAGAAGGGATACGCCCCGTGAACATTTGGAACAAGGTCCGGCACTACCCGAAGATCGGACTGGTGCTGCTGGCCTACATCGCTTTCGTCGCCTTAGGAATGCCAGACGGCCTGCTGGGGGTGGCCTGGCCGTCCATCCGCGCCAGCTTCTCTATTCCGCTGGATGCGGTGGGCCTGTTGCTGGCCGCGGCTGTGTCGGGGTACATGACCTCCAGCTTCCTGAGCGGCCCCCTGATCGCGCGGCTGGGCGTCGGCCGCGTCCTGGCGGTGAGCTGCGCCCTCACCGGCACGGGCCTGATCGGTTACACCCTGGTCCCGACTTGGTGGATGATGGTGCTGTTGGGCGTGGTCGCCGGGCTGGGCGCGGGCGCGATCGACGCCGGGCTCAACACCTACGTGGCCGCGCATTTTGGCGAGGGCCTGATGCAGTGGCTGCACGCCAGCTATGGGATCGGCGTGACGCTCGGCCCGATCATCATGACGGCCGCCCTGACCGCCCTGAATTCGTGGCGCGTGGGCTATCGCGTCGTCGGCGGGTTTCAACTGGTGCTGGCCGCCGGCTTCGTGTTGACGCTGGCAATGTGGAATGACAAAGAGGCGGCGACGGAGAGCGAGACGCCCAAGCGCCTGACCGACTATCGCACGCCGCTGGGCGAGACCCTGCGCCAGCCCCAGGTCTGGCTCAGTGTGCTGCTGTTCTTCCTGTACGTCGGGGCGGAGGTCTCAGTGGGGACCTGGACGTACAGCCTGTTGACCGAGGCGCGCGGCATCGCGCCGGCCGCCGCCGGTCTGTGGGCGGGCAGCTACTGGGCCACTTTTACGATTGGCCGAATGATGGCCGGACTCTACGCCAAACGCATCGGCGTGAACCGCCTGGTGCAGGTCAGCCTGCTGGGGGCCTTGCTGGGCGCCGGTCTGCTGGTCTGGAATCCGGCCCCGCTTGCGAATCTGGTCGCCGTGGCCCTGGTCGGCTTCGCCGTCGCGCCCATCTTCCCAGCGCTGATGTCGGGCACCAGCCAGCGCGTGGGCGCGCACTTCGCCGCCAACACCATCGGCTTGCAGATGGCGGCCACCGGATTGGGGACGGCCCTGATCCCGAGCTTGGCGGGGATGTTGGCGCGCCAGGTGTCGCTCGAAGTTATCCCGTACTGCTTAGTCCTGCTCTTCGTGGCGCTGTTCGGCGTGCACGGCCTGGCCACCCGGACGGGAGCGGCAATGCATGCGGTCGCCCACGGCAAAGAGGTCACGCCCTAGCGGCGCTCGCTGATGCCCGCCGCCCAGGAACACGCTCGGGCTCTCCAGGCCGATGACCGCGTTCTGAGGGCAGTTGCGCTCTCACCAGCGGCCTGAGGTCGAAGCCGGGCGGTGGGCCTGCTCAACAAGTGGGGGTTCTATCCCATGAGCCGGCAACAGGCGGTGCGGATGGCCCAGGATCTGCTCGACGCCGGCTGGCAGCCGGACGAGCCGGAGGAGGAGGCGTAGATGGGCAGCCCGTGGTCACCCGAGGTCTATCAGCGCGCCGCGCTCCTGGCCGCGAAGGCGCACCAGGGCCAGATGCTCCCGGACTCACCTGCGCCCTATCTCGTCCACCTGATGCTGGTGGCGGCCGAGGTCACGGCGGCGCTGCAGGTTGAAGAGGGGCTGGACGGCGATCTGGCCGTGGCCTGCGCCCTGCTGCACGACACCCTGGAAGACACCGCCGTCCAATCCGCGGACCTGCGCCGCGAGTTCGGGCCGCTCGTCGCCGCCGGCGTGCAAGCCCTGACCAAGGACCCGGCTCTGCCCAAGGAGCAGCGGCTGGCGGACAGCCTGCGCCGCATCCTGGCCCAGCCGCGCGAAACCGCGCGCGAGGTCGCGCTGGTGAAGCTGGCGGACCGGGTGGTAAACCTGCGGCCGGCGCCAGCCAGCTGGACCCGCGCCAAGATCGCGGCTTACCGCGAGGACGCCCAGATCATCCGGGAGACGCTGGGCGCGGCCAGCCCGCACCTGGCCGGCCGGCTGGCCCGACGGATTGCGACCTATGGCGTTGAGGCGTAGCCGCAGCGACGTCACAAGGCCGGAACGCAGCGGCCGTCACACGCTCACAGTGACGAGAGTGAGCGCCGATCCGGGCCGATACTAACGCGATTGGCCGCCGGGCAGCACCCGCCCCAATTCTGGCTGAACCGCCACACTGAGGGCGAGGCCCTGCCTGGCCAGCCGCAGATTGACTCTGCCCGAGCCGTTGCGCGGACAACCGCCGTCACTCTCGGCCGGCGGTCGGCGGGCTTCATTGGCCTTCAGATCATCGTCCAGACTGCCTTAGCCCGGCCTTTGGCCGTGGATCACCAGATGATGGACGTAGCCATCGCGCTGAAAAATGTGCCGGCTGGTGTCGGCATCCAGGATCAGGCCCGGGAGCGACTGGAGGCGGCCATCAGCCAGATGCACGGTGATCCCGGTCTCGTCCGCGGCCTGCACCACCACCGCGACCTGACAGACCGTGTAGGCCAGTGAGCCCGCGTTCAGGTTCAGAGATTGCGACTGGCCGGCAATGTCAAACCAGGTGAAGACCGCTGGTTCAGTCAGGAGCTCAGCCGGGTCGAGCAGGAACATGTCGAACGCCAGCCGGCCATCCTGGAACGTCAGCCCCAGTTCGGCCTGGCGGGTCAGAATTTCCTCCTTGACCATACCCGTCATGCCGGGCTGCTTGGCCCCCTGGCCTTTAGGCGTGTGCGAATACGGATCGGTGGGGAAGGCCCCAAAGACGTCCGGCGGCTTGTTGAAGCCAAGCCCCGCCCGGATGTCAAGATACGCCTCGCGCAGCGCCTCGGCGCAAGGCTCCTGCCGGGAGCGCCAGGCGGTCTCCTGAACGGCCAGCAGCAGCTTGGAGACCATGTGCCAGTAAATGCTGCCCAGACCCTCGTAAGCAAAGAAGGTCCCGGAGCGCCCGGTGAACGCCGCGTGCTGGAACGTCTCCTCAAACACCGCCAGCACCTGGCTGGCATCGCGGGCCACCTGTTCGGCGTAGCGAGGCTCGCGCTGCAGCACTTCCAGCCGCCAGGCCACGTCCTTGGCATTCCGGAAGTCGCCGCAGAAGTGATAGTCCCCGTCCACGTCCTTGAGGATCAGGCCTTTGTCGTCGGCGGCCACCAGCGCTTTGACGAGGGCCAGGCTCTCGACCTTCCCGGCCGGGATGCGGTTCTTGACCAGGAAGCCGGGCAGCTGGCGGTCGGGGTAGAGAATGTAGCTGTGCTGGTCCGCCCGATACAGGGCGCTGCGCCGCAAGCTCTCTAACAGGGTCAGGGCCTCCGCGCCGGACAAAAGCCCGGAAGACAGGATGGCGACCTGGCCCTCCAGCATCTCATACAGCCGCCCGATCCCGGCGCGGCCGTCGCTGAGCTGCAACAGGTTGTAGGCGTGGTACAGGTTGTCGCTGCGCCGGTTGGCGCGCAGGGAATGTTCCAGATAGGTCTGCGTGAGTCTCAGGAATTCGGCGAGGGCCTCCAGCCGCAGCGGCGTGCACTCTCCGGACAGGCCGCGCGTGTAGAGATCCCGGCGATAGTCGCTGCCGGCCTCCCCCAGCGCGTCCATCATCGCGCGGCGCTGCTCATCGCTGAAGGCACCGCCCAGCGCCGGCTGGAAGCGCGTCAGGATCTCCGCGACTCGCTGATAGAGCCCATAGATCTCCTGGCTGACGGAGGCTGCGCGAGGCGCTCCGACGATCAACTCCCGGAAGAAGGCGACGTAGCGCCGCAAATAACCCAGGGTGACCACCGACAAGCCGTTGCCCACCAGGGCGTTGTTGGCGTCGTTCCATTCCGGGCGCTGGGTATTCATCCAGATGCCGCCCTCGGGGACGAAGTTCACCAGCTTGGCGAGCAGCAGGTTCAGCAGCTTCTCCGTCAGGCAGGCGTGGAACACCTGGCCGTTCGGCGTGCTGACCAGTTTCCCATCCAGCCCGCCGTCGCGCACGCGTGCCGCGATCGTGTCCTGCAGTGCCCAGTCGAAGTCGATGGTGTTGCGCGGGTCGCGCAGCAGGCTGGCGTAGGGCTTGATCCGATAGGGCACGTTGGCGTAGCTGAAGGCCCGCTGTGTCAGCAGCGCCTCCAGCCGCCCGGGATGGACGCGCGCACTGATCTCAAACAGCTTCTGCAGGTAGATGATCTGATGGTCGCTCCAGTAGCCGATGTTGGACCAAGGGTTGTGCGGCTCGGGCAGTTCCCAGTCCACGCCTTCGCGGGTGAGCCGGTACGGGTTATAGCCGTCGGCGGTGGTGGCGTTCAGGAAGGCGCTGATCATGGCCTCGGTGAATTCGGGATACGAGTACGCCAGGGCCTCCCAGTTCTGGAAGATATCGCGCCAGTTGCCCTGATAACCGAGGTAAGGCGAACCGTCGGCCCTCTTAAGGTTGAGGGTGAAGACGTTCCACGGTCGGCTGGGGTCGCCGTGCCGGCGGCTGAAGGTCAGCGGCAGATACGCGCTGCACAGGCGCTTGAGGTTCGCCGAGCCGCTGGCGGCGGCGCGCGTCTGCAGCTCTGCCAGGGTCAGCTGAGCCGGCAGGTCGGCGAAGAAGCCCGGGTATTGGCTTAGCAGCCCTCCGTTATGCGCCGCAATGAAGTCACGCAGGTCAGCGGCGTCGATCCGGTACTGATCCGCAAAAACGCCGCCGCGGGCGATATTGAACAGGACGTTAGCCAGGTGGTGCGCGGTGCTCAGCGGGGCCTGGGTCAGCTGAGCGCCGTCGGCGCTGTGGATCAGCTTCAACAGGTCCGCCGTGTTCCGGGCGATGTCGCGCTCGACTTCCCGGTAGAGCGCGTCCCGATCGCCGCGCAGCCGCCGCAGCCATTCGGCCACCGCCGCGCTGTCCTGGTGGACATCCGCCACGATGTGCCAGGCGTGCTGGGCCCCGGCCCCCAACTCCAGCCGGGCGTGGGCAAAATAAGCGCAGCGCCGGCCGCAGACATCCGTTTCAGACGTCACGCCCAGGCCGCTGCGAAAGCGATCCAGCTGGAGGGATGACAGCAAGTATCCATCCGCCGGCAGGCCGATCTGGGCCACCACGGTCGCCAGCAGCGACTCGCTGGGCTCGGCCAGGTCTGTCAGGCGCGAGCTCAGGGAGAAGAGGCCCAGGCCGGTCTCCGGCTCCAGTTCACTGCGCTTATAGCCATCGAGCAGCACGCTAAACGTGTTCTGAGTGGACGAGGCGATGTTGGCCGGCAGGAGGTTCTGCAGGCCGTCCACCAGCTCCACCTGGCAGGCTGCCGGCCCGTGGTTGATCAGCCAGGCGGTCTTGACGAAACCAAAGGCCTCGCTCGTCCGCCAGGCGTACCGATAGGTCAGCCCCAGATCGTGGTTGCTCTCCTCGAAGACCAGCGCACTGCCGGCCATGTTCTTGTACAGGTTGCGCTCGGTCCGGTAGGCCCCACGCCAACGGTCGGAGAAGGGCTCCCACAAGCTGACGTCGTCGCCGCGCGCGACCAGCAGGATAGTTTTGCCGCCCGTATGCTCGCTGCTCTCGGTGAGCTTGTCGACGGTGTAGTACGGGAACAGAGCCCGCTCGGCGTTCACCCGGCCGGCCGACAGCCCACCGGTGCTGGCGACAAACAGCCAGTGGTCCGAGCTGCTCACCACGCTCAGGAAGAACGGCTCCAGGACGTCGGCCTGGCTGATCTTGTAGAACGCCTCGCCCAGCAGCGAAACGAACGCGCCGCTGACCGGACCGGCCGCGGCGTGCAGGCGGGTATGCCCAAGGACGGGGGGGTGCGGGGATTTTGGCATAGCAGGGGGGCTTCTCTCTGAATGACTTGGAGCTTGCTGGCAGACTGGCTTTCAGTTTTCGGCCTGTGGCTCAAACCTGAGCGGCGCACGCGGCCGGCACGTGGCGGCCCTTCCCCGCGGATCGAAACCCGCGGGGAAGGGCCGGGCGGGCAGCGCCAGGTTAGGGCGCCTGTTCGAAGGAACCGATATCACAGCGCGCGCCCTGCGGCCGCGCCACCCCCCGTTGATCGGTGGCCGGGCAGACCGCATCAGCGGCGGCGTCCAGGGCGGGGCTGCCCGCCAACAGAGCGTGCGTCAGCGTCGGTCCGCCATTGTCGGCGAGCGGGCCGAGCCAGGGGTCCACGCCGATCTTGTCGCTCGCAACCGGATTGCAGGTGTCATCCTGCACCAGGTTGTTTCCGCCCGAGAGCAGGATGTTCGCACCCGTCCAGTGCTCGCAGGCGTACCACTGGTTGCCGCTGATGAGGGTGTTCTGCAGCGTGAGCGTGGGGGCGGGACCGCCGAAGGAACCATTGAAGATCGCCGAAGGCGCCCAATCCGGCCCTTTGTTGTTGGCGATGGTGGAATTGAGAATCTCCATGTTGCCGTCGGTGTGGAAGATCGCGCCGCCGTGCCAGCCGGTGGAGGCGTTGCCGCTGAGGGTGCTGTTGGTGATCCACATGTTGCCCAGCGAACGGATTCCGCCGCCGACATCGCCGGAGGTGTTGCCGCTGATTATACTGCGGACGATGGATGTGGTGCTGTTGAAGAATGAGTAGACGCCGCCGCCCGACCAGCGCGCGGTGTTGTTCGTTACACTGCTGTCGATCAGGTTGAGCGTGGAGCCGCCGCCGTTGTAGATGCCACCCCCGCCCTGCCAGAAGTCCCCGGCGTCGGTAGCCATGACGTTATCGGTGACAGTGACATGGTCCAGAGTCAGCGAGCCGTTGTTGAGGATGCCGCCGGCCAACTGCCAACCGTAACCGTTCTTGACGGTCAGGTATTTGACCGTGGCCGTCGTCCCGGCGTTGACGATGAGCACGCGGTCGGCATTGTTGCCGCTGATGGTAAGACCGGGCGCCGCGGAGGCGTCGAGGGTCACGCTTTTGCCAAGGGTCAGCGGACCGGAGGTGAGTGTGATCGTCTGGCCCGCCAGGCTGGGCGCAAAGGTGACCGGGCAGCCGGCGCTGACGGCACCGAGCGCCGCGCGCAACGACCCGGCGCCGCCGTCCGCCGCGCTGGTGACCGTGATCTCCTTGCAGCTTAAGCGCACCTGGTCGAGCAAGATTGGGCTGCGCCGACCGCCCGGCACAGTGAAACTCAGGCCGTGAATCTTCGTCAGATTCGGCGCCGAACCGGCATCGCCGCGGAAGGCGGTGAAGGGGAGGTTGACTCTCTGCCAGCCCGTGAAGGCGTCGGTGAACGAGGCCGTGAACTTGGCCGTGATCGGTTTGGCCTGGTAGACGCGCACGTAGTCGACCAGGGTCTGTTGCGGGAACAGCGTGTTCGCTCCCACCGGTCCGCCGAAGTTGCCGCCGACCGCCACGTTGAGCAAGAGGTAGAACGGGTGGTTATAGACCCACTGGTTCGGGGCCACGTCGGCCGGATCAGCCGCGTGGTAGGCGATCCCGTCGATGAACCAGACGATCTTGTCCGGCTGCCACTCCACCGCGAAAGTATGGAAGTCGTCGGCGACCGGTTCGCCCAGATCATAACTCTTGCCAAAGCTGTTGCCGCCCGAGTAGCCGGGGCCGTGGAGGGTGCCGAAGGCCTCGTTGGGCACGCGGCCGACATTCTCCATGATGTCGATCTCACCGCTCTGCGGCCAGCCGGTCCGATCGATGTCGGTGCCCAGCATCCAGAAGGCCGACCACAGACCGGCACCGGCGGCCACCTTGACACGGGCCTCCACCCGGCCGTAGGCCACCTCGAACCGGTTCTTGGTCAGCAGCCGGGCCGAAGTGTACCGGCAGGGGCCGTAGTAACAGGCGAGCGGCTCATCGGCCTCCTTGGTGGTGATCACCAGGTTGCCCTGGCCGTCGGTGGCGGCGTTGTCCGTGCCGGCGGTGTAGTACTCCAGCTCGTCATTGCCCCACCCCGGGATGCCGTAGGCGGTGCCGTCGCCGAGCTCGTGGCCCCACACGCTCACGTTCGGCGCGGCGCCGGCGGCGCTGTTGAACTCGTCGCTCCAGACCAGCTTCCATTTCGACGGATCACTGCCACTGGCCTGGTTGTTGGCCAGCGTCACCTCGATGCTCTTGCCGCTGTTCTGGCCGTAGTACCAGAAGGTTAGCCCGCCGGAGCCGCTCCAATCCTGGGCGATCGGGAAGGCGCGGCCAAAACGGGTGGCGGCCACACCCGGCGGCCGCGTCGCCTGCAACACATGCTCGGCGGCATCCTGGCCGGGCAGCGCCAGGGGGGCACCGGGCGTGATCTCCGGGTTGCTCAAGACCACCTGGCCCTGGCCGGACCAGAAGTAGGAAAACGTCTCGAAGTCGTCGAGCAGGGTCGGGTCGTAGGTTTCGTTGTCCTGAACGACAACGCGGGCGATCGGCGGGAGACCCAGCGCCAGGCCGCCGGTCGGGCTGGAGAGCTCCACCAGCACGCCTCGATCCCCCTGGTACTTCTGGTCGTCGAGGGTTTGAACAGTGAAAGATTGTTGAGTAACGTTGGGCGCGAAGGTCAGCGTGCCGGAGGTCGGCGTATAGTCGCGATCCGGGATCGCCGGGCCGAAGGTCGTCGCATAGTCGACGGTCACCGGATCGGCCGAGGGCTGGCTGAGCTTGACCGTGAGCGTGGCTGCGCCGCCCTCGGCGACCACATAGCTGATAGCGCTGAAACCGGCCGTCAGCGGCTTGACCGGCGCGACGCCGTACACGCTCACCTTGTCCACATAGTAGGTTTGCGGTGCCGGTGTGGTGAGGGTCCCCAGCGCCCAGCCGTGGACCTCGGTGAGTCCAAAGCCGTCATTGGGTGCGCCGTTGCCGATCTCTTTGCGGCGCAGGCTGCCGAACGGGATCTTGATCTCTTTCCAGCCGCTGAAGTTGTCGGGAACGTCAATGGACCAACGCTCGGCATCGTCTTTGGTGGAAGCGGGGTTCCGGTTGTCGAGCACGTCCACGAACAGGGTGGTGCCGCTGTTGTTGCCATAGAGCCAGAAGGAGAGGCCTTCGTAGGCGCTCCAATCCTGCGGCACCCAGGCATTGGCGGAGGCGTTCTCGAAGTTGTGGGCAAAGCCCGCATACGAGACCACACTCACGTCCATTTTGAGGACAGTATTCGGGTCGGCGGCTCCCGGCACGGGCGCGGGAGGTGCCGTAATCGTCGAGATGGCGGCCGTGCTGTTCGGATCATTGAAGACGACGAAACCCACGGCTACGCCGTTCGGGTCCGTCCCGGCGGGGAGCCCGGCCTCGAAATCGTCCACGACTGGCAGCCCGGCGGCGCTGGCCGGCGTGACGGACAGCCATGGCAGGCCCAGGGCATTGGCCAGCAAGCTCAGGACGATCACTAGTCCCGGAAGGCGTTTTCGGATGGTCATAGAGTCACCTAGGGTTTCTGGTAGACGCGCACATAGTCGACGTGTAATTGGACTGGGAAGGCGGTCTGCGGGTGGATCAGGCCTCCCAGGGTGCCGCCCAGGGCCAAGTTCAAGATAATGAAGAAAGGTTGGTCGAAGGCCCATTTCCGCTCGCCCACATCGGCGCGGGTGACGGTGTGATACTGGACGCCGTCGTAGTACCAACGGATCTCGTCGGTCTCCCATTCGATGGCGAAGACATGGAAATCGTCGGCGAGGCTAGACGTCTGCCGGTTCCACTTGGACAGGCCCCCCGCGCCGGAGTAGCCCGGCCCGTGCAGGGTGCCCATGATCAAATCCGGCTCCCGGCCGACGTGCTCCATGATGTCGATTTCCCCGCAGTCAGGCCAGCCGACCGTGGTGATATTTTCCCCGAGCATCCAGAAGGCCGGCCATGTCCCGGCCCCCACCGGCACTTTGAGGCGCGCCTCGATGCGCCCATATTGAAAGGTTTGCAGCCCTTGGGTCTTCAGGCGCGCCGAGGTGAACGTCACCCCGCCCTTGTCGTTCTGTTCTTTGCGGGCTTCGATGATCAGCAGACCGTTCTCCAGCCGGACGTTCTCAGGGCGCGCCGTGTATTCCTGAGCTTCGCCGTTGCCCCACCCGCCATTGCCGGTGCCCAGGTCGTAGGTCCAATTGGCGACGTCGACGGCAGTGCCGTCGAATTCGTCATGCCAGAGCAACCGCCAACCGGCCGGAGGCGTGATGGCCGTGGCAGTCGGCGCCGGAACGGCGGTGGGCGCCGGCGCCGCCGGGACGCAGGCGCTCCCCACCAGACTCAGCAGGATCAGGAGATTGGCCCAGCGGCCAACCGGGCGCAACTTCATCTGGACAGGCATTGGCTCACCCCTTGACCGATCCGGCGGTCAACCCTGCCACGATGTAGCGCTGCAGGAACAGGAACAAGACCAGCATCGGGAAAGTGAGCATCAGCACGGCGGCCGCCAGCAGCGGCCAGTTGCTGCCATAGACACCCTGAAACACGATCAGACCGCGCGTGATCGGGTAGTAGTCCTTGCTGGTCAGGTAGATCGTCGGCGCGATGATCTCATTCCAGATCCCGATGGCGTGCAGGACGATAACGGTGGCGAGCGCCGGCTGAATCAACGGCAGGACGATCGACATCACAAAGCGGAAATACCCACAGCCGTCCAGGGCGGCCGCCTCGTCCAGTTCGGTCGGGATGGTCTTGATGTAATTCACCAGGATGACGATCCCGATCGGGTTGACCACAAACAGCAGGATGTACCCGACCGGGTTGTTGTACAGGCCCAGGTTCAACATGAGCTGGAACTGGGGGATCAACGCCGGCGGCAGAAACAGGGCAATCACGAACAGGGTGAGGAAGAAGCCGGCGTACTTCACATAGCCGCGGGCAATCGGGAAGGCCACAAACACGGCCATCACCACATAGAGCGTGGTGGCGGAGACGGTGTAGAGGATCGAGTTGAACAGATACTTGGGGAAGTTGGCTTTGTTCCAGGCTTCCGCAAAGTTCTGCAGGCTGAACTCCACCGCCAGCCCCGTGGCGTCCCGCATGAACGACGGCGTCGTCTTCAACGCCGTGTTGACCAGCATCAGCAGCGGCCCCAGATAGATGACAGCCAGTACGATCAGGACCGTGTACGAGCCGATCTGCCCCCAGTCAATCGGTTTTCCAGCAGATCGCAGCGGGTTCGTTTGAGCGCTCATCCCAGAATCCTCGCTTCCCGGCGCCGCAGGACGTTTTGCACCACCGTCCCGATCACCAGCACCAGCAAGAACAGGACGATCGACGCCGCCGCGGCATAGCCCTGGCGGAAGCTGCTGGTGACACTGCCGGACGTTTGGCCAAAACCAGTGGCATAAATCAGGTAGCCCAGGACTTGCGTCCCGTTGCGGTAGCCCAGCAAGACCAGGAACAACTGCCAGGCCTGCAGGCTGCCGATGATGTTCAGGGTCAGGTTGGTGTTGACGCTGGGGGTCAACAATGGCCAGGTGATGTTGGTGAACACCTGCCAGGGGCTGGCGCCATCGATCCGGGCGGCCTCATAGTAATCGGTGGAAATCGTCTGCAGGCCGGACAGGAAGATGATCATCGTCGTGCCCATGTTGGCCCAGATCTGGACGACGATCACCCAGGCGAACGCCTCCACCGGCTGGCCGCCCAGGAACTCCGAGCGGGTGCCGAACAGCTCCAGGACTCTCGCCAACGGCCCGCCCAGGGGATAGAGGAAAAGCGACCAGATCAGGCCCTGGATGACGGCCCCTAGGATCACGGGCATGAAATACAGCGTGCGGAAGATGTTCCGGCCCTTCAGGTTCTGGTTGATGATCACGGCCACGAACAGGCCCAGCCCGAACTGGATGACCGTCACAAAGAAACAGAACACCAGGGTCCGGCCCAGGGCGTTCAAATTGTCGACGGAGGCGCGGCCCATGAAGAGGAATTCCTGGTAGTTATCGAACCCCACCCAGCGGACAGGCGCGCCCTTCAGGCCAGAAGCGTCCGTGAACGAGTAGACGGCGGTGGCCAAAGAGGGCCCCAATGCGATGACAAAGTAAGCGGCCAGCCCGGGCAGGAGCAGCAAGAAGGGTGTCCAGCGAGCCCAGCCGCGGCCGAAGTGATAGTTCATAGAAGCCGGCCTCCCATCCGCGTGATTAAGAGGGCCGGCTTCCCATCGCGGGGATGGGAAGCCGGCTGGAGAGCTGCAGACTTATTTGACGGCGTCAAGACCGGCTTGCAGGTCCGCCTGGACCTTATCGGCCAGCACCTGAGGATCGTCATCGGTGCCGTAGGGCTTGAAGTAACTCGCCCACGGGTTGGCAAACTGGCCGGCGCCCTTCGGCGCGATCCAGTATTGCTCATAGCCCACTCTGAAGTTGGCCAGATACGGGGCCACTTCCGCGCCGATGGCGGTGTCCAACTTAGCCGTCGGCTGAGTGGGGATGAAGCCCACGGCATTGGCAAAGGCCTGATAGTTGGCGGGCTCGGAGAACTCGCTCAGGTAGAGCAGGGCCGCCTCTTTGTTCGGGGTGTTGGCCGCCACCGCCCAACCCTGGTCGTACTTGCCGAACAGGTACTTATTGTCTTCGGCGTTGTCCGAACCCGGGAAGGGGATAAAGCCCCACTTGAAGGACGGTTTGGCTTCGTCGATGGCCGGGGCATTCCATGTCCCGCCCGGGTACATGGCGATCGTGCCGGAGGCAAAGCGGCCCGGCGCCCCATCGCCCGGAATGCCGCTGGCGCCGGGCTCGATCATGTCGCGGGCGTAGATCTGCATCTTCTCCCACATCTCCAGGGATTTAGCGTCATTCCACTTGATCGTGCCGTTCCACAGGCCCTCGACCAGGCCGGCTTGATCCGGGTAGATAGCGCCAATCAGGCCATAGGCGCCGACAAAGATCGGCCAGCCGTCCTTGCCGCCAGCCGTCATGCAGGCGATGTTCGCTGCCTTGAAGGCCTCACAGGCCGCCACCAGTTCGCTCCAGGTGGTGGGGACCTTCACGTTGTTGGCCGCGAACAGATCTTTGTTGTAGTAAATGCCGCTGTAGGAAACGCGCCCGAGGTTGATGGCGTAGACTTTGCCGTTGTAGCTGCCGGCGTCTTTGATCGTGGCCTCGTCATAGTTCTTGATGAAGGCCTGGTCCGAAAGGTCCATCAGCAGGCCGGCCTCGATCAACTGCTGCCAGTTGGGGGCATCGACCTTCTTCATGTACGGCTGGGCGGCGTTGGCGAAACCGAATATGTCGACCACGTCGACGTCATTGGCGGCCAGCCGGGTCTGGCTGACCGTGCTCAGGTCGCCGGCGTTCACCACGGACATGTCCACGGTGATGTTCGGGTGCTTCTCCTGGAAGGTCTTGTTGAAGGCCTCCATGAACGCCACCATCGGCGGGTTCTGATGGACAAGGACCTTCAGAGTCACGGCGGCCGGCGCTGGCGTAGCGGCCGGCCCCTGGGTGGCCGCCGGCCCGCAGGCGGCCAGGCTGAGGCTGGCAATGACGACCAGCGCCAGCAGGCTAAAGAGTGTCTTCTTCATACTTGCTCCTCCTCGAAGCTGAATCCAGAGGGTGGACTGACCTTCGTATCTGTGCCACGGTTCCGAAACAAAGCTGCGGTTCGACGGCCTCCTTTCAGTTGCGTAGTCCGAGGCCCGGGCCTCAGGCCGGCCGGGCCTGCTTGACGTATGAGCGGCGCCGGGCCAGAGACCGCGCGGTCTGGTCAGGCTGATAGCCCGTCTCGGCGATCACTTTCAGCACACGCGCCCGCACCTCAGCGCTCACCCGTTTTTGGTTGTTGATTACGCGCGAAACCGGAGAGCGTGACACGCCGGACAACTCCGCAATGTGTTCCAGGGTCAGTCTTGGCATAGGCCCAGTGAACGACGCCCAGACACGATCGGCCAGGGACACCTGGGATCTATTATTTAGAGTTCCGAAGTCAGTTTTGCTGCCGGGGAGACGGGAGAACGCTCCCATCTGAGGAGGATTGTAAGTTGGCCAGCCGCGCCGGGCTTGGACAAAAGCGGGGAGATGAGGGACGCTTCCGGCAAATTCTGACCGCGTGTGCGCGCAGGGCCTGTGTCGGCGTGCCGGCCAGGCGCTTCAGCCGCGGCTGCCCGGAGCCGGCTGCCAGGCGGGATCTGGACCCCGGCGCGCGCCGGTGACGCCAACATGGGGGGACCGAGTTCCGCCGGGAACTCCCTGTGGGAAGCAGTCTTCAGCCTCGCCGGAACGCCTCCGGCGAGAGGCCGACCTTCTGCCGGAAGACGCGGCTGAAATAGCCGCTGTCGGAAAAGCCCACAGCCAGGGCGATTTCGGTGATGCTCTGGTCGCTATCGGTGAGCAGAGCCTTGGCCTGATTGACGCGGTAGCGGTTCAGATAGGCGATGGGGGTCATGTTGAGCTCCTTGCGGAAGCACAACGTCAGGTAGTCTTCGCTCATGCCCAGGTGGCGCGCCAGGCCTTCGCGCGTGATCGGCGCGGCGTAATGCTCGTGGATGTACGCCATCGCCCGGCGCACCAGGCGCTGCGCTTGGCTGCTCAACTTGCGCTGGCGCCCCAGCGCAGTCTGGATGTGAGCCACCGTCTCGTCCGCGGTGAACAGGCCCTTGCTCAGGATGGTGGCCACGCCCTGATTCAGGCGCCGCATATCCGCCTCGGTCAGGGTCTGCCCGGTCAAGACGATGACGGGCGTGTCGCGCGTCGCCGCCGAGGCGCGCATGGCCTCCAGCACACCAAAGCCGTCCAGATCGGGCATCATCAGGTCAAGCAGCACCAGGTCGACGCGTTCGTACGACAAGAGCGCCAGCGCTGCGTGCCCGTTGCGGGCCTTCAAAATGCGGTGGCGGGCCGAGTGCGAGCGCACCATGCGGGCGTGCATCTCGACCGCGTTCGGGTCGTCGTCGACGATCAGGATTGTCTTTTCCGCCGCCGGCTCGCCGGTGATCAGCCACTGCTGGTCCAGCGCCTGGGTGATCTCCGTCAGGCCGACCGGCTTGGTCAGGTAGTTTAGTTCCAAGACCGCGCCCAGGTCGCCCGATAACGAAGAGAACAAGACCGGGACGTCCTGGCTGGCGGGGTTGGCGCGCAGAGCTTTCAGGATTTCCCAGCCGCGCTCGGCAGCCGGTCCCAGTTCCACCACAATAGCGGCCGGCGGCGCCGCCAGGAGTTGCGCCAATTGCTCGCGTGAGGCGTCCAAGGCGACCACGCGCACGTCGAAGCCGTGCCGGCTCAAGAGCATGCGCAGGCGTTCACCGCTGTCTGGCCGCCCTGTCAGCAGCAGGATGCTTTGCTCGGTCCGCGGCGGGCCGGCCGGGTGCGCCGGCGGCGGCGGCGCAGTGGGCAGGGTTAAGCAGAAGACGGAGCCTTCGCCGTCCACGCCGGTCGACTCGAGCCGCAGGACGCCGCCCTGCAACTCCGCCAGGCGTTTGCAGATCGCCAGGCCCAGGCCCAGGCCGCCATAACCGCCCGCCAGACTGCGCCGCGAGCGGCGGAACTCGTCGAAAACGAACGGCTGCTCTTCGGGCGGGATGCCGATCCCGGTGTCACGCACGGCCACAGTCACGGTTTGGGCGGCGGCCTCAATGCTCAAGCCCACCTCGCCGCGGGCCGTGAATTTGATGGCGTTGTTGACCAAGTTCAACACGACCTGCCGCAGGCGCGTGCGGTCGCCCCACACCCACGGGCCGCTCTCCGGCAGCTCGGCGCGCCAGGCCAGGCCCTTGTCGCGTGCCAATTGGCTGCCGATCCCGGCCACGAGCCGCAGCGTCTGGCCCAGGTCAACCAGTTCTTGGTTCAGGCGCAACTGGCCGGCGTCGCTGCTGGCCAGGTCCAGCACATCACCGATCAGCCCGCTCAGATGCTGGGCGTTAGCGTAGATGCGGTCGAGGTCCTGGCGCAGAGGATCGGTCAGCGGCGGGCCGTCTTCGTCGCTTTCTTTTAGCACGAGCTCACTCAGGCCCATGATCAGGTTGAGGGGCACGCGCAACTCATGGCTGACGGTCGAGAGGAATCGGCTCTTCAGCCGGTCGGCCTCTTCGGCCAGCCGGCGCCCCTCCAGCGCATCCCGGTACAACTGGGCGCGGTCGAGCGCCGCCGCAATCTGCGGGACGAGGGACCCATACACAGACAGGTGTACGGTCTCAAAGGCCACATAGCCGGTCGGACCGCGCTGACAGACGAGCGGCAGCAACACCAAGCTGAGCGCCCCGGTGGACGGAAATACCCCTGGTGGCGGGAACTGCCGGCTCGGGAAATGAGCCAAGCCCGTTGAGGAAGGCAGGATCAGGTGCGGCTCACTCCACGCCACCGGATCGTCCCCGTCGGCCCTGAAGAAGGCAACCAACGTGCGCTGAATATCCATGGCCGGCAAGTGGCACGCCAGGATCTCAAAGACCTGCGCCTCCTCCGTCACCAGGAGCAACTGGGCGGTCAAATGCGCGATTCGATCCAGCATCTGGCGCTGATCCACGGCCGTCCGGCGCGCCTGGCGGCGGCTGAGCGCGGCCAGCCGGTTAAAACCGCGATCCAGCGCCTCGGCGAGGGGCGCCGCCAGCCCAGGCTCCCACTTAGCTTCGGCGTCCCGCCGCAAAACGGCGAGGGCGGCCTGCCACACGCTCACGTCTTCGCCGATCGCCTCGCAGCGCCGCAGAACGCCGTCCAAAGCCTGGCGGAAAGCCTCTGGCCCCGCCGGCAAGGCGACGGTCAGACCCTCGCAGTGCGCCTGGATTTCATCCACGCCCAGGCGCCGGGCCTCCAGCTGCACAGCCTGGGTCATGGCCTCCTCAACGCGCCGCGGGCGAGCGGCTGGAGTGCCCACCGGCGGCGACGGTGCGGCCTCGTCGTCCCAACTGCAGCCGCACGAGCGGCGCAGCACCAGGCGGGTGGGGACGCGCCGCTGCCCGCGCGCCTCCGCCTGGCCCGCGATCATCTGCAAGAGCTGGAGCAGCGCCTGGTAGCCCAGGTCGTACAGCGGGATGCGCACACTGGTCAGGGGTGGAGTCTGAATGAGGGTCTCCAGGCGGTCGTCGAAGCCGATGAGGGCGACATCTTCGGGGACCCGCCGACCGGCATCCTTGAGCGCCTGCAAGGCCCCAAAGGCCGATTCGTCGTTGCTGGCCAGGACGGCCGTAAACGAGGCGCCGGACGCCAGGATCGTTTGCATGGCGGCATAGCCGCCGTCGAAAACATGCCGGCCGTAGGCGATCAGGGCCGGGTCAAGGGTCAGCTGCTCGTCCGCGGCCAGCGCGGCTTGGTAGGCCTGGAGGCGGTCACCGCTGTCGCCGGCGAGGTCGTCCCGGCTGCCGGCGATGAAAGCGATGCGGCGATGGCCGTGGCCGGCCAGGTGCTGGATGGCCTGCTGGATGCCCTGAGCGTTGTCGGCGATGATCTCCGGCCCGCCCTCGCCTGAGCCGGCGAAGAGAACCGGGTGCCCGGCCGCGATCAGGTCATGGATGTAACGTGAACGCGCCGGCGAATGAAGTGGATTGACGACGATCAGGCCGTCGGTGTTCCAGGGGCCGATGGGCACGAAGTCGGCGTCGAGCGCCGGCTCGGGCCCGGCCGGCCGAAAGGGGTCATCCGAGGAGGCAGCCAGGCCGATGCCGCCAGCCAACAGGAGATTGACGTCGACATCCCGAGCGGCGGCCCGGAGGCCTTCGAAGAGCGGGTTGAGGTAGCTGAGAGGTGTAGCCGTCCAGTAGAACTGCCATCCAGCCAGGACACCGATGGTGGGACGGCGACGCTGAGCGACTTGCATATGGCCTGCCTTGTTCCGGGTCGGGCACTCCCACCGTGGAAAGTATATCTTATTCCAACCTCGGTGATTGAATAGACACCATGCAAAGCAAGGTGTCCTGAGATGGATGATCCGTCTTGCCGACCTCAAGAATACCCGGAGACACTCTCGCCCTCGCCGGCTGGGCGCGCCGGGAATTCGGTCATGGATTTGCGCCCGGTCGGCAATTTGCAGTAGCCTGCGGGCCCACTGGGCGGGCGGCCAAGCGCAAAAGGGAGCCGCCGATCGCGGGCATGCAGGAACGATTTTCCCGATGGCGTTTTGTTGTCTACCCAGCCGCCATGGGCGATGCTGGGCAAGTCAAAATCTCCAGCGCCGATCAGCGGCTTCGCGTTTGGCCGGCGGCAGCGGTCCGGCGCAGTGGGAGTTGGAACGGCAGCCAGCGGCGCTGGCGGGCGCCCCAGAGCAAATACAGGCCGATCGGGATGTCATACAGCAGGCAGGCCATCGGCAGGTCCACCAGTTGGGCCGGCAGGTCGCGCGGCAGGAAATCCCACAACGGGTGGATTAGCCAGGCCAGCGTCAGAAAGTACGGCGACCGGAACAGCCCCAGCGCCGTCAACCCAAAGTAGATGACCAGGGCCCCGGTCTCGAGCGGGCTGCCCGTCGATAGGTAGGTGCCGCCCAGTAACAGGCTGGTAAACACCGCCCAGGCGGCCAGTTCGGCCGGCGGCTTGAGCCAGCGCACCGCCAGGATCAAGGCCGCCGCCAGCGGCAAGGCGACCGGGATCAGCATCCCGGCCCGAGAGGCGGCCCCGACTGCGGCGCTGGCCGCATACAACACCAGCACAATGTAGCCGCCCGTCAACAAGCGTGGCATAGCGTCCCTCCGTCTGATGGTGCTCCGGGCTGCACACCTGGAGACACACGGTTGAATTGAATGACTCGTTGGACCTCTGCGATCAATTCCGGGCCAGCCCAGCTGACGAGCCCGAACTGACTGCGCGGATGGACCCGAAGGCAATGACCCGCCCGACCCTGGGAGCGGCGAACAACGACTGGCCGCCGCCCAAGACCCTGGCGGCCGGCGTTGTTTTTTCGGCCAGGGGCGCTTTCACGCGCGGTGAAGCGGCGTGGCCGGGAGCTTCAATTAGGTCAGGCGGCGAAAACGAAACGGGGCGGAGGGAAGATCGGCTGAGGGTGCCAGTACGCGGTTACAACCGGCCGCTCGCGAACAGCTTCCTGGCGGGCCGCAGCGGCCAAGAGCGCCAGCCAGGCCGCGGCGCTCAAAACGACTTGCGGCGTGACCGGCGCGGTGGTGGACTCGAAGAAGTCACGGTTCTGGCTGTGGTTGTGCTGCGGGTGGTGATGGCCATGTTCCGAGCCGGCAGGCGCCTCGGACAGGAACGAGATATCGCCAACCATCCAGTATGGGCACATGCCGGGCTGCGCCAAACACAAATAGCCAGCGACAAAGGCCAGCAAAACCACGGTCGCCAAGCGCGGTAATTGGCGGAACACTGTCTGAATTATAGGCTACGGAGTACGCGATCGCAATGAACGCCGCAACGCACCCCGTGGGCTCGGGACCGCCCCTTGATGGAAGTACGTCCTGGGGCTGGGCGCCGGCTGGGTGATCAATCTGGCCGTGGCTACCAGACCGTTGCGGCCTACCAGAAGGCGCTGCGCCCCGGCGGCAGCTATGTGATGGCCAGCGGTTCCGTCATTCCGGCGAACCATAGCCGCCGCAGCGAAGCGAAGTGGGGCCGAGGCCGGGTGACTCAAACATCGGCGGAGCGGAAATCCCGATGAACCAGCCTGGCACCGCTGATTGATGGGCCACCTCAACCCGCTTTGGCCCCACCCTATTCACTCCGAAACTGGCGATTAGGTCGCGGTGGACTGGCCTCCCAGCCGAGGCGCATCCGCCCTTGGCCTATAATGAAAGGATGCCCAGTGCGATCCTGGCCACCAAGCTCTACCTCCCCCCGCCCCGGCCCCAGGCGGTGCTGCGCCGCCGCCTGACCGAGCGGCTGAACCAGGGGCTGGCGGCGGGCCGCCGCCTCACTCTGATCGCGGCCCCCGCCGGCTTCGGCAAAACCACGCTGGCCGGCGAATGGGCAGCGGGCCTCGGGCGGCCCGCCGCCTGGTTGTCACTCGACGAGCAGGACAATGACCCGATCCGGTTCCTGACGTACCTGGTGGCGGCGATCCAGACGGCGGCGGCAGATTTTGGCGCGGCGGAACTGGCGCTGCTGCAGTCCCCCCAGCCGCCCCCCGCTGAAAGCATCCTGACCGCCCTGCTGAATGCCTTGG
>CALFZO010000035.1 GCA_937952305.1 uncultured Anaerolineales bacterium | reverse complement strand
CGCACTGCTCGGCCGAACGGATCACGGCGCCGCGGTACTTCTCGGGGAAGTCCGGGGGCAGCTGAATGTCCAGGCGGACCTTGCCCACGAGGTGGGTGAACGGATCGACTTCCATCCGCTGGATCAGGCGGATGCCGGCCGTGGGCAGGCCGCGCTGGCGGCAGAAGCCCAGCACGTAGATGCCGGCGCAGGCGCCGATGGAGGCCAGGAAGGTGGCGAACGGCGTCGGCGCCGAGCTCTCGCCCCCGCCTTGCGGCGGCTGGTCCGTCTTCACCGTGAAGTCGCCAAAATGCGCGTCAACGCGCGCCCCGCCCGGAAAGTCGATCATGATTTCCATAGTCTCACCTTGGTCGCAAGCCAAACCGGATTTCACACCTTTAGATGCCGCCCCGCCCGAAACGTGACAGGACTGGCCGGGCTGCGCCGGATCCGGCGTCTTCACGCGCCGCTCATCCGGCCTCCATCAGTTCACCAGATCCGGCTGATAGGCTGAGTGCAAGGAAACACAAGAAGGGACCCTGATCACCATGTTCAAGAAAATCGCTTTCACGAGTCTGTTGGTCGGCCTGGCGGCGCTGCTGTTCATCGGCGCCGTCAATCAAGCCCAGGCCATGACCACGTCCGAGTTAGACGCCGCGCGCGGCCGGGGCGGCCAGGGCCAGGGCCAAGCCGGCGGCCAGGGGGCTGGCACCGGGAGTGCTATCCCGGCCACCGCACTGCCGGCCGATCCGGCCAGCCTGAGCGCGGCCGAGATCGAAGGGCTGTTGTACCTGCGCGAAGAGGAGAAACTGGCTCGCGACGTGTACACGGCCCTGGCGGCCAAATGGGGCTCGGCCGTGTTCCCGAGCATCAGCCGCAGCGAGCAGGCCCACCTGGACGCGCTCAAAACTCTGCTGGACCGCTACGGTCTGGCCGACCCGGCCCAGGCCCAACCGGGCGTCTTCACCGACCCGACGCTGCAGGCGCTGTACAATGACCTCGTGGCGCGCGGCAGCCAATCGCTGGCCGAGGCCCTGCAGGTCGGCGCCGCCATCGAGGAGATCGACATCGCCGATCTGGACGAGCGGCTGGCCCAGACCGACAACGCCGACCTCCAGGCGGTCTACGCCAACCTGCGGCGCGGCTCGGAGAACCACCTGCGCGCGTTCACCAGCACGCTGCAGACCCAGACCGGCAGCACCTACACGCCTCAATACCTGAGCGCGGACGCCTACCAGGCGATCATCACCGCCAGCAACGGCGCCAGCGGCGGCCGCGGCGGCCAGGGCGGCGGTTACCGGGGCGGCCAGCAGCCGTAGCCAACACTCCACAACGCACGGGCGGCCCGGCCGGGCCGCCCGTTTTGTTTTTGGCAGAGCCTGTCTGGTCAGGCCTGGCGTGATCTCCGCCACTGACCGGAGGCTCGGCCGCGTGGATACCGACTCTAAACTGTTTGCTCGCGCCGCCCCGCTTCGCCCAAAGTGCCCGTGCTATAATCCCGCCCACGCTATGGGGGACTTGCCGACGGCGCACCTTTATGCCTGATATCCTCGTGGGCCGGCAGCCGATCTTCGACCGGCGCCAGCAGATCTTCGCGTACGAACTCCTGTATCGATCACCGGACACCAGCGCGGCGCGCGACGGCGACCAAGCCACCATGCAGGTGGTCCTGAACACCTTCGCCGGCATCGGCCTGGATCAACTCGTCGGCGAGCAGCGCGCCTTCATCAACTTCACGCGCAACTTCCTGGTCGGCCACATCCCCATCCCGTTTCCCCCGGGCCGGATCGTGCTGGAGGTCCTGGAGGACATCGTCGCCGATACGGAGCTGATTGCGTCTCTGCACGACCTGGCCCGCCAGGGCTACTGGATTGCGCTGGACGATGTCATCTCGTCCGCCCAGGCCGCCGACCTCGTCCACCTGGCGCACATCGTCAAGATCGACATCCTCGGGATGGACCGGACCTACCTGGCGCAGCTGGTGGCCTATTTCCGGCACTACGGCGTCAAGCTGCTGGCTGAGAAGGTGGAGACGCTGGAAGATCTGCAGCTCTGCCGCCGGCTGGGGTTTGATTACTTCCAGGGCTACTTCTTGTGCCGGCCCGCGATCGTCAGCGGACGCCGGCTGGATTCGTCGCAGTTGGTGCTGCTGCGGCTCCTGGCGCAGGTCCAGGATCCGGCCACAGACTTCCGCCAGCTGGGCCGGCTCATCGCCCAGGACGTGACGCTGAGCTACAAGCTGCTGAAGCTGGTGAACTCCGCGTACTACCAGCGCCGTGACCCGATCACGTCGATCGAGCAGGCCGTCTCGATCATCGGTCTGAATTACCTGCGCGGCTGGCTGACGCTGCTGCACATGGCCGAGTCCAACCGCAAGCCGCCGGAGCTGATCACGATCGCGCTCATCCGCGCCCGGATGTGCGAGCGGCTGGCGCGCGCGCTCAACCTGGGCGCGCCGGACACGTTCTTCCTCACGGGCCTGCTGTCGGTGCTGGACGCGCTGATGGATTACCCGATGCCGGCCGTGCTGGCCGACCTGCCGCTGGCTCAGCCCGTGAAGGATGGGCTGCTCGGCCAGCCCGGACCCACCGGCCAGGTGCTCCAGGTGGTGATGGCGCACGAACGCGGCGACTGGTCGGCGTTGAGCCAACTGCCGCTGTCCGCCGCCAACTACAGCGAGATCTTCGTAGAATCGATCGGGTGGGCGCGCCGCCTGCTGCAGGGAGCTCAGGCGCCGGCGCCTTGAACGTCCGCCGGCTCAGATCGGCGGCTCGTTGAGGCCGGCCCAGTAGCGTCCGACCAGACCGACCGCCTCTATGTAAGTCTCGAACTCCACCGGCTTGCGCACAAAGCTGTCGGCTCCCAGTTCATAGCTCGCCTGGATGTCTTGGGGCTCGTTGGAAGATGTCAGGACCACCACCCGCACCAGGCGCGTGCGGGCATCGGCCCGGATGCGCCGCAGCACATCCAGCCCGTCCACCTTGGGCAGTTTCAGGTCCAGCAGAATCACGGCCGGCAGCTGGGCCGGGTCACGCCCGGCCGCCTGGCCGAAAAGATAGGCCAGCGCTTCGGCGCCGTCCCGCAGAATAACGGGCGCCGGCAGCTGCGACCGGCGCAAGGCACGCAGCGTCAGAAATTCATCGTCGGCGTTGTCTTCCACCAAAAGGATGTCGCGTGATCCGGTCATCAGGCCTCCCCCTCACTGACGCTCAGTGGCAATGAAACCACCGCCCCGGCCGGGACGCGCCCCGGAGCGCGGCACCAAACGTCGGCGCTGCTCCTGATACTAGCAAGGGTTGCCAGGCCTGTCGAATCGTCACGCCGCCGGGGATTGGCGCCGGCACCCCGCGCCGCCGCTGGCTGGAAAAAACCGGCCGGTCATGCCAGAATACCGCCCATGTCACCGACTGTCTCAATCAACCCCTTCCTGGACGGTGACAACACGGTGCGCTCGCTCAACCGGGCGCCGCTGGTGGCACTGCCCGGCGTGGCCGTGGACGATGGCGTGCTCGGCCGGCGCGGCTATGACCTCATCTCGGCCGCGGCCCTGACCAACGCTATCGCCGCGGCGGCGCCGGCCCTGGGCCTGGACCCCGCCGCGCCCGACCTGATCCTGCGCTTCGACCGGTGCTTCGACGAGGCCGCGGCGCGACCGCGCGCCGAGACTATTGCCCGGGCTTTCGGGCGCCGCCTGGGGTTCTTTCTGCTGATGCTCCGGCGCGGCGAGGCGGCCAACCGCGCGGCGCGGCCGGAATGGTCAGACGCGCACTGGGCTTACTGGAGCCGAGTCCGCGGCGTGGTCCTGGGGGGCGGGCTGTTGGCCGGCCGGCTGGGGCCGCTGGCCGTGCCGGCCGCGCAAGAGCTGCTGGACGCGCACGGCGCCGAGCTGCGCCTGACGCGCGCGCCCTACCCCGCCCAACTCCCCCTGCTCGGGCTGGCGCGCTCCGCGCCGCTTACAGCTCGGGCGTTACTGGCCTTCGATTTCGGGCAGACCGCCGTCAAGCGGGGTCTGGCGCGCTTTGCAGACGGCGCCCTGGCGGCAATGCAGCTGTGGCCGAATGCTGCGACCGATTGCGAGGACCTCTCCCGGCCGGAGCGCAGCCGGGAAGAAGCGCGCGGACGCTGGGGCCGAATGCTGGATCTCTGTGCCGCCAGTTGGGCCGACCTGCCGGCGCTGGAACGCGGACAGACCGCTCTGGGCATCAGCCTGGCTTGCTACCTGAATGATGGCCACCCCGCGCCGACGGAACTAGGCTGCTACGGCGTGCTCCAGTTGTTGGCCCCGCACCTGGAGAGTTTCGTGCGTCAGGAGATCCGCCAGCGCCTGGGTGCGCCCGTGGACGTGGTCCTGCGGCACGATGGCACGGCGGCGGCCGCCGCCTATGCCGGGGAAACGGACTGGGTGGTGGTCATGCTGGGGACGGCCATAGGCAGCGGTTTTCCGCCGGAGGCGGCCGGTCTTTGGCCGCTGGCAGACGCCTTCAGACTGACGTAGCGCAGGCGCCAGCTCAGTCGTGGTGGCGCCGGGCCAGCGCCGCCGCGCCCATGAGGCCCAGGATCAACCCTGCCGACGAGGCGCCGTAGGCCAGGAAGCTCAGCGCGAAGCTGGCGTCCAGCACGCGCAGGATGTTGAGCAGCGGGATCAGGACGCCCAGCAGCATCAACCCGATCCCGAGGGCCACGGCCTTATGCGGGTGCATCCGGTCCCTCGTGCAGCCAGCAAGCCACGGCGTGGCCGGGCTGCGGCGCAAACTCGGGCGGGACATGCTCGTCGCAGCGTCCGGCGATGGCCTGGGCGCAGCGCGGGTGGAAACGGCAGCCGGGCGGCGGCTTCACCAGGCTGGGCGGCTCGCCGGGCGGGACCTCCTTGAAAACGGTGGCGTTGTGCGCGTCCGGGTCGGAGGTGGCCGCCAGCAGCGCGTGCGTGTAGGGGTGGCGCGGCGTCTGCAGCAGATCATCCACCCCGGCTTTCTCGATCAGCCGGCCCGCGTACATGACGAAGATGCGTTCGGCGAAGTAGCGCACGGTGGACAGGTCGTGCGTGATGTAGATCACGGCCAGGTTGTGCGTCTCCTGCAGGCCGCGCAGCAGGCGCAGGATCTCCACCCGCACCGAGGCGTCCAGCATCGAGACCGGCTCGTCGGCCACGATCAGCCTGGGCTCCAGGATCATGGCCCGCGCGATCACCACGCGCTGCTGCTGTCCGCCGCTGAGCATGTGCGGGAACTTGGGCAGGAAGTCGCCGACCGGGCTGAGCTTGACCTCCTCCAGCGCCTTGCGGACGCGCGCGGCGCGCTCGGCCGGGTCCTTGACGCCGTTGATGAGCAGCGGCTCTTCCAGGATGCGCGCCACCGTCATGAAGGGCGGCAGCGCCCCGAACGGGTCCTGCTGGACGAAGCCGACCTGGGCCCGGTAGGCGCGCAGGTCGCGGGCGTTGAAGGCGCTGACGGTCTGCCCGCGGAAGACGACCTCGCCGCGCGTCGGCCGGTGCAGGCCCAGGATGGCGCGCATCAGGCTGGACTTGCCGCAGCCGCTCTCGCCCACGATGGCCACCGCCTCGCCCTGGCGCAAATCGAAGCTCACGTCGTCCACGGCGCGCACATAGCCGGCGTGCCCGAACCCCCAGCGCCGCAGCTCGAACCAGACGTGCAGGCCGCGCACAGAGAGCAGGGCCGCCTCGGCGGGCGCGGACACCACGGCCGTGTTGACCGGCAGCTGCATCTGGATCATGCCGCCGCCTTGGCCGGCCGCTGTTCGGTGGCCGAGCCGAAGCCGGTCTGCAAGCCCTTAAGACACTCCATCATCCCCAGGTGCCGGCAATCATGCGCCAGGAAGACCAGCACGTTCAGGCGGATGTTGGCCAGGCGCGGCCGCAGTTCGTCGGCGGCGGCCTCGGTTCGCGCGTAGCGCGTGTCTAGCTGCTCCACAAAGACCTCCAGGCGGGCATAAGCGCGGCGCAGATAGTCCAGCAGTTCGGCCTTGGGCGGCAGCGGCAGGGCGGCGGCGACTTCGTCACTCAGGCCGGTGCCCACCGTCTCGCTGGCCTCGGCCGGAAAGCCCCAGCGCCCGGCCAGGCCGTCGCGCGCCCACAACTCCTGGGCCTCGCCGAAGTCCAGCCCCAGCTGCGGCACCCGCTGCAGGATGGCCGACACCAGGAAGTCCGTCTCGCGCGCCAGATGCCAGGCGTGGAAACCGACCGAGGTGCTGTAGCCGGCCGGACGCCAGCGCAGCTGCGCGTCGTCCAGGCTGTCCACCAGGGCCAGCACCGTCGTGTGGGTCTCGCGGCAGAAATGGAGCACGTCGTACGGGGCCGGACTGCTCATGCCATGATCCTCTCTTGAGCGAATTGCCCACCCGCTGATCGCAGGGACGGGTCACCCGCCGCTGGGGCGCCTCACGCGTGCAGCCAGCACTTCACCTGGCGGCCGGCCTGCTCCACCACCGGCGGGTCCTGGTCGCACTTGGCGAAGCGGTGCGGACAGCGCGGCGCGAACCGGCAGCCGCCGGGCAGGTCGGACAAGCTGGGCGGCCGGCCGGCGATGAACTCCGGCGCCTGGGTGCTGCGCAGCCGCGGCACGCTGGCCATCAGTTTGCGCGAGTACGGGTGCAGCGGCTCGGCGAAGAAGCGCGGCGCGTCGCTGACCTCCACGATCTGCCCGGCGTACATCACGGCCACGCGGTCGGCCAGCTCGCTGGAGGTGGCGATGTCGTGGGTGATCAGGATGAAGCTCGTCTCCATCTGCTGCTTGACGCGCTTGAGCACGTTCATGATGTTGGCCTGCGTCAGCACGTCCAGGGCCGAGGTCGGCTCGTCCAGCAGGATCAGGGCCGGCGAGGTCACCAGCGACATGGCGATGGCGACGCGCTGGCGCATGCCGCCGCTCAGCTCGAAGGCGTAGCGCTCCAGGAAGTCGGCCGGCACGCCGACGTGCTGGAACATCTTGCGCGCCTGCCCCAGCGCGTCCTTCTTGCCGACGTTGTAGTGCGCCATCATCGGCTCGGCCACCTGGTCGCCGACCTTCAGGACCGGGTTGAGCGAGGTCATGGCCGCCTGCGGCACCAGTGACATACGCACCCAGCGCACATTCTGGCGGAACTCGGCCTCGGCCAGGCGCATGACGTCGGCGCCGTCCAGGAAGACCCGGCCGCTGTAGGTCTGGACGTTGCGCGGCAGCAGGCGCAGCACCGCTTTGGCCAGCGAGCTCTTGCCGCAGCCGCTCTCGCCCAGCACCACCACGGCCTCGCGGAAACCCATCTGAAAGTTGACGCCGTCCACGGCGCGGACGGTCCCCTGGGCGGTGCGGAAGTGCAGCTTCAGGTCTTCGATGCGCAGCAGCGCGGTGTCTTGCATGGGCTTACACGCCTCGCAGTTTGGGGTTGAAGACGCGGTCGAGCGCGAAGCCGACCATCGCGAATGCCAGGCCGGTGGCCATCAGCAGCACCGCCGGTTCCAGCACCCAGTAGTACTGGCCCTGGAACAGGGCGCCGTTGGCGCGCGCGTCGTCGATCAGCTTGCCCCAGGTGGGCAGGACCGGGTCGCCCAGCCCGAGCACGGCCAGCGAGGCCTCCAGGAACACGAAGGTCGGGATGACGCTGACCAACTGCGGGATCAGGATCGGGATGATGCGCGGGACCAGGTAGACCAGGATGATGCGCCCGGCCCCGGCGCCGTAGGAGCGGGCCGCTTCGATGTACGGGGCCTCCTTGATCTGCAGGAAGACCGCGCGATAACCCTTGATGGCGCCGCCGAAGATGCTGAGCAGAATGCTGACGCCGAGCATCAGCCAGATGCTGCGCGAGTAGAGCGTGCCGATCATGATCAGGATCGGCAGGAAGGGCAGGATCAGGTTGACCTCGGTGACGCGCTGGATCAGGCCGTCTACCCAGCCGCCGAACCAGGCGCCGACGGCCGAGATGACCATGGTCGTGACCGTGGTGCCCAGCGAAGCCAGCAGGCCGAAGGCCAGGGCGATGGGCGTGCCCCACAACAACGCCACCATCAGGTCGCGGCGGCGATGATCGGTGCCGGCCAGGCCGTGCACCTGGCCGTACAGGACGAACTCGGCCTCCAGGTCTGAGCCTTCTTCAAAGGTCAGCCCGCTGATGCGCAGCTCGTAGCGGCCCTTCAGCGGAGTGAGCGCGGCCGGGGCCGCGCCGGCCTCACTCGGGACTACAAACAGGCCTTGCTCGGCCGGCAGGCCCTTTAGCCGGCGCGTGAGCTTCTCGTCCTGGGAGAGGCGAAACGTCTCGGATTGCCGGATCGAGAAGTCGCCCAGCCGGATGTCGCGCCCGTCGGGGGTATGCCAGGCGAGCGAGACGTACGGCTGTTTCTCGACGAACTGGCTGGTGAAGTAGACGGCCAGCTCCTGCGGAAAGCCGTCGGCCGCGTAGTCGAAGGTGAAAGTGAGCGCAATATCGGTGGTGCCCGAGACCGCCTTGACTGTGCGGAGGGCTTCACCGGCGGCGCTCTTCAACACCAGCGTCTCCGGCTGGTCCGGGCCGGGCAGCCAGTTGGTCCAGGCCGGCTGGGCGTTCTTGGGGTTCTCGTACCAGACGTCTTCGCCGCCGCGCCAGAGCCGGATGGCCTCGGCGTACGGGATGGCGATGAGCGTGTAGACCGAGAGCGCGATCAGGGCCGCGATGATCGCCAGGCCAGCCAGGGCCGACGGGTAGCGGGCCAGGTCTTGCCAGGCCTTACGCAGCGTGTTCACGCCGGCCTCCCATCGTCGCCGACGCGGACCCGCGGGTCCACCAGCGCGTAGACGAAGTCCAAGACGAAGACGGTCAGCGCCAGCAGGTACGCGTACAAGACGGTCGAGCCGACGATGACGGGCGTGTCGTACAGGCCGACGGCGCGGAAGAAGAGCCGGCCCAGCCCCGGCCAGTTGAAGACCGTCTCCAGGATGATGGCGCCCTGCCAGACCGTGATCAGGGTCAGGGCGAAGTTGGTGATGATCGTGGGCAGGGTCGGCCGCAGGATGTAGCGCTGCTCGATCTGCTGGGCGGTCAGGCCCTTGGCCTTGGCCATCTCCACGTAGTCTTCGCTGGAGTAAATGAGAAAAAAGGTGCGGTAGGCGTAGACCGCGCCGAAGAGCGAGCTCAAGATCAGGGCGGCCACCGGCAGCACCAGGTGCTCGGCCAGGCTCAGGCCATAGACCACCGGCGATTCCGGCGGCGGCGCGGCCACCATCCCGCCGAAGGGCAGCACCCCCAGCAGGGCCGCGAAGATCAGGATCAGGAAGATGCCGAAGAACCAGCCCGGCGCGGCCGAAGTCGGCGAGAGGGCGACGATGGCTTTATCCAGCCAGCTGCCGTACTGGCGCGAGAGCGACAGGCCCAGCACCAGGCTCAGAAAGAAGTTGACCAGATTGGCGGTGGCAAAGAGCAGCAGCGTGGATGGCAGCCGCTCCAGGATGATCAGACGCACCAGCTTGGAGCCGGTGTCGCTGGTCATGTTCTCGGCCCGGCCCAGGTTGAGGGTCAGCGCGTCGCCCAGGTAGGCCACGCTGCGCAGGATGAACGGCTGGTTGAGCCCCAGCCGCTCCTCCTGCAGGCGGATCAGCTCGGCCACGCGCCGGTCGCGCACGTCTTTGGGCAGAGCCTGGAACTGCGGCGTGGTCAGCAGGAGCGAGACCTGTTCCTGGATCTGGCCGCGCCGGATCTCGTCCACGTAGCCGCCCATGTTGGCGATCAGGATGGTCAGGTAGACGCCGACGACGACGGTGACAAACAGCGTGACGGCCTTGATCAGGGTATAGCGGCCCAGGCGCGCCAGGCCGCTGGACCCGCTCTTGGGGACGGCCGGCGCGGCGGCGCCTGGGGAAACGGGCAGAGCGGCTTCGGCCATGGCAGCACCTCGTCTCGCCCGCCCCCCGCTCCCCGTCTCCGTTGCCGGAGACGAGGAGCGGGCATGCGGGCACTGCGGAACAGGCGTTACGGCGCGGTCACAAACTCGAACGATGCGAAGCTCGGGATGCTGACTAGCTTAGATACCACGGCCACTTCCAGCCGGTTCGATCCAGCCGCCAGCTTGGCGGTGACGTCGGCGCTGAGCGCGATCTGCCACTGCCCGTCGGCCACCGCTTCGGCCTGACCGGTGGCGGCCAGCGCGCCGGTGGCGTCGAAGACCAGGTATTTGACCTCGGCGATGTCGGCCTGCGGGTAGGGCGTGTCCTTGAACGTGGCGAACACGTCGTAGACCGCCTCGCCGCCGATCGTCACGCGGCCGGGGCCGTCCAGCTCCACCACCGACAGCCGCGGCTCGGCGAAGTTGGCCCACTTGCTGACCGGGTCTGGGTAGTCGGCGAAGTGCTTGAGGATGACGGTGCCTTCCACCGGGAAGACCCGGTCCAGGTAGTAGGCGCCGGTGCCGACCCAGAAGTGGCCGTGGCGGCGATACCACTCCTGCAGGTTGGCGTAGCGGGCGGCAACCTCCTCGGCCGTGATGAACTGGCCCAGGGTCGGCGCGTAGGGGATGAAGCCCTCGGTCGCCGCCTGGGTGAGCTTGCCTTCCAGGATTGCCAGGCTCGGCCCGCCGATGTAGGACATCCACTCGACCTCGAGCTGGTTGGCCTTGTCCGAGGAGAAAGCCAGTTCCTGGCTGGCCTCGGCCATCACGCCGATGCCCATGTTGTGCCAGGCGCCCGGCCCCTGGGTGTAGTAGGGGAAGAACACCGAAAACGGCGTGTTGTCGAGCGAGACGTTCAGCTCGGCGTCCAGGAAGTACTGGTCGGTGTAGTACTCGATCACCAGCGGGTCGGCCTGAACGATACGCAGGCCCTTGAGCGACGCGACCACCGACTCATAGAAGGGCACGGTCGACTCGTCGTAGATGGCGCTCTCCGGCTTGCTCTGGTCGAAGGCCAAGATCCACAGCATGACGATGTCGGCCAGCGAGAACGAGCTGCCGTCGTGCCACTTCAAGTCGTACAGGTTAGCGGGATAGTGGACCACGAGCTTGGCGTTGGACGTCAGCCCTTCCGGATGCTTGTCGCCCACGGTGACGAACGTCTGCGTCACGGCGTCCCAATCGATCCAGGCGTCGGCCGGCACGTCGTTCTGGGGCACGAACTCCAGCTTGGCCCAGTCCAGCGTGGAGGCGACAGGCAGGCCGTCCTTGATGAAGAGCTCCATGCGCTCGATGCGCTGCGGCCAGGCCAGGCCCGTGTACGGATCCGGGATCACCTCGCGGTCACCGGTGCCGCGCTGCAGCATGGCGTCGTAGACCCAGTTGCTGCCGGCCACCGGGTTCCACGGGTCGGTCAGGATGCTGGCATTGGCCAGCGTCAGCGCGCCGCCCACCTGGCCTTCCTTGCGCAGCGTAAACGGCCACAGCCAGGCGCCTTGCACACCACCCGCCAGGTCGGCGGCGATGAGCGTGCCGGCGCGCACGGGCGAGTAGCTCAGTTCGTCCACCACCCAGATGCGCGACGAGTCCTCCATCGCCAGTTCCAGCGCACGCTCGAAGAGCTGGCCGCGCTCCTGCAGGTTCTGGAAGTCGTTGCGGAACAATCGGCTGGAGACGTCGTCGAACTCGGGCGCGGGCGTGTAGTTCTGCCACAGGGGATCGCTGCGCCCGCGCGGCGTGAAGTAGAAGTCGAAGTTGGCGCCCAGGTCGCGGTTGATGATGGTGGTGACCCAGCCGCCGGTGTAGTAGTGATACAGGCCGTCGTTGGGGTCGCCGCGCAGCCAGATGGGCGAGGCCTCGGCCGCGCTCTTGTAATCCCGCCGGACCGTGAAGCCGAGGGTCTCCAGCTGGTTGCCGACGTAGTCGCCGATGTCACGGCGCTCGTCTTCGGTGCGGATCAGGCCGATGATCTCCACCGGCTCACCGTTGAACTGCCACTGGTCGTTCACCAGCGTGGCGCCGAGCTTCTCCATCTCCTCGGTGATCACCTGGCGCGCCTTCTCCGGGTTGTAGGCGTACTTGGCCTCCAGCTCGCGCACCTTGGCGATATAGCGCGTGTAGTCCGGGAAGCCGTAGTTGATGGGCAGATAGCGCGGGAGGCCCAGGCCGCCCATGATCTCCTGGCCGATGTAGTTGCGGTCGATCAGCCAGTTCATGGCCTCGCGGATCTTGTCCACCGCAAACGGGTTGAGCTTGCCGGTGCCGGAGAAGACCGGGCCGGTGGGGTTAAAGGTGATGTCGTCGTTGGTGCCGGCGGCCTCGATCCGGCTCAGGTTGGGCAAGGACTTGATCCGCGCCAGGACCTCCGGGTCGGCGGCGGCGAAGGCGTACACATCCAGCTCGCCGACATCGATGCGCGAGACGGCGGCCTCGGTCGAGGGTTCTTCGACCACGACAATCTGGTCCAGCCAGCCGCCCATGCGGTCCACCATGACCGCGGTCGGCGTCACCATGACTTCGCGGTCCACGGGCACTTCCACGGTCTCTTTGACGACCTGCGGCGGGGCCGTCACCTGGCGTTCGATGACCTGCGGCGTCGCCTGGGCGCAGGCCGCCAGCAGCAGGCCGACCAACAGCAGCCCATTAATGAGCCTGGTCGATTTGTGATGGGACATCAGTTTCTCCTCCAAACGCATTGGCAAGCGGACACATAGGGCACAAGCCGAATCCTGGGCAGGGCAACTCAAAGTTGGGCGCGCCGGTCACCCCCTTTCGGGCTGGCAATCCTTGCCGAGCGCATCACTGGAAGCCGGTCCTGGGCGCGGGGCGTCAGCGCCAGCTGACGGCCGGCATCCGCAGCCAGTAAGTGGCCCAAAGCGCGGCCACCTGCGGGCCATCGCCGGCCGCCTCGCCGTCGCCGGCCGCACCCCGCTCCGCGGCCCGGGCCGCCCGCAGGAGCGCGCGGCGCAGTTCAGTCGCCGGCGCCGCGCCCTGGACGCGGCTGTGCAACGCGGCGCCGATGCGCGCGCCCAAGCTATCGGCCGAGCGTCCCCGGCGTCTACGCGCGCCCATAGGTCACCTCCCGGCCCAGGCTGAAGCGCCCGGTGAGCGTGCGGCGCAGTTGGGCGCGGCCGTAGTGCAGGCGGGACTTGACGGTGCCGACCGGGCAGGCCAGCACCCGCGCGATCTCCTTCAGGCGCAGGCCGCCCAGGTAGTACAGGATCAGCACCACGCGCTGATTGCCGGGCAGCGCCTCCAGCGCTCGCTGCAACGCGCTCGGTTGGTCCCGCACAGCCTGGGCCTGCTCGGGCGGCACGAGCCGGTCGAACCGGTCCAGCAGCGTGTCCGGGACCGGCCAGCCCGTCTCGGGCTGGTTGACGCGGTCCTGGCTCAGCGTGATGGCGGTGCGGTACAGCCACGGGGCGAGCGGTTCTGTCAGATCGAGCTGGCCGGCTTCGTCGCGCAGCCTCTGAAAACAGCGCTGCAGGACGTCCTCGGCCGCGCGCGCGTCGTGCGTGATGGCCAGCGCCGTCTGCACCACCGGCAGGCGGTACTTGTCGTGCAGCGTCCGCAACGCCAGCGAATCGCCGTTGCGGACCTGGAGCAACAGGTGTCGGTCCTCGTACATCGTCTCCATCATCGTGACACTCCACCTTCCCGGCCGGCCGCGTTCCCGTGATACTCATCAACACTCGGTCCGCGCCCGGAAAGTTCGCCCACCGGCCGGGGTTGAACCTTTTGAACCGGGCGGCTCCCGGCAGCGGGCGCGCCGGCAGAGCCGGCCCGCCAGCCAGGCGCGCGGTATCAAAACCGGTTCAATTGCGCAAAACCGAAGTGAGTGGCGCTTGAGAGTTAGATACGGTTCAGGCCGGAAACCTTCAGACCGAGAGCGCGCCGCCGGCCGACCGGCAGTAGAATATGCTCCCACTTAACGCCGCCGCGCCCTGACCCGGCGGGCGGCTTGCCGAGCGGGGAGGACACGGGAGGAGCGGGGATGCGACCTCTGACAGGCCGAGTTGCGTTAGTCGCCGGCGCCACACGCGGCGCCGGGCGGGGCATTGCCTGCATGCTGGGGGAGGCCGGCGCCACGGTCTATTGCACCGGGCGCAGCGTGCGCGGGCAGCTGGCCAGCGGCCCCGGCCGCCCGGAGACCATCGAGGAAACCGCCGAGCAGGTGACGGCTGGCGGCGGTGTCGGCCTGGCCGTGCAGGTGGACCACCTGGTGGAGGCGCAGGTGCAGGCGCTGTGCGCGCGCATTCAAGCCGAGCAGGGCCGGCTGGATATCCTGGTCAACGACATTTGGGGCGGCGACCCGCTGACCGAATGGGGCCGGCCGTTCTGGGAGCTCAACTGCGAACAGGGGCTGCGCCTGCAGCGCGCGGCCGTGCACGCCCACATCCTCACCAGCCGCCACGCCGCGCCGCTCATGCTCGCCCAGCGGCGCGGCCTGATCGTCGAGATCACCGACGGGGACACGGCCGCGTATCGCGGCAACCTGTTCTACGACCTGGCCAAGGCCTCGGTGATCCGCCTGGCCTTCGCCATGGCGGAGGAACTGCGCCCGCACGGCGTAGCCGCGCTGGCCGTGACGCCGGGCTTCCTGCGCTCGGAGGCCATGCTCGCCCACTTCGGCGTGAGCGAGGCCAACTGGCAGGACGGCGCCAAGCAAGACCCGCATTTCATCGCCTCGGAGACGCCTTACTTTGTGGGGCGGGCCGTGGCGGCGCTGGCCGCGGACCCGGACGTGCTGCGCAAATCCGGCGGCGTGTACGCGTCCTGGACGCTCAGCGACGAGTACGGCTTCAGCGACCGCGACGGCCGGCGCCCGCACTGGGGGCGCTACTTCGCCGAGCACGTCGCCCGGCCGTAAGCGCGCTCAGGTATAATCCGCGCATTCCCCATCCGACCGGACCGGCCGCTTGGCCGGCCGGTCTTTTTGTTCGCGCGCCAAGGAGCCTGTCATGCAGATCGCCAAACACAAGGTCGTCACCATCGACTATACGTTGACCGACGACGCCGGCACCGTCATCGACAGCTCGCAGGGCGGGGACCCGCTGGCCTACATCCACGGCATCGGCAGCTTGATCCCGGGCCTGGAGAACGCCCTGGACGGGCAGGCCGTCGGCGCGGCGCTCCAGGTGCGCGTCGCCCCGGAGCAGGGCTACGGCGTGCGCGATGAGCGCCTCCGCCAGGAGGTCACGCGCGACATGTTCGAGGGCCACACGGTCGAGGTCGGGATGCGCTTCCGGGCGCAGTTCGGCGACGCCGAGCACATCTTCACGGTGGTGTCGATCGAGCGCGAGTCCATCACCGTGGACGGCAATCACCCGCTGGCCGGAGTGCCGCTCAACTTCGCGGTCACGATCAAGGACGTGCGGGACGCCACGGACGAGGAACTCAGCCACGGCCACGTGCACGGCCCGCACGGGCACTGACGCTCAGCCGGCCGGCGGGGTCTTGAGCTGCGTCAGCAGGCGGCGCGTCGCCGCGGCCACTTCGGCCACGGCCGCATCGAAGGCGGCGGTGTTGGCGCGCGACGGGGCGCGGTAGCCGCTGACTTTACGCACGAACTGCAGGGCGGCGGCCTGGATCTCGGCCTCGGTCGGCGGTTCCGGGCGGCGCAGGGTTTTGATGCTCCGGCACATCGTCGGCCTCCTGGTAAGACGGGGCGCTTGCGCAGGATTATAATCGCCGCGCCATGTCTGCCGCCCCCACCCGCCGCATCGGCACGCTGCGCGAGACCGCGCTGCACGCCGCCTTAAAGCACCACCTGGCCCAGCCGGGCGACCAGCTCGAAGTGGCCGTGGACGGCTTCGTCGCCGATGTGCTGCGCGCCGACGGCCCGGACCCGCTCATCATCGAAGTCCAGACCGGCAGCTTCTCGGCCCTCAAGCGCAAGCTGCCGCGCCTGCTGGAGCACCATCACGTCCGGCTGGCCCACCCCATCGCGCTGGAGAAGTGGATCGTGCGCGTGGACGGCCGCGGCCGCCCGCTCGGCCGGCGCAAGTCCCCGCGCCGCGGCCAGCTGGCCGAGCTGTTCCAGGAGTTGGTCAGCCTGCCCGGCCTCATGGCTCATCCCAACCTCACGTTTCAAGTGCTCCTGGTCCGCGAAGAAGAGGTGCGCGCGCCGGCGCGCCGCCGCCGGCGCTGGGGCCGGGATTATCGGGTGGCCGACCGGCGTCTGCTGGAGGTGGTCCAGGCCGTGGAATTCCGCACGCCCAAGGATTTCCTGGCCTTCATCCCGGTGCGGCTGCCGCAGCCCTTCACCAGCCGCGCGCTGGCCGAGGCCCTGGGCGTGTCGGTCTGGCTCGGCCAGAAGATCACGTACTGTCTGCGGCACATGGGCGTGCTGGCCGAGGCCGGCTTCGAGCGGCGCGCCCGGCTCTACCGCGTGGCCGAGGGCGAAGACGGCGGCCACGAATGACCCCGGTTTCGCCGAGGCCACGGCCCGGCCCTCGCCCGCTTGCGCCGATCCGCGCTCATCCGTGTAATCCGCGGCCCTCACTCTCCGGTAAAATCACGCTGTGGACACCCTGACCGGCGTCGTCGAACGCGTCACTTATTTCAACGCCGAAACCGGCTACTCCGTGCTGCGCCTGAACGTGCGCGGCCAGGCGGACCTGGTCACCGTGGTCGGCACCCTGCCGGAGGTGCAGCCGGGCGAAAGCCTGCGCGTCACCGGGCAATGGGGCCTGCACGCCGAATACGGCCGCCAGTTCAAGGCCGAGCGCTGCGAGCAGGTGCTGCCGGCCACGGTCGAGGGCATTCGGCGCTACCTGGGCTCCGGCCTGATCAAGGGCGTCGGCCCGAAGACGGCCGAGAAGATCGTGCGCACCTTCGGCGCCGAAACGCTCACCGTCATCGACACCCAGTCCCACCGCCTGCGCGAGGTGCCCGCCATCGGCCAGAAACGCGCCGACGCCATCACCCGCGCCTGGGAACAGCAGAAGGCCATCAAGGAAGTGATGATCTTTCTGCAGAGCCACGGCGTCAGCGTGGGGCTGGCCGTCAAAATCTACAAACAGTATGGGGATGATTCGCTCGGCGTCGTCCAGAACGACCCCTACCGGCTGGCGCGCGATATCTGGGGCGTGGGCTTCCGCACCGCCGACAAGATCGCCCAGGCGCTGGGCGTGCCCGCCGACGCGCCCGCGCGCCTGGAGGCCGGCCTGGCCTACGCCCTGAGCGAGCTGGCCGACGAAGGCCACGTCTTCGCGCCGCAGCCGGACCTGGTGCGCACCGCCGCCGAGCTGCTCGGCCTGGCGGACGAGGCCGGGGCGGACCAACTGCCGGCCGCCCTGGACCGGCTGGAAGCCGATGGCCGGATCAGGCGCGAGACGCTGGCCGGGGAGACCGCGGCCGTGTACCTGGCGCCGTTCTACCAGGCCGAGGTCAACGTCGCCCAGCGCCTGCGCGCACTGCTCGGCTCGCCCACCACGCGCCTGCCCGAGTTCAAAAACGCCGACTGGGACTGGCTCTTCGCCCAGGTGGTGGACAAGGACACGCCGGTGGCGCTCTCGGACGAGCAGCGCGCGGCCGTGCGCCTGGCGCTGACCTCCAAAGTGTGCGTGCTCACCGGCGGACCCGGCGTCGGCAAGACCACGACCCTGCGCGCCGTGATCCGCCTGCTGGAAGTGAAGAAGCACGCCGCCGCGCTAGCCTCGCCCACCGGGCGCGCCGCCAAGCGCCTGAGCGAGGCCGCCGGCCGCCCGGCCCAGACCCTGCACCGCCTGCTCGGCTTCTCGCCGACGGAGGGTTTCACCGTCAACGAGCACCAGCGCCTGAGCGCGCACATGGTCATCGTGGACGAGGTCTCGATGCTGGACCTGGTCCTGTTCAACAACCTACTCAAAGCCGTGGACCCGGCCGCGCATCTGCTGCTGGTGGGCGACGTGGATCAACTGCCGTCGGTGGGCGCCGGCAACGTGCTCGGCGACCTGGTGGCCAGCGGCGCCGTGCCGGTGGCGCGCCTGACCACAGTCTTCCGCCAAGCCGCCGAAAGCGCCATCATCACCAACGCCCACCGCATCAACCAGGGCCAGCCGCCGGCTTTTCCCAAGGATGCGCGCGATTTCTTCCTGTTTGTCGAGGAGGAGGCCGAGCCGGCGGCCGAACTGCTGGTGGACGTGGTGGCCAACCGCATCCCGCGCAAGTTCGGCCTGGACGCGCTCCGCGACGTGCAGGTGCTGGCGCCCATGCACCGCGGCGCGGCCGGCGTGGCCGCCCTCAACCAGCGCCTGCAGGCCGCCCTCAACCCGCCCAGCCCGCGCAAAGACGAGCGCCCGCTCGGCGGCCGGATCTTCCGCACCGGCGACCGCGTCATGCAGATCCGCAACAACTACACCAAGGAAACGTTCAACGGCGACATCGGCCGCATCCTGGACATCGACCCCGAGAACCAGACGCTGGCCGTGGAAGTGGACGGGCGCACGGTCTTCTACGATTGGCTGGAAAGCGACGAACTGCAGCACGCCTTCGCCGTCAGCATCCACAAAGCGCAAGGCTCCGAGTTCCCGGCCGTGGTGGTGCCGCTGGTGACCCAGCACTACATCATGCTGCAGCGCAATCTGCTCTACACCGCCATCACGCGCGCCCGCCAGCTGTGCGTCCTGGTGGGCAGCCGCAAGGCCATCGCGATGGCGGTCCGCAACGCCAAGGTCAGCCAGCGCTGGAGCGGGCTGGCGGAGAGGCTGACACGATGACGACTCAGGGCGCCGGCGGACCGCGCCTGGCCTGCTTCCTCACCCCGCACGGCTTCGGCCACGCCGCGCGCGCCTCGGCCGTGCTGACGGCCGTGCGCGCCCGCCAGCCGGACGCCCACTTCGACGTCTTCACGCAGACGCCGGAGTGGTTCTTCGCCGACTCGGTCGGCGCCGGCGCCTACACCTATCACCGCCTGGCCACCGACGTCGGCCTGGCGCAAATCACGCCCATCCAGGCCGACCTGGACGAGACCGCGCGCCGCCTGGACGTGCTGCTGCCCTTCGATCCCGGCCTGGTGGACCGGCTGGCCGACCAACTCGTCAGCGCCGGCTGCCGCCTGGTGCTGTGTGACATCGCCGCGCTTGGGATTGCGGTGGGAAAGGCGGCCGGCCTGCCGACCGTGCTGGTGGAGAACTTCACCTGGGACTGGATCTACGCCGGCTATTTCGACGAGGCCCCGCGCCTGCGCGCGCACGCCGAAACGCTGCGCGGCCTGTACGCCGGCGCCACGTACCGCGTCCAGACCGAGCCGTTCTGCCACCCCGGCCCAGCCGACCTGACGACGCGCCCGGTGGCGCGCACGCCGCGCGAGTCCGTCCTGGCGGTGCGCCGCAAGCTGGGCCTGCCGGCGCGGACCAAGGCCGTGCTGCTCACCATGGGCGGCGTCCAGCCGCGCTACGGTTTTCTGGAGGCGCTGCGCGCGTACCGCGGGGTGTGGTTCATCATCCCGGGCGGCGGCGAGCGTTGGGAACAAGACGACAACCTCGTCCGGCTGCCGCATCACTCGCCTATCTATCATCCCGATCTGGTGAACAGCTGCGACGCCGTGATCGGCAAGCTCGGCTACAGCACGCTGGCGGAGGCTTACCACGCCGGCGTGCCGTACGGGTTCATCCGCCGGCCGGGGTTTCGCGAGTCAGACGTGCTGGGGGATTACGTGGCCGCGCACATGCCGGCGGTAGACGTGCCGGAGGCCGCCTTCGACTCCGGGGACTGGAGCGCCTTCCTGCCGCGCCTGCTGGATTTGCCGCGCCGCGCGCCGGCCGGGCCGAACGGGGCCGCGGCCATCGCGGACTTCATCCTTCAGCGACTGGCGCCGGCGCCGGCGTGACCGCCGCCGCCAAGTGGCGCGGCTCGCGCACGCCCCAGGCCAGCAGCCCCCCGCCCGCCACGGCGAACACCAGCGCCGCCGTCAGCAACGCCGGGTACCCCCAGGTCTGCGCCAGCCAGCCGCCGAAGATCGGCGCGATCAGCAGCGCCGGGCCGGTCACCGTGCGCGTCAACCCCACGTACGTCGGCCGCTCGGCCTCGTTGCCGAACTCCATTGCCAGGTTGAGATCGGAGAGCTGGCCGGCCGAGCTGCTCAGCCCCATCAGCGCAAAGACCAGGTAGAAGACCCAGGCCGCGTTGGCCAGGAGAGCCACACCCAGCGTGGCCAGCCAGAGCACCGTCGCCAGCACCATCACGCGCTTGTGGCCGTGGCGGTCGCCAAGCATGCCCCAGATGGCATAGCCGACCACGCCGGTCAGGAACAGGAGGCCGGTGAAAATCCCGGCCACATCGTCGGCCAGGCTGAAGCGCTTCACCGCGTACACGGCCAGGAAGCCGGACGCCATCGTCCCCAGGTAGGTCAGCCAGCGGCTGATCAGGTACAGGCGGAAGTTAGCGTCGCGCTTGAGGATTTGCCACAGCCGCCGCGCGTACTCGCGGTCCAGGCGGGTAGCTGGCGCGCCGGCCGGCGGCGGCAGGGCCGGCTCCTTGGTGAACACCAGGAAGATGAACGAGAGCCACACGCCGGCCGCCCCGACGGCGAAGCTCAGGGCGAAGTTCTGCGGATAAGGCAGCGCGGCCAGGATGACGGCCGCCAGCGCCGCGCCGCCCACGCCGAGCAGCTGGCCCGCCAGGTGCGCCACACCGAAGAAGCGCCCGCGATGCGTCACCGGGATGACCTTGGCCATCAACTCCTGCCACGGCACCGCCACCACCCCGCTGCCGAGAGCGCGCCAGGCCTGCAGCGCCAGGAAGACCGCGATCCCGGTGCCGGCCGGCAGCGTGGGCACCCACAGGGCCACCAGCGGCATCAACAGGAATGGCACGCGCTCGAGCGCGCCCAGCCACAGCACCAGCGGCAGCTTGCGCGGCTGGCGCTCCACCAGCGGCGCCAGGAAGAGCTGCGGCAGGAACCAGCCGGCGTCCAGGATGGCCGGGATCAGGCCGATGACGATGGGTGACTCTGTCAGGCGGCTGGCGAAGACCGGCAGGATGGCGCTGACCGAGATAAAGCTGATGCCGAACAGCCAGGTGGTCATGTCCAGCATGTTGGCCAGGAAATTGCGGCGGAAATCCCGGGCGAGGTCGGGGTGCGCCACCTGAGCGGGCGGCAGCGAGAAGAAGTTGGTGAGGCGGGTGCGGGTGCGCGAGAACATGGTCGATATCACTTTGAGCGAAAACGGCAGGCAATGGTAACACAGGCGCGCCGGCTTGACCGGACCGGCACGCCTCACTACAATCGCGGCCATTCGCTCGGAGGCCGCATGGACGACACCATCCTCACGCTCAACCCGGCGCGCGGCAAACAAGGGGTGCGTATCAGCCGCGCCAAGTATGACCAGGTGCGCGCCGCCATCGTCGCCGCCCTGCGAAAGCAGGATACGCTGACTTTCAAGGAGCTGGCAGCGGCCGTGAACACGGCCCTGGCCGGCCGCTTCGAGGGCTCCATCACCTGGTACCTCACCTGCGTCAAGCTAGACATGCAAGCCCGCAAGGAGCTGACCGTCTCCGGCGATAGCCCGCAGCAGATCCGGCTGAAGGCCGCGCGGTAAAGGCCCCCAGCCTGGAAACAAAACGCCCCGGCGCGAGGGCCGGGGCGTTGCCTTAACACTGGGCGCGGCGTCAACGCGTCAGCGTCAACACCGAGCGCTGCGCCAGGTCCAGCAGCGGGCCGGGCAGCAGGCCGATCAGCAGCGTGGCAAGCGCGGTCACGCCCACCGCCAAGTCGAGCGTGGGCCGCGCCAGCGCCTGGGCCGCGCCGGGGCGCATGAACATCAGCACCACCACCCGCAAGTAGTAATAGGCCGACACCAGCGACGTGAGCACGCCGACGATGGCCAGCCACAGGTAGCCGGCGTCGATGGCGGCCCGGAAGAGCGAGAACTTGGCGATGAAACCCGCCGTCGGCGGCAGGCCGGTGAGCGAGAACATGAACAACGCCATCGCCAGCGCCAGCCCCGGCCGCCGCGCCGCCAGGCCGGCGTAATCCGTCAGGGCCAGGCCGTCGCCTTCCTGGCGTTCCACGGCCATCACCACCGCCCAGGCGCCCAGCGTGGTCAGGGCGTAGGCCAGCAGGTAGAACAGCGCCGAACCCACGGCGTAGTCGCTCTGCGCGGCGAAAGACGAGCCGGCCGCCGGCAGCGCCATCAGGATGTAGCCGGCGTGCGCGATGCTGGAGTAGGCCAGCAGGCGCTTGATGTTGCCCTGGCGCAGCGCGGCAAAATTACCCACGATCATGGTCAGCGCCGCCAGGATCGCCAGCAGGCTCGCCCACTGCGGCGCCAGGCCCGGGAAGGCGGTCACAAAGACGCGCAGCAGGGCCGCGAAGCCGCCGGCCTTGGCCCCCACCGACATGAAGGCCGTCACCACCGAGGGCGCGCCCTCGTACACGTCCGGCGTCCACATGTGGAAGGGCACGGCCGCCACCTTGAAGCCCAACCCCACCAGGATCAGGGCCGCGCCGGCCACCAGCAGGCTGCGGGCCACTGGCAGCGCCTGCGCGGCCGCCGCCCCCTGGACCAGGCCGGTCTGCGCCGCCGTCACGATGGCGTTCAGGTTGGTGGAGCCGGCCGCCCCGTAGGTCAGCGCCACGCCATAGACGAAGAAACCCGAGGCGAAAGCGCCCAGCAGGAAGTACTTCATGGCCGACTCTTCCGACGAGAGCCGCGGGCGCGCAAAGCCGGCCAGGATGTAGAGCGGGATGGAGAGCAGTTCCAGCGCCAGGAAGACCACGATCAGGTCGGCGGCCTGGGCCATCAGCAGCATGCCGCTGACCGTGAGCAGCAGCAGGACGTAGAACTCACCGCGCTCGATCCCGGCGCGCGGCAGGTAGGTGAGGGCCAGCAGGATGATGAGGGCGGCGCTGCCCAGGAAGAGCAGGTGCAGGAAGACCGCGAAGCCATCCGCCGCCAGCATCCCGCCAAAGCCGGTCAATGCTCCGCCGTTCGGCCAGAGCGTCAGCGCCAGCACCGCGCCGGCCGGACCTACCAGGGCCAGCCAGCCGGTGAGGGCCTTGCGCCCCGCCGGCACGAACAGGTCCACCAGCAGGAGCACCAGCGCCCAGCCAGCCAGGACCAGCACGGGCAGCAGCACAATGAAATCAGTTTGAGTCATAGCGTCATCCGCCACAGCCGAGGGGCGCGCGGTCCACCGCCCCGGTCATGAATCAGGTCCGCCTCAGCGCACCGCCAACGCCGCGGCGCTCAGGTTGGCGGCCAGCGCGTCCACGGCCGGCGCCATCAGATCGAAGAACGGCTGCGGGTAGACGCCGATCCAGACGATCAGGATCAGAAGCGGCACCAGCAGCGCCACCTCGCGCCGCGTCAGATCCGGCAGCCCGGCATTCTTCGGGTTGGTCACCTCGCCCTGGAACATCTTGAAGAAGAGCCAGAGCAGGTAGACCGCGGCCAGGATCACGCCCAGCGCGGCGGCGGCCGCAAAGCCCCAGTGAGCGTAGCCGTCCCAGGCGCCCAGCAGGATCGTGAACTCGCCGACGAAGCCGTTCAAGCCGGGCAGCCCGGCCGACGACAGGAAGACCACCAGCGCCAGCGCCGCGTAGATTGGCATGACCTTCCACAGCCCGCCGAACTCGGACAGCAGGCGCGTGTGCCGGCGCTCGTAGATGAAGCCGACCAGCAGGAAGAGCGCGCCCGTGCTCAGGCCATGGTTGATCATCTGCAGCAGCGCGCCCTGCAGGCCGAGCGGGTTGAGCGCGAACAGGCCGAGCATCACAAAGCCCAGGTGGCTGACCGATGAGTACGCCACCAGTTTCTTGGCGTCCGCCTGCGCGTAGGACACCAGCGCGCCGTACAGGATGCCGATGACGGCCAGCACGCCCAGGAACGGCGCGAACTGCACCGCCGCCTGCGGGAACAAGCCCAGGTTGAAGCGCACGAAGCCATAGGTGCCCAGCTTCAGCAGGACGCCGGCCAGGATCACCGAGCCGGCCGTGGGCGCCTCGACGTGCGCGTCCGGCAGCCAGGAGTGCAGCGGCCAGACCGGCACCTTGATGGCGAAGGCCAGGGCAAAGGCCAGGAACAGCCAGGTCTGCGTCCCGGCTGGCAGACCCCGCGCCATCAGCTCCGGCAGCGCAAACGTGCCGTAGCTCAGCCCCAGCCACACGATCGCCACCAGCATGAAGATCGAGCCCGCGAACGTGTACAGGAAAAACTTGAGCGCGGCGTAGGTCCGGCGCTCGCCGCCCCAGATGCCGATCAGGAACAGCATCGGCAGGAGCGTGAACTCCCAGAACACGTAGAACAGCACCAGGTCCAGCGCCAGGAATACGCCGACCATGCCCACTTCCAGCAGCAGGAACGCAATCAGGAACTCCCGGACGCGGTCCTGCACGGCCTCCCAGGTGGAAGCGATGGCGATCGGCACCAGGAACGTGGTCAGCAGCACCAGCAGCACGCTGATGCCGTCCACGCCCAGGTAGAAATCGGCGGCGAAATCGCCGACCCGGAACCAAGGCGTCCGGATGACCAGCTGGAAGCCCGGCGCGATGCTGAACTGGGCCAGCATGAGCAGCGACAGGCCGAACGTGATCAGCGCCGTCGTCAGGGCGACCCAGCGCAGCGCGGTCTTCTGCTCGCCGCGCATGAACAGCAGGATCACCACGCCGACGAGCGGAAAAGCGGTGACGGTCGTGAGGGTGGAGAAGAGAACGTCCATGTCAGCGCGCGATCAGGAAATAGGCCAGCACGGCCACGGCGCCCAGGAACATCACCAGCGCGTACCGCCGGGCGTAGCCCAGCTGGAAGCGCGCCAGGCCGGCGCCCACGGCCCGGGCCAGCTCGCCCAGGTTGTTGAAGGTCATATCCACACCGCCCAGGTCCAGGGCGCGGGCCGCCAGCTGGCTGAGTGTGTTGAAGGGCGTCACCACCAGGAAGCCGTACAGCTCGTCCACGTACCACTTGTCCCGCAGCCAGCCGAAGACCGGGCCGAGCAACGCGGCCAGCGGATCACGGTCCTGGGCCGTGGCCTGGGCGCGGCCGTACAGCACGTAGGCCAGCCCCAGGGCCGCCAGCGCCAGCACCGTGGACAGGCCGGCCACAAAGGCGTTGAACGGCAGCGCCTCGGCCTCCACGCTGAAGGACAGGAACTCCTTCAGCAGCAATGAGCCGGCATAGCCGTACAGGCCGAACTTGGGCAGGTTGAGCAGGCCGCCGAAGAACGATAGCAGCGCCAGGATGATCAGCGGCGTGGTCACTACGGCCGGGCTCTCGGTGGCGTGGGCGGCGGCGGTTGAACGCGGCTGGCCGAAGAACACCAGCAGCAACTGCCGGCCCATGTAGAAGGCCGTCAGGAAGGCGGCCGCCACCAGCACCCAGAAGATGGCCGGGTTGTGCTCAAACGCGTCCAGCAGGATCTCGTCCTTGGAGAAGAAGCCGGCCAGCGGCGGCAGACCGGCCAGGGCCAGCGCCCCGATCAGGAACACCCACTGCGTGATCGGCAGCTTGCCCCACAGCCCGCCCATGAAGCGCATGTCCTGCGGATCGTGGTGCGCCTCCGCACTCTGGCCGGCGTGCGCGCCCCCCTGCGCCCCCCCGCGCTCCACGGCCTGGATCACCGAGCCGGCGCTGAGGAAGAGCAGCGCCTTGAAGAAGGCGTGCGTCACCAGGTGGAACATCCCGGCCACGTAGGCGCCCAGGCCCACGGCCGCGATCATGAAGCCCAGCTGCGAGATAGTGGAGTAGGCCAGCACGCGCTTGATGTCGGTCTGCGCCACGGCGATGGTGCCCGCGAACAGGGCCGTGGCCGCGCCGATCCAGGCCACCACCTCCATAGACTGCGGCGCCAGCGCGAACAGGACGTGGTTGCGCGTGATCATGTAGATGCCGGCCGTCACCATCGTCGCGGCGTGGATCAGGGCCGAGACCGGCGTCGGGCCGGCCATGGCGTCCGGCAGCCAGACGTACAGCGGCAGCTGCGCGCTCTTGCCGGTGGCGCCCAGCAGCAGCAGCAGCGTGATGGCGGTGACGATCAGCTGGCCGGTGGCGTCCAGGCGCACGGTCTTCAGCCGCTCGAACAGCTCGCTGAAGGTGAGCGTGCCGAAGGTCCAGTAGATCAGGAACATCGCCAGCAGCAGGCCGAAGTCGCCGATGCGGTTGACCACGAACGCCTTCATGGCCGCGCGGGCATTGCCCAGGCCGGCCGCGCCCTTCTCGAACCAGAAGCCGATCAGCAGGTACGAGCACAGGCCCACACCCTCCCAGCCCACGAACAGCATCAGGAAGTTGTCGGCGCCCACCAGCACCAGCATGCTGGCCAGGAACAGGTTCAGGTAGACGAAGAAGCGCGGGTAGCGGCCGGGGTCGCCGTTGTGCTGAACGTCCTCACGCATGTAGCCGAGGGCGTAGATGTGGATGAGCGTGCCCACGCCGGCCACCACCAGCATCATCGTGACCGAGAGCGTGTCCACCTGGAAGGCCCAGGCCACGTGGAAATCGCCGACGCGCAGCCACTCGGCCACCGGCACCGTGACCGGCGCAAAACCATTGCCGGCCAGGGCCGCCAGCTGGACAACGGCCACCAGGAAGGCCGCGCCGGCCGCCAGCACCGCCAGCAGGCCGGCGCGCGCGGCGCCCAGCTGCCTGCCGAAGAAGGCGTTGGCCGCGAAGCCGGCCAGCGGGAACAGGACGACGAGGGGAACGAGAGAGAACATGGGCCGCCTTATCCCTTGAGCTGGTTCAGCTCATCCAGGCTGATGCTCTGCTTGGAGCGGAAGATGGCCACGATCAGGGCCAGCCCCACCGCCACTTCGGCCGCCGCCACGACCATGACGAAGAAGACGAAGACCTGGCCGGAGAGGTCCATGAACTGGCGCGCGAAGGCCACGAAGGTCAGGTTGGCCGAGTTCAGCATCAACTCCACCGACATGAAGACGATGATGGCGTTGCGCCGCGTCAGCACCCCGGTGACGCCGATGGCGAACAGGACGGCGGACAGGGCTAGGTAATAACTGGTTGGGATCATGATCGTTCTCGCCTCGGGTTGCCAGTCCCTGATCTCCAACCTCAAGGACTGAGCCTGGAGACCGGACCTTGACGTTATCTCTTCTTGTCGTCCCGCGTCAGCACCACGGCCCCGATCATGCCGATCAGCAGCAGGAAGGACGTGATTTCAAACGGCAGGACGTAGGTCTGGAACAAGGTCTGGCCGACCGCTTGCGGGCTGCCGAAGGCGCCGGCCGCCTCGGCCGTCGCGAACGGCGGCGGGGCCGCCAGGCTGCCCGGGCCGGCGTTGGCGAAGTACAGCCAGGCCGCGCCCACGAAGACCACGGCCAGGAAGACGGTCAGCGGCGGCTGCCAGGGCAGGACGGTGCTTGGCTGGCGCAGCTGCTCGGCTCCCAGCAGCATGATGACGAACAAGAACAGCACCATGATGGCGCCGGCGTACACCGTCACTTGCACCATGGCGATGAACGGCGCTCCCAGGAACAGGAAAAAGAAGGCCACCGTCGCGAAATTGAGCACCAAAAACAGGGCCGAGTGCACGGCATTCTTGCTGAGCAGCATCCCCACGGCCGCACCGATGGCGACCACGGCCAGCAGGAAGAACAGGACGAGTTCAATGGTCATGCGCGCTCTCCAAGCGCCAGCCGCTGGCCTCGGCCCCGGCTGGCGCCGGCTCTAGTCGGGGTCCTTCATCTCCGGCACGGCGCGGGTGAACCGGCCGGGCTCCACCTGCTGCGGCGTCGGCTGGCCGCCGGCCGGCACCGTCACCAGCAGCTGCTCCTTGGTGATGATCGACGAGCGGCGGTCGTAATAGGCCAGCTCGTACTGGCTCTCCAGCACGATCGCCTCGGTCGGGCAGGCGTCCTCACAGAAGCCGCAGAAAATGCAGCGCAGCAGGTTGATCTCGTAGGTGCTGGCGTAGCGCTCGCCGGGCGAGAAGCGCTGCTCGTCCGTGTTCTCGGAGGCCTCCACGAAGATGGCGTCGGCCGGGCAGGCCGCCGCGCACAGCGCGCAGCCGATGCACTTCTCCAGGCCGTTGGCATAGCGTTTGAGCTCGTGGCGGCCCTTGAAGCGCGGCGCCACCGGCCGCTTGGCGTCCGGGTACTCCGTGGTCACCCGCGGCTCGAACGCGTACTTGCCCGTCGTCACATACCCTTTGATGATCTCGGAAAACATCGCTTTCTCCCTCCGGCCCGGCCGCGGGCCGGATCTTACCTACGGCCCGGTGGCCTCGGACGCCGCCGGGCGCGGACGCCGGGCCGGCTGGCGCCGCCGCGCGAAGGCGAAGAAGATCACGCCGACGACCACGACTCCCAACACGCTCAACACCGCCCCCAGGACCACGGCGTCGCCGAGCAAAGCCGCCGCCGTGACCATGACGTTGACCAGCGCCGCCGGCAGCAGCACCTTCCAGCCGAAGGCCATCAGCCGGTCATAGCGCAGGCGCGGCAGCGTGGAACGCGTCCAGATCATGAAGACCAGCGAGAGGATGACCTTGCCCCAGAAGTAGACGATGCCCAGCCACGGCACCTGGTAGACGAACGGCCCCTGCCAGCCGCCCAGGAAGAGCGTGGCGAAGATGGCGCTGACGCCGATCATCTTGATGTACTCGGCCATGAAGAAGAGCGCGAACTTCATGCCCGAATACTCGGTGTGGTAGCCGGCCGTCAGCTCCTGCTCCGCTTCCGGCATGTCGAACGGCGCGCGGTTGACCTCGGCCAGCCCGGCGATATAGAAGATCAGGGCCGCCAGCGGCTGAATGACGACAAACCACGGCCACTGGCCCGGCGCGAAACTCTGCGCGTCCACGATGTCCAGCATGCTCATCGAGCCGGCCAGCATCAACGGCCCCACTACGGCCAGGCCCAACGCCAGCTCGTAACTGACCATCTGCGCCGACGAGCGCAGGCCGCCCAGCGTGGCGTACTTGTTGGACGACGCCCAGCCGCCCAGCGTGACGCCGTAAATGGCGATGGAGGTCACCGACAGGATATACATCATGCCGACGTTCAGGTCGGCGATGCCCAGGGGCAGGTCCTCGCCCGGCCCGTAGAAGTTGGCCACCGGCGGCCCCCACGGCACCACCGCCAGCACGATCAGCGCCGGCACCACCGTGATGATGGGCGCCAGCAGGAAGATCGCTTTGTTGGCGCCGGCCGGGATCAGCTCTTCCTTGAAGATCAGCTTGATGCCGTCGGCCACGGGCTGGAGCAGGCCGAACGGTCCGAGCCGGTTGGGGCCAATGCGCGTCTGCACCAGCGCCGACACCTTGCGTTCAGCCCAGGTCATGTAGGCGAAGCCCGCCAGCAGCACGACCGTGCTGATGATGGCCTTGACCAGCCACTCGACCCAGCGATACCAGGCGATATCCATAGCGTTACCCTGTGCTCAGCGAACGGCGACCCGCTCGGTCGCGGCGATTTTCTGCACGGTCACCGCCATCGGGCCGGGCGGCGTGACGGCGCCCAGGCTGCGCGGCATCCGCACAAACCCTTCCGGCGCGTGGCTGTCCACCCGCGCCGTCACCGTGACGGCCGCGCCGTCCACGGCCACGCTCACGGTATCGCCGTCGGCGACGCCCAGGCGGGCCGCGTCGGCGGCGCTCAGCACCACGTGCGCGGCCGGAGTGCGCGGCGCCAGCAGCCGCGTCGGCGCCAGGGTCGTGCCGCGGTCGTACAACAGCGTCGTTGGCACCAGCGTCAGCGTGGCCGGGCCAGCGTGTGGCACGTCCACCGGATGCGCGGCCACGGCGGCGCCGCGCTCCGCGCCGGACTTGAGCTGCACGCCCAGGCCCTGCTCGTTGGTGTAAGACGCGCCGCCATAGTACTGGTCACGCCCGCCCACGTCCGGGAACTGCGGCTCCACCCGGGCGAGGTCGGTGTAGCTTAAACCGGCGAAGGCCGGGACGGCCTTGGCGATCTCGAGGAAGAGCTGCGACGCGAAGCGCGGCAGCGTCACGCCCAGGCGCGCGCCCAGGTCGGCCGCGATCTGGAAATCCGGGCGCCCCTTGGCCGGCACGGCCGGGTAGAAGCGCTGCACGCGCCGTTCGCCGTTGGTGTACGTGCCATCGCGCTCGGCCCAGGCCGTAGCGGGCAGCACCACGTCCGCGGCCTTGGCCGTCTCGGTCAGGAACAGCTCCTGCACCAGCACAAAGCCGGCCGCGCGCAGGTCAGCGGCGCTCACCCGGCCGTCGCCCACCGGGTCGGCGGCCGCGATCCAGGTGGCCGTCACGCCGGGCAGCGGCTGGCGCGGATCGCGCGCCGGCAGCCCCAGCTCCCAGGCGCCCATCGTGTTGGCCTGCGGCCAGACGCCCACCAGGCCGTTGTTGGGCCGGCCGTAGTGGTTGGTGGCGATCAGCAGATTGGCGCAGGCCTGCGCCAGGGCCGCCGAGCCGGCCGGGTCCAGGCCCTCCTGGCCGAACAGGACCACGGCGTTCTCGGCTTTGGCGAAGGTCTCGGCGTAGTCGTTGGAGCCCGCCACCAGCATGCCGAGCACGGCCGCCACTTCATGGCCGTAGGTGTAGCGCACCTTGTGGCGCGCATAGCGGTCCAGCTTGGTGGGCCGGGCGTTGGCCACGATCAGGGTGGCGCCGCGTTCGGCCGCCTGCTTGACGCGCAGCCACCACAGCGGCGCTTCTTCTTCCAGGTCGGACGCGATGACGAGGATGGCCGTGCCGGCGCCCAGCGCCCCGAAGTTGGTGCCCGCGCCGACGCCGACGAGCCGCACCGCCTCGCCGCCGCCCATGGTCCCATAGACCGCCGAACGGCCGCCCAGGCCGTCCACCACCGTCTTCACGGCGAACAGGTCTTCGTTGCTCAGCTGGCCGCCCAGCAGCGCCGCCACGCCCGCGCCGGCCGCATTCAACTTCTCGGCGGCGAGCGCCAGCGCCTCGTCCCAGCTGGCTTCCACGAGCGCGCCATCCCGGCGCACCAGCGGCGTCTTGAGGCGGTCCGGGCTCTCGGCAAAGTGGTGGCCGAAGCGGCCCTTATCACACAGCCAGATCTCGTTGACGGCCTCGTTCTGGCGCGGCAGGATGCGCTTGATGACCGGCTGGCCGCCGGACTTCGCCTCGCGCCGGGTGCTGAAAGTGACGTTGCAGCCGACCGGGCAGTGGGGACACAGCGAGGCGGCCGGCGTCAGCTCCCATGGCCGGGCGCCGAAGCGGAAATCGGCCGTGGTCAGGGCGCCGACCGGGCAGATATCGGTGGTGTTGCCCGAGAACTTGGAGTCAAAGCCTGGGTCGGAGAAGGTGGCGATCTCCAGCCGGCGGCCGCGCTCGTAGAAGCCGAGCACGTGGTCGTCGGCCACCTCATCGCTGAAGCGCGTGCAGCGCGCGCACTGGATGCAGCGCTCGCGGTCCAGGTAGATCAGGGCCTCGTCCGGCTTCCCGAGCGGCACATGCTTCTCGAAGTGCATCTTCTCGCCGAAAAGGAAGCGGCTGGTGCCCGGCCCATGGCGCATGGTCAGGTTCTGCAGCGGGCATTCGCCGCCCTTGTCGCAGATCGGACAATCCAGCGGGTGCGAGGTCAGGATGAACTCGATGACGTCGTCGCGCGCGTCCGTGACCTTGGCGCTGGCGCCGACGACGACCATGCCGTCTTCCACCGGCGTGGTGCAGGCCGTCTCCAGCTTGGGGCCAAAGGCCACCTTGGGCTGGCCGGTCTCGTCGGCCAGGATCTGGCCGCTGGCCCGGTCGCGCTGCACGCGCCCGACTTCCACCAGGCACATGCGGCACATGCCCACCGGCTTGAGCTTGGGGTGGTAACAGAAGACGGGGATGTCGTTGTCGATGCGCTTGGCGGCATCCACGATCAGCGTGCCCTTGGGCACGGACACTTTCACGCCGTCGATCGTCAGGGTCACCAGGTCTGCCATAGTTGCTCGTCTCTAGTCACCGGCGGGAGCGGGCGCCGCCTTGGCGGGCGCCGACTTGGCCGCCGCGGGTTTGGCCGCCGCGGGCTTGGGCGCCGGCTTGGGAGCGGCGTCCTTGGCGTGCGCGTCGAAGTCGGCGCGGAAGGCCTTCAGGCTGGAGAGCACCGGCGTCACCGAGAACTCGCCCAGCGGGCACAGGCACTTGTTCTGGATCTGGGAGGCCACGTTGTGCAGCAGGTCCACGTCGGCCTTGACGGCCTCGCCGCGGTTCACGCGCTCCAGGATGTTGAGCATCCAGTAGGTGCCCTCGCGGCAGGGCGTGCACTTGCCGCACGACTCGTGCTTGAAGAAGCGCGTGGTCTTGAGCGCCACCCAGGCCAGGTCCACGCTCTCGTCCAGCACGATCACGGACGCCGAGCCGAGCATGGCGCCCTTGGCGGCCACCGCCTCGTAATCCAAGGCCGTGTCCAGGATGTCGTCGGTGACGGCCAGGACGCTGGACGAGGCGCCGGCCAGCATGACGGCCTTCACCTTCTTGTCGCCGGGCACGCCGCCGCCGTGGGTGTAGATCAGCTCGCGCAGGGTCACGCCCAGCGGCAGCTCGTAATTGCCGGGCCGGTTGACGTTCCCGGACAGGGAGAAGACCTTGCGGCCCGGGCTCTTCTCGGTGCCGAACTGCTTGTAGGCGGCGGCGCCGTGCTGCAGGATGTAGGGCACGTTGGTGAGCGTTTCCGTGTTGTTGACCACCGTCGGCTTGCCGTACAGGCCCTTGTCGGCCGGGAACGGCGGCTTGAGACGCGGCTGGCCAAGCTTGCCCTCGATCGATTCCAGCAGCGCGCTCTCCTCGCCGCAGATGTAAGCGCCGGCGCCCAGGTGGTTGTGGAACTCCACCGAGTAGGCGCTGCCGAAGACGTTCGGGCCGATGAACCCGCGCGCGCGGGCTGCGGCCAGGCACTCGTCCAGCCAGGCGGCCGCATCCCAGTATTCGCCGCGGATGTAGTTGTAGACCGTGTTGGCCTCGGCCGCGTAGGCGCAGATCAGCGCGCCCTCGATGAACTGGAAGGGGTTGCGCTCGATGATCTCGCGGTCTTTGAACGTCCCCGGCTCGGACTCGTCGGTGTTGACCACGACGTAGCGCGGGTAGACGCCCTTGGTCAGGAAGCTCCACTTCAGGCCGGTCGGGAAGCCGGCGCCGCCGCGGCCGCGCAGGCCGGACGCCTTGACCTCGTCGATGACCTGCGCCGGCGTCAGGGTGGTGACGGCCTTGCGGAAGGCCTCGAAGCCGCCGTGCCGCAGATAGACGTCGAGCTGGTGGATGTCGGGGATGTCGCGGTGCCGGAGCAGAATGTGGTCCATACCTGGTTAGCCGTCAGCAAGTGATGATCAGGGCCGGGCGTTGGTCAGCGGCGGCTGAGCCTCACTGGGCTTTGAGGCGGTTGAGGCTTTCCAGCGCCTGCTCCACCGTCAGCGGCTGATCCGGCGCCGGGCTCTCGTGAAAGTGGATACCCGTCTCATCCTGGATCTGAAAAACCGGGGCCTTGTCGCAGGCGCCCACGCACATGACGTGTTCGACCGTGAACTCGCCGTCGGCCGTGGTCTCGTCCCAGCCCACGCCGAGCTTCTGGCACAACTCCTGGCCGAAGCGCTCGGCACCGCGCAGCGCACAGGGCAGATCGGTGCAGATCTGCACGCGGCGCCGGCCGGCCGGATGGTCATGGTAGAGCGAGTAGAAGCCCACCACCCCGGCCACCTGGGTCGGCTCCAGGCCGCACAGCGCGCCCACCTCGGCCAGGACGGGCGGGGTCACCTGCCCATATTCCCGCTGCGCCAGGTGCAGCAGCGGCATCACGGCCGAGCGTTTCCACTCGGGCGGATAGCGGCTCAGGATCTTCTGGATCTCGTCGGCGTACTTCTCAGCCAGCACTTAGGGCCTCCGTCCAGCGGGCGTCAGCGGTCGATGTCGCCCAGCACGATGTCGATGCTGCCGATCACGGCGATCACGTCGGCGATGTAGTGGTCCTTCACCATGAGCGGCGTGGCCTGCAGGTTGATGAAGGACGGCGTGCGCACATGCGCGCGATGCGGCTTGGGCCCGCCGTTGCCCACCAGGTAGAAACCCAGCTCGCCGCGCGGCGACTCGGTCGGCACGTAGACCTCGCCCTTGGGCGCCGCGAAGCCCTCCGTCCACAGCTTGAAGTGGTGGATCAGGGCCTCCATGCTGGTGCCCAGCTCGGAGCGCGGCGGCGGCGCCACCTTGCGGTCGGCCGTCAGCACCGGCCCCGGGCCGATCTTCTTGAGCTTGGCCAGCGCCTGGTGCAGGATGCGCAGCGACTGGTAGAACTCCTGCATGCGCACCCAGTAGCGGTCGTAGACGTCACCGTTCTCACCCAGCGGCACGTCGAACTCGTAGTCCTCGTAGCCGCTGTAGGGCAGCGCTTTGCGGATGTCCCAGTTGACGCCGGAGCCGCGCAGCGAGCCGCCGGTCAGCCCCCAGGCCACGGCCGTCTCGCCGTCGATGACGCCGACGCCCTTGGTGCGGTCCAGCCAGATCGGGTTGTTCTTGAGCAGGGCCTCGTAATCGGCCAGGCGCGGCGGCAGATACTCCAGGAAGGCGCGCACGGCGTCCTCGAAGCCGGGGGTCACGTCGCGCCACAGGCCGCCCGGCCGGATAAACGACGTCATCATGCGCTGGCCGGCGATGCTCTCGAAGATGTTGAGAATGTACTCGCGCTCGCGCACGCAGTAGAACAGCATCGACTGGGCGGCGATGTCGTTGGCGTGCGTGCCCAGCCAGACCAGGTGCGAGGCCAGGCGCTGCAGCTCGGCCAGGATCACGCGCAGCACCTGGGCGCGCTCGGGCACCTCCACCCCCATCAGGCGCTCCACCGCCAGGCAGTAGGCCAGGTTGTTGCCCAGGTTGTTGAGGTAGTCCAGGCGGTCGGTCATCACCAAGGCCTTGGTGAAGGTCTTGGCCTCCATGTTTTTTTCGATGCCGGTGTGCAGAAAACCGATATCGGGCACGGCGTTGACGATGATCTCGCCGTCCAGTTCCACGATCAGGCGCAGCACGCCGTGGGTGCTGGGGTGCTGCGGGCCCATGTTGAGCACCATCGTCTCGCCCGTCAACGCGCGCGGCGAGAAGAGGTGTTTCAGTTCGTCGAGGGTGGCCTCAAACAGGGGGTCTTGGCTCATGCCGGTCTCCGGCCGCGTCCAGCCGCGGCGTTATTCCTGCGCGTAAGGTTTCTTCCGGTCGATCTCGTCGAAGTTGAACGTGAACTGGACTTCTTCGTAGCCGAGCGGGTAGTCTTTGCGCAGCGGGTGGCCCTGCCAGTCGGCGGGCATCAGGATGCGGCGCAGGTCCGGATGACCCGTGATCTGCAGCCCGAACATGTCGAACAGCTCGCGCTCCTGCCAGTTGGCGCCCGGGTACACGCCGGTGACGCTGGCCAGCCGCGGGTCGTCGCCGGGGACCGGGCACTTGACGCGCAGGCAGATCGGGCCGGTCAGGTTGCGCAGGTGGTAGGCGACCTTGAAGCGCGGTTCCTCGGGCCAGTCGTCATAGGCGCTCAGGTCGGCCAGGAAGTTGAAGCCGTGCCGGGTCTTGAGAAAGTCCAGGACGGCGACGTTGGCGTCCGCGCGGACGACGACCGTGGTCTCGCCGCGGAACTCCACGACCTGTTCGATGGCCGCACCGAAGTTGTCTTGGAGAGC
>CALFZO010000034.1 GCA_937952305.1 uncultured Anaerolineales bacterium | reverse complement strand
CCCCACGGCCGCCTCAACCGCCGCCGCGCGCCCATCGTTGCCGCCCGAGATCCCGCAGTTCTTCATCCCGGTGCGCGGCCGCCAGGCGGCCGCCCTGATCTACCGGCCGATGGTCTTCGGCGCGGCCAAGGTCAACTTTGTGGACAGCAAGGCGCGCGTGGATGTGACGCAGACGGCCGCCTGCCTGACGCCCATCACCGACGCGGCCGTGCCGGTCACCTGGGAGGCGGCCCAGGACGTGGACCTGGCCGCCAACGACCTGGAGCGCCAGCCCGCCGAGGGCGGCCAATTTGCGGAACTGCCGGCCGCGGCCGCCAAAGCCAAGAGCTACGCGGCCTGGAGCAAGGACTTCGTCACCCAGCTGTATGGCGCGCAGAAGCTGGAACTGCTCACCAGCCCGGGCGCCAAGCTGATCTCTGACCCGGACGAGAGCGAGCGCGACTTCCGGGTGCGGCTCCAGTTGGCCGCCCGCGAGGCCCGCGACGAGGCGGCCGAGGCGCTCAAGAAGAAGTACGCGCCCAAGAGCGCGGCCCTGCAGGAACGGCGCCGCCGCGCCGAGCAGGCCAAAGCCGAACAGGAAGCGCAGGCCAAGCAGGCCCAGCTCAATACGGCCATCTCAGTGGGCGCTACCCTGCTGGGGGCGTTTGTGGGGCGCAAGGGGTCCACCCTGGGCCGCGCCACCTCGGCCGCGCGCGGCGTGGGCCGGGCCATGAAAGAGGGCCAGGACATCGGCCGCGCCCAGGACACCGTGGAGGCCGTGGACCAGAAACTGGCCGAGCTCGACGCCGAGTTCAAGGCGGAGGCGGAGGCGCTGGAGGCGCGCTTCGACCCGCAGGCCGAGACGCTGGAGACGCTGGTGATCAAGCCCAAGAAGACCAATATCAGCGTGCAGCTGCTGGCCCTGGCCTGGGCGCCCTACTGGCAGACGGACGACGGCGAACAGCCAGCCTGGGAGTGACAGGCGCGCTGAAGGCCCAACGAAAAAGCGGCTGGGTTCGCCCAGCCGCTTTCGATTCTTCGCCGCGCCCTTCAACCGCGTCCGCCGTCCCGGAAATAAGCGATCACTTCGTCCAGCGTCTGGTCCAGCGCCACCGTAGGCGCCCAGCCGATGGCGGCCCCGATCTTGTCCAGGCTCGGCACGCGCCGCTGCATGTCCTCGAAGCCCTTCTCATACGCCTCGTCGTACGGCACCAGCGTGATCGGCGCCTGGGCGCCGGTGCGGGCGCGGACGCGCTCCGCCAGGGCCAGGATGCTGATCTCGTCCTGCGAGCCGACGTTGTAGATCTCGCCCACGGCGGCCGGCGCCGCCGCCAGCGCCACCACGGCGCGCACCGTGTCACGGACGTTGCAGAAGCAGCGGCTCTGCGACCCGTCGCCGTAAACGGTGAGCGGCTGGCCAGCCAGCGCCTTCTGCACCAGGCGCGGGATGACCATGCCGTAGCTGCCGGTCTGGCGCGGCCCGACCGTGTTGAAGAAGCGGCAGATCACCACCGGTACGCCGAACTGCTTGTGATAAGCCAGCGCCAGGAACTCGTCGATGGCCTTGGACTCGGCGTAGCTCCAGCGGCTCTTGGTGGTCGGCCCCATGACGCGGTCGGCGTCCTCGCGGAAGGGCAGGGCCGCGCTCTTGCCGTAGACCTCGGACGTCGACGCCAGCAGGAGCTTTTTGCGATAACGCCGCGCCAGGCGCAGCGCCATCTCCGTGCCCTCCAGGTTCGTCTCAATCGTCCAGACCGGGTCTTTGACGATCAATTCCACGCCCACGGCGGCGGCCAGATGAAAGAGCGTGTCGCACTCGCTCACCAGCCGGTCCATCACGGTCTCGTTGGTGACCGACTCGTAGACGAACTGGAAGCCGGGCCGCTCCGCCAGGTGGGCGACGTTCTCCAACCGGCCGGTGGACAGGTTGTCCACGGCCGTCACCGTATGGCCCTGCGCCAGGAGCGCCTCGGCCAGGTGGCTGCCGATGAAGCCGGCGCCGCCTGTGATCAACGCGCGCATAGTCTCTCCTCGCTCTCCGAACAGGCGCGGCCCTAGGGCTGCGTGGCCGGCTGGTGGCGCTCCGGCTCGGGGGGCAGCACGATCCGGCCGGGATGCAGGCGCCGGATGCGCCACAGGTCGCGGAACATGTTGACCACGCCCTCCCAGAAACGCACCTTGCTGCCGGGCATATCCGCCCAGGTCACCGGCATCTCGCGCAGCCGCAGACCGGCCCGCTCGGCCAGGAACAAGATTTCGACGTCGAACATGAAGCGGTCCACGCGGCCGAGCGCGAACAACTGGCGCGCCACGCCGCCGCGGAAGACCTTGAACCCGCACTGCGTATCGCGAAAGCGGCGCAGGCCCACCAGCGCGTATTTGATCTGGTCGAAGATCCAGGAGGCGGTCCGCCGGAAGAACGGCGGCCGGGTGCGGATGTCGGCCTCCGGCAGGCCGCGCGAGCCGATGACGACGTCGGCGTCGGCCAGCCGGCTCAGGCCGCGCGGGATCTCGCCCAGCGGCGTGGACAGGTCGGCGTCCATGAACAGCACGACGTCGCCGCGCGAGGCCAGCACGCCGGTGCGCACGGCGTGCCCTTTGCCGCGGTTGGGCTGATACGAGATCAGGCGCGCGCGCGGCTCGGCGGCGATGGCGGCGGACACCAAGACGGCGGTCTCGTCGCGGCTGCCGTCGTCGACGACGATCAGCTCATAGGCCGGGTAGTGCGCGGCCAGGTAGGCCAGGATGCCGGGCAGGCCCGGCCCCAGGCGCTGGGCCTCGTTATAGGCCGGGATGATGACCGACAGGATGCGCGGGAAAGCCTCGGCGCTCATGGCGGGCGCTCACTCGGCGCGCACCCGCTCCAGCAGCGCGAAGGACAGCACGTGATCCAGGATCATGTGCCCGTCCTCCTGATGGCCGATGCGGTCGCTGGGGACGATGACCTTGAGGTCGGCCAACTGCGCCAGCTTGCCGCCCGGCCGGCCGCAGAAGCCGATGACGCGCGCGCCGTGCGCCTGGGCGTACTCCACGGCCTTGACGATGTTGGGCGAGTTGCCGGAGGCCGAGATGGCGATGACCGTGTCGCCGGGCTCGAGCAGGCTCATCAACGGCTCGACGAAGATGTCGTGGTAGCTCTGGTCGTTGCCGACGGCCGTCATCCACGGCACGTTGTCGGTCAGGGCGATGGCGCGGAAACGCGGCTTGCCGTCCACGCGCGTGAACTTATTCAGGTCGTTCATCATGTGCGAGGCGGTGGCCGCCGAGCCGCCGTTGCCGATGATGAAGATCTGCCGGCGCGCCCGCCAGGCCTCCATCAGGGCGTCGGCCACGGCGCGCACCTCGTCGCGGGAAAGGTCGTTGATCACTTGGGCGAGCTCGGTCAGATAGCGGTCGATGGCGTCCATGGGGACCCTCCTTCGGATGGCGGCGGGGTCAGGCTTTGACGGCCCCGACTTGTTTCATGTGGGCGCGCGCCGCCGCCGTGTAGTTGCCGAAATCCGGCTGACGGGTGGCCCACTCCAGGTACTCGCGCGCGCTCTGCGCGGGATGGCCGCGCGGCTCCCAGCCCAGCGCCTGCAGCCGGCGGATATCCGAGATGATGTGGCGCGTGTCGCCGAAGCGGTACTCGCCGGTCAGGAGCGGCTCCAGGTCCGGCCGGCCGGCCGCCTCGGCCATGATCCGCGCGAACTCCACCACGGTCCAGGCGCGGCCGGCGCCGACGTTGAAGGCCTGGTAATCGGCGCGGGCGTCTTCCAGCACCAGCAGGTTGGCGCGCGCCACGTCGCCGACGTAGACGTAGTCGCGCAGCTGCTGGCCGTCCTCGTAGATGACCGGACGCTCGCCGGCCAGCACCTGCATGGCGAAGATGCGCAGCGCGCCCGAGTAAGCGTTGCGGAAAGACTGGCGCGGCCCCTGGACGATGGAATAGCGCATGGCCACCGACGGCAGCTGGTAGCGCCGGCCCAGGTTGAGCGCGATCTGCTCCTCGGTGTACTTGCTGATGGCGTACGAGTTGTGCGGCCGGACCACGGCCTCGTCGGTGACGTCGGCGCTGAGCACCGCGCCGGTGTCCGGGTCACGCAGGTCCCAGACGTGCTGGGCCAGCTGCTCGGCCGGGCGCTGGCCCGGGTAGACGGCGCTGCCGTCGGCGCGCCGGTATTTGCCTTCGCCGTAGACGGCCTGGGAGGCGGCCACCACGATCTTGCGGATCGGCAGGCGCCGCTCGACCACGACTTCGTACAACAGCGCCGTGCTGACGGCGTTGACGTGGAAGAACTTGGAGAAATCGGGCAGGTAGTCCTGGTAGGCGGCCAGGTGGAAGACGGCCTCCACCCCCTCCAGCGCGCGCTCCCAGGCGGCGCGGTCGCGCACGTCGCCGCGCTGCAGCTCGACCTCGGCCGGCAGATAATCCGGCACCTGGCGGTCGCGGTGGACGGGCGGTTCCAGGGCATCCAGCACGCGCACGGTATGGCCGCGGCGCAGCAGCAAATCAAGCGTATGCGAGCCGATAAAGCCGGCTCCGCCAGTGACAAGGATCTTCATGCCAAACTCGTCAGCGCCCGGCGGCGCTTTGTTATAATGCCGCCCATGTCAACGCGCGCGCTTCAGCCGGCCATCTTCCTGGATCGGGATGGCGTCATCATCGAGAACCAGCCCAACTACGTCCGCAGCCAGGCGGACGTGGCGTTTATCCCGGGGGCGCTGGCGGCCCTGGCGCGTCTGGCGCGCGCCCGCCCAGACTGGCGGGTCGTCATCGCCACTAACCAGGCCGGCGTCGGGCGCGGCGTTTTGTCGCTCGACACCGCCCACGCCATCAACGCCTTCGTCCGTGACCGCGTGCAGGCCGCCGGCGGGCGCATCGACCGGATTTATATGTGCCCGCACCATCCGGACGCCCAGTGCCCCTGCCGCAAACCGGCCCCCGGCATGCTGCTCCAGGCGGCGGCCGAACTAGAGATCGACCTGGCCGCCTCGGTCTTCGTCGGCGACGCGCTCAGCGATGTGCAGGCCGGCCTGGCCGCGGGCGTGCGCGCCATCCTGGTGCGCACCGGACTGGGCGCCGGGCAGGCGGCCGAGGTGGAGCGGCGCGGCCTGGCGGCGCGGATCGTCCCGGATCTAGCGGCCGCCCTGGACCTCGTCCTGAACGGCGCCGCCACCCACACAAACGCCCCCTGACAGAAGGGGGCGCTGGCCACGCTCCGGCATTTTACCATACCGGCTGCGGCGCGATTCCGAACACGCCCCTTGCGGCAGCTGGTCTGCCCTTGGGCCAGCGGCGCTAGTCCGGTGTGGGCGGGCGAGTAACCGCCGGGTCCGGCGCGGCAGCCACGGGATCAGCGCCGTAGATTACGAGGCCGATCCAGGACAGCATCACCCCGAAAGCGCAGATCACAGCCAGGTAGAGCCAGGCCTGGCCCAGCACCCCCGGTCGATTGGCGGTGGCGCGTTCGAGCCAGGTGTCGAGCAGGTAGGTGACACTGGGGCAGTAGCGCGCGCGAAACGCCAGGTCCTGCAAGCCATTGGACGGCGTCGCTTGGAACTGGGCTTGGCCAAGGGCATAGGCGCCCGGAGTGGGGGAGCCCCAGAGCGTCAACTCAGCGTCCGGGTCAATTTCCGGCGCCGTGATCGCGAAGTACAAGGTCTCCCCGATCCGATTGGGGAGCGCCGGGAACTCGAAGCGGTAATATTGGCCGTCCGTGATCTGGCGCGCGTCGATCTGTTGGGTCACCGGTTTCACCAGCGGACTATAGGGCGCCTGCAGTCGAAACTCCACCTGGCCGGCCACCAGAGCGGCCCCGGCGGTGCTGAAGCGGACCTCGATGCGGCACAGGCCTGGCCAGCGCGCGATGACGGACTGACTGATGATGGCCCCGGGCTGCAGAGGTCCAGACTGGGTCTGGCTCTCCGCCTGTTCATCGCCCGGCGCGACGGTCAGGCGCAGGCCCTCCAGGGCCGCCAGCCCGGTAATGACGACGGCGACCGCCGACAGGGCGGCCCCGAGCACAAATACCCTGGGCGATCGAGGTCTCAACATGGTCAAACGTCGGCAGCTGGATGACGGCGCGCCCAGCAGTCCTCAGCGGTAGAAGTAGGGCAGCGCAGTGCCCCACAGCACCAGCGCATCCAGAGTGATCAAACACAACCCCAGCAGCGCCAGGCTCGCCCGGGGCCGGCGCACCAGGCCGAGCCAGCCAGCCACCACCAGCAAACCCAGCGGTACCAAGCCCGGGAACAAGTAGCGGCCCTGATGCAGTGGCGCCGACGCCGGCACGACGAAATAGACCGCCACCGGCACCAGCCAGCAGAACGCCGCCCCCAGCAGCAGCGTCACACCCACTGAGGTTTGGCGGCGGGCTATCAGCGTCCAACCGCCCAGCGGCAGGCCAACCACACCGATCAGGGCGATGGCCGCCCAGAACACGTACAGCGGCTCCGGCAGATTGACACGCAGCCAGCCAAAGCTAGCCCAGAACGTCTGGAACATCTGCCATTGCAAGGCCCCGAAAGCCTCTTCGGCCAGGCGCTGGGCGATCGCCTGCTGCAGGCCGACACCGCCACGGGACAAGACCGCCAGCGCCGGACCGCTGGCTGGCGACCAGGCGATGATAACCACGCTGAGACCGACGAGGCCCATCAGGGCCGCGGCCGTCATCAACCAGGGCCAGCGCTGCGCCCGCCGCAAGTGGGACAGCCAGGCCCCACCCCCGCAGAAGGCCAGGAGTGGCACGAGAAACAGGGCGGTGCTCTTGGTGAGCACCGCCGCCAGCGTGGCCGCGGCGCACGCCGCCAAACGCCGCCCCGTCAACCCACCCTGTAGCAGGTCAACGAGCCAGTAGAAGGTCACGGCCGCCAGAAACTCGGCCAGGTTGCCGTCGTTGACGGACGCATTGATAAAGGCCCGCTGCGGGATGAAGATCATCAGCAGAGCCAGGCCGGCCGCCAACTCAGGTGTCTCCGACGCCACCCGCCGCGCCGTCACGTACGCCACCAGCACCGTCGCCACCCCCAGAGCCACCGACACCAGGCGCAGCACATACAATTGGGTCAGGATGTCGGCGCCGGCAAAGGGCGCCACCGCCAGCGCATAGACCGGGTACGCCAGCGAGAAACGGCCGAGCGTCGTGGAGGAACCAAAGAAGGGCATGGCCCGCAACAGCCCGACGCGCGGGTCCGGCGCGCTGTAACCCAGATATTCGTAAGCGCGAAAAGTGTACAACGAGTCAGCGATGGCCTGCCCGATTTCGGGCGCCGCCGCCGCATCGGCGGGGGTCGCTGTCCGGCCCAATTTCAGCCACAACAGCGTATGCTCGACGTGCGAGGTTTCGTCCGGGGCCTGCCAGGGCGGAATGACGAGCAAATACAGAAGGCCGTGCACGGCCGCCAGCAGCCCGAGGCCGATCTGAGGCATGAGAGCCGGCCAGATCAGGCGCGGCTGGCGGGCGAGGACCGCTGAACGCGACATCAATCTCCCAGCTGCGGCGAGGCTGCGGCTTCGGACAGCCGCCCTTCGCCCAGGTGGTATTCCGGCACCAGCCGCTGCAGCTGCTGCCGTAAATCGACTTCACGATAGCCGGCAGCGGCATGCAGCAACTGGGCCAGGTTGGCTTCGAAGTCGTCATCCGCCAGACGGACATTGGCGCCCTTTTGTTCACGGAGCGCCAGGATCTGCGGGTGCCGGGTCCGGCCATAGTAATCGCCCGGCTGCACCAGCGCCTCGTGCAGCTTCTCGCCGGGCTGGAGGCCGGTGAAGACGATCTCGATATCGCGGCCAACCTCCAGACCGGACAACTCGATCAAATCCCGCGCCAGGTCGGCGATGCGGATCGGCTCACCCATATCCAGCACGAAGATGGTGCCCGGACCGCCGAGGGCGGCCGCCTGCAGCACCAACTGCACGGCCTCCGGGATGGTCATGAAGTAACGGGTGGCGTCGGGGTGTGTGACGGTCACCGGGCCGCCCCGCGCGATCTGGTTGCGAAAGATCGGGACGACACTGCCGCGACTGCCCAGGACGTTGCCAAAGCGCACGGCGACATAGTCGCGGCCGGTACGCCGGGCAGCGGCCTGCACCACCAGTTCGGCCAGCCGCTTGGTGACGCCCATGACGCTGGTCGGCTGAATGGCTTTATCGCTGGAGATGAGCACAAAACGTTCCACGCCGGTCTGCTCGGCCAGCTTCACTAGATTAAGCGTGCCCCCGACATTGTTCGTCACCGCATCTTCGACGTTCAGCTCCATCAAGGTCACGTGCTTGTGGGCGGCGGCGTGAAAGACCACGTGCGGGCGGGTCCGCTCGAACACCGCCCGCATCCGGGCGACGTCGCGGATATCGGCCACGACGGTGGTCAGTGTCAGCGCCGGCCATTGCTGCCGCAGCTCACGAGCGATCTCGAACAGGCTGTTCTCGCCGTGGCCCAGCAGGACCAACTGCTCCGGACCGCAACGCGCGATCTGGCGGCACAATTCCGCGCCGATGGAGCCGCCGCCGCCTGTCACCAGGATCCGCGCACCGGAGAGCACTCGCGCTACTTCCGCCGAGTCGATGTCGACCGGTTCGCGGCGCAGCAAGTCCTGAATATCCACCTGGCGCAGATGGTCGATGCCCACACGCCCGGTGAGCAGATCACTCATTCCAGGCATGATCTTGGAGGGCACATGCACGGACTCGCACAGACGCCGGATTTCGCGGATCACGGTGCCGGGCGCGGTCGGCATCGCGATGATCACTTCTTCGATGCGGTGCTCCACCGCCAGCCGGGGCAGATCGACGATCTGTCCCAGCACCGGCACGCCGATGATGGAGGCGCCCGCTTTGCGCCGATCGTCGTCCAGGAAGCCGACCGGATCCAGCTTGAGGGCCGGGTTGTTGCGCATCTCGCGCACAATCATAAGCCCGGCATCGCCCGCGCCTACCACCAGCACGCGCCGCTTGTCCAGCACCGCGCCGGTGTTGTGCATGCGCCGGGCCGACTCCAGGACCCGCACCGCGAAGCGCAGCCCGCCCACGGCCAGCAGCGTGAAGACGCCGTCCATCAGCGGCACCGACCGCGGCAACCAGGTGTCGTCGATGAGATCGGTGATCCGCCCGGCGAAATACACGCCGATGATCAGGCCGCAGGCGGTGCCCACGGCCAGCACCACCAGGTACAGCTCGTCGACGCTGGCGTAACGCCAGTAGCGCCGGTAAAGCCCGAAGCTGTGAAAGACGCGCAGCTTGACCAGCAGCGCCACGAGCGTATAGACGGCCAGCCCTGGCCAGTAAATGGAGGCCCAGGCGTTCGTGTCCAGCCGCAGGCTGAGCGCCAGCGTCGGCGTCAGCAGCAACAGGAGGATATCAGCCGACAGCAGGTGGCGATTGCGCAGCCGCAGCAAGAGCAGGGCGACAAGATCAGCGGGTTTCATGGATGGCTTCGATCAGGTGCCGGCACACTTGCTCAACCTGCTCTTCGCGCATCAGGCTGGAGAAAGGCAGCGCCAGCGAGCATTCCCCCAGACGCTCGGTCACCGGAAAGGCGCCCGGTTGATAGCCAAACCGGCGCGCGTAAAACGGCTGGAGATGGATCGGCGTGAAATACGGCCGGCTCGGGTAGCCAGCCTCGGCCAGGTGCCGCATGACGCGCGCGCGCGCCACAGGCGGGTGGAGGCGGACCACATACACGAACCAGGACATGCGCGTGGTGGTCTCCGCCAGCTGAGGTGGCTCCAGCCCATCCACATCCGCCAGGTGTTCGGAGTACCAAGCCGCCACGCGGGCCCGTTTGGCCAACAATTCGTCCAGACGCTGGAGCTGAGCGAGGCCGAGGGCCGCGCTCATCTCGTCCAAACGATAATTATAGCCGAGCCGGCTATGGTTCAACCAAGCGTCGAAGACGTCACGACCCTGGTTGCGCAGCGACCGGAAAAGCGCATCCCAGTCGGCACGGGCTGTGACAATCATCCCGCCCTCGCCGGTTGTCATCTGCTTGTTCGGATAAAAGGCGAAGACGGCGGCGTCCCCCAGGGTGCCGGCGGGCCGGCCGCGATAGGCGGCGCCGACGGCCTCGCACGCGTCTTCGATCAGGGCGAGGCCGTGAGCGCGCGCCACAGCCCCCAGCGCGTCCATATCCGCCGGCTGCCCGAACGCGTGGACCGGCAGGAGGGCCTTCAGCCGACCGTCTCGGGTGCCCGCCGCGCGCAGCGTGGGGGGCAGCCAGCGCTCGGCGGCGCGGCCACCCGTCCGCAGGTCCCGCGCACACTCGGCTACCTGGGCCGGGTCCAGGTTGCCTGTGACGGGGTCGACATCCACAAAGATCGGCACCGCCCGCTCATACAGGATGCAATTGGCCGAGGCTACGAACGAGAACGGCGACGTGATGACCAGGTCGTCCGCCTCGACCCCGACGGCGAGCACGCACAGGTGCAGGCCGCTTGTCCCGGAGTTAACGGCCACAGCGTGCGGCTCGCCCACCCAGACAGCGAAGGCGCGCTCAAAAGCCTCCAGGTGAGGCCCGAGGCTCAACTGCGGTGTCCGCAGGACCCGCAGCACGGCGGCGACGTCGGCGTCCGTCAGGTCCGGGGCCGACATGGGTAAACGCCACTCAGTCATGGTGAGATCGCAGGCGGGGCCGAGCAGGAACACCAACCACGGTTGTCCCGGCGGGCACCGGGCCAGTGACACAGGCGGCCGCGCCGACCACGGCCGCAGCGCCGATCCGGCAACGCGGTAGCACCGTGGCCCCAATCCCCACCAGCGCACCCGCTTCCACGATCACCTCACCCCCCAGGTGCGCGCCCGGCCCGATATGCACATGGGCGCCGATGCGGTTGTGATGATCCACACTGCAACTCGTATTGAGAATGGCATTCGCCTCCACCACAGTTCCAACACCCACCACCACTCCGGCGCAGATTTGGCTGCCGGGCCCGATTTGCGCATCGGCGGCCACAACCGCACTGGGATGACGGACCACTGCGAAGCGTTCACCCCGCGCCTGCCAGTGCGCAAAAACGCGCTGGCGCACCTGGTTGTCACCAATGGCAACCACGATGGCGTCATGCTCGATCTCCGGCAGGCGCGCCAGCGGGCCCAGCATCGGCAGACTCAAACCGGGCGGCTGCGCCAGCCGAGGATCGTCATCCAGGAAACCGACCGGACGCGCGGAGCCGCCGGCGCGGTGGGACTGCCAGAGGAGGTCGGCCACCACCTGGCCATGGCCGCCGGCGCCCAGGATCACGACGCGCATCGCTCAGGCCTCGACAATCTCGCGCACCAGCAGGAAAGCCTCGGCCGCGGCCAGGCCGGCCGTAGCGCCGCGCAGCTGGGCCAACGCGCGCAACGCCAACAGCGAACGCGGATGCGGCGGCTCCTTAAGTTGGCTGCGATAGCACGCCATCGCCTCCAGTTTGCGCTCCAGCCAGGCGGCGATGTCCACAAACACGGTCGGGACAAAAGCCAGGTCGCCCGTGGGCGGCGCCCATTCCGTCTCCGAGAGTGTCTCGTAGCACAACAGGCGCCGCACCGGGCAGCCGTTGATCGGCCGCGCCGCCACCAGGGTCGCCGCGTACACGGCCCGGTGGTCGGCGTGCAGATCGCCGCGATGCGGCAGATACACCGTCTCCGCGCCCACCGCCCGGAGCACGCCACCAATAGCATCGGCCAGTTGGTGGCCCGGCAGCACGTCCAGGCGCGGCGCGGGGAAGTCTAGGAAGTGCGCCTGGCGGACGCCCAGGCGCTGATGCGCCGCGCGCAATTCCAACCGCGTCGCCTCGATCTGCTCCGGCAGAAATAACTCGGGGATGCCGCGCGTGACGACGAGGACGTGCACGGCCTCGCCCGCATCGGCGTGCCGGGCTATCACGCCGCCGCAGCCCAGCACCTCGTCGTCCGGGTGAGTGGCCACTACCAGCACCGTCACGGCGCCCGCCCCCCCTCAGCCTCGAGCCGCGCCAGCCGTGCTTCCAGCGCCACCAGCCGCCGCCGCAGCAGAAATACTTCGTCTTCAGGCGCGTAGCCGAGGCGCTGTCCCACCCGCAAGGGGGCGGCGCCGCCGGACGCCAACGTCACCTCAGTCAGCCACAGCTGACCGGCGCCGGTCTGCACCAACACGCCGCGTCCCGGTTCCGCCTGGACGATACGGCCGATGACGCCCCGATAGGTCTGCTCGCACTCGAGGTCCGCGCGCCACACGACCAGACGCTCATCGTTCAGGTAAGTGTAAGCGCCAGGATGCGGCCGGGACGCCGCTCGCACCAGGTCATAGATCTCTTCCGCTGGCCTGCGCCAGTCGATGAGGCCGTCCTCAGGTGTGCGCCGACCGGTATAGGTGGCGCGCGCCGGGTCTTGCGGGGTGGGCTGCCAGCGGCCGGCCAGCAGTTCCGGCAGCCAGCGGTCCAGAGCCGCATCGATGGCGGCCTCCAGGCGGGCCAGGACATCCGCGGCGTAATCCTGGCGCGTCACCGGGAAAGGCTCTTGAACCAAGATCGGGCCAGAGTCGACGCCCGCCTCCATGAGGAAGAAAGTGGCGGCGCCGGGCTGCGCGTCCAGCGTAAGCCAGGCGATCGGCGCGCGGCCGCGGCCGGCCGGCAAAGGCGTGGGATGGAAGCCTACACAGCCTAAGCGTGGGACAGCCAGCAGCTCCGGCCGGACGAGCTCTGAGAGACCGACCACGAAGAGCAGGTCAGGCGCCCAGGCACGCACGCACGCCACCACCTCCGGGTGGTTGAGTGACTGGAACTCCTTGAACGGGAGGCCGGCGCCGAGTGCCAGATCGTCCAGGCGCGCGTAGCCGCTCACGCCGGCAGCCCGGTCCGGGCTGAAGCCCAGCACGCCGACGACCGACGCGCGGTGGCGCAATAGGCCCTGGAGAGTCCGGCGGCTGCTGCCGACGCTCCCGGCCAACACCACACGCGGCGGCCGGGGAATTTCCGAAGTCATCCATCAATCCTTTTTTGGCGTCGGCGCCACCCGCCAGCGTGCCTCACCCCACACCACGACGAACAGGGTACGCCACAGGATCCACAAATCCAAGCCGAACGACAAACGCTCGACGTACTGCGCGTCATAGGCCCAGCGCTCCGGCCAGGTGAGGTAGATGTTGCCGGCCACCTGGGCCAGGCCGGTCAGGCCGGGGCGCACATCCAGGCGCCGCCGCGCCGCCGCATCATATTCGGCCAACTGCTGCGGCAGCGCCGGCCGCGGCCCCACCAGCGACATCGTGCCGAACAGGACGTTCCAGAGCTGCGGCAGCTCATCGAGCTTCAGCCGGCGCAGCCAGCGGCCCAGGCGCGTGACATCCGGATCCTGGCCGAAGATTTCGTGGCCGGGGACGCGGGCTGCGTGGGTCATCGTCCGAAACTTGTAGATCCGAAACACGCGCCCGCGCCAGCCCAGCCGCTCCTGGCGGAACAGGGCCGGCCCAGGCGACTCCAGCGGGATCAAGAGCGCGATCAGGGCCAGCGCCGGACTGAGCAGCACCAGCAACACGGCCGCGCTGAGGAGGTCCAGCAGACGCTTGCCATAGCGCGCGTACAGGCCGGGCGGCGGGTCTGTCGACATCACCATGCTAAGAGGCGGCGGTACTCAGCCACGACGGCGGCGTTGACGGCCGCGGCGTCAAAGTGCTGGACGGCCCGCTGGCGGGCGGCTGCGCCCAGCGCCCGGCGGAGCGTCTCGGACTCTAGGAGTTCAGCCAGCGCCCCAGCCAGCGCGTGAGCGTCCTTGGGCGGCACCAGCCGGCCGGTCTCGCCCTCGACGACGGCATCCACCAGGCCGGTCACCCGTGTCGCCACGCTGGGCAGACCCATCGCCCCGGCCTCAATCACCACCGATCCAAAACCTTCGCGGTAGCTGGGGAGGCAGAACAGATCGGCCGCCGCCAGGTAGCGTTCCGGCTTGGCCGAAAAGCCCACCGCGTGGATACGCTCGTTCGAGTCGATCGCGTTTTGGGTTTCCAGCGGCAGCGGATCACGCTCCGGCTCCAACGGGCCCACCAGCACCAGTTGAACGTCCGCCAACCGGGCACTGAGGGCCTGGAAAGCCGTGACCAGTTCCGGCAGACCCTTGTCCCGGGTGAGTCGCCCGACGAAGACGATCACCCGGGCCTCCGGCGCGATGCCAAGCCGCGCCCGAATGGTACCACGCTCGCCCGCCCAGGCCGCCGGGTCAAAGCGGCGCAGGTCCACGCCGCTGATTGAGCCCGCCCCCAGGACACGCAGCCGGTCCGGGCGGACCAGGCCCTGCGCCACCAGAAAGTCGCGCTGCGAGTAGCTGTCGGTGTACAGATGGGTGTCCAACTGGCCGATCAGGCGGTCCGCTTCACGGGCCGCCCAACGAACAAAGCCGCGCCGCTCCACCCAGGGCTGGCCCGTGTACGTATGCAGCCGGAAGGGGACGCCGGCGGCGCCGGCGGCCAGCGCCGTGAGCAGGCCGGCTTTCGGCGTGCTGGAGTGGACCAGGCTAAAGCGTTCGCGCCGCAGGAAGCGCGTCAGCGCCGCCAGCGCCGCCAGGTCCCGCCGCGGGGCTGGCTCGCGCGCCATCGGGAGGGCGTGGGCGCGCACTCCGGCCTCCCGGGCCACTTCATTCAGGGCCTCGCCGGGGCTGCTCACCAACGTCAAATCCAATCCGGCGGCGGCGATGCACCGGACCTGCTGGCGCAACAGCGTGGCGAAGGTCAGTGGAACGGTGACGATCCGGCACAGACGCGGCGGAGCCATCCCTCGATTCTACAACTGCCCGGCGCGCCGGTAGGCCAGCACCGTGCGCGCCAGGCCGGCCCGGTAGCCGATGAGCGGACGCCAGCCCAGGGCGGTCTCGCTCTGGGTCGAGCGGAAGAGGGTGCGATTGGAGAGGGCCCGCACGCGGGCCAGAGTCAGGGGATTCGGGCGGCGCAACACGGCGCTGACGAGGCCCAGGCCGAGGGCGCCCAGATAAGCCAACGGCAGCGGAATCACCGCACGCGGGGCCGGGACGCCGAGCGCCTCCGCCATGGCCGCCACAAAGTCGGCCAGCGGGCAAGGATCAGCCACGATGAAAACGCCATGGGCGCGGCGCGCGGCGGCGGCCAGGCAGGCGGCGGCGACGTCGTCTACGTACACGTAGTTGGCCACCGCGCGGCGGTCGAGATGGGCATAGCGGCCGGCCTGCAGGGCGCGCAGCCAGACCAGCAAGCTGTCGGCCTCGCCGGCCGGGCGCGGGCCGAAAACGATAGTAGGCCGCAGGGCCGCCACCGGGACGCCTGTCTCGCCGGCCCATAACAGCGCCCATTGCTCGGCCTCCAGCTTGCTCTGCTCATAGGGGTCGCGTGGCCGGCAGGGCGCGGCTTCGTCCACGGGGCCGGCCGCGCGCGTGCCCATCACACCCACACTGCTCAGGTGGACCACGTGTTGCGCGCCCGCAGACGCAGCCGCGCGCAGCACCTGGCGCGTGCCGTCCACGTTGACCGCGCGGAAGCAGTCCGGGGCGCGCCACTCACCGGCCAGGTGGAAAACCTGGGCGCAGCCGGCGCAGGCCGAGGCCAGGGCAGCCGGGTCGGCCAGGTCGCCGATGGCGGTCTCCACGCGCCCAGCCCATTCCGGCGGGGGCGAGCTTCGGCCGCGCGTGAAGACGCGCACTGGAGTGTCCTCGGCCAGCAGCGCGGCCACCAAACGGCGCCCGATCAGGCCGGTGGCGCCGGTTACTAGAACCCGTCCCGCCGACATCGTTCAGCTCACCACGCTCTCTAAGATGCCGGCCAGTTGGCCGGCCTGGTGACGCCGGGTGTACGGCTGGAGCTTCTCAGGCGGGACCGAGACGCGCACAGCGCCGGTCCGGCGGAATTCGTCCAGCCAGCGCAGCAGCACAGCCTGAATGGCCTCCGGCGTGCTGGCGAGCTCACCGGCGCCGGTGGCGCGCAGCACCGGCTCCACGGCGCCGCCGGCCGGTCCGCAGGCCAGGATCGGGCGTCCGGCGGCCAGATACTCGAAGAGCTTGCCCGTCAGCACGCCGCGGTCGCCGGCGTCGGTCCATTCCAGGAAGAGCAGGGCCGCGGCCGATTGCTGGGCGCGCAGCGCCTCGGCGTGCGTCACCTCGCCCACCAGCCGCACCGAACCACGCAGGTCTGGGTAGGTCTCCAGCGCCGCGCGCACGGCGCCCAGGCTGCGGCTGTAAAAGAGCACCTCCATCGGCGGCTGCTCCGACCGGCCGGCGCGCCGCAGGGCGCTGAGCGCCTGAAACAACAGGCCGGGGTCCTGCTTGCCGGGGTAGACCGTGCCCGTGTACACCAGCGTGAAGGCCGGGGCAGGGCCGGCGGCGGGCGCGGGCCGCGCCGCAAAGTCGGCGTCGTCGAAGCCGTTCATGACGATGTGCGCGGGTTTGCGGTGGCGCTCGGCCAGGCGCTCGCGCAGCGGCTCGGAGACCGTGACCAGGACGCGGGCCGGCCGCAGAGTGGCCCGCTCCAGCCGGGCCTCCAGCCAGCGCAGCGGCGCGATGCGGCGCAGCGTGTAGCTCTCGGACCAGAAGTCGCGCAGTTCGGCCACCCAGGGCAGGCGCAGTTCCTGGGCCAGGCGGCTGGCCAACAGATGGGTGGTGGCCGGCAGCGACGAACTGTACAACGCGTCCGGTTTCTCCCGGGCGACGATCGCGCGCACGGCCGGATACTCCCACAGCCAGGGCCAGCACTCGTCCGGGAAGCACAGCGCCTGGCGATAGAGCCAATAGGCCGCGCGCACCAGCGGTTGGCGCGCGCCGTAGAAGGCCACCGGCGCGGCGCCGTCCGGCTGAGCGGCAACGCGTTGGCCGCGCAGCCAGCGCAAAACGCGGTACGCCCAGACGCCGAGCGACAGGTCGCGGGTGCGATAGACCTGGCCGGCGCGGCGCTCGTCGGGCAGCGGCCCGGCCCGCTGATACAGGTCCGAGCCGGGCGCCACTGTGATCACGAGCGGCTCCCAGCCGAAGTCCGGCAGGTACTTCACGAGCTTGGCCAGGCGGATGGAGGCGATAGACTGGTTGGGCGGGTACCAGTACGTGATCAGGCCGACGCGCTTCACGGCTCCCCCGTCCCGTCGATCATTTGGCGCAGCCACAGCTCCAGGCTGGCCCAGCGCCAGGCCAGGAAACCGAGGTCGCGCCGGCCGGCGGCGTGCTCGTCCAGCGCGGCGCGCACCTGCGCGGCGTCAAAATACGGCCGGGCCTGGAAGGAGGCCGAGTGGACCAGATCCAGCAGCCACTGGCGCAGCGGCCCGGCGATCCAGACGCGTTCCGGGGTGACGAAGCCCATCTTGTCGGTGCGCGTCCGGATCGGCTCCGGCAGCACGCCGCGCAGAGCCTGGCGCATGACGGCCTTGGTGGTGCCGGCCTGGAGCTTGGCCTCGGCCGGCAGCGCGAACACGAACTCCACCAGGCGATAATCCAGGAAGGGCACGCGCGCCTCGATGGAGAACGCCATCGAGTTGCGGTCTTCATAGCGCAGCAGCGCCGGCAGGCTGGTGTGGCCGAGCGCATGGCGCAGGTAACCGTGGAACCAATCGGCCGAGTCGGCCGGATAATGTCCTGGCCGCGAGCTGTGCGCGCGGGCGAAGTCCGGGTTCAGGCCCAGCCCGCCGCCGCGCTGGAGGCGGCGGGCGAGCGGGAGCAGCGCCGGCGGGAGGAAGGGCCGGAGCACACGTCCAGCCAGGTACGGCCAGGCGCGGCCGTGCGTGGAGCGGTAGGCGGCCAGCTCGCGCCCGAGGCGGCTGAACTGGCCGCGCCGGAGCAGCTCTCCCCAGAAGTAATCGAAGTAGCCGTGGTAACCGGCGAGCAATTCATCCGCGCCCTGGCCGTCCAGCAACACGCGCACGCCGCGCTCGGCGGCCCGACGCATCACGCACCACTGCGCGAAGATGCTGGTGGAGCCGAAGGGCTCTTCCTGGTGCCAGACCAGGCGCGGCAGATCATCCACAAGCTGCTGCGGATCAGGGAAGACCAGATTGGGCTCGGCGCCGGTCGCCGCGAGCACATGGGCGATGTGCTGGCGCTCGTCGAAGCGCGGGTCCTCAAAGCAGGCCGAGAAGGTCTTCTGCTGGTCGCCCACCAGCGCCGGATCCAGGACGCCTTCGGTCAGCAGCAGGCGGTTGGCGACGGAGACGATGGCCGACGAGTCCAGCCCGCCGCTGAGGCAGGTGCCCACGGCGACATCGCTGCGCAGGTGCACGCGCACGGCGTCTTCGAACAACGCCGCGAACTGGCCGGCGTGGTCGCCGGGCGCGGCCCGCCGCTCCAGGTCCAGGGCCCAATATGGGCGCTGCTCCAGGCCGTCGGCGCTCACCAGCAAGATGTGCGCGGCTGGCAGAGCCCGCAGACCGGTGAAGAAAGTCTCGGCGGTGTGGTCGAGCAGGCTGTGCGCCAGGTAATCGTAGATCAGGGGGTCGTTCGGCTGGCGCGGCACTTCCGGCAGCGCCAGCAGGCCCTTCAGCTCGGAGGCGAAGGCGAAGCTCGAGCCGGCCTGCCAGTAATAAAAGGGCTTGATGCCAAAGCGGTCGCGCGCGCAGAACAGGCGCCGCTGCGCGCCGTCCCAGAGCGCGAACGCCCACATCCCGTTGAAACGGGTCACGCACTCCAGGCCCCACTGGCGGTAGGCGGCCAGCACCACTTCGGTGTCGCTGCTGGTGCGGAAATCCGCGCCCTGCGCCTGCAGCTCCTGGCGCAGCTCGCGGTAGTTGTAGATTTCGCCGTTCAGCACCAGCCAGTGCCGGCCGTCCGGGCTCGCCATCGGCTGGTGGCCGGCCGGGGAGAGGTCCAGGATCGCCAGACGCCGGAAGCCGAAGGCCAGGTCGGCGCCCGGGTCCGGCGCCGCCGGCAGCACCGGCAGCCCCAGCGCCCGGGCCGTGTCCGGGCCGCCGTAGGCCTGAACCCGGCCGGCGGCCGAGTTCGCCAGCAGGTAGCCCTCGTCGTCCGGGCCGCGATGGCGCAGCCGCGTGGTGGCGCGCCGCACAACGTCCGGCTGGACGGCCGCCCCGTCGCGCTGCCACAACCCCAGGATCCCACACATTCAGGCCGGGCCTGCCAACAACTGGCGGTAGAGGGCCTGGAGCTTGCTCATCTCCACCTGGGCGTTGAGTTGTTCGCGCGCCCGCAGGGCGTGGCGCTTAAGCGCATCGATCTCCGTGACTGTGAGGGCGTTGAGAGTCCGCGCCAGCGCCGGCGGCGTGAAATCGGCGGCGACGCGCCCGAAGCCGTGGGCCTCGGCCAGGCGCGCCATCTCCGGCGATGGCCCGAGGCAGACCGCCAGGCCGGCGCCGACGAA
>CALFZO010000033.1 GCA_937952305.1 uncultured Anaerolineales bacterium | reverse complement strand
ACCCTCGCCCCTCGGAATGGGCGAGCCGAGGCTGAGGGTTTTCCGGATTGCCGGTCCGTCATGATCCGGGCTAAGATGAATAACTCCGGCGCAGTATCTCCCAGTGTTCAAGGGGGAGGGGATATTATGCTGCCAACGAGCGTCCAGACCCGTTCCATCCGAATTGCGGCCCTGACTGCCAGCCTGACGGTAGGTCTCGGTTTAGCCGGTGCTGGGGCCGCTCTTCTGTCGCCGCGGGCGGCTATCGCCGAGGCGGCCTCGCCCAGCGGCGTGATCACGACCACGCTCAACGCCGACTGCGCCGCGTTGAGCGGGGTGTTCCCTCACAGCACGCTGACGCAGACCGTGTTGACGGCGCCCACCGGCGGCGGCGTCCGTCTGGCGGCCACGCTGGACGATTACTTCGCCGCTCAGCCGGATGGCCCCGTGGACGCCGGGCGCTGGCTGGCGGTGCGCCGCTTCGATTACGGCGGCGCCGCCACGCCCGTGGTCAGCGGCGGCTGGGTCGCCCTCAACGGCGCCTACCTGCGCTCCCAGGCCGTCTTTAGCCAGCCCGTCCGCTTCCTGGAAGCCAAGGTCCAGCTCAACGCCACTGTCCCCATCACCATTACCGGCCTGGGCAAGCTCGGCTTTGATACACGCGCCAACGACACCGATCCGATCGTCGCCCCGTACAGCCTGCGGCTGTTTACCACGCCTGACTTCATCGACGCCTACGATCGGCTGCGCACGCTTTCGCTGGAAGGCTCTCTGGACCCCAGCCCGGACAACTACGCTCAGGAGTTGCTGCCCAGCCCGGACTTGTCGGCGTTTCACATCTATCGGCTGGAGTGGGACGAGGCCGCGACCCGCTATTTCCTGGATGGTGCCTTGCAGCGCGTCGTTGCGGCCGGCGCGGCCCCGCCGGCTTATGCCTGGTTGTCGACGTTCCTGCCGGGCAAGCAGATCTTGGTGGAGTGGGTGCGCGCCGGCGCCTATCCCGCCCAGGGAGCGCTGGAGGCGTGCGCGCAGGACGCCGGCCAGCCGGCCAACTGGCAGCTGGCCTACACCGCCACTGTCCCGGCGGCGACCAGCCTGGCCTTCCAGGCGCGCACCTCCGCTGACGGCCTGGCCTGGTCCGAGTGGTCGGCGCCCTTCACGGACAGCGGCGGCCAGGTGCCGGGGGCGAGCGGGCGCTATCTGCAATTCCGGGTCGTTTTCACCAGCACGTCGCCATTGGCCTCGCCCGAGCTCCAAGCCGTGACCCTGAGCTACTTCCATCCCGCGGCGGTGCAGGTGGACCCCGGCCTGGTCACCGTGCAGACGGCCGCGAGCCAGGCCTTCAGCGCGCGCGTCGTCGATGCCGCCGGCCAGGCGTTCACCGGCCTGTCCGTGACCTGGGCCGCCGACCCGGCGGTCGGCTCGATCGACGGAGCTGGGTGGCTGACCGTGACGGCGGCGCCGGCTTCGGCGACGATCTACACGGACGCGGTCACGGCCAGCGCCGGCCTGGTGAGCGGCGCTGCCACCGTGATCGTGGACTCCGGCGCCTTGAGCCTGAGCGCCGGCTCGTTTTACGCCGGCGCGCAGGGAGCGCCTCTCACGCTCACCGCTGAGCCGAACAACCTCCCCGTGGGTTGCACGCCCGTGTACACCTGGGACTTCGGCGACGGCCAGACCGGCGGCCCCACGACCGCGGTGAGCCTGGCGCACACCTACCTGGCGCCCGGCAGCTATACGGCCACGGTCGCGGCGGCGGGGACGGGCTGCGGCACCGCCTCGGCCTCGGCCACGGTCACGGTGGACAACGTGCCGCCGACCGCGCGCCTGGCCGGGCCGGCCACGGCCCTGCTGGGACAGCCCGTGCGCTTCGACGGCACAGCCTCCAGCGACCCCGGCGGCGCCCTCTACTACGCCTGGGACCTGGACGGCAGCGGCCACTTCGCCGACGGCAGCGGTCCGCTGGCCAACGGCACCTTCGCCACAGCGGGCGCGCACATCGTGCGCCTGCGGGTGGATGACGGCGACGGCGCTCAAAACGTAGCCGCCGCCAGCGTCACCGTCCGGTACGGCGTCTTTCTGCCGTTGGCGGATCGCTGACCAAGCCCAACTCGCGCTGACAGCAAAGTCCTATTGGCACCGGCCCGCATCGGCCTTATCGTGGGCCGCGTGACCGACTCGCCCTGCTGGTCCCACTCACCCATGGGCCGGCCTCTGGCCGTTTGACCTGGGGTATGATGACAGGTGGGTCAAACCGGCGCTGCGCCGATTGGGGCAGTGGGCGGGGTAGACGAACCTCTGCCGGTCCGACTTTGCGACACGTATTTTGCGCTGGCCACGCCCGGCGGCGATAACTGGATGTGCCGCCGGCGCTGATCGCCGGCAAGGATAAGCCTGCATGACCGCTTCTCGCTCCTCCGCCGGCCGGGCGGCGCTCCCGGCCTGGCTCCCCTATGCCGCCGCTGTGCTGGTGGTGGCCGGACTGGCTTTCTTCAACCTCACGCAATATCCGCTGCCCTGGTACGACGAGGGCTCGCACCTGCACGTGCCCAAGACGCTGGTGCGCTTCGGGCAATATGCCGATTACAGCAGCGAGGGCTTTCGCTATTACGGGCCCACCATCGGCGTCGGGCCGACGGTGATGCTGCCGATCGCGGCCGCGTTCAAACTCTTCGGCGTCGGCTTGTTCCAGGCGCGGGCCGTGATCGCGCTGTACCTGATCGGCGCGGTCGTGGCGCTGTTCTGGCTGGCGCGTGGCCTGGGCGGTGAGCGCCTGGCCTGGGTGGCCGCGGCCCTGCTGCTGGGGACGCGCGGCGTGGCCTTGCTGGAGTATGGGCGGCAGGTGCTGGGCGAAGTGCCGGGCTTGTTCTTCGTCGTCGCCGGCCTGGCGCTGTGGCTGGGCGCCTGGGAGAAAGCCGGTTGGGGACGCCTGGTCGCGGTCGGGGCGCTGCTGGGCCTGGGCGCCGTGACCAAGTCACAATATTTCCTGGTGCTGGCGCCGGCGCTGGCCGCCGCCTGGGTGCTCAACCTGGTCTACTACCGGTCCGTGCCGCAACGGGTCTTCATAGTCCCAGGCGTGATGCTCGGCGCGTCCTTCGCGCTGTGGCAGGTGGTGGTGATCGTGTTCCTGGGGCCAGGCGCGGTGGCCGAAAACCTGACGCTGTACCGCGAAGCCACGGCCAGCGCGGCCACGGTCTTCTCGCCGGACCTGATGGAACGCAGCCTGCGCGAGCTGTTGAGCCTCAAGGTCTACCTGGGCTGGCTGGTGCCGGTGCTGGGTTACGGCGTGGCGCTGGCGTTGCCGCGGACGCGCGACGCGCAGCGCTGGGGCCTGCTGACGGTGATCATCGGCGTCAACCTGGTCTGGTACGTGGTGGCCTCGGTCAGCTGGATCCGTTACGCCTTTCTGGGGCTGGCGCTGTCCAGCCTGTTCGTGGCGCGCTTCTTCGCCGATCTCACGCAGGGCTACACCTTCGACCTGGGCGGCCTGTGGCGGACCCTGCGAGCCGGCGCCGCGGATTGGCCGGGCCGCGCCTTGCGCGCCACCTTGCTGGCCTGGCTGGCCGCGATGCTGCTCGCGCCGCTGGCGCAGTCCGCGCGCCCGGTCCTGCTGCCGCCGTTCAACGCGCCGCAGGCCATGGCCGATTACCTCAACGCCAATGTCCCGGCCGAGGCCCTGATCGAGACCTGGGAGCCCGAGTTGGGCTTCCTGACCGACCACAACTACCACTTCCCGCCGCAGGTCCTGCTGTACCGGTCCGTGAGCTACATTTGGGCGGGCGGTCCGCCGCCCTCGGATGGCTACACCTTTGTCCAGGACGCCCAGCCCGACTATGTCCTGGCAGGCCAATTCTCGAAGTATGTGGACTTCTACCCCGAGACCTGGCTGGCGGATTACACCCTGGTGACCGAGATCGGCCCTTACAGCCTGTACGCTCGGCGCTGATGGTACCGCTTCCCCGGACCTTCCTCCCATGTTCCCGAGGCTGGTGAACCTGTAAAGTAGACGCAATCCGGCTATTTCGGGATGCACAATCCGATGTAGTGGCGGCGCGATGGGCAGCAGCCAGGCGCCGCCCTCTATTTGTCTGCCCTGGTTGATATTATGAAAACTCGCGTTGACCTGCGCCACCGGAGCCTGTTGCTCGTTTTTGTGGTGACCACACTCCTGTCGTTGTGGCGTTCCGCGCCCGCGCCACGGGTGGCGCATGCGGACCCGGTGCCCGCGCCGATCCTGCTGATCGTCAATGGCGGCTACGCGGCCAACCCCTTCGGCGGCTACCTGGGCGAGATCCTGCGCGCCGAAGGCCTCAACGCCTACACCACCGTCGACCTGAGCGCGCTCACCGCCGGCGAGCTGGCCGCTCACTCGGTGGCCGTGCTGGCCGAGACCCCGTTGACCGGGCCGCAGGCCACGCTGCTCGCCGACTACGTCAACGGCGGCGGGCGCCTGATTGCCATGCGCCCGGACGCCCAGATCAAGGGCCTGTTCGGGTTGGGCGCCGCGGCCGGGACGCTGGCCGACGGCTACGTGAAGTTCGACAACGCGCAGCCGGCCGCGGCCGGGCTGACGACGGCGGCGCTGCAGATCCACGGGACGGCGGACCAGTACGCGCTGGCCGGCGGGACCGAAGTCGCGCGGCTGTACAGCAACCGGACCACGGCCACGGCTTACCCGGCGGTGGCGTCCGGCTCGGGCGGGCGGGCGGTGGCCTTCACCTATGACCTGGCCCGCAACGTCGTCTACACCCGCCAGGGCAATCCCGCTAACGCCAACCTGGACACCGACGGCGACAGCATCGTCCGGTCGGTTGACCTGTTTCAGACCGCCGGCGGCGGGGCGCCGTGGGTGGACCGCGACGTGATCCCGGTGCCGCAGGCCGACGAGCAGCAGCGCCTGCTGGCGCGCCTGATTCAGGCGCAGCTCAGCGCGACGGCGCCGCTGCCGCAGCTGTGGTACTTCCCCGGCTCGGCCAAGACCATGCTCGTCCTCACCGGCGACGCGCACGCCAACCCGCAGTCGTACTACGACCTGGTGCTTAATAGCGTCGGCGCGCGCGGCGGCGGGATCACGGTCTACATCACGCGCGGCGGCGACATCGCCGGCAACGATATGTACGTGCAGACACGCCGGGCGCAGGGCCACGAGTTCGGCATCCACCCGTACGGTGTGCCGGAGTACGCCAACTTGGCGGCCGGCTACGCCGACTATTCGGCCTGGTATGCGGCCACTTACTCCAGCTCCAAGTCGCGCACGGTGCGTAACCACCGCGTGGCCTGGGAGGGCTGGACGACGGCCGCGGAGGCGGCGGTCGCGAACGGCCTCGCCCTGGACACGAATTTCTATCACTGGGGCACCTGGCTGCGGAAATCGGACGGAACCTGGCCGCACGGTTATATCACCGGCAGCGGCCAAGCGATGAAGTTCGTCAAGTCCGACGGCACGATCCTGCCGATCTACCAGCAGCTCACCCAGCTGGTGGACGAGCACCTGCTGACCGGCTTCGGCAAAGAGGAACTCTCCTCGGCGCAGGGCATCGCGGTCTCGCAGGCCATGATCGACGCCAGCCAGGCCGGCGACTACGCGGCCCTGATGACGCAGTTCCACATCGACTACTACAACTTCGGTTACCCGCAGACCTGGGCCGAAGGCACGATGGATTACGCCAACAGCCTGGGGATCCCGATCTGGAACGCCGACCAGTGGCTGGCGTTTGTGGAGACGCGCTCCGGCGCCAACTACAGCAATGTCGCCTGGAACGGCGCGACCGGCACGCTGACCTTCGACCTGAGCGCCGGCGCCGGCGCGAACTTGACCACGCTGCTGCCGCTGAACTACGCCGGCCGCACGCTGCAGAGCGTGAGCGTGGACGGCAGCCCGGCCGCCTTCAGCGCGCAGACTATCAAGGGCCAGAGCATGGCCTTCGTCAGCGTGCCGTCCGGGAACCACGCCTTCTCGGCCGTCTACACCGTAACGCCGCCGACCGCCACTCCCACGGCCGGCCCATCGCTGACGCCCACGGCCACCCAGCCGCCGGCGGCCACCGCGACCTTTACGCCCGCGCCCACCTTCACGGCCACGGCCGGCCCGACGCCGACCGCCACGCCCGCGAACAGCCTGACCCACACCGCGTACGCCGACTTTGCCGCGATCTGCGCGGTAGCGACCGGCGTGCGCGTGACCGATATCGGCGGCGGCGCCGTGGCGCTGGCCGGCCAGTTCTCCGACGACTTCAACGGCGCGGCCCTGGACACAGCCCAGTGGTCGGCCGGCACGTGGGCGGGTGGCGCGTACGCGCCGCCGGTGGGCGGCGGCCTGCTCACCATCCCGGCCAACGCCGGGGCCTGGGTGCGCTCGCTGGGCACCTTCACGCGCGCGGCGCTGGACGTCAGCGCCACGTTCGGCAACGGCGCCTGGCAGCACCTCGGCTATGGCAGCGACGGCTTCGCCGGCGACCGCTACCTCCTGTTTAGCACTTTCCAGGGCGACGGCAACCTGTACGCCCGGGTCAACAACGGCGCCAGCGAACAGCGCGTGAATCTGGGCGCCATCCCGGCCGGCCAGCACCGCTACCGCCTCGAGTGGACGGCCCTGGACGCGGCCAACGACCGGATCCTGTTCTCTGTGGACGGCGCGCTGGTGGCGCAGGCCGACGTCGCGGCTGCCGGCTTGAACGGCCTGTACGCGTACGCGTCCAACAACGGCGCCGCTTCGCTGGCGCTGGACTGGGCCCAGGCGGCGCCGCCGTACACGGCCAACGGCGTCTACACCAGCTGCGCGCTGGACGCGGGCCTCGGCCGCTACTGGGACACCGCCGCCTGGAGCGCCAACCTGCCGGCCGGCGCGGCGCTGACTGTGGAGACGCGCACCTCCGCCGACGGCGTGAACTGGGGCGTCTGGAACGTTGCGCCGGTGAGCGGCGGCGCTATCGCGGACTCGGCGCGCTACCTGCAATACCGCCTGTCCCTGGCGACGGCCGACCCGAACGTCTCGCCGCGCGTGGACGCGCTGACCTTCACGACGACCACCACACCGCCGGCCACGCCCACCGCCGGGCCGTCGCCGACGCCCACGGCCACCAGCGTCGTGCCGACCAACACGCCGCTGCCGCCGACGGCCACCCACACCGCGGTGTCGCCCACCAACACGCCGATCCCGCCCACGGCGACCCCGACCCCGAGCGGCCTGGTTCACACCAGCACCGCCGACTTCGCGCCGGTCTGCGTGGCGCTGGCGAACACCCATGTCAGCGACGCCGGCGGCGGCGCCGTGGAGCTGGCGGCGGCCTTCGCCGACGGCTTTGACGGCGCGGCCCTGGACGGGGCCCGGTGGGCCTCCGGCAATTGGACCGGCGGCGCATATGCGCCGACGCTGGCCGGCGGCCTGATGACCGTGCAGACCTCCGGCGGCGCCTGGGGGCGCTCCCTGCCGACGTTCACGCGCGGCGTGCTGGAGGCCAGCGTCGAGTTCGGCAACGGCGTCTACCAGCACGTCGGCTTCGCCAGCGAGAACTTCGACGGCAACCGCTACTTCATCTTCAGCACCTATCAGGGCGACGGCAACCTGTGGGCGCGCGCCAATAACAACACCAGCGAGCAGAACCTCAACCTCGGCCCGCTGCCGGCCGGCCAGCATCGCTACCGCCTCGAGTGGACGGCCCTGGATGCGGCCACCGACCGCGTGCTGTTCTTCGTCGACGGCGTCTTCCAGGCGCAGTTCGATCTGCCCAGCGCGGGCGCCGCGAACTTCCACGCCTACTTCTCCAACGCCGCGCTCAGCGCCCCGCTCAACGTCGACTGGGCGCAGGTGACGCCGGCCTATCAGACGACCGGGACGTACACGAGCTGCCCGCTGGACGCCGGCCTCGGCCGCAGCTGGGAGACCCTCAGCTGGTCCGCGGCTGTGCCCGCCAACGCGGCCCTGACCGTGGAAACGCGGACCTCGCCGGACAGCGTCAACTGGAGCGGCTGGAGCAGCGCGCCGGTCAGCGGCGGCCTCATCCCGGCGCCGGCCCGGTACGCGCAGTACCGCCTGACCCTGGCCACCACCGACCCGCTGGTCTCGCCGCGCGTGGACGCCGTGTCGCTCACCTGGACCACGGCGGCCGCTCCGACGGCCACCAACACGCCGCTGCCGTCGACCAGTACGCCGACCGCGACCAGCGTCCCGCCGACCAACACGGCGACTAACACGGCGCTGGCTCCGACGAACACGCCCACGGCGACCAGGACTTCAACGGCCACCAACACGCCGCTGCCGCCGACGAACACACCGACCGCGACCAGCGTCCCGCCGACCAACACGCCCACGCAGACCCCAACGGCCACGAACACGGCTACGCGGACTCCCACCGCCACGGCTACGCCGACCGCGACCTCGGATGTGATCTTTACCGATGGCTTTGAGACCGGCACGCTGAGCGCCTGGAGCGCCAGCTCCACGAACGGCGGCCGCCTGAGCGTCAGCGCGTCCGCGGCGCTGGTGGGCACGCGCGGTCTGAACGTCAACATCGCCAACAACACGGCCATGTACGTGACCGATGATCGGCCGACAGCCGAGCGCCGTTACCGCACGCGCTTCTACTTCGACCCGAACAGCATCTTCATGCTCACGGGCAACGCCCATTACATCTTCTACGGTTACACCACCGACAATGCCACCGTGGTGCTGCAGGTGGAGTTCCGCTACGCCTTCCCGAACTATCAGCTGCGCGCGGCCATCCGCAACGACGCCAGCACTTTCACCAACACCAATTGGGTGACCATCAGCGATGCCCCGCACTACGTGGAGTTGGACTGGGCGGCTTCGGCGGCGGCCGGCGCCAACAACGGCAGCCTGACGTTCTGGATCGATGGCGTCCAGCGCGCGGCCCTGACCGGCATCGACAACGATACCCGCCGTGTCGAGCGCATCCGCCTGGGCCCGGTGGCCGGCATCGACACCAGCACACGCGGCACCTACTACATGGACGCGTTTATGTCGCGCCGCACCTTGTACACTGGGCCTTAGACCGAAGAGTGAACGCCGCCTCGGCTGGCGCCCGCGCTCGGCCGAGGCATGACCAGCCTCCCATATTCAGAGCCTGATCAGGCCGGTTATGGTTAGGGGGATTGCGCCCTATCCGCAACGACCCTGATCAGGCTCTGTCAATGTCGTCGACCTTCTCCCGCCGAATCCCATACACCCCTCGCGCCGTGGCTTTGTTGCTGGCCGTGGCGGTGACGGCCGCCCTGGGCCGGACGGCGCCCGCGGAGCGCGTGGCCTACGCCGACCCGGTGCCGGCGCCCATCCTGGTCATCGTCAACAGCGCCTACGCCGCCAACCCGTTGGGCGGCTACCTCGGGGAATTGCTGCGCGCGGAGGGTCTGAATGCTTACGCCACCGTCCAATTGAGCGCGCTGACGGCCGGCGAGTTGGCGGCCCATCGGGTGGCCGTGCTGGCCGAGACCACGCTGACCAGCGGGCAGGCGGCGCTGCTGAGCGACTACGTCAATGGGGGCGGGCGCCTGATCGCGCTCCGCCCGGACTCCCAGATCAAGGCTTTGTTTGGCCTCGGAGCCAGCGCCGGCACCCAGACGGACGGCTACCTCAAGTTCGAGGCCGGCCAGGCTGCGACGCAGGGGTTAGCGACTTCGGTGCTGCAACTGCACGGGGTGGCGGACAAATACACCCTGGCGGGCGGCACCCTGGTGGCGCGCCTGTATACCAACAAGACCACGGCGACCGCGTATCCGGCTGTGGCGCAGGGCAGCGCCGGGCGCGCAGTGGCGTTCACGTATGACCTCGTCAAGAACGTCGTCTACACCCGCCAGGGCAACCCGGCGTTGGCGAACCGCGTAGACACGCTCGGAACCTGGGACACCGCCAACCCGCCGGTGACGCGCACGGTGCACCTCTTTGGCAGCCCCAATTATGCCGGCGGCGCGCCGCTGTGGATCGACCGCGACCTGATCCCGGTGCCGCAGGCCGATGAGCAGATGCGGCTGCTGGCGCGCCTCATCCTGGAGCAGCTGTCCGCTACCGGGCCGATGCCCCAACTCTGGTATTTCCCCGGCTCGGCCAAGACGGTGCTGGTGCCCACCGGCGACGCGCACGCCAACCCGGGCAGCGCGTTCACGCTGGAGATGCAGAGCCTGCAGGCCCACGCCGGCAGGATCACGCTCTACATGTCGATCGGCGCCGGCGTTACCGAGAGCGATCTGCTCGCCTGGGAGGCGCAGGGCCATTCCTTCGGCATCCATCCTTACGCCTGGCGCCAAGACGACTACGCGCCGTACAACGTCACCAGCTTGGCGCAGGGCTACACGGCCTTTGACGCCTGGTTCGCGATGGCGTATCCGAACGTGACCGAGTCACGCACGGTGCGCCATCACCAGGTCGCCTGGGCCGGCTGGACCGGCGGGGCCGAGCTGGCGGCCGCCCATGGCATGGCGCTGGACACCAACTTCTATCATTGGGGGCCGTGGCTCCAAAAGGGCGATGGCACCTGGCCGCACGGCTATCTCACCGGCAGCGGCCAGCCGATGAAGTTCGTCAAAGCGGACGGCACCATCGTGCCGGTCTATCAGCAGCTGACCCAACTCGTGGATGAGCATCTGGTCGGCGGCACCGGCGGCGGCTGGGAGGCTCTGAGCGCCGCCGAGGCGGCCGCGGTCTCGCAGGCCCTGATCGACGCCAGCCTGGCCGGCGACTACGCGGCGCTGATGACGCAATTCCACGTGGACTATTACACCGGCGCCGCGCAGGACTGGGCCGAAGCGACCCTGGATTATGCCGTCAGCCACGGGGTGCCGGTCCTCAACGCCGATGAGTGGCTGGAGTTTACCGAACGGCGCAACGCCGCCAGCTACACCAACCTCGCCTGGAACGACGCCAGCGGGACGTTGACGTTCAACCTGAACGCCGGGAGTGGCGCCCAGTTAACCACGCTGTTGCCGGCCACCTATGGCGGGCGCAGCCTGCAGTCGGTGACTGTCGATGGCGGCGCGGCCGGCTACACCTGGCAGACGATCAAGGGCCAGAGCGTGGCCTTCGTGCCGGTGGCGTCGGGCAATCATGCTTTCTCGGCCGTGTATGGACCGGGCGGCGCCCCAACCGCGACCGCCACGTTCACGGCCACGGCGACGCGCACGCCCACGGCCACCCACACACCCACGGCGACGCGCACAGCCACCCACACGGCCACGGCCACGTACACGCCCACGGCGACACGCACAGCCACCCACACGGCCACGGCCACCTACACGCCCACGGCGACGCGCACAGCCACCCACACGGCCACGGCCACGGCTACGTTCACGGCGACGCGCACGGCCACGGCCACCTACACGCCAACGGCGACACGCACGGCCACCCACACGGCCACGTACACGCCAACGGCGACACGCACGGCCACCCACACGCCCGCGGCCACCCACACACCCACGGCGACGGCCACGCCCACAGCCACAGTTCCGATCCCGAACACTGGCGGGCACAGCGTCTTCATTCCGGTGGCGGCGCGCTCCAGCCAGCCGTGATTGCGCTCAGTGTGACCGAGTTCCCATAGCTTCGCCGCCGCGCGCTGTGCTATATGAGTGATCGCACCGGCCCGGTCCACCGGCGGGGCCGGCCAACTTACTGGGTATGAGGGGCTGCGCTTAGGCAAGGTGCCTGAGGCGGCCCCTGTCATTTATCGCGAAGTCCGTAGCGCCTGAGACCGCGCCGCACCCGGGCGAAGTCAGCGCGGACGGGGCAGCCAAGAGAGAGGGTGGCGATGACGCCGTTATTGATGCGGATGGTATGGATGCTGGTCAGTCTGGTGGGCTTGGGCGTTTTGCTGCATGTTGTGCGGCCGGTGGCGCACGCCGTGTCGCTGGCCTCCACCGCGAACCGGCAGTCCTGGCAGCCGGTGGCCGGCGCCTGCCCGGCCCCGTTGGAAGGCGCGGTCTTCGCCCGCGCGGGCGAAAACTGCGGCGGCGCCGGCACCACCTTCGACACCGCGCAGATTTACAGCCCGGTCGTTCTGAAGGATGTGGCCACGGCCGCGGCCGGCTGCCTGGCCGTGCCGGTGGGCGGCACCTGTTACCGGCTGTGGTACGTGGGCGATGATAACACCGGCGTGCCGCGCATTGGCCATGCCGTGTCGCCGGACGGCGTCAACTGGCAGCGCGTGCCCGGCCCGCAGACGGGCGGCAGCGTCCTGAGCGCCGGAGCCCCCGACGCCTTCGACAGCGTCGGCGTCTCCTACTTCTCCGTGCTCAAGGCCGACGGCCTCTTTCACATGTGGTACAGCGGCTACGGCGCCAACTTCGGCATCGGCCTGACCGACGGCATCGGCTACGCCACCTCGCCGGACGGCCTCACCTGGACCCGTCAGCCCGGCCCGCTGACCGGCGGCGCGGTGCTGCGCGCCTCCGGCCGCCCGGGGACTTTCGATCAGCATGAAGCCTACGTCCCTTACGTGATCCGGGACCGCGCCAGCGCGGCCGCGCCCTGCGCCGAGGTCGCCAACGACGACTTGTGTTACCGGATGTGGTACGAGGGCGCCAACACCTCCAGCGGCTACCGCTTCCTGCTGGGCTACGCCACCTCGCCGGATGGACTCAACTGGACGCGCGTGATCGGTCCCGAGCAGGGCGAGGCCGTGCTCGGCCCGGGCGCCCCCGGCACGCTCGATGAGAACTCGGCCGGCATCGCCGTGGTCGTGAAAGACGGCGCTCTCCTGCGGATGTGGTACGAGGCCAAGGACTACGCCAGCGTCTTCAGTATCGGCCACGTGACCTCCGTGAACGGCCTCGCCTGGACGCGGCCGGCGCCGAGCCTGCCGGTCTACACCGGCGCCGACGATCCGGCCACCTTTGAGCCCGACGACGTGTGGAGCCACACGGTCCTCAAGGACGGACCGACCTATCGGATGTGGTACACCGTCTCGACCAAGCCGAACGCGCAGCGCTTCGGTTACGCGGTGCTGACGCCGGGCGAGGCCGTCGGCCCGGACCAGCTGGCTCTGAGCCGCGCCGATCTGACGTACACGCTGGCCCTCACCACCACGCAGCCGGTGCCGGCGGGCGGCAGCGTCTTGGTGACTCTGCCGCCGGCGGTGATGTCGGCCGGGCTGACGCCGCTGAGCGCGTCCGGTTTCGGCGCGGGCGCCAGCCTCGCCGTGGAGCCGGCCACCCTCACCGACGCACTGGCCGCCAACGACGCCCGCGCCGCTCTGGTCATCCGCGTGCCGGCGGAGGCGCCGGCTGGCCCCAAGACCATCCAGTTCAGCCTGGCCGCCACGCCCTCGGCCGACGCCGAGCTCCTCGTGCAGACTTTCGATACGCTGGAAGTGCTGGAGTACGGCGTGGTCAACCTGCTCACCGCCGTCGTCACACCTCCGCCCGCCACGGCCACGGCGACCGCGACCGCGACATTCACGGCGACACCCAGCGCCAC
>CALFZO010000032.1 GCA_937952305.1 uncultured Anaerolineales bacterium | reverse complement strand
GCTGATGAGCTCGCAGGTGCGCAACAACGCCTCGGCAAAGCGGGCCTCGTTGCCGTAGAAGCGCACGGACGGCACCGGGATGGTGATGGCCACCAGGGTATCGGTCGGCGCCCGCACCGCCGCGCCCACGGCACAGATTCCGAGCGTGTGCTCTTCGCGGTCATAGGCCACCCCCTCCGCGCGGATCGAGGCCAGCGCCTCCAGCAGCTGCGCGCGCGTTGTGAGGGTGTTGGGGGTGAAGCTTGGCAGAACTTCCGGGAGCAGGGCTTCCGCGGCCTCGGGCGACAGTGCGGCCAGCAGCGCCTTGCCGTTGGCCGTGCAATGCAGGGGGAACGTCATGCCGACGCCCGAGACAGCCCGCAGGCGCCTGAGGCGCGTCACCTGGTCGAGGAACAAGACGTGATCCTTGTCCAACAGCGCCAGGTCCACGGTCTCGTCCATCTGCAGCGACAGCTCTTCCAGATAAGGCCGCAACTCGCGGCGCAGATCGTGGCGGACAGCGGCCGCCAACGAGATCAGCTCAATGCCGAGCTGGATCCGGCCCTCCGGGTTGCGCGTGGTCAGCAGCCCTTCTGACTCCAGGCTGGCCACGATGCGCCAGACCGTGGTGCGCGGCAGGCCGACCTTAAGGGCCAGCTGCGACAGACTGACACTGCCTGAATCCCGAATCGCGCGTAGAATACGAGCGGCCCGGCCGATGACTTGGACTTGATTCTGATCCCGCTTCTTCAGGTCAACACGTTCGGAGCCGGCGTCCATTTCTGGTCCCCTCGGAATGGGTCAGAGAATTGCACTTGCAGGTCAGGGAAGCTGTCTGAATTATACCACGATGCGGATTAGCATTCCACAATACGAACACGCGCAGTGAAGAACGGCACAATCTGATTGACAACGCCTGCTCGATGGCTATAATCCAGACTGACCACGATACGGATATGTTTTCCGCGATGTGGCATTAGCCCTCTTCGCGCACACCAAATAAACATAAACCCAGGAAAGGATACTTCTGTGAAAAAAATAAAGGTTGGCATCATCGGCTGCGGCTTCATCGGCAACGGCAAGCACCTGCCCAGCCTGCTGCGGATCGAGGGCGTGGAGCCGGTGGCGTTCTGTGACCTGATCCCGGAGCGCGCGCAGGCCTCGGCCAAGAAGTTCGGCGGGCCGGAGGCGCTGGTGTGCACCGATTACCGTGACGTGCTCAAGCGCGCCGACATCGACGTCATCCACGTCTGCACGCCGAACAGCACCCACGCCGAGATCAGCATCGCGGCCATGCAAGCCGGCAAGCACGTGATGTGCGAGAAGCCCATGGCCAAGACCGCGGCCGAGGCCAAAGCCATGCTGGACGCCTCCCGCGCCACCGGCAAGCTCCTGACCATCGGCTACCAGAACCGCTTCCGCGAAGACTCGCTCTTCCTGAAGTCGCTGTGCGAGGCGGGCGAACTGGGCGACATCTATCTCGGCAAGGCCTTCGCCACCCGCCGCCGCGGCGTGCCCACCTGGGGTGTGTTCATGGACAAGGAGAAGCAGGGCGGCGGCCCGCTCATCGACCTCGGGACGCACGCGCTCGACCTGACGTTGTGGATGATGCAGAACTACGAGCCGGACACCGTCCTCGGCTCCACCTTCGACAAGATCGCCAAGCTCGGCAGCCCGGCCAACAGCATGGGCCCCTGGGACCCGGCCAAGTACGAGGTTGAAGACAGCGCCTTCGGCCTGGTCAGGTTCAAGAACGGGGCCACGGTGATGCTGGAGGCCTCCTGGGCGCTCAACACCATCATCTCGAACGAGGCCATGACGCTGCTGTGCGGCACCAAGGCCGGCGCCGACATGTTCCCGCCCGCCGGGCCGACCGTGCGCACGGCCGAGTTCCAGTCCGCGCCCAGCTACCACGTGCGCGTCAACGGCGAGAACGCCGGCAAGCTCTACATCCAGAACTACGCCATGGGCGCGGCCTTCATCGGCGATGGCAGCCAGTCCGAGCAGTTTGCCGGCGGCTACAAGGAAGCCCTGGCCTGGATCACGGCCGTGCGCGGCGAAGGCGAGCTGGTGGTCAAGCCCGAGCAGGCTTACACCGTCACCTGCATCCTGGAAGCCATCTACCAGTCCGCGGCCAAGGGCGACGTCGTCCGCCTGGCCTAAGGCGCCAAAGGAGCCTCTCATGAAACTCGGCGTTCTCACCGTCCTGTTCCAGGACCGCCCGCTCGCTAAGGTGCTCGACCATGTGGCCGCGCTGGGGCTGCAGGCGGTGGAGCTGGGCACCGGCGCCTGGCCCGGCAACGCGCACTGCGACCCGGCCGTCCTGCTCAAGGACCGCGCGGCCAGCCAGGCCTTCCGCCAAGCGGTGGAGGACCGCGGCCTGATCATCAGCGGCCTCTCCTGCCACGGCAACCCGCTCCACCCCAACCGCGCCATCGCCGCCGACTATGACCGCGTCTACCGTGACACGGTCAAGCTCGCCGCCGCCATGGGCGTCCCGGTCGTCAACCTGTTCTCCGGCTGCCCCGGCGACTCAGACGACGCCAAGTATCCCAACTGGGTCACCTGCGCCTGGCCCCCGGACTTCGCCGACCTGCTCAAGTGGCAGTGGGACGCCAAGGTCATCCCTTACTGGCAGGAGGCCGGCAAGTTCGCGGCCGACCACGGCGTCAAGCTGGCCTTCGAGATGCACCCCGGCTTCGTGGTCTACAACCCGGAGACGCTGCTGCGCCTGCGCGCGGCGGTGGGCCCCGTGATCGGTGCCAACTATGACCCCAGCCACCTGTACTGGCAGGGCATCGACCCGGTGGCCTCCATCCGGGCCCTGGCCGGCGCCATCCACCACGTCCACGCCAAAGACACCTACATCGACCCGGCCAACACGGCCGTAAACGGCGTGCTCGACACTAAGTCCTACGCCGAACTGCCCAAGCGCTCGTGGACGTTCCGCACGGTTGGTTATGGCCATGACCAGCTCAGCTGGCGGGCGTTGGTCAGCGAACTGCGCCTGACGGGCTACGACTACGTCATGTCCATCGAGCACGAAGACCCGCTGGCCTCCATCGACGAAGGCTTCACCCGCGCGGTGAGCTTCCTCAAGGATGTGCTGCTCACCGAGCAGCCGGCCGCCATGTGGTGGGCGTAAGCATGAACGCGCTCATCGGCGATATCGGGGGCACCAAGACGATCCTGGGGGTCTTCTCCACGGAGAAAGGCCCATTTGAGCCGCTGGCGCAGAAGTCTTTCCCCAGCGCGCAGTTCGCCAGCCTGGAAGCGATCGTGCAGGCCTTCCTGGCGGAGGTCCAACTGCCGGTGGAGAAGGCCTGCTTCGGCGTGGCCGGCCCGGTGGTGGGCGGGCGCTCGCAGATCACGAACCTGGCCTGGGTCGTGGACGCCGCCCGCCTGGCCGCGGAGTTTCGCCTGTCCAAAGTGGCGCTGCTGAACGACCTCGAGGCGGTGGCCTACGCCGTGGCCAGCCTGCGGCCGGAGGACATTCACACCCTCAGCGCCGGCCACCCCGTGCCGGGCGGCAACCGGGCGGTGCTGGCGCCGGGCACCGGGCTGGGCGAAGCCTTTCTGACCTGGAAAGACGGGCAGTATTACGCCCACGCCTCGGAGGGCAGCCACGTCTCCTTCGGGCCGGTCGGCGAGCTGCAAATGGGTCTGCTGCGCTACCTGAACCAGCAGGGTTACGCGCACGTCAGCTACGAGCGCGTCTGCTCGGGCGGCCTGGGCGTCCCGCACCTGTACGCGTACCTGAAGTCGATCCAGTACGCTGAGGAGCCGGCCTGGCTGGCCGAGAAACTCGCCGGCAGCGACGACCCCACGCCCATCCTCTTCGAGGCGGCCCAGGACGCGGCCCGGCCGTGCGTGCTGGCCCAGGCGGTGCTGGACCTGTTCGTGGAGATCCTGGCGGCCGAGTGCGGCAACCTGGCCCTCAAAGTGCTGGCGACCGGCGGCATCTACCTCGGCGGCGGCATCCCGCCCCGCATCCTGGCGCAGCTGCAGCGGCCGGCCTTCCTGGATACATTACGCGCGAAGGGGCGCTTCCAGGAAATCCTCACCCGGATGCCCGTGCACGTCATCCTCAACGCCCAGGCCGGGCTGATTGGCGCGGCCGCCTGTGGCCTGAACCTGTAACAACGTCCGGGCGCGGCGCCGGCCCGTAAAGCTGGCGCCGCGCCCGGCCCGACTTCTGCGGAACAAAGGCTGAGCAAATGGCCGGGGCGAGGCGCCAAACGCGGCGCCCCGGCCGTCTGCTCAGCTTTTTGCTGAGGGCGGCTGACCCGCCTCTTGGCCGATAGAAAGGCAAGACCCACTGTGCAAACCGAGGCAACGCTCCGGCCGGATGAGCCAGCGGCCGACCCGCGCCAGACGGCCAGGACGCGGCGCGCGCTAGGGCTGATCTTCTTCACGATGCTCATGGACATCATGGGCATCTCGCTGCTCCTGCCCGTCGCGCCGCAGATCGTGCTGCAGTACAGCCCGGACGCGTTCATGGTGACCCTGGTGACCATCACGTACGCGGCCGGGCAGTTCCTGGCCTCGCCCATCCTGGGCAAGCTCGGCGACCGGTTCGGGCGCCGGCCGGTGCTCCTGCTCAGCATCCTGGGTCAGGCCGCGGGCTACCTGGTGTTCGGGCTCAGCCGCTCGCTGCCCGTGCTCTACCTCGGCCGCCTCATCGGCGGCGTGACGGCCGGAAACCTGGCCACGGCCAGCGCCTACATCGCGGATGTCTCGCGGCCGGAGGAGCAGTCTAAGAACTTCGCCCTGGTGGGCACAGCCTGGAGCCTGGGCCTGATCATCGGGCCGGCGCTGGGCGGCTTGTTCGGCCAGATCAGCCTGTATGCGCCGGCGCTCCTGGCCGCGGCCTTGGCGCTGCTCAATGCCGGGCTGGGCTACTTCCTGCTGCCGGAGTCGCTGCCCCGTGAGCGGCGCGACCTGTCCCCGTGGCGGGCGCGGGACTTCAACCCGATCCTGACGATCGCCGACATGAGCCGCAAGCCGGCGCTGGGCCTGATCCTGCTGGTCTACGCCCTTTTCGCCTTCGCCTTCAACGGCGCCACCAGCACCGCAGCGCTGTTCATCATCCAGAAGTTCGGGGCCGTCACTTGGCAGGTGAGCCTCATGCTCGTGCTGGGCGGGCTGTCCGTGGCGCTGACCAACACCTTCGCGGTGCCGCCCCTCATCCCGCGGCTGGGCGAACGTCTGGCCGGCATCCTGAGCCTGCTGGGCCTGGGGGTGGCGTATCTGGGGATGTTCTTCGCCCCCCTGCTCTACCTCGTCTTCCTCATGAACATGCTGGCCAGTTTCATGAACTCGTTCGTCTTCCCCGTCATCACGATCATGAGCGCCAAGCGCGTCACTGGCCGGGAGATGGGGACGCTGATGGGCGTGAACTCGGCGGTGGGCAGCCTGATGGGGATCTTCGGCCCGCTGTGGGCCGGGCTCGTGTACGACGGCGTGATGCCGGGCGCGCCCTTCTGGATGGGCGCGCTGGTGCTGGCCCTGGCCGCCTGGCTGCTGAGCCGGACGGCCGCCTCGGCGCGCGTGGGAGAGGCCGCGCCGGCCGGAGGGCCGGGGCGCTAGCTGGACTCGCGCACGATCAGCCGGCAAGGCGGCCGGATGATCAGCGACGGCGTCGGCGCCTGGCCCTGGATCAGCGCGTGGAAGTGCTCGGCGATCGTCCGCGTCATTTTGGCCTCCGGGTCAATGGCGATGGACGTCAGCCGCGGCCGCAGCAGTTGGCTGGACGGCAGGTCATCGCAACCGACCAGGGCGACCTCGCCGGGGACGGTCAGCCCCACGTCTTGCAGGGCGCTCAGCAGCAGCAGGGCGTACTCGTCGTTGTACGTAAACACGGCCGTCGGCCGCGGCCACTGCCGCCACTGCGCGGCCACGGCCGCCGCCTGGCGCGGATCGTAATCCAGGTCAAGGCGCGTCACCGTCACACCCTGCGGAAGCGCGATCCGCTCCAGGCCGGCCAGGCGCTGCCGCCCCATGTGCGCGATGCGCGGGTCCTTGGGCACGATGACGGCGATGTGGCGGTGGCCACGGCTGAGCAGGTGCTCGGCCGCGCATTCACCCAGGCGCGCGAAGTCCATGACGACGGCTGGCGTCGGGGTCTGCGGCGGCTCGCCATAGGCGTAGGCCAGGATGGCGCGCACCCGGTTGCGCGACAGGATCTCGACGTCGGCCTCGGACAACTCATCGGCGGGCACGATCATGCCGACCGGGTGGAACGACGCAATCTTGCGGATGATCGAGGCCTTGTCGCTGCGCCGGAACAGGCGCAGCATCACGGCATAGCCCAGGGCGTCCACCTGCAGGGCCAGCGCCTGGAGGAAGCCGATCGAACTGGCGTTGTAGGGCCAGTCGAAAAAAGGCAGCAGGACCAGGTCGTTGCGGCCGGCCCGGAGCGAACTGGCCATCTCGTGCGGGATGTAGCCCAACTGCGCGGCCGCAGCCCGTACGCGCTCCTTAGTCGCCTCACTGATGCGCGATTTGGGCACGTCATTCAGGACATAAGAGACGGTCGCCCGGGAGACTTTGGCCAGCCGGGCCACGTCCAGGCTGGTGGGCGCCACAGGCAGTTTGGCTTCGCTGACCTTCTCGCCGTCCTCCGGCTCGCTGCTCGCTGGCGTGTTTGTCATCATCCTGGTGATTTCCTGGTGGAGGCGATTGACTCCCAGGAGTATCGGTGTTAGACTTCGCTTACACGTGTAATCGGATTATACAACAATATTCCGTTGCGGCACGTCGTTTTTTTGCCAAATGCGCTGACACGTGTCAGCTATAACCTGCCGATCACCACTGCTTCAGCACCCAGAAAGGACTCGACCGTGAAAAAGATCAAGGTTGGCATCATCGGCTGCGGCTTCATCGCCAATGGCAAGCACCTGCCCAGCCTGGCGCGAATCGAAGGCGTCGAAGCGGTCGCCTTCTGCGACATCGTCATCGAACGCGCCCAGGCCTCCGCCAAGCAGTTCGGCGGCCCGGACGCGCTCGTCTGCACCGATTACCATGACGTGCTCAAGCGCGCCGACATCGACGCCATCCACGTCTGCACCCCCAACAACTCGCACGCCGAGATCAGCATCGCCGCCCTCCAGGCCGGCAAGCACGTGATGTGCGAGAAGCCCATGGCCAAGACCGCGGCCGAGGCCAAAGCCATGCTGGACGCCTCCCGCGCCACCGGCAAGCTCCTGACCATCGGCTACCAGAACCGCTTCCGCGAAGACTCGCTCTTCCTGAAATCGCTGTGTGAGGCGCGCGAACTGGGCGACATCTACTTCGCCAAGGCCTTTGCCACCCGCCGGCGCGGTGTCCCGGTCTGGGGCGTGTTCATGGACAAGGAGAAGCAGGGCGGCGGCCCGCTCATCGACCTGGCCACCCACGCCGTCGACCTGACCCTGTGGATGATGGAGAACTACGAGCCGGCTTCCGTCCTCGGCTCCACCTTCGACAAGATCGCCAAGATCGGCAGCCCGGCCAACATCATGGGGGTCTGGGACCCGGCCAAGTACGAGGTCGAAGACAGCGCCTTCGGCCTGGTCAAGTTCAAGAACGGGGCCACCGTCATGGTGGAAGCCTCCTGGGCCTTGAACATGATCATCTCCAACGAGGCCATGACGCTGCTGTGCGGCACCAAGGCCGGCGCCGACATGTTCCCGCCCGCCGGGCCGACCGTGCGCACGGCCGAGTTCCAGTCCGCGCCCAGCTACCACGTGCGCGTCAACGGCGAGAACGCCGGCAAGCTCTACATCCAGAACTACGCCATGGGCGCGGCCTTCATCGGCGATGGCAGCCAGTCCGAGCAGTTTGCCGGCGGCTACAAGGAAGCCCTGGCCTGGATCACGGCCGTGCGCGGCGAAGGCGAGCTGGTGGTCAAGCCCGAGCAGGCCTACACCGTCACCCGCATTCTGGAAGCCATCTACCAGTCCGCGGCTTCCGGCCAGGCGGTCCAACTCGACTAGAAAGCAGGCACGCGTAATGACCTCTCAACCGTACCGCGTCGGCCTCATCGGCTGCGGCGCGATCTTCTTCCTGCATGCCTTCCCCCTGCACCGGCTGGCCGGCACCCAGATCAAGGCGGTCTGCGACGTCAAGCCCCAGGCCCTGGAGACGGCCAAGCGCCTGTTCCACTGCGACGGGCACAGCGACTACCGCGAGCTGCTCCAGCGTGACGACATCGACGTCGTCCATGTGCTGACCCCGCACTACCTGCACGCCCCGATGGTGATCGCGGCCGCCGACGCCGGCAAGCACGTGCTCACCGAGAAACCGATGGCCATCAACATGGACGAGGCCCGCGCCATCGTGGCGGCCGGACAGCGCAACGGCGTCACCATCGGCGTCATCAGCCAGAACCGCTACAACGCGGCCTCGGTGGCCGTCAAAGAGGCCGTCGCCAGCGGCAGCCTGGGCCGGGTCCTCGGGCAGCGCATCCTCCTGTCTTGGACCAAGCCGGCGGAGTACTACCGGAACAGCGACTGGCACGGCACCTGGGACAAAGAGGGCGGCTCCCTCATGATCGACCAGGCCATCCACGTGATGGACCTGGCGCGCTGGATCATCGGCGATGAGATCGCCAGCGTGCAGGCGACCATCGCCAACCGCAACCACCCCGAGATCGAGACCGAGGACACGGCCGAGGGGCTGATCACTTACCGCAATGGCGTGAAGTCGGTGTTCTTCGCCACCAACAACTTCACCTATAACTCGCCGGTGGTGGTGGAAACCCACTGTGAGAACGGCACCGCCCTGCTCGAGTTCGACAAGGCCGTCATCACCTACAAGAACGGCCGCGAGCTGACGGTGGTTAACGACCCCGCCACCACGCTGAACGAGGCCGATTTCAAGGCCTTCTTCAACGAAGAGCCCGCCCAGCAGGCCATGCGCACGCTGAAGGAGTGGGGCGTGGTGATGATGCCGGTCACCTGGAAAGCGCCCCGGGGCTACTGGGGCGCGACCCACAACAAGCAGATCGAGAACTTCTACGCCAGCCTGGCCGCCGGCATCCAGCCGGACATCACGGCCGAGGTCGCCATCAAGACTCAGGCCCTGATCTGCGCCATCTACCAGTCATCCAACGAGAAGCGCACCATCGAGTTCGGGAGGTAGCGGCCGTGGGCGACAAAGTTACTCTGATCGAGGCCGACAGCCTGAAGGCAACGGACGGCGGTTACCAGTTCAATGTCCGGCTGAACTGGTACCGCTCCTTGCCGCTTTCGAGCCTGGAGAAGTTCGCACTGGCCCTGGATGGGCAGCCTGTGCCGCTGGAGGCGGTGCGCTTCAGCTACGGAGGGCGCGAGTACGAGTTTGGCGAACTGGATGAGCAGGTTGAAACCTTCTGGTTTGTCCAGGACGGGCTGGAAATACGTGTCCGGCAACCGGGTCAGGTGCGGCGCGGCGAGCGGCATGAGCTGGCCGTGGAATACGCGCTGCGCTTCCCGTACATCGCCATCGGGCCAGGCCGCTTCCTGACCAACACCAGCCGGCACACGGCGACCCAAGTGGCCGGGTAGGAGGACATCGCCATGACGGACAAGCCCGGTCCGATCCTCGGGACCACGCTTTACAGCTTTACGAACGATTGGAGACAGCGGCTTTACACCCTGGAGAGTCTGCTCGAAAAAGTCGCCGCGCTGGGCCTGGGGCCGGCGCTCGAAGTGGTGGGCTTCCAGACCTTTCGCGATTTCCCGGATGTCTCCGACGAGACCGCCCGGCATTTCCGCGGCCTGCTGGACCGACACGGCCTGATCCCGAGCTGCCTGGGCGGCAACCTCGACGTCGGCCGGCGGCGTGACCGGCTGATGAGCCCGGACGAGATGCAGACCTATACCGAACGGCAGCTGATCAGCGCCCAGAAGCTGGGTTTTCCGGTCCTGCGCATCCAGCACTCCGTCGGGCCGGCGGTGATGGAGCGCCTGGCGCCGCTCGCCGACCGGTTCAAAATCCAGGTGGCGGCCGAACTCCACTCGCCGCTCGTAGCCGACCACCCGGCCGTGATCGAGCTGCGCGAGTGCTATGACCGCCTGGGCACGCCCTATCTGGGCTTCGTCCCGGACTTCAGCAGCACGATGACGGCCGTGCCCGAGGGCCACTGGAGCAGCCTGCGCGAGGCCGGCGCGCCCGAGGCCTTGCTGGCCGAGGCCAAGGCGATCTGGATCACCGACCGGCCGGCGGCGGAGAAATTCGGCGCGTTGGCCGAGGCCGCCGCCCGCCACGGGGCCGGCCCCGATCTCGCCGGCGGCCTGAACCGGTCGCTGACCATGTTCGGACACGCGGCCGTTTCGCAATGGACGCCGCTGCTGCCCTACGTCCGCCACATCCACGGCAAGTTCTATTGGGTGGAGGCCGGCCGGGAGACCTCCATCCCCTATCCGGAGCTGATGGCGCTGCTCAAAGGCGCCGGCTACCAGGGCACGATCTCGGCGGAATGGGAAGGCCACGCCTTCAGCGAAGAACTGCTGGGCTTCCAGCAGGTGCAGGCCTGGCGCGCCATGTGCGACCGCTTGCTCGCCAACTAAATCAGGAGATCACATCCAGTGGCAACGACACATCGCATCAAACGCGGCGTCAGCCTGTACAGTTTTCAGGAGGAGTTTTTCCTGCGCAAGATGACGCTGGAGGACTGCGTGGCCGCCTGCGCCAAGCTGGGCGCCCGGGGCGTCGAGACCATCGCCGAGCAGATGATGCCCGGCTTCCCGAAGCTCTCCGACGCGTTCTACGACCAGTGGCACGAGTGGATGGCGAAATACAACGTCACGCCCACCTGCCACGACCTGTTCCTGGACATGAAGAAGTACAAGGGCCGGCTGATGACGGACGCCGAGATGCTGCAGTCCGTGATCCGGGACATCAAGCACGCCCACCGGCTGGGGTGCCAGGTCATCCGCGTCATCGTCAACACGCCGCCCCACATCCTGGCGCTGGCGGCCCCCTACGCCGAGCAGTACAACGTCAAGCTGGGCGTCGAGATCCACGCGCCCTTCCACTTTGACCATGAGCACATCCAGCGCCACTACGAGGTGATGCTGCGCCCAGGCTCCCAACACGAGTATCTCGGCTTCGTCCCAGATATGGGCACGTTCGAGAAGCGCTTCCCGCGCGTGCGCAGCGAGCGCGCGATCCGGAACGGCGCCAAGCGCGAGATCGTGGAGTTCATCTGCGCGGCCTACGAACGGCGCGAGGACCTGGACCAGGTGGCCGAGCGGGTGAAGCAAATGGGCGGCGGGCCGCTGGAGCTGGGCGTGGTCCAGGACGTCAAGCGCCTGTACTACGAGAACCCGCGCCGGCTGCTGGATTTCATGGACCGCATCTTCCACATCCACGCCAAGTTTTACGAGATGCTCGACGACGGCACCGAGTACAGCATCCCTTACGAGGACGTCATCCCGGTGCTGATTGAGGGCGGCTACAAAGGTTACCTTTCGAGCGAGTATGAGGGCAACCGGCACATCCAGGACGTCCACGAAGTGGACAGCTTCGAGCAGGTCCGGCGGCAGCAGGCCATGTTCAAGCGCCTGCTGGGCGAAGCGTAAGCGGAGGCGAGCCATGTTCGACAAGTACATCATCTGCGAAGACGGATTCCAGAACGTCAGCGACGGCCAGCAGATCAGCGGCTTTCAGTTCAAGGCGCGCCTGCCCTACTATCGCGGCCTGGGCGTGTCCATGGTCGAGGACCTGGCGGTCAAGGTCGACGGGCAAGCGATCCCGCGCGAAGCCATCCGCGTCACCCTGCACGGCCGCACGTACACGCTGGCCGAGTTGGAGACCGAGTATGAGGACCGCTGGGAGTTCGGGGAGCCCGGGACGGTGACGGTGATGAAGCCGGGCGGCCTCTCCGCCGGCGCCCACACGCTCGAAGTCGCCCCCTCGCTGCGGATCTCCTACCTGCCGTTTATCCTGGTTGGCACGGACGCCAAAGAGCTGAAACTGGCATCCGCGTAAACGAAACAGACATCCAGTTAAACAACATTGGCCGGCAGAAATGCCGGCCAATGTTGTTGTACCGGGTGGAGGCTCGGGCTGCTGGTCAGGCGCCCGAGCGCAGCCACACGCGCATCTCGCCGGGCGCCCGGTTCGCCCAGAACGCGTAAGGGATCGCCCGGAACGGCTGTGGCTGGGCCGCGGGCGCCGCCGACACGACGACCTGATAGAGGCCCTCCGGCCAGGTCGCCGGCTCAACGCGCAGCGCCTCCCCGGTGATCGTGCCCAGACCACCGGCCAGGTGCGGGTCATAACCCGCAGTCAGCGCCGCCGAAGCCGGCAGGACCAGGTTCGCCAGGCGCGGGCCGTTGTCCACCTCTTCGGCGCAATACACGATCGGGCCGCGCTGGAGCGCGACCTGGCCGGCCGCCTGCCGAATCTCCGGATGGGCGGCCACGCGCTCGACCGGCATCGCCAGGTCCAGATCGACGACGTCGCCGGCGGCCCAGGTCCGGTGCAGCCGAGCATAGCCATTGACCGGAACGGCGTCCACCGCGGCGCCGTTGACTGCCAGCTGTAACGCGCGGCACCAGCCCGGCACGCGCAGGGCCAGCGTAAAAGCCGCCGAGGCGGCGGCGCGCACTTCCAACTGGATCGCGCCGGACCACGGATAGTCGGTGCGCTGCCCGAGCGTGATTGCCACGCCGCCGACCTGGAGCCGGGCCTCGCTGCTCGCGTACAGGTTGGCGTAAACCGTGTCGGCCGTGACGGCGTAGACGTAGCCGCCCACGCTCGCCACCAGGCGGGCCAGGTTGGGCGGGCAGCACGCGCACTCGAGCCAGTCCACCCGGCGGTAGTGGCGCTCGGCCTGGATCCCGTTCCAGCGCCCATACGGGCTGTAGTACGGATAAGCGGTCAGCGGATTAGCCTGGAAGAACTGGCGGCCATCGGCTGACACACCAGCCAGGACAGTGTTGTACAGCGCCCGCTCCAGGACGTCGATCGGCGCGGCGCTGGGCTCCAGCTGGAACATGCGCTGGGCCAGGTACACCACGGCAATCGCCGCGCACGTCTCGCTGTAGGCCGTCTCGGTGGGCAGATCGTAGGCGAAGGTGAAGCCCTCGTGGGTGTCGGACGGCCCGATCCCGCCGGTGACATACAGCTGGCGCGTGGTCAGATCCTGCCACAGCCGCCGGCAGGCTTCGGCCAGCGCGGCCTCGCCGGTCAGGCGCGCCAGATCGGCCATGGCGCTGTACAGGTAGGCGGCGCGCACCGCATGCCCGGTGGCGACGGTCTGCTCGCGCACCGGCGCGTGCGCCTGGCAGTAGCGGTAGGTCTGGGCCCAGAAGTCACGGGGATTTTCGCCGCGCGCCTCGGCCTCCAGATCGTAGTAGTGGGGCAAGCGGCCGCGCTCGTCCACGAAGAAGCGCGCCAGGTCGAGATAGCGCGGCGAGCCGGTCGCTTCAGCCAGGCGCACCAGCGCCAGTTCGATCTCGGGGTGGCCGCAGTAGCCGCGCCTCTGGCCGGCTGCCGGGCCGAAAGTGTCCGCGATGTGGTCGGCGTAACGGCCCAGCGCCGCGAGCAACGCCCCTTTGCCCGTGGCCTGCTGATAAGCGATGGCGGCCTCCATGAGGTGGCCGGCGCAGTACAGCTCGTGATTGTCGCGCAGGTTGGTCCAGCGGGCCGCGGGCTTGACCAACGCGAAGTAGCTGTTCAAATAACCATCGGGCGCCTGGGTCTGGAGCATCCAGTCCACCACCTCATCCACGGGCTGTTCCAGAGCCGCGTCGCGGCCAGCGGCCAACGCATAGCCCACCGCCTCGATCCACTTGGCCGTGTCCGAGTCCCAGAAGATGTGCCGGTGCACGTGCTCGTCCGGCAAATCGCGGCGCCAGGCGGCCAGGCGGCCGGTGGCTTTGAGTTGGTGGTAGATGGCGGGCAGCGTGTGCGCGCGGTTGACGGCCTGGCGGTCACGCCAGAAGCCCGCCGAGAAGCGGACCTGGTCGAGCGGCAGCGCCTGGGGGTGGCTGGGTGTCATCGGCCGGATGCTCCTGGGAAATTCGCTACGGCGGCGCCAGCCGATTGTACCGAAAACCTCGGGGACGAGGCAGCGTCAGAAAAGCACCGAGCGCGAGGCTGGCCCTCGCGCTCGGTACACGCTCGCTCTCCGGCAGCCCTCAGCCACCGGGTCTGTTCTCTCTGTCGGGAGACCGGTCGCGGGCGCCGGTCAGCCGGCGCGCTGGGCCGGCTGCAGCGCGGCCAGATCCGGACACAGGCCGTCGGCGAGGAGGCCGTAGTAGGCCTCGCCGGCGCAGGCCCGGCACAGGGTGAGGCCAGCGCGCCGCACCTCGCGCTCGTTCAGGATCTCCTCCCCGCAGTAGTCACACTGCGCGCGCCGGCCGGCGCGGCTCACCAACTGTCCGACCGGCGTCTTGAGCCGGACGGCCTGAGCGGACAGCAGGGCCTCGGCCGGCATGCGCTGATACCCCAGCAGCTGCGCCTCCCAGCGGCTGCGGGCCTCGGGCGCGAAGGCGCTGGCGGTCTCGCGGATGTCGCCGCGCGGCGCCAGGCGCAGGGCCTGGCCGGTCTCGGTGTCCACGAACGTCGCCGCCACCTTGCCGTAGTCCTCGATCCGCAGCGTACGCCGCCCGACCCAGCAGTTGGTGGCCACGGCCACGCCGTCGGCGGCGCAGCCGTCTGTCTCCACGATCGCCAGGAGGCGCTTGCCGGCCTGGGGCACGGTCAGCCCCAGCCAGGCGCCGGCGGCCAGACCCATCCGCACTCCCAGTACCTGGCGCGGACACAGATGCCGATGCTGTTCGGCCGAAGCGGCCAGGAGTTCATTCAGCAACAGGGTGGTCATGCCGCCTCACAAAACGGGCCGCCTCGCAGTGAGGCGGCCCGCGTCGCACCGATCCAAGGCCAGAGTTACTTGATCACGGGAAATTCAGCCGCGACCCAGGCGTTGAAGCCGCCGCTCAGGCTCTTGACGTTGGTGTAGCCCAACAGCTGCAGCGCTTCCATGGCGAGCGCGCCGCGGTGGCCCACCGCGCAGTACACGACGATGGCGGCATCCTTGGCCGGGAGCTGGTCCAGGTTCTGGGTCAGCGTCCGGATCGGGATGTTGACGGCGCCTTCGATGTAGCCGTTGTCCGTCAGTTCCTTCGGCTCGCGCACGTCCACCAGGAACGGCGCCGCCGCCGCCAGCTGTTCCTTAAGCACATCCGGCTTGATACCACTGAAGCCGTCCGGCAGCGTCGTCAGATACTTATCCAACGCCGCCAGGAGCTCTTTGTCAACATCGGGCGCAGCGCCAGCCACGGGCGCCGCGATCTCAGCGGTGGCCACCGGCAGGTTGGCAGCTTTCCAGGCGTTGAAGCCGCCGCTCAGGCTCTTGACGTTGGTGTAGCCCAGCAGCTGCAGCGCTTCCATGGCGAGCGCGCCGCGGTGGCCCACCGCGCAGTATACGACGATAGCGGCATCCTTGGCCGGCAGCTTGTCCAGGTTCTGGGTCAGCGTCCGGATCGGGATGTTGACGGCGCCTTCGATGTAGCCGTTGTCCGTCAGTTCCTTCGGCTCACGCACGTCCACCAGGAACGGCGCCGCCGCCGCCAGCTGTTCGTTGAGCACATCCGGCTTGATACCACTGAAGCCGTCCGGCAGCGTCGTCAGATACGTATCCAGGACCTTGGGCAGGTCCAGGGTGGGGTTGGCGGCCTTCCAGGCATTGAAGCCGCCGCCCAGGCTCTTGACGTTGGTGTAGCCCAGCAGCTGCAGCGCTTCCATGGCGATGGCGCTGCGATGGCCGGTGCCGCAGTACACGACGATGGCCGCGTCTTGGGCCGGGAGCAGGTCCAGGTTCTGGGCCAGCGTCCGGAGCGGGACGTTGACGGCGCCTTCAATGTAGCCGTTGTCCGTCAGTTCCTTCGCCTCGCGCACGTCCAGCAGGAACGGCGGCGCCGCCGCGATCTGCTCCTTGAGCGCGTCCGCCTTGATGCCGCCGAAGCCGTCCGGCAGCATCGTCAGGTATTGGTCGAGCACGGCCAGCAGTTCTTCGTCGACTTCCGGCGCCGAGCCGGCCATGGGCGCCGCGATCTCAGCGGTGGCTACCGGCAGGTTGGCGGCCTTCCAGGCATTGAAGCCGCCGCCCAGGCTCTTGACGTTGGTGTAGCCCAGCAGCTGCAGCGCTTCCATGGCGATGGCGCTGCGATGGCCGGTGCCGCAGTACACGACGATGGCCGCGTCTTGGGCCGGGAGCAGGTCCAGGTTCTGGGCCAGCGTCCGGAGCGGGACGTTGACGGCGCCTTCAATGTAGCCGTTGTCCGTCAGTTCCTTCGCCTCGCGCACGTCCAGCAGGAACGGCGGCGCCGCCGCGATCTGCTCCTTGAGCGCGTCCGCCTTGATGCCGCCGAAGCCGTCCGGCAGCATCGTCAGGTATTGGTCGAGCACGGCCTCCACATCGAGGGCCGGCGCGGCCACGGCCGCGGTCGGTTCCGGGGCGGTGGTGGCCACAGGCGCCGACGTGGCGGCCGGGGCGGTGGTGGGCGTGGCCGCGGGCGCACAGCCGGCCAGGGCCAGGGCCAGCACCAGCAGGCCGAGCAAGAGCCCTCGGACAGAATTGCGGGTCTTCATTCTTTTTCTCCTGAGAGTGGGTCTGTAGCGGTCGGGTCAAATCTGGCCCCCGGCAGACGCCGGGGCCAGACGATTACGGTTGAGGCGGCTCGGCCGGGCCGGCCTCGGCCGGTGTCTCGGTTGTTGACGCCGGCGCCGCCGCAACAGCGACCGGCGCCGCCAAAGCTTCAAACCACTTAAGGTGTTCCATCCGGGCGTACTGCTCGGTCACGAAACCGGTGACCATCCCGGACAGCGCGTCGTACAAGAACGTGAAGTACACGTGGCCGATCATCAGGACCGAGAGGCCCAGCACGGACAGGTCATGGATCATGGCCGTCAGGGCGTGGCCGTCCGGCCCGAGCCGGCCGACGCCGAACCAAAGGACAAAGCCGGAGGCCGCCACGGTGACGAACATCAGGAACGTGCTGGCGTGGTGGATCTTCTGGCCGGCGTTAATCCGCCCCTGCGGCGGCAGGCCCTTCGTCCGACCCAGCACGTACGCCGGCATATGCTTGAACCAGGCCAGGTCGTCGCGCGTGTACGTGAACGACTCGAGCAGCAGCTCTTTGGCCTGATGGGGCAACAGCACCGCGTAAAGCACGGGCAGCAAGATGAAGGGAGCCACCGCCAGGCGGTGGATCAGGCGCGAGAGGCCGCCGGCAGCCAGGAACGCCAGCGGCGGGAACAGCAGCGCCAGGCCGCTGAACAACAGGATCAGGAACGAGCCCACCCCCACCCAGTGGATGAGGCGCTGGGCCGGAAGGTAACGGCGCACCTGGCCGGAGGCAGTGCTAGTCATGTTTGCCCTCCACAGTCTCGGCCGCCGACGGTGGGGCGGCCGCCGGCGCGTCAGCCGCAGCCGCGTGCAGTTCGGCCTTCTCCAGCGCGTGCTGACGCCGCGCGACGAAGAACATCGCGCCCATCAGGCCGGCCGCCAAGGCCGAGAGCCCGAGCGAGACCGGCTGGACGGCCTCCTGCCACAGGGTCTGCGCCAGCGGCGGCTTGGGATCCACCGGCAGGCCATACACGCTCGGCTCATCCAACAGCACCATCAGCAGGCCCAGGCCGCCCAACTGCGTTTCGCCGTACACCTGGGCCTTGGGGTAACGCGCCTGCAGGGCCGCCACCCGGCCTTTGGCCTCGGTCAGCAGGGTTTCACGGTCACCAAAGCGGAGCGCCTGGCTCGGACAGGTCTGCACACACCAGGGGATATGGCCGTCCTTGAGAGTCTGAGCCACCTGCGTATCCGGGACCGGCACCACCTGGCCGCGCAGCCCGAGACAGGCCGTACACTTGGACACGCCGTTTTGGATGATATGCGGGACATCGAACGGGCAGGCGTCGGTGCAGTAGCCGCAGGCGCTGCATTTCTCAGGCTCGACCACAGTCAGGCCGTTCCACTTGGACAGGGTGCCGGTGGGGCAGACGGCCACACACGGCGCCTCGCCGCAGTGGAAGCAGCGCTGATGGGCGAACGAGCCCCAGAAGTCCGGGGCCTGGCCGCGCACGATATCGGAAACGACGATGAAGCGATCGCCAGCCGGAAGCTCGTTGCCGGCCTGGCAGGCCACCACGCACGCCTGGCAGCCAATGCACCGATCCAGATCGAGAGAGAACGCGTAACGGGTAGCCATCTCAACTCTCCCGGACCAGCTTGACAAAGTTGACGCGCATCCCGGCGCCGCCGCAGATCGGGTCCAGGGCGTAGCGGGTCTGCAGCGCCGCGTCGCTGGCGCCGCGCCGGTGGGCGCGCGTCATCCCCGGCGCCTCGTGGCCGAAGCCGTGCACCATGTAGACGCAATCGGGCCGGATGCGCGGGGTGGCCTTCACCTTGATGGGGCCGCTGCGGACCCCGTCCTGGTTCTCCAGCCACACCTGGTCGCCAGCGGCCAGGCCCAGGTCCGCGGCGATACGGTCGTTCAGCCAGACCTCGTTTTCAGACATGAGCTGATTGAGCAGCGGCGTATTCTGCGTGCGCGCAAAGGTATGGACCGGGCTGCGCCCGTACAGCAGGCGGAAGAAACCTTCCGGCGCCTCGGTCAGGGGCTCGTATTCCGGCAGGGGGTCAAAGCCCGCGCCGGCCAGCGCCTCGGAGTACAGCTCCACCTTGCCACTCGGAGTGCCGAAGGGCGAGGCGCCCTCGGCCTCGAAATCGGCCAGGTAGGGCTTGCCCTTCTGGATCGCCACCCCGCCCTGCTCGCGCAGTTTGTCCAGGTTTAAGCTGAGGGAGCTCAACCGGCGGTTGAGATACTCCTCGGCCGTCTGCCACGGGAAGAAGGCCTCCAGCCCCAGCCGCAGGCCCAACTCACGCGCCATCCACCAGCCGGGCTTGGTCTCGTAGAGCGGCTCGATCGCGGGCTCGCGCAGGGCGATGTACGGCGTCTTGTGACCACAGGCCCACAGCTCGTCGTAGCGCTCGAGGTAGGTGGCCTCCGGCAGCACCACGTCTGACCAGGCGACGTGATCCTGCGGCAGGACGTCGACGGTCAGGACGAAGTCCAGCTTCTGCAGCGCTTCTTTGGTGCGCGGCACGTTGGGGATGGTGTGGAACGGATTCGTGCCGTAGAGCACCAGTCCCTTGATCGGGTAAGGCTGGCCCGTGACCATGGGCTCGATAAGTTCTTGCATCGCCGTGGCGCCGCGCAGGAATTTCTCGCGGGCCCCGTCGGCGCGCGTCTTGCCAGTCGGTCCAGGAGGCAACACGGCCTCCTCTCCTGGTGTAGACGCTCAGCCACCGACGCCGCCGATCACGGCGTAGGGAGGATGCGGATGCTCTTCCAAGTACGGGATTTTGTTGAAGTACAGGCCGCCCGGCCGGCCATAGGCGCCCACCAGCGCGTTGGCCATATAGACGGCGCGCATGCGCTGCGAGTCATTGCCGTACCAGACCACGTGCCGGCCCGGCACGATCACGGCTTGCGGGCGCGCGTGCCCGAAGGTCCGGGCTGACGCGCGGATCAGGTCGGCCGGCAGATCGGTAATGGCAGCCGCCCACTCCGGCGTCAGCGCGGCCACGTGCGCGCGCAATTCGTCGAAGCCCACCGTCCACTGGTCGATGAAGTCTCGATCGATGAGGTCCTCAGCAATCAGGACATTCATCCAGGCCAGCAGCAGGGCCGTGTCGGTGCCGGGTTTGATCGGCAGCCAGTGGTCGGCCTTCATGGCCGCCGACGAGTAGCGCGGGTCCACGACGATGAGCTTGGCGCCGCGCGCCCGCGCTTCGGCCAGGTCCTGCATCATGGTGTTGCGGGCGTCTTCGCCGATGTGCGTACCGATCAGCACCAGGCAGCGCGCCTCGGACCAATCCACGGGCTCGTGGTTGCCGATCGCGCGCCCGAAGGTGAGCAGCGCGGCCTCCTCCCGCGGGCTGGTGCACAAGGACGTGGACGGCTTGGCGGCGTTGGGCGACCCCCAGGCCTGCGGCAGATAGTCCACAAACCAGAAATCGCCGGAGGTGTGCCCGAGGAAGGCCACGCCTTCGGGGCCATACTGGTCCTTGATCTTGAGCAGCTGTTCGGCGCTGTAATCCAGCGCCTCTTCCCAGGTGGCGTTCCGGAACTTGCCCTCGCCGCGCGCGCCTGTCCGGATCATGGGCTGCTTCAGGCGGTCCGGGTCGTACAGGAACGAGACGCCGGCCTGCCCGCGCGCGCACAGCCGGCCGCGGCTCTTGGGATCCTTGGGATTGCCCTCGATCTTGACGACGCGGCCATTCACGCTCTGGACGATGACGCCGCAGCGCCACGGGCACATATCGCAATAGTTGTAGGTCGTCTGGGGATCCTGCTGGAACCAGGGCACGGGCAGGCCCAGGCGCCGCAGGAAACGCGCACTGGCGGCCAGCGCCGGCTGCGCCTGGGCCAAGGCGCCCGCGGCGAGTGCGGAACCTTGCAGGAAGCGGCGGCGCGAGACGGATTTAGCCGGCATCGGTCACCTCTGGAGTTCCTGCTTGAGCCGGGCCTCGCGCTCCATGGCCCGGTTGATCAGGCACAACATGCTGAGTAGCCATTCCTGGTCGAGGTACTCCTTGGGCAGGCCGACGCAGGCGCCGGCTTCCCAGAGACATTGGCGGTACTGACGCAAATGCAGAGGCGCGATCACGATGGTGCGCAACCGAGGGTCAAGCTTGACTAACTCGCCCAGATACGCCGGGGTCTCGGCGTCCGCCAGCAGCCAATCCAGCAGCAGCACATCGGCGTCCCGCGCCGCGACGCGGGCTGTGAGGTCCGCCCGCGTGGAAAGAAAGTCGGCGGCGATATCCAGCGGCAGAAGCTCCAGCGCCGACTGCAGCAACGAGCGATAGAGGTCGAGCGAGTTGGTGTCGGGGGCGGCGATGAGGAGGCGCGTGGTCATCACCGCCATTTCATCATGGGGCGAGGGTTCTGGCTATCGGGGAAAGTCAGACAAAGGGGGCGGGAAATTCCCTGACAGAGTCGCTGTCGCTCCGCGCCAGCTTAGTCGCTGTCGCTCCGCGCCAGCTTAGTCGCTGTCGCTCCGCGCCAGCTTAGTCG
>CALFZO010000031.1 GCA_937952305.1 uncultured Anaerolineales bacterium | reverse complement strand
AAGGAAGAGGCCCTGCTCGGTGAGATCCGCGACCTGCTGAAGCAAGGCCGCTGACCGGCGGCCCGCGCCCATGAACGCCGCCTGGCTGGAAAATCAGCAGCTCTCGCTCCGGGCCGTGCCGGCGCCGGAGCCGCCGCCCGGCGAAGCCCTGGTGCGCGTACACATCGCCGGGGTTTGCAACACCGACCTGGAGTTGATCCGGGGTTACTACCCGTACGCCGGCGTGCTCGGGCATGAGTTCGTGGGGACGGTCGTCAGCGCCGGGCCGCTCCAGGGCCGGCGCGTCGTCGGCGAAATCAACGCCGTCTGCGGCGCGTGCGAGCAGTGCCGGACCGGCCGGCGCTCCCACTGTGAGCGGCGCACCGTGCTCGGCATCGCCGGCCGGCCGGGCGCCTTCGCCGAATACCTGACCCTGCCGACGGAGAACCTGCACGGCGTCCCGGACACGGTGCCGGACGACGAAGCCGTCTTCACCGAACCGCTGGCCGCCGCCTTCGAGATCCCGGCCCAGGTGCATCTCCGCCCGGATGATCACGTGGTGGTGCTGGGCGACGGCAAGCTGGGCCTGCTGTGCGCCCAAGTGCTGGCGCTCACCGGCTGCCGCTTGACCGTGCTGGGGCGCCACCCCAACAAACTGGCGCTGCTGGCCGCGCGCGGCCTCCGCACCGCCGGGCCGGACGATCTGCCGGACCGGCGCGCCGACGTCGTGGTGGAGTGCACCGGCAGCCCGGCCGGCTTCGAGCTGGCGCGGCGCCTGCTGCGGCCGCGCGGAACGCTGGTCATGAAAAGCACTTACGCCGGCACCGTCACCGTGGACATGAGCCGGCTCGTGGTCGACGAGATCACGCTGGTCGGATCGCGCTGCGGTCCGTTCCCGGCCGCCCTGGACGCGCTGGCGCGCCGGCTGGTGGACGTGCGCGCGCTGATCCACGCCCGCTACCCCCTGGCGCAGGCCCTGGCGGCCATAGAGCACGCTCAGCGGCCGGGGGTGCTGAAGGTGTTGTTGGAAATAGCCGGCTGACCCCGGCCCTTCTCTTTATCAGGAGGTCACGATGCTGCGATCAGGCTTGATCCTTGGCGGAGTCATGTTAGTGCTGGGCGGCGGGCTGGCGTTCTTCTTCCCGTTGTGCGTGCCGTGCCTGGCGCTGTTGGCCGGCGTGGGCGCCGGCTACCTGGCTGGGCTGTGGGACCGACCGGGCGACAACAGCCGCTCCATCCAGCGCGGCGCCGGGGCGGGCGCCATTGGCGGCGTGGGCGCTTTGCTCGGCCACCTGATCGGCGGGCTGGCCTCGGCGGCCTGGGTTGGCCCGGAGGGCGCCGCCGACATGATGCGGCAGTTGGGCCTGGATCTGGGCAGCGGCACGGATGTGGGCGGCCTCGGCTACTACTTCGGCGCTACCCTGACGGGCTGCTGCTTTGGCCTGTTCGAAGTGGTCCTGATGGCGGGCCTGGGCGCCCTGGGCGGTCTGCTGTGGTGGCAGATCACGGGCAAGAACCAGCTGGGCGGCACCACCCCGCCGAGCACGCCCTTCGCGGCCTGAGCCGCCCGAGCGCGGATGGCTGACCTCGGGGAGACTCTGCGCCTGGGCCTGCTCTCGCCCATGGTGCTGGCGTTCGCGCTGGGCGTCGCCGCCACCCTGCTGCGCAGTGATCTCAAGTTCCCGGGCGAGGTCTACACCGCGCTCTCCATCTATCTCCTGTTCGCCATCGGGCTGAAGGGCGGCGCCGAACTGGCGCAGACCACCCTGGCCCAGTTCTGGGCGCCGGCTCTGGCCACGCTGGCGTTGGGCGTCGCGACACCGCTGTGGTGCTACGCCCTCCTGCGCCGGCTGGGCCGGCTGGACGTGGCCGACGCGGCGGCGCTGGCCGCGCACTATGGCTCGGTCTCGGCTGTCACGTTCAGCACCAGCTTGATCTTCCTGGAAGGTCTGGGGCTGCCGTATGAGGGCTTCCTGCCGACGCTGGTGGCCCTGCTGGAAGTGCCGGCCATCGTCGTGGCGCTGGCCCTGGCGCGGCGGCAGCTCCCGGGCGCGGCCGGCGGCGCAGACTGGGGCGGCCTCCTGCACGAGCTGCTCACCGGCAAGAGCATCCTGCTGCTGCTGGGCGGCCTGGTCATCGGCTTCCTGGGCGGCCCGCAGGGGCTGGACCAGGTGGCGCCTTTCTTCGTGGACCCCTTCCGCGGCGCGCTGACGCTGTTCCTGCTGGAGATGGGGATGGTGGCCGCCCAGCGCTTCCGCGATTTCGGTAAAGTGGGCGGCTTCTTGATCGGCTTCGGGATCGCCATGCCGGTGGTGCACGGCGCGCTCGGGGTGGGGCTGGGGACGCTGGCCGGGCTGTCCGTGGGCGGCAGCATGGTCCTGGGCGTGCTGGCCGCCAGCGCCTCTTACATAGCGGCCCCGGCGGCAGTGCGCCTGGCCCTACCCCAGGCCAACCCCAGCTATTACCTGACCGCGGCGCTGGCGATCACGTTCCCGTTCAACCTGGTGATCGGACTTCCGCTCTATCTTGAGATGGCGCGCTGGCTGCACGGCTAGGCGCGGGAGGTCAGGATGCAGACGGTCGCCCTCAAACGCGTCACCATCATCGCCGAGGCCGTGCTCGAGGAACGGCTGGTGCGCGAGGTCAGAACGCTCGGCGCCAAGGGCTACACGCTCACGGCCGCGCGCGGCGAGGGCTCACGCGGGGTGCGCGCCAGCGAGTGGGCCGGCCAGAATATCAAGCTGGAGACGCTGGTCAGCGCCGCCGTCGCCGACCGGCTGCTGACGCACCTGGCCCAGCACTACTTCGAACACTACGCCGTGGTCGCCTACGTCGAGAACGTGGAAGTGGTGCGCGGCGACAAATACGTGTAAGCGCCATGAACACCGTCTACTCCGGCGACAACCTGCCCGTCCTGCGGAGCCTGCCGGACGCGGCCGTCCGCCTGATCTACATCGACCCGCCCTTCAACACCGGCAAGACCCAGGCGCGCGTCCAGCTCCAGACCACGCGCGCCGAGCCCGGCGCCGAAGGCGACCGCACCGGCTTTCAGGGCCAGCGCTACCACACCCGCCAGCTCGGCCAGCGCGCCTTCGCCGACACGTTCGCGTCGTCGGCGGCCTACCTGGACTTCCTCGAGCCGCGCCTGCGCGAGGCGCACCGGCTGCTGACGCCGGACGGCTCGCTCTACTTCCACATCGACTACCGCGAGGTCCACTACTGTAAGCTGCTGCTGGACGAGATCTTCGGGCGGGCGAGCTTCCTGAACGAGATCATCTGGGCCTACGACTACGGCGCGCGTACCAAGCGCAAGTGGCCGCCCAAGCACGACACCGTTTTGTGGTACGCCAAGGACCCGGAGCACTACGTCTTCAATTACGCCGAAATTGAGCGCATCCCGTACATGGCGCCGGGGCTGGTGGGGCCGGAGAAGGCGGCGCGCGGCAAGACGCCGACGGACGTGTGGTGGCTGACCATCGTCAGCCCAACCGGCAAAGAGAAGACCGGCTACCCCACCCAGAAGCCGCTGGCCTTGCTAAAGCGCATTATCGCGGCCTCGTCGCAGCCCGGCGACCTGGTGCTGGACTTCTTCGCCGGCAGCGGCACCACCGGCGCGGCCGCGCACGCGCTGGGGCGGCGGTTCCTGCTGGTGGACGACAATCCTCAGGCCCTGGACGTGATGCGGCGGCGCTTCGCGGAGTTGGCAGACGTGCGCTTCGTCGAAGCCCCCTGAGCGGCGCCGGGGCCGGGCGCGGGTTCAGGCCGCCGGCGCGTCCACAGCCGGCTCGGGCCTCGGCGCGGGCGGCAGATTGAGGAACAGGATCGCGACCAGGCCCAGGAGCAGCGCACCCACCACCGGCAGGGCGCCGGCCTCCCACCGGCCATCGGCGATCAGCCGCGCGATGACCGGCGCCCCCAGCACGGCCCCCAGATTCTGACCCACGCTCAAGATGCCAAGCGCCAGGCCGGCCAGCTCAGGCCGCGGCATGGTTTCCGGCGCCAGCGTGAACGCGGTCGTGGGGATGAAGCCGGCGATGGCGCCGAGCACGAGGAAATAGGGGGCCACGACCGCCTCCGCCGGCAGGCGGAAACCCCACCAGAGCAGAACGCCGCACACCCCCAGCGCTGCCGCCGCCACCCATTTGCGCTGCCGCGTACGGTCCAGCACCCAGCCGGCGGCCAGGGCCGCCGGGATCACGGCCAGGCTGGGCAGGCTGGCATCGAAGTTAGCGGTCTGCGGGTCGAGGCCCAGCGCCGCGCTCAGATAGGTGGGCGCCCAGGTGCTGTAGCCGGAAAACGCAAACGTAAACGTCGCAAACATCAGCGCCAGCAGCCAGCTGGCCGGGCTCCACAGCCAGCGCCCGAACGGCACGGCCCCGGCCGGCGCGCCAGCGCTCGGCGCAGCAGCCGGCGGGGCGCTGACCAGGGCCGCATAGATGAGCAGGGCCACGGCCGCGCAGGCCGTGCCGAACCACCACACGCTCTGCCAGCCGAAGGCCGCCTGCAAGGGGCGGGCCAGGTTAAGGACCAGAAAGCTCCCCACCGGCACCCAGGACGCCCAGATCCCCATCGGCAGTCCGCGCTCAGCCGGTGGGAACCACTGGCTGATGACGGCCGGCGCCACCACGCTGATCAGGCCCAGGCCGATGCCCTCCACCGCCCGGCCGATCAGGAGCAGCGCCGAGGTCGGCGCAAACGTCCCGAGCAGCGAGCCCAGCAGGGTGGCGCTCAGGGCCAGCAGGCCGGCCGGCTTCGGGCCGAGCCGGGCCAGCACCAGGGCGGCCGGCAAGCCCAAGACCACGCCCGCCACCGCGAAAGACGACATCAGCCAGCCGCCCGTCATCATGTCGACATGCAAATCACTCATCAGGATCTGCATTACGGGCGGAACTTTGAACTGGTTGATAGCCACGGCGACGCCGGCCAGGTAGACGGCCAGCATCACGGCCCAAGCACGTTGTTTAGAAGTCATCAGGTGAGTTTCCAGGTAGGCCGCCGCGGCGGTCGAGGGGCAAAATCAGGTGATCCAGCCGGCTGGCTGGATCACCATTGTCTCATATCCGGCGCCGAGAGATGGGCCGGGCGGCGCGCTCAGTACACGCCGTAGCTCTTGCAGGTGTCAAACATCGCGTGCAAGTTCTCGGGCTTGGCCTCATCCACCACCGCACCCGCCGCCATGGCATAGCCGCCGTCGCCGGCCACCGTGTCGATCAGCTGCTTGACGTAGTCGGTCACCTGCGCCGGCGTGCCGGCATGCAGCATGGAGTTGGGGACGTTTCCGCCAAAGGCCGCCCAGCCGCCCAGCTTGCGCTTGACGGCCTGCATGTCGGTCTTGTCGAAGGTCCAGTAAGTGCTGCCGGCCGGGATCTCGGGGTCGGCGATCACGTCCAGGCGCTGGTTGTAGCCGCCTTCGACAAACAGGTACGGCACCAGGCCTGCGTTGACCAGGCCGATCAGGGTGGCCTTGAGGGACGGCCAGTAGAACTTCTTGAAGTCGGCGTTGGACATGAACCCGTCGGCGCCCTTGTGCAGCGGGATGAACACGAACGGGTTGTTCTGGCCGGTGGCGGTCCCCACGCCCATCTGGACCGCGATCGGGACGGTGCGCTCCAGGGCGGCCAGCAGCTTGGCCGGCTGGCGGTACATGTCCATCATGATGGCGCGCGTGCCGCGCAGCGTGTCGCCGATGATGTCGAACGGGGCCTTGGTGAACCCGCCCGGCAGCGGCGGCAGGCCCAGCTCGGCCATGATCTGGCCGTCGGCCTGGCCGGAGGCGCCGGCGTATTCCAGGGCGGCCTCGGCGGCCGCAATAAAGGCCTTGAAGGACTGCACCACGGGCGGCAGGCCGGCCGGGATCATGAAGGCCGGGATCATGGGCAGTTCCATGGTGGCGAAGACGGTGGGCAGCATCGCCCAGCCGGACAAGGCCGCGAAGGCGCGCGGCATGTAGCCGCGCATGTAGAAGCCCTCCGGGTCGGCGATGTACCAGTCGTATTCGTCGGCGCGCATGTACTCGGCCTCAACGCACTGGAACGGCTGAGTCTTGGGCGTGCCGCGGCCGGGCCAGCGATAGACCTTGTAATCCAGCAGGTCAAACACCTTGCCGGGGTTGAAGGCGCCCGAGAAGACCAGGTAATCCGGCTGGAAGTCGCGGTTGTATTTGAGCCAGGCCTGGGTGTACTTGGCGTAGTCGTACATCACGTCATGGGCCGTGATGCCGCCGTAGATGGCGAAGAAGCTGCCCATGAACGGCAGCAGCGGAACCCGGTCCGGCTTCTTCAGATCGATGATGTCCTTGACGCGCTGAGTGTGGCGCGTGAAGGTGGCCTGGGCCGCCGGCGTCGCCATGGGCTTGCCGTCCAGGGCCATCCAGGCGGCGAAGCGCGCCTCGCGCCGATCGCGAGCCGGGAGGTCGCGCCAGTTTGCGGGAGGGGTAAACATGGGCTAGGCTCCTATCCAGGTCTTGGCGAGCGCGACGGCGGCCATGGCATCCTTGCCATAGGCGTCGGCGCCGGTGTACTCGCGGATTTGGTCATCGATCTGGCCGCCGCCGATCATCACCTGGCCGGTGAAGCCGGCCGCGCGCATGGCCGCGATGGTGGCCTTCATCGGGTCGTAGGCCAGCGTCAGGAACCCGCTCAGGCCCACCACCTGCGGCTGGAAGTCCCGCACCGCTTCCACAAACTGGGCGGTTGGCACGTCCACGCCCAGGTCCTTGACCTCGTAGCCGTTGATGTCCAGCATGAAGGTGACGATGTCTTTGCCGATGTCGTGGATGTCGCCCTCGACGGTGCCGATGAGGACGCGGCCGAGCTTCTGGGCCTGCGCGGCCTCGGTCAGCTTGGGCTTGACGAGCTCGGAGATCTGCTTGAGCATCTCGCCGGCCATGATCAGTTCCGGCACAAAGCAGTCACCGGCCTCAAAGCGCCGGCCGATGACGGCCATGGCTTCGCGGCAGGCGTCCAGGATTTCCAGCGGCGGCGTCCCGTCCGCCAGTTGTTTTTTCGCCAGCGCCAGCGCGTCTTCCTCGCGCATGTCGGCGATGGCTTCCACCAGTGCGTTGGTCATGAGGCTGTTCCTTTTCTGAGGGGTTGCCGGGAACAAGCGGCTCGGCCACGGACTATCCGGACGCCCACGGGTCGGCTGTCGCCGTCTCCGTGATCTCCGCATAAGCCGTGGCCGAGGACCACTTCTCTCTCGCGCGCGGTCAGCGGCGTGACGAGGCCCGCGCGGGGCGCTGCCCCGTCACGCTAATCAGTAAACGCCGTACTCCTTGGTGGTGTCCACCCAGACCTTCACCAGTTCCGGCTTGCAGCCTTCCATCTCGCCGATGCCGGTGGTCATGATGAAGCCGCCGCCCTTGCCCACCTCGCGGCACAGCTTGATGGTCTCGGCCCGCACTTCCTCGGCGGTGCCGGCCTGCAGCAGCGAGTTGCGCATGCCGCCGGCGATGCACATCACGTCGCCCAGCACTTCTTTGACCTTGTAGATGTCGCTGAACTGGAACAGGCCGGAGGTCTTGCCCTTGGGCAGCTCGGCCAGATACTTCAGGCGCTGGTCCCAGACGCCTTCGTAGAACACGAACGGCATGATGCCGGCGTCCACCAGCGCCAGCTGCATGGCCTTGAGCGTCGGCCAGTAGAATTTCTCGAACTGCGGCAGCGACATGAAGCCGTCTGACCCGCGGTGCAGCGGGATGAAGGTGACCTTGATCCCGGTGGCGTTGCACCAGCCGATGGCGTGCTCCAACTCGAACTTGAGCACTTTGTCCATGGCCGCCAGCAGTTTCTCGGGCCGGCGGTGGATATCCAGCATGATGCCGCGCATGCCGCGCAGCGTGTCAGACATGAAGTCGAAGGGCGCCTCAACCAGCGCGCCCATGAAGGTGGGCGGCGCGAAGCCCAAGGCCGCCATGCGCTGGACCGAGCTGACCGCGCGCGCGTCCGCCACGGCCTGGGCCTCGGCGGCCTTGGCCAGGAACTGCAAAGACTTGACCACGGGCGGCGCCTGGATGACGCCCAGGTTGTAAAGGTTGTAGTGGCCGAAGGCGGCCATGCCCAGCGGCGGCAGCAGCGCCAGACCGCCCAGCTCCGGGAAGACGCGCGGCCAGTACTTGCGGACGGCCCAATCGCCTGTGTCGGCGATGAAGTCGTCATAGTCCTCCGGCTTCATGTACTCGCCTTCCACGAACTGGAAGGAGCCGTTCGGCGGCAGGCCGTGGCCCGGGAAGCGCGTCATCCGGTCGCCGCCAATCGCCAGGCTGGAGGCCGGGTTGTTGTACACGCTCATGGCGCTGTCCGGCTGGAATTCCAGGGCCGCCTTCTCCAGCAGCTCCTGTTCCTTGGCGGCGTTCTCATGCAGTTCCTGGCGCGTGATGCCGCCCATCTCGGCCAGCATGTAGCCGAAGCCCAGCTGGATCGGAACGCGGTCCGGCTGCTTAAGCTGCAGGGCGTCCTGCAGGCGCTTGGCGCGCTCACCCAGCAGTTGTTGCGCGGTCTTCCCGGCGTCGAGCGCCGCGGCTGAAGTGACTGTAGCCATGTTATTTTGCTCCCGTCCATTCCTTGGCCAGCGCCACGGCCGCCATCGCGTCCTTGCCAAAGGCGTCCGCGCCGGCATAGGCGCAGATCTGCTGGTCCATCGTGCCGCCGCCGATCATGATCTTGACCTGCTGGCGCAGGCCGGCGGCCGCGATCGCCTCGACCGTCTCTTTCATAGAGGTGTAGGCCAGGGTCAGGAAGCCGGAGAGGGCCACCACGGCCGGCTGGTAGGTCTTGATCTCCTCGACGAACTTCGCCACCGGCACGTCCACGCCCAGGTCCTTGACCTCGAAGCCGTTGACGTCCAGCATGAAGCTGACGATGTCCTTGCCGATGTCGTGGATGTCGCCCTGCACGGTGCCCAGCAAGACTTTGGCGCCCTTCTTGCCGTCCACGCTTTGCTTCAGGCGGGGCTTGACCTCGGCCGAGATAGTCTTGAGCATCTCGCCGGCCAGGATCAGCTCGGGGATGAAGTACTCGTTCTTCTCGAAGCGCTGGCCCACGATCTCCATCGCCGCCCGGCAAGCGTTGAGGATGGCGATGGGTTCGGCCCCGCCGTCCAAGAGTTTCTTGGTCAGCGCGAGCGCCTCCTCCTCCTGCATATCGGCAATGGCTTTCACAAGTTCGTCCGACATAGAGCTCTCCTTGGGGGTAGTGGTGAATGGGCGGTGACGAAGGCGGCTGGCTCAGGCCTGGGCTTTCTGCGACGCGGGTGTCGGCACCCCGTCGGTCAGCAGCCCGGCGCGATAGGAGCGCGTGTAGCGCAGGCAGTGCTTGTCGCGGCCGAGCACCAGTTCGGCCGCGATGATGGCGGCTTGCAGCTCGCGGTCGTTGGGGTCGATGATGGCCGTGTCCATACCGGCGTCCAGGGCCAGCACCAGGAAGGTCCGGTTGATCAGGGCGCGCACCGGCAGGCCGAAGGACACATTGCTCAGGCCGCAGGAGATATGCGCCAGCGGGAACTCCGCCTTGATGGCGCGCATGGCGCCGAAGATGATGGGACCGGCCTGGATGTTGGTGGCGATGGTCATGGCCAGCGGATCGACGTAGACCTTCTCGTCCGGGACGCCGGCCTGGCGCGTGGCGGTGAAGACTTTGCGGATGACGTCCAGGCGCGCCTCGGCCGTGGCCGGGATGCCCTTATCGTCCATGCACAGCGCCACCACCTCGCAGCCGTGCTCGGCCACGATCGGCAGCACGCCCTCCAGGCGCTTGGCCTCGCCGCTGATCGAGTTGATCATCGGCGTTTTGTGGACGGCCGGCAGCACGGCCCGCAGCGCGACCGGATTGGCGCTGTCCAGGCTGAGCGGCACGTCGGTGACGCCCTGGATCAGGTCGATCAGCCACTTCAGGTCAGCGGCCTCGCGGTCCGGGTGCGTGCCGGCGTTGACGTCCAGCCAGTGGGCGCCAGCCTCCACCTGTTTCTTGGCCAGGTTTTGGATGAAGGCGGCGTCGCGCTCAGCGATGGCTTTGCCCACCAGCTTGCGCGTCCCGTTAATCTTCTCGGCAATGATCTTCATAGAGCGTCCTTTCAAAGGTCAAACCGGCGCCACGGCCGGAGCCGCCGGCGCCGGGAAGAGCATGGAATGCGCGAAGCGCCGCTGGAAACCCGGGAAGGTAGTCAACTCGATATAGCCGGTGCGGCGCGCGATGTGCTGGGCGCGGCCGCGCTCCTTGAGCGACAGCAGGATGGCCTTGGCGCCCACGCCGGCGGCGTTGCCCACCTGCGCGTAGCGCGCGCGCGGCAGGCGCGGCAGCAGGCCGATGTCGAGCGCGCTGTCCAGGTTGAGGAAGGAGCCAAAAGCGCCGGCGATGATGACTTCGTCCACTTCTTGCGGCGCGGTGCCGGTGGCTTCGAGCAGGATCGCAATGCCGGTCTGGATGGCGCCCTTAGCGAGCTGGATCTCGTTGACATCGCCCTGGGTGACCACCACATCGCGCCCGCTGCCGCTCTGGGCGGCCGGGGCCAGCACGAACTCCGGGCCGCGCTCGTCGGCGCGCACGCCGGGCGCCGCCCGGTTCAGCCGGCCGCGCTCATTCATCAGGCCGGCTCGGCGCAGTTCGGCCATGGCGTCCACGATGCCGGAGCCGCAGATGCCCACCGCCGGCGCGTCGCCGATGGTCTTGAGCTGGACGCCCCCGGCCGTGATCCGCACGGCTTCGATGGCGCCGGTGGCGGCCCGCATCCCGTCGCGGATATGCGCGCCTTCAAACGCCGGCCCGGACGCGCACGAGGCCGAGGTCAGGTAATTCGCGCCCGGCCGGCACAGCACGATCTCGGTGTTGGTGCCGATGTCCACGCCGACGGCCACCCGGTCGGCGCGGTCCAGGTCGGCGGCCAGGACCATGGCCACGTGGTCGGCGCCGACAAAGCCGCCCACGCACGGCGGGACGTGCACATAGGCGCCGGGAGCCAACGCCAGCCCCAGGTCGCGCGCGCGCACGTCCACGGCCGCGCTGGCCGCAGCCACAAACGGGGCCACGGCTAGCTGGCGCGTGGGCAGGCCCAGCAGCAGGTGGTGCATGGCGGTGTTGCCGACGATGCAGGCTTCGGCGATCTGGTCGCGGGTCACGCCGGCCTGCTCGGCCAGGCTCCCGGCCAGGTTGTCCAGGGCCTCCTGCACCACGCGCGCCAGCTCGCGCGCGCCGTCCGCGCTGCGGCTGGCATGGACCAGCCGGCTGATCACGTCTTCGCCATAGCCAATCTGCGGATTCATCAGGCCGGCCGAGGCCAGCTCCGCGCCGCTCTCCAGGTCCACCAGGTAGCCCGCGATCTTGGTGGTGCCCAGGTCCACGGCCAGGCCGACGGCGCGCCGGTCCGACGGGGCAAAACCCACGATCTCGGGGTCGCGCCCGCGCGCGCCGCGCACGTAGGTCGTCAGCCGCCATTCAGTCTGGCGGGCCAGCGGCGAGAGCTGCCGGACGACGGCCGGCTCGGCGGCCACGCGGCGCAGGCCGAAGGCCGTGTCGAGCGCCTCGGTGACGCGGTCCAGGTCGGAGCGCAAGTCGCGCAGGCTGGGGGCCGTGACCTCGAGCGCGCAGGCGCGGATAGCGGCCTCCACCGCAAGCTCGCGCATCAGGCCGCCCACCTGCAGGCGCTGGTCGGTGACGAGCGAGGCCTTGGGGACGTTGACCTTGACGTCGCTGTGGATGTGGGCGCGGCAGGCCAAACGCTGGCCGGCGTCCAGCTCTAGTTGCGAGAGGAAGCGCCGGTCCGCGTCTACGGGCGGCGAGACCTCGCCCGTCATCACCGCCACGCGGCAGCGCCCGCAAGTGCCCTCGCCGCCGCAGACCGAGGCCAGGCCGATCCCGGCCTGCCGCGCGGCGTCCAGCAAGGTGACCCCGGCCGGCACGTCGACGCGCTTGCCGATGGGCTCAAAATCAACCTGGTGTGTTGGAGCAGGCATGGGCGCTCACTTCTGGGGCAGCGGGGCGAACATCTCATAGGTAATGGTCTGACCCGGCGGGCAGACCACGATCTCGTCATCCCAGGGGCCGCGCAGGAGCTTCTCCACCAGCGACGGCGCGCCCTCGATCTCCTCGAAGCGCAGGCCGAAACGCTCGGCGGTCTGGCGCGCGTATTCGCGGTAGCGCTCTAGCTCATAGACGCCGGTGTTGATGAACGCCAGGCGCGTATAGTTCTTGAGCATCAGCTTGATCATGCGCAGCGCTCTTTGCTCGCCGTAGCGCCCGATCATGCGTTTGTATTCTTCGAAGGGGCTGTCGCCGACCTCGATCCAGCCCTTGGTGAGGTAATAGGTGCCGGGCTCTTTGCTGGCTTGCGCGTGATAGGCGTCGCGCGAGCCAAGGAAGATGGCGATGCAGTCGTCAACGCGCGGCACGACCAGGGTGGCCTGCTTGGCCACCAGGCCGATCACGGCCCGCGAGCACTGGCCGTAGCCCAACAGGATCAGGTCGGCGTCAGTCGAGGCGTCGATGGCGGCCTGGAGCGCCTTGGTCAACTCGCCCGGGCGCAGGTGCAGGCCGAACTCGAGCACCTGGCGCTGCATGTCCGCGGGCATGAGCGGCTGCATCTCTTCGATGACGGTGGCGCAGGCGATGACTTTGGTGCGGGTGGAGGGGATCGCGGACATGAAGCTCCGTCTTTCCAAAAGCGGCCCGGGCCTCTCGGGCGGCGCGAAGCACGGGGTCGATTGAACCGACAGACGCCGCGAAAGGCGGCGCGATTTGGGAGCGGCCAACCCCGGGGTGGGCCATTTGGGTCATAGGAGACAGAGAGAGCTTATATAGTTCTATAGGGAAGTTGCAGTGAGCAATGTCACTTCTCAATCAGTGACTAACCTGATATGGAAGTTCTTGGGGACCCGCTCCGATGGCTTTTGAGACAAAAAAGGTCGCCTTACCGGATGCAGCCGGGGAGCTGATCGACCGGACCGCCTACGAGCCCGTCTACGTCCAGCTCGTCAATATTCTGCGCCGGCAGGTGGCCAGCGGCGTTCTGCGCCCCGGTGATCAACTGCCCTCCGAGGCCCAGCTGTGCCGGCGCTACAGCGTCAGCCCGATGACGGTTCGGCGCGCGATCAACATCCTGGTGGATCAGGGCGTGGTCACCGCCGAACAAGGGCGCGGCACCTTCATCCGGCCGGTGGAGCTGGGCACGGCCAGCTTCCAGCTGCAGCGCCTGCAAGACATCTTCGACGATGAGCCGCACACCACGGTTAGGCTGCTGCAGGCGCGCATCGTCGCCGCCGATGAACGCACGGCCCAGAAACTGCAGCTGGCGCCCGGCGGACGCGTGATCTACATCCGCCGCCTGATCCTGGCACGCGCCGAGCCCACTCTGTGTCACGTGGAGTACCTGGTCTACGACCCCACCCGCCCGGTGGTGGAGGCCGAAATGGACGTGACTTCCCTGCGCGGCCTCTTTGGCGGGACGGGGGCGACGATGATGAAGCACGGCGACCTGAGCGTGGAGGCCACACTGCTCACGGAAGAGGAGGCGGATTGGCTGCAGGCCGCCCGGCCGGCGGCTGCGTTCCGCATCGAGCACCTCTTCTTTGATTTCGACGACCGGCCGGTCAGTTGGGGCTGGTTCATCTGCCGCAGTGACCGGCTGCGCTTCACCAGCCATATCGGCGTCCGTGAGACGGACTGAGCGCCCGGATTGGAGACCCGCCCATGCCTGCTGACACTCTCTCCGCCGAGCTGATCCGGGCGATTACGGACTTGGACGAGACCGGCGCCCTGACGTTGGTGGAGACACGGCTGGCCGCCGGCTACGACCCGTTTGAAATCGTGCGGGCCTGCCAGGCCGGCCTGCGCCGGGTAGGCGAACTCTACGAGCAGCGCCAATACTACCTGTCCGGCCTGATCATGGCCGGCGAGATCTTCCGCGAGGTGTTGGAACTGCTGCGCCCGGCCCTGGAACAGCGCTCGCCTCAGCCAGCGGTCGGCCGCGTGCTGCTCGGCACCGTGCAGGGCGATATCCACGACATCGGCAAGAACATGCTGGCGATGCTGTTGACCACGCACGGGCTGGCGGTCATCGACCTGGGCGTCGACGTGCCGGCGGTGGAATTCCTGCGCCAGACTCTCGAGGAGCGGCCGGACGTGGTGTGCCTGTCCTGCCTGATCAGCTCCTCGCACGAAACCATGCGCACGACCGTGGCCTTGCTGAAGGCCGAGCTCCGCCAGCGCGGCCTGGCTCTGCCGATCATGATCGGCGGCGGCCTGATCGACGAGCACGTCTTCCGCTACGTGGACGCCGATTACTGGGCCGGCGATGCCATGGACGGCGTGCGCCTGTGCCTGCGCCTCGTCGGTGCGCCGGCCAGCCCGGCCTGATCCTGGGCGGAAGCGCCTTCCACTGCAGGGCATCGCGGCGCCCGGCCCGCACCCCTGGCGCCGGACACGCGTGAGCGGAGCGGCGCACCCAGCCACTAAGCTCAAACTGCGCGCCGCAACCTGTCTCCCCGAGCGCAAGCAAGTGGGGGAAATCGCAGGGCGAAAGTCGCCCCCAGACCGAAAGGCACCCCGCGCGGGTTGGCCCTCGCTCCCGCCCTCGTTTCGTGGCACAATCGGCGCTTACGCCTGTGCGCCGACCATGACCGCACCCTTATCCCGTGTCCCCGCGCCGCCCGCCGCCCAGCCGGCCTGGCCCACCCTGGCGCTCCTGATCGGAGTCCTGGGCATGGGCCTGAGCGGCATCTTCGTCAAATGGGCTAACGCCCCGGGCGCGGTGACGGGCTTCTACCGCATGGGCCTGGCAACGCTGCTCCTGGCCCTGCCCTTTGGCGCGAGCGTGCAGCGGCGGCCACTGCGCGCGGGCCGCGCCATCGGCTGGGCGCTGGTGGCCGGCTTGTGTTTCGCGGCCGATCTGGGCTTCTGGAACACGTCGGTCCTGATGACCTCGGCGGCCAACGCCACTTTTCTAGGCAACACCGCGCCGGTGTGGGTGGCGCTGGGCGCGCTGCTGTTCTTTCGCGAGCGCCCGCGGCCGCTGTTCTGGCTGGGCCTGGCCGTGGCCCTGGCCGGCGCCGCCGTCCTGCTGGGCGGTGATTTCCAGGCCGGGGCGGCGCTGGGGATGGGCGGCCTGCTGGCACTGGTGGCGGGTTTCTTCTACGCCGGCTTTTTCCTGGCCACCCAGCGCGCCCGGGAGGGCCTGGGCGCAGTCGCGTCCTGGTGGCTGTCCGCGCTGGCCAGCACGGTCGGGCTGCTGCTGGCCAGCCTGCTGCTGGGCCAACCGCTCGCCGGGTATTCGCTCACGACCTACCTCAGTTTCCTGGCCCTGGCCGTGGTCACCCAGGTCGGCGGCTACATCCTGGTCAACTACGCCCTCGGCCACCTGCCGGCTTCCATCGTGTCGCCGACGCTGCTGCTCCAGCCGATTGTCACGCTCCTGGCCGGCATCCCGCTGCTGGGCGAGGTGCCCGACCTGGGCCGCGTCCTGGGCGGCCTGCTGGTGATCGGCGGCGTGTGGATCGTCAACCGCTCCAGCCGATGAGCGCGCCCACGCCCGCGGCGCGCGCCGCCGCCCTGGCCGAACTGCACGCCCGCCTGCGGGAGTGCCGCCGCTGCCTGGAGGCCGGCTACTGGATTGCGCCCGGCCCGGTGGTGCACGGCGTCCCCACCGCCCAGATCATGACCATCGGCCAAGCCCCGGGCGTCACCGAAGCCCAGGTCAAACGGCCGTTCAACGCCGGCTCCGGGCGGCGGCTCTTTCAATGGCTGGGCCAGGCGGGCTTCGATGAGGCCGAGTTCCGGGCCACCCAGGCCATGCTGGCCGTGACGCGCTGTTATCCCGGCAAGAGCGCGGGCGGCGCCGGCAAGCCAGCGCATGGCGACCGCGTGCCGACGAAGGAGGAGCAGGCGTTGTGCCGGCCGTGGCTGGATCAGGAGCTGGCGCTTATCAACCCGCGGCTGATCATCCCCATCGGCAAACTCGCCCTCGGCTTGTTCTTTGAGCCGCCCTGGCGGCTCGAAGACCTGATCGGCACCCAGGCTGAACGCGCCGGGCGCGTGATCATCCCGCTGCCGCACCCCAGCGGCGCCAGCACCTGGCCCAACCAGCCCGAGAACGCCGCCCGCATCCAGCGGGCCATCCGCCTGATCGCGCGCCAGCGCCGGGCGCTGGGGCTCTGAGGACCCGCAAGCCTGACGAGGCAGCCCTCCCCTCAGGCGCCAACCGTAGACGGCGCCAGCGCCTCGCTGCGCCGCAACTGCTCCTCGTCGGTCAGGTTCAGACGCAGCGGCGTCAACGACGCCCAGCCCTGCGCCACCGCCCAACGATCGGTGCCCTCTTCCGGCTCCGCCAGCGGGCTGGCCGCGAACCAGTAGTGGCCGCGGCCCATCGGGTCCTGGCCGTGCACCACCCGGCCGCTGTAAGCGCGCACCGATTGGCGCGTCCAGCGCAGGCCGCTCGGCGCCGGCGGAAAGTTGACGTTCACCAGCCAAGTCCCGGGCAAGGCGATGAGGTGCTGGAGCGCCCCGTCAACGCTGTCCGCCAGCGCCTCGAAATCCGGCTCGCGTTCGGTCAGGGCCAGGCTGAAGGCGGCGGCGCGGACGCCCAGAAAGGCCGCCTGCCGGGCCGCGGCCACGGTGCCGGAATGCCACACGTCGTGCCCGAGGTTGCTGCCCAGGTTGATGCCGGACAGGACCAGGTCGGCGCCATCCCAGTGATACAAGCCCAGAGCCACACAGTCGGCGGGCGTGCCGTCCACACGATAGGCCTCGAGCGAGTCGATCTGCGTCCGCCGGTAGTGCAGCGGCCGTTGAATCGTGATGGCGTGGCCCATCGCGGATTGCTCGACGTCCGGCGCCACCACGCGGACGTGCCCGTAGCGCGCGGCGACCCGCGCCAGCGCCCACAAGCCCGGGCTGTAGATGCCGTCGTCATTGGTCACCAGAATCCGCATCGGTTTAGCAACAGTGTCGTTCATCATGGTCTCCTGCCCGCGATGATACCGCGCCACGATTAAGGCCACATCAGGGAAAGCAGGCTCGACGCGATTGCGCCGCCCAACGCCCAGAAGCCCGTCAGGGCGTGGGCGAACGCCACCCAACGCACCGAGCCGGTCCAGGCCGCAATCCAGGCGTAGGCCAGCCCCAGCGGCAGAGTCATGGCCGCGAAGGCCAGCGGGCCGCCAGGATCGGGAAGAACCATCTGCGGCGCGAGGTGCCAGGCCGCGAAGCCCAAGCTGGGGTAAACGATGGCCAGGAACGGGGAACCAGGAAACGCGGCCGGATACAGCCCGCGCCACAACCCCTCTTCGCAGACGCCGTTGACGATGGCGACCGGCAAGGCCAGCCAGAGCAGACGCGGCGGCGCGGACGCAAAACCCGGCAGGTACATGACCGCGGCGGTACCGACGATGACGGCCAGCAGCCCGGCCGCCGGCCAGTTGCGGCGGCTGAAGAGCGGCCGGGGTTCAGAGAAGAGCGCGCGCCAACCCGCCCAGCCACGGATCATGATTGGGACGACCAGGCACCAGCCCAGCCAGGCGGCGGCGGCGGGAAAGACCAAGGCCATGCTGGCTGGAAGCAGTATGGGCAGGGCCAACAAGAACAGCCGGCGCCATCCTGTGACACCGGCTGAGTTTCTCTCCGTCGCGGGCCAATTCGGGCGGCTCAACCCGCCCCGCTGGAGCCGCCGCCCGAGGCCCCGGCGCCGCCGGCCGCGCTGGCGGCGCTCGACGAGTCCGAGCTGGCCATCACGGCCACGATCGCGCCGAAATCGCCGGAGCTGTTGGCGGCGGCATGGAACCACACCGGCAGCGGCACATTGCCCAGCTTCTGAAAGTGTTTGGCCCACTCCGCGCCCAGGCCAAACACGGCGGCCAGCGCCAGGTAGCGCTCAAAGTCATCGGCCCGCGTGATCGGTTCCCGCCCGCGGCTGATCTCTTTAAGATAGAGCCCGAAGCCCTTCCAGCGCGCCGCCTCCAGTTCGCCCGCGGGCGTCAACTGGGACAGGGCGCCGGCATAGAGCAGCAGCCCCAGCGCCACGAGGAACAGCCCCGCGCCGAGACCGATGAGCGCCATCGGTCCAATCGCCTCGGCCGCAGCCTCCAGCGCCAGGCCGGCCCACACCGCTCCGCCGATGAAGACGCCCAGCGCCGCCACCAGGCCGGCCAGGCCCAGCGCCACCAGCGTGGTGCGGCGCGCCCGGCGCTGCGGGTCCAGCCAGCCGCGCTCGATCAGCTCCGCCTCCAGCTGCTGATCAAAGAGCGGCCGGGCCGCCAGGCGCTGCGCGACCTCGCTCAGCGCCAGCGTGGTCTGGCCGGGCTTGAACAACACCTCCAGAAAGACCTGCTCATGCGGACGCAGCGGCTCGGGGCTGGGCTTCAGCTCAAGGAGATGCGACTTCGTCCCGAGCCAGCCGGTCTGCTCGTGAATCTCCAGACGGCCGCGCCGCGCCAGATCGAACAACGTGCCCATGCTGTTGCCGGATTGGCCGGTCAGCCGGCCCACCAGCGCCGGCGGCAGATCACGCGGCGGGATCGGGCTGGGCGTGGGCGCCTCGACAACCCCATCGCGCCGGTCGGCGCGCCCGATAGCCCACAAGCCCAGGCCGCCGCTCAACGCCGTGATCAGGCCGACCACCAGGCCGAAGGGCCAGGCGCGGGCCGTCGCCGCCGCGCGGGCCGCGGCGCGCGTCTGCCAGGCCGGCGGAGCCGTGATCAGGCTGCCGGCCGGAAACCGCGCCGTGATGATCAGATCCTCGTCCTCGTCCAAGTCCGACGCCACAAAGCCGACGCCGTCCGCCATCGTCTCCGGGGTGGCGGACCGGCTGAGCGTCGGCGTCTCCAGCGGTTGGAGGCCGGCCGGGTAGGTCAGCGTGACGCTGGCTGTCTGGATGTGGTAGTCGTGTTCTTCCGGGATGGCGCGCCAGCGCAACACGTCCGCGCCCTCCTGGCGCAGCGCACCCTGCACGCGGTAGGTCAGCGTGAAAGTGTGGGTCGCATCGGAGGTGGGCGGCAGGTGCCAGGTCACCTTGAGCGGCTGGCCAGGCTCGATCTCCGCCTGGCCGGGGCCGGTGCCCGTCGTCAGGGTCTGCCCGTCCAAGGCGGCCTGCACCTGGTCGATCCCGTCTAGTTCGGTGTAGGCCAGCTCGCGGAAAACATAGGTGAAGGGGCCGCCGTCGAAGCGGAAGACGATGGTCTCCGTGACCGCGAGCGAGCCGTCCGTCTGGACGGCGATTTGGACAGCGTAGCGCTCGGCCTGATAGCTCTTGGCGGCCTGAGCCGTGACCGGCAGCCAGAGTCCGGTCAGCAGCAACACCAGCGTCAGTAGTCGGCGCAACATAGTGGCCTCCGTGATAGTCTTGCTTGCCTGTGACAGGGCGGGCAGTCGTCTCATTGCTTAACTACGTCCGGCCCCGAGCCTGGTTGCCGCCGGCCGGTTCAAATCGGCTTAATGTGGCCTCACCCAGCCACAGTTTACTCCCGCCTGCCCGGCGCCGGACTGGCCTTGACCTTCGTCCCACCTTGCCCATGACTTTGTTCAGATGTGCCCGGCGGCCCGCCTGGTCACACTGAGCGCCAGACGCGCCGCCGTTCTCCAACGAAGCGTCCCCGCCCACAGCCTGAAGCGCCAAACTCACCGACCGCCGCCAGCGCTGGCCCGCCCGACCTCCGCTCGCGGCCGAGCGAGGCAGCGTATGCGGATTGTCGCCATCAATGCCAGCCACCGCGGATCACAGGGTCTGACGGCCTTCTTCCTCAGCCACCTTCAGGCCGGGGCCAGCACGGCCGGCGCCAGCTGGGAGACCCTGACCCTGGCGCGCCTTAAGATCAACCGCTGTCTCTCGTGTTACCAATGCCAGACCGGGCGCGCCCACCTGACCTGCGTCTACCAGGACAAAGACGACGCCCAGAGCGTGTTCGACCAGATGGCCGGCGCCGATCTGATCATCTACGCCACGCCCATCTACCTGCTGACGATGACGGGTCTGCTCAAGAACCTGCTCGACCGCACCTATGCGACGATGGATATCGCCGAGGCCCGCCTGTCGAATGGGCTGATCCACCACCGGATCAATCCGGCGATCTCGTCCAAGCCTTTCGTGCCCCTGATCGTCTGCGCCAACCTGGAAACGGGCTCGTGGTCCAACGCCGCCGATTACTTCCGGCGTTACGCCCGCTTCATGGAGACGCGCGCCGCGGGCTGGCTGGTGCGCAACGCCTCCGGCCTGTTCGATTTCGAGCGCGACTCGTCGCTGCCGCGGCGCTACCCCAAGGTGCTGGACGTGATCACGGCCTTCCGCCAAGCCGGGCACGAACTGGCGACGCGCGGCCGCCTCAGCTGGCGGACGCAGACCCGCGCGAGCCAGGAGGTCATCCCAGTGCCGTTCTTCTGGCTGCTCAAGCATCTGCCGCCGGTCAAGGCGCGCGTCGTCAAGGCTTTGAACGCAGGCGCCTTGCGCCCGCCGGAGTAGCCGGCCCCGCCGCTCCCGCAAACGACCTTGGGCCGGTGTTGAGCGCGGCTTAACCTGCGGGCCATATCCTGACCCCGGAACTGAAACGCTGGCGGCCGCCTCCCGCGCGGACCGCCGCGCCCCAACCACCCGGCGCTCCAGCGACGACTCGCTCCCGTTCTTCGGCGGGCTCCGCTGCCACCGGCCCGCCGTTCAGCCGGTTCTGTGCGCGCATGAATCTGAGCGACCTCACCCTGGTGCTGCCCACGCGCAACGAGTGCGCCAATCTGCCGGCTTTCCTGGCCTCCGTGCCAGACGCGCTGAATCTGCTGGTGGTTGATTCCAGCACCGATGGAACCGCGGACGAACTGCTCCGCGTGCGCCCGGCGCGCACGCGCCTGATCCGGCGCACGGTCAACGTCACCCAGGCTCGCCAAATCGGAGCGGAGGCCGCCGGGTCGCCGTGGCTGCTCTTCACCGACGCAGACGTGACGTTCGCGCCGGACTACTTTGAAAAACTGGCGGCCGATCGCGGCGCGCACGCGCTCTATGGCCCCAAGCTGTCGGCCGACGGCCGGTTCGCAGGCCACTATCGCCTGGTGACGGCGGGTCAGCAGCTGGCCGACCGCCTCGGTCTTCCAGCCGTGTCCGGCTCCAACCTGTGCGTGCCCACGCGCGCCTTCTGGGAAGTGGGCGGGTTTGACCTGGAGCTCAACTGCAATGAGGACTCGGAGCTGGGCTGGCGTCTGGCGCGGCGCGGCCACCCGATCCGCTTCCGGCCGGATCTGCGCGTGTACGCGCGCGACCATCGGCGCTTACGCCGCGGCGCGACGCGCAAGCTCGTCCACTCGCTGGCACGCTGCGCGTTGTTGTACCTGAACGTGCTGCCGCCGGCGTTGCGCCGCAGCGATTGGGGCTACTGGGCGGCCGCCCCGGAGAACAAGCAGGACACCTATGGAGTCGAGTCACAATCTTGAGGCGCCCTACCCCGACGCAGCCCTGACGGCCGCGCGCCCGTGGGCGGCCCGCTGGCTTTCGATCGTGTTCAGCCCGCCGCTCACGACGGTCAGCAGCCTGGCGCTGGCGGCCGGCACTCTGGCCACGCCCGCGGCCTGGGCCTGGGCGCTGGTCACCATCGGCCTGGCCCTGGTCGTGCCCATGGGCTACATCGCCTGGCTGGTCGCGCGCGGCGAAGTCAGCGACTACGACCTGCGCATCCGGGCGCAACGCCCGCGCCCGTACTTGATGACCACGGCCTGCGGCGCGGCCAGTTGGCTGCTGCTGACCCTGGGCAGCGCCCCGCCCCTATTGACCTTGCTGGCCGGCACGCTGGCCGTGCAGGCCGCCGTGCTGATGCTCATCACCCTGACCTGGAAGATCAGCCTGCACACTGCGGCCATGGCCAGCTGGCTGGCGGTGTGTTTGGCGCTCTTTGGGTCGGCGGCCGCGCCGCTGGCCGGGCTGGTCCTGGCGGTAGCCTGGGCGCGCGTGCAATTGCGCCGGCACACGCCCTGGCAGACCGTCGCCGGCGCCCTGGTCGGCTTTCTCATGACCAGCGCCAGCTTGGCCTGGCTGGGGTAATCCCATCGTGCGTATCGCCCTGCTCACCGAGACCTTCCTGCCGAAAGTCGATGGCATCGTCAATACACTCTGCCATCTCCTGGAATATTTGGCGGCGCGCGGCCACCAAAGTCTGCTGATCGCCCCGGCCGGCGGCCCGGCCAATTTCGCCGCGACCCCGGTGGTCGGCCGGCCGGGCCTGCGCTTCCCGCTATACCGCGAACTGACGCTCGTGCCGCCGCCGAACGTGGACCAGGCTCTCGGCCATTTCCAGCCGGACCTCGTGCACGTCTTGAACCCGGTTTCGCTCGGGCTGTCCGGACTGGCCTGGGCGCGTCTGCGCGGCGTGCCCGTGGTCGCGTCGTACCACACCGACCTGCCGGGCTTCGCCGAACGGTGGGGCTTGGCCTGGGCGGTGCCGCTCCTGTGGACGTTTTTGCGCGGCGTGCACGGCTTCGCCGACCTCAACCTGTGCCCGTCGCGGCACACGCAGCGCGAATTGCAACGGCAGGGTTTCCGGCGCGTGCGTGTCTGGGGGCGCGGCGTGGACACCGAGCTCTTCAGCCCGGCCCACCGCAACCCGACGTGGCGCCGGCGGCTGGGCGCCGGGGCGGCGACGGGTCAGCTGTTGCTGTATGTCGGCCGGCTCTCGCCGGAGAAGCGCGTGGATTGGCTGCGGCCCGTCCTGGATCAGAACCCGGGCGCGCGGCTGGCGATTGTGGGCGACGGCCCGGCGCGGCCGGCGCTGGAAGCGCTGTTCGCGGGGACGCCGACGGTCTTCACCGGCTACCTGCGCGGCGCGGAGCTGGCGGCCGCCTACGCCGCCGCCGACGTCTTCGCGTTCCCGGCCGCGAACGAGACCCTCGGCAATGTGGTACTGGAGGCCATGGCCTCCGGCTTACCGGTGGTCACCGCCAACTCCGGCGGCCAGCTTGATCACGTCCAGCACAACCGGCACGGCTGCCTGTTTGAGGCCGATGATCCGCAAGACTTGTCAATCCAGGTCAGCCGCCTCCTGCGTTTCCCCGAACTAGCGCGCGCGTACGGCCAAGCCGGCCGGCAGCACGCCCTGGCCCACACCTGGGGCGAGACCTTCGACGGCCTGCTGGAGCAGTACCGCGCCGTCGTGCGGCGCCGCGCGCGTGTCACCCGCGCCGCCCGCCTGGCCCCGCGCGTTTTTTGACCCAGACACGCCACCGAAACCCCGCCCTCCAGCCCCTTGTCCAGCGTCTGAACACGCTGCGCTACTGATCGTCCGGCGGTTTATCCTCGCGCGGCTTGCCGACACCGCTGTGGCAGTTGGCGCAGTTGCCGCTCATGTCGCTGAGCGTGCGGATTTGCGGCGGCTGCCAGTTGCGGCCCTGCGGCGGCTCGACGTAGGGCTGCCAGGTCCGCAACAGCGCCACGATCTGCGCGACATCGGTCTCGGCCAGCTCGATCTTGAACGCGTGCATCTCCGTGCCCGGCCGGCCGTTCAGGATCACGTCCAACAAGTCCGTGTTCATCCGGCCGCCCACCGTCGGGCTGCCGCGCAGGTCCGGCGCCAGGCCGCCCTCGCCCCGCTGGCCGTGGCAGCGCGCGCAATGGGCCAGGAAGAGCGGATAACCCAGCGCCGGATCGCCCAGCGGCCAAACAGAGCGCAAATCCCACAACCCCTGGCGTGCGCCGGCCAGGTCGCCGCGCTTCAACTGTGTCTGGAGTTCGGCCAGGCGTTCCCAGCCGAGACCGGTGGCCGCCGCTGCCAGCGCGCGGTCCAAATGCATGGTCGCGCTGGCGCGGTCGCCGTGGTCCAGCGCGAAGACCGCGGCGTCCAGCAGGTCCGGCACAGCGTACTCCACCGTCACCGAGACGCCCTCACGCCAGGCCACAGCCAGAGCCACCAGGTCCTCCACCTGCTCCGGCGCGAGCACGGTGCCCCAGGTGGGCATGCGCCGGGAGGGCCGGCCATTGACGATGGCTTGCCGAAAGTAGGCTGCGCCCGCCAGGCGCAGGCGCTCGGGGTCATTCAAGCGGACGGCCGAGCCGCCCTGGCCGTCCGGCCCATGGCAGGCCGCGCAGTGTGTGGCGAAGATCAGGGCGCCCCGAGCCGGATCCGGGTCGTTGGCGATGAGCAGCGGCGCGTTCGGCTCCCAGCCGCGGATAAAGGCCACCAGGTGGCGGATGTCGGCGTGGGTAAACGGGCCGCCAAAGGTCTTGCCCCAAGCCGCCATGTTAGTCAAGGGGACGCCATTGAAGATGATAGAGAAGATCTGCTCATTCGGGGTGTGGTTGAGGAAGGCGCGCTCGTTCAGGGCGGGCGCCCGCTCCGTGCCTTCGCCGTGCAGGCCGTGACACTCGGCGCAGTTGGCGATGAACATCAGCGCGCCGCGTTCGGCCTCCGGGGCTTCGTCAGTGGCGGCGCTGACCGGGATCGCCCAGCCGCGCAGGTGGGCGATGACCTGGCGGATGTCGGCCTCGGCCAGCAGGCCGCCCAGGTCGGCGCTGTGCGCGGCCATGGTCGTGCCCGGCTTGCCGTAGCGGACGATGGCGAAGAGCACCTCGTCCGGCGTCTTGGCCAGCCAGGCCGGATCATTCAGGGCCGGGCCTTCGCCGCCCTCGCCGTTCGGCCCGTGGCAGGTCGCACACACGGCCCCGAAGAGCTGCGCCCCGCGCGCTTCGTCGGCGCTGAGAACGGCCGAGTCCGAGGCGGTCTGGCTCGGCTGAGCGCGCAGGTGCGCGATCACGCTGCGCACAGCCTCGTCGGTGAGCGGGCCGCCGAGATCCACGCTCCAGGCGGGCATCGCGCTGCCGGGCACGCCGGCGCGGATCAGGGCGAAGAGCGCGGCGTCCGGCGCCGTCGCCACCGAGTTCGGGCCGGCCAGAGCCGGGCCGAGGCCGCCCAGGGCCTCCGGGCCGTGGCAGACGGCGCAGTGTTCGCCGAAGAGCGCGGCGCCCTGCTGCACCTGGGCCGCGGCCAGGCGCAGGCGGGCCGCCTCCCGGCGGTTGGCCTCGTCCCTACCCAGCCCGGCCAGAGTCAGCGCCAGCAGCCCGGCCAGCGCCAGCGCCACCCAGGCATAGGCCCGCACGCCGGAGGCGTCGGCGGGCACGCCGGTGTCGGCGTTGGCCGTCATAGCTCCGTCACCTGCTCCGGCGCAAACGCCGCCCGCTGCTGCGGCTGCGTCGGAGACACCCAGACCGCGTCCGCGTCCAGCGTGATCGGCAGCCAATCCAGCGGGCGCGGCGCGGGGCCGCCGGTCACCTCGCCGACGGTGTTGAAGGTGGAGCCGTGGCACGGGCAGTGGAACCGGCCCTCGGCCGCCTGCCAGGGGACGGCGCAGCCCAAGTGGGTGCAGCGCTGCGAGAGCGCCAGCAGGCCCGCGTCCAGACGGACCACGAAGCAGCGCCCGGCCAGCACGCGTGTGACCGAACCGACCACGAAATCGGTCAGGCGGCCGGCATAGACCCGCCCGGCTTCGGGTGCGGGCGGCAGAGGCCGCAGGAAGGGCACCAGGATCGCTGTCGTCTGGGCGCACAACACCGTCCCGCCGCCGCCGGCCAGCAGCGTCAGGAACAGGCGGCGTGACAGCGAGCGGCGCGGGAGTGGGGGCAGGGTCATAGGCAGGTCCACCGCTCAGGCCGAGCGTTCAGAAGCTGTCCCAGGGGTTATAGCCATCCGGCATCTGCCAGGGCCAATACAACTCAAAGCCCGGGCCGCGAAACTGGAAACCGATCACCGTGACGACGGCGGCGGTCACCAGCAGGAGCGTAAACAACACCAGCAGCGCCTCGCGCCTCGTCGGCCGGACGCGCGCCACGCCCAGCGCCAGCAGCGGCGCGAGGGTGAATAACACGGTGGCGCCGCCTGGGATCAAGGCTTGCGCCACCCATTCCGGCGCCTGGCCGCGCAACAGCTCGCGCGGCGGGAAGGCGTTGCTCAGCACTACCAGGGCCGGCACACCCACCAGCGTGTACACGGCTGACAGCGCCGTGATCCAGGCGCCGCGCCGCGAACCAAACCAGACTCCGGCGTCCGTCTCGGCCGGGTCCAGGTACGGCACGGCCGCCACGAACAAACCAGCCAGCAGCGGCCCGGCGATGGCCATCACAAACGGGTGGCCGTGCTCCAGCATCTCCTGCAGCCCGACGAAATACCAGGGCGCTTTGCTGGGGTCGGGCGTCAGGTTGGGATTGGCCACCGCCTCCAGCGGCGCGTCCACGGCCAGGGAGAGCAGCAGCAGCCCCAGGCTCACGGCCAGAGTCAGCATCACCTCGATGACGGCCACGACCGGGAAAGCCAGGACCGTGTCGCGCGGGATCTTGGGCACCGCCAGGCCGCCGTCTTTGCGCACGCGCCAGAAGTGGACGGACGTGAGCAGGGCCAGAGCCAGCGGAATCACCATGACGTGCAGTGCGTAGAAGCGCAGCAACGCCGCCTGGCCCACCTCCGGACCGCCCAGCAGATAGGCCTGCAGGTCCGCGCCGATTCCGGGGAGATGGCTGGCCAGGCTGGTCCCCACCGTTACGGCCCAGAAGGCGAGTTGATCCCACGGCAGCAGATAGCCGGTGAAGGAGCCGGCCAGCGTGAGCGCCAGCAGCCCAACGCCGACCACCCAGTTGAATTCGCGCGGCGGCTTGTAGGCGCCGGTATAGAACACGCGCGCCAGGTGCAGGACCGCCGTCAGCACCATCAGGTGCGCGCCCCAGCGGTGCAAGTTGCGCAGCAATTGCCCGTAGGGCACGGCCGTCTGCAGACTCAGGATGTCCGGATAGGCGCGCTCCACCGTGGGCGCGTACCAGAACATCAACAGCGCGCCGGTGACCACCAGCGACGCAAAGGCGATGGCCGTGACCAGGCCCAGGCCGAACGTGTACGTGGCGCGCAGGCTGGCCCGGTTAATCTTGACCGGATGCAGATGAAAGAAGACGTTGGTGGTCATCACCAACGCCCGGTCGCGGGCGTTATCCGGCCAGCCGTGCCGAAAGAACGACCGCCAGACGCGCGAACGCGTGAGCCAATCAATCAGGGAAGTCATATTATCCAACGCCGGATCGCCATGCTCATCTTAGACAGCTGACCCGCCAACCCGGCGGGCAGGCGTCCTCAATTGGGGGTGACAACCGTCAAATTAACCGGCCTTAACCCGGCGTCGCGTTGGACGATTAAGCAATGTTGCCACTGGCTTGAAAGCGCTTTGACGCGGGCGTGTCACAAATAAGCATCCACGCATTTAACAAGAGGAGAAGATAATGTCGTCGAAGCCAAGCCTATTCGTGCGCCTGGGCGCCGCCGTCGTCCTGAGCGCCGTGCTGCTGGCCGCCTGCGCGCCAGCCGCCACGCCCACAGCCGCCCCGGCGGCCACCGAGGCGATGACCGACTGGAACACCGCCAAGTCCGCGGCCGAAGGCGGCGGGATGGACGCCCTGATCGCGGCCGCCCAGGCCGAGGGTGAGCTGAACGTCATCACGCTGCCGCGCGATTGGTGCAATTACGGCGTGATGATGGACACCTTCAGCCAGAAGTACGGCCTCAAGGTGAACTCCCTCAATCCGGACGGCGGCTCCGCCGACGAGATCGAAGCCATCAAAGCCAACAAGGAGAACAAAGGCCCGCAGGCCCCGGACGTCATCGACGTCGGCCCGGCCTACGGCCCGCTGGCCAAGAGCGAAGGCCTGGTGGCGCCCTACAAAGTGGCGACCTGGGACACCATCGTCGGGGACAAGGACCCGGAGGGTTACTACTCCATCGACTACAGCGGCGTGATGGTCTTCGAGGTCAACACCGACATCGTCAAGAATGTCCCGCAAGACTGGCCCGACCTGCTGAAGCCCGAATACAAGGGCCAGGTGGCCCTGGCCGGCGACCCGCGCGCCTCCAACCAGGCCGCGCAGTCCGTGTACGCCGCGGCCCTGGCCAACGGCGGCTCGCTGGACAACGTCCAGCCCGGCCTGGAGTTCTTCAAGGAACTGAACGCCGCCGGCAATCTGCTGCCCCTGATCGCGGGCACCGGCACCATCGCCAAGGGCGAGACCCCGATCACGTTCCAGTGGAATTACCTGGCCCTGGCCAACATCGACGGCTTCAACGGCAACCCCAAGGTCGAGGTCGTCTATCCCAAGTCGGTCAACTGGGGCGGCTACTACCTGCAGGGCATCAGCGCCTACGCCCCGCACCCGGCGGCGGCCCGCCTGTGGCAGGAGTTCCTGTACTCGGATGAGGGCCATCTGATCTGGATGGCCGGCTACTGCACCCCGGCGCGCATGGCCGACATGATCGCGCGCGGCGTCGTCCCGGCCGATCTGCAGGCGAAGCTGCCCGCGCCGGAACTGATCGCCAACTCGGTCGTGCCCAACGGCGACCAGCTCTCCGCCGCCCGCGCCGCGATCAAGGAACAGTGGGACAGCGTCGTCGGCGTCGATATCAAGTAAGCGCAGCGTCTCTGTCAACGCTCGCAGCGCCGAGGCCTTGGTCGCCGCTGACCAGGGCCTCGGCCTGTCCGTCTGCTCCGCCACGGAGGGAACCGCCGCATGACCCAACTGGCGCAATCGCGATCGCTGCCGCGGACCAGCCCGGCCGCCCTCCCCTGGTCCTGGGATTGGCTCGGCCTGGTCCCGTTCCTGGCGTTCATCACGGCTTTCCTGCTGCTGCCCTCAGTGACCCTCTTCGCCGGCGCCTTCCAGGACAGCACCGGGGGTTTCACACTGGCTAATCTGCTGGCCTTGAACACTCCGCAGATCATCAAGGCCTACACGCTCAGTCTGCAGGTCAGCCTGGTGACCTCGCTGGTCGGCGGCGTCTTCGGGTTCATGGTCGCGTACGCCATCACCGTCGGCGGCGCGCCCGGCTGGGTGCGCTCGGCGCTGCTGACCTTCTCCGGCCTGGCCGCCAACTTCGGCGGCGTGCCGCTGGCCTTCGCCTTCATCGCCACCGTCGGGCGCACCGGCTTTATCACGGCGCTGCTCCGCAACGTGGGCCTGGACCCGTATGCGTACGGCTTCAACCTGTACGGCTTCACCGGGCTGACGCTGACGTACACCTACTTCCAGTTCCCGCTGATGGTCCTGACCATCACCCCGGCGTTGGAGGGGCTGAAGCGCGAGTGGCGCGAAGCCTCCGAGAACCTGGGGGCCAGCCCCTGGCAATACTGGTGGCACGTCGCCCTGCCGATTTTGTGGCCGTCGATCCTGGGGACGATGATCCTGCTGTTCGGCAGCGCCTTTGGCGCCTTCGCCACTGCGCAGGCCCTGACGGGCGGCCAATTCCTGCTGGTGACCATCCTCATCGGCCAGCAGATCCGCGGCGACGTGCTCGGCAACGCCAACCTGGGCTATGCCCTGGCGCTCGGCATGGTGGTGGTGATGGCGGTGTCGATCGCCGGCTACACGGTGCTGCAGCGCCGGACGACGAGGTGGCTGCGATGACGGTCAAACGCGCTTCGCTGTGGACCTGGCTGTGGGTGGCGCTCGGCGCCCTGTACTTTTTTGTGCCGCTGTACGGCACGCTGGATTTCTCCCTGCGCATGGAGCGCGGCCGGCTCAGCCTGCTGGCCTATCAGACCGTCTTCGCCGATCCGAAGTTCCTGAGCAGCTTCGCGTTCTCGGCGCAGCTGGCCCTGATCACGATCGTGGCCAGCGTGACCCTGTTTGTCCCCACCGTGTACTGGCTGCATCTGCGCCTGCCGCGCCTGCGGCCGGTGGTGGAGCTGATCACGCTCCTGCCCTTTATCGTGCCGACGATCGTGCTGGTCTTCGGGCTGATCCGCACCTTCAGCCGCCGGCCGTTCCTGCTCACTAGCACCACCTGGGGCACCGACCTGCTGTTGGTGGCCGGCTACGTCATCCTGTCGATGCCGTACATGTACCGGGCCGTGGACGTGGGCCTGCGCTCGATCGACGTGCACACGCTGACGGAGGCCGCCCTCAGCCTGGGCGCCACCTGGCCGGACGTCATCCTGCGCGTCATCGTGCCCAACCTGCGCGTGGCCCTGCTGAGCGGGTCGCTGATTACGTTCGCCACCGTCATCGGGGAACTGATCCTGGCGGACTTCCTGGTCCGGCCGGCGCTCGGCCCGTACATGGTCCAGATCGGACAATCGCGCGCCTACGAGCCGGCCGCGCTCGGCATCCTGAGTTTTGCGATCACCTGGGCGGCCATGGGCCTGATCCAGTTCTTCGCCCGCGGCGACGCCGGCCGGCAGCTCACGCTCCGCTGAAGACGGCCGGCCAGACCGGAGGAGATCACGATGGCATTCTTGGAACTCAGCAGCCTGCGCAAGCAGTTTGGCAGCCAGACGGCCGTGGAGAGCTTCGACCTGGAGGCCGAGCGCGGCGAGTTCGTGTCCTTCCTGGGGCCCAGCGGCTGCGGCAAGACCACGGTCCTGCGCATGATCGCCGGCTTTGAGACGCCCACCAGCGGCGTCATCCGCGTCCAGGGCCGCGACCTCACGCGCACTCCGCCCAACCGGCGCAACATCGGCATGGTCTTCCAGTCTTACGCGCTCTTCCCCAACATGACCGTCGCCGAGAACATCGGCTTCGGGCTGCGCGTGGCGGGCAAACCCAAACCGGTCATCGCCGAGCGCGTGGAGCAGATGCTGGCGCTGATCCGCATGCCGGACCTGGGCAGCCGCTACCCGTATCAGCTCTCGGGCGGCCAGCAGCAGCGCGTGGCGCTGGCGCGGGCCTTGGCCTTTCGGCCGGAGTTGCTGCTGCTAGACGAGCCGCTCTCGGCCCTGGACGCCAAGGTGCGGGCCGAGGTGCGCGACGAGATCCGGCGCATCCAGCGCGAGCTGGCCATCACCACTGTCTTCGTCACCCATGACCAGGAGGAGGCCATGTCCATCTCCGACCGGGTGGTGGTGATGAGCAAGGGCCAGATCGAGCAGTCCGCTCCGCCCTTCGAAGTCTACAACTATCCGCGCACGGCCTTTGTGGCCTCCTTTGTGGGCACGCTCAACCAGCTGGCCTGCACGGTGCTGGACGCCGGCGCCGGCAAGGTCCGCCACAACGGCCAGGTCTTCACCGCGCCGCAGCCGCTGGCGCACGGCGACGGCGCCAGCGTGATCCTGATGCTGCGGCCGGAGGAGCTGCGGCTGGGTGAAACCGGCGGCGAGAACCAACTGCCCGGCGTGGTCCGGTCGGTGAGCTTCCTGGGCGCAATTGTGCGCGTGCGGCTCCACTACGGCGAGACGCCCATCACGCTGGACCTGTTCAACGAGCGCCAGCTCAAACTGCCCGAGGTCGGCCAGGCTTACACCGTCTCCTTCCCGCCGCACGCCTGCTGGGTGATGACGCCCAACGGCGCGCACCCGGCGCCGGCCCACGCCTAGCCGCAGCGCCTACTGGGACTCACTGGAAATGGACACTTCTCTGATGTCGTGGAAAGACAAAGCGCTGTTCACGCCCGGCCCGCTGACCACCAGCCGCACCGTGAAGCAGGCCATGCTGCGCGATCTGGGGTCACGCGATGCCGAGTTCATCGGGGTCGTGCGCGATATCCGGCGCCGGCTGGTGGCGCTCTCCGGCGCCGACGAGGCGGCCTGCACCGCCGTGCTGATGCAGGGCAGCGGCACCTTCGCCCTGGAAGCGGTCATCGGCTCGGTGATCCCGGCCGACGGCAGACTGCTGGTGATCGTCAACGGCGCCTACGGCCGGCGTCTGGTGCAGATCGCCGCAGTCCTGCGGATCGCGCACACCGTCCTGACCTTCCCGGAGAACACCCCCGCCGATCCAGACGCCGTCGCCGCCGCGCTGGCCGCCGATCCGGATGTGACGCATGTGGCCTTGGTGCACTGCGAGACGACCACGGGCCTCCTCAACCCGGTGACGACCATCAGCCAGATAGTGGCGCAGGCCCGGCGCAGCTTCATCGTGGACGCCATGAGCAGCTTCGGCGGGGTGCCGCTCAACCTGGCTGAGAGCGAGATCGACTTCCTGGTCACGTCGTCCAACAAATGCGTTGAGGGCGTGCCGGGCTTTGGCATCGTCCTGGCCCGCCGCACGGCGCTGGTCATGGCCGAGGGCCGCGCCCGCAGCCTGAGCCTGGACCTGGTGGCGCAATGGCGCGGCCTGGAGGCCGACGGCCAGTTCCGGTTCACGCCGCCCACCCATGCCCTGCTGGCCTTCGACCAGGCGCTGCGGGAACTGCAGGGCGAGGGCGGCGTGCCCGCGCGCGCCGCGCGCTATCGGCGCAACTATGAAACGCTGGTGACCGGCATGCGCGCGCTAGGCTTCCGCGAGTACCTGGCGCCCGAACACCAGGGGCCCATCATCACGTCTTTCCACTATCCGGCCCAGCCGGAGTTTCAATTCGAGGCCTTCTACACGCGGCTGAGCGAGAAAGGCCACGTCATCTATCCCGGCAAGCTCAGCCAGGCCGATTGCTTCCGCATCGGCAGCATCGGGCGGCTGGGCGGCGCCGACGTGCGCGCCCTGCTGGCGGCCATCCGCGAGACCCTGACCGAGATGGGCCTGCCGGTGCCGCTGGCATGACCCGCCCCTTTGCCTGAGAGGTCACCATGGAGTTCTTCTTCCGGCGTGCTTATCGCGGTCCGCTGCAAGCCGTCATCTTCGACTGGGCCGGCACCACCGTGGACTACGGCTGCTTCTCGCCAGCGGCCGTCTTCATCAACGTCTTTAAGAATCACGGGATCGCCCTCACCATCGACCAGGCGCGCGGCCCAATGGGGCTGATGAAGCGCGACCATCTCCGCGCCCTGGCCGCCCTGCCGGCCGTCGCCGCCCAGTGGCAGGCCGGGCACGGCCGCCCGTGGACCGAGGCCGATATCGACGCCATGTTCGCCGAGTTCGTGCCGCTGCAGGTGGCCTGCCTGGCCGAGTTCGCCGAGCCGATCCCGGGCGTGCCCGAGGCCGTGGCCGAACTGCGCCGGCGCGGGCTGAAGATCGGCTCCACGACGGGCTACACGCGCGAGATGATGGCCGTGCTCGTGCCGGAAGCCGCGCGGCGCGGCTATGCCCCGGATGCATGGGTGTGCTCGACGGACGTGCCGGCCGGCCGCCCGGCGCCGTGGATGGCGTTTGCGAACGCCCAGCGCCTGAACGTCTACCCGCTGGAGGCGATCGTCAAGATCGGGGACACGGTGCCGGACATCGAGGAGGGCTTGAACGCCGGGATGTGGACAATCGGCGTGGCGCTGACCGGCAACGAACTGGGGCTGACCGAAGTTGAGGCGGCCGCGCTGAGCGAGGCTGAGCGCCAGCGGCGGCTGGCGCCCGTGTACGAGCGCTTCTACCGTGCCGGCGCCCACTTTGTGGTGGAGGCCGTGCCGGACTGCCCGCCAGTCCTGGACGAGATCGCGGCCCGGCTGGCGCGCGGCGAACGGCCGTAGCCGTCAGTACTTCGCCGCCTCGGCCTCAAACGCTTTCAACTCGTCCAGCTGGCCGCGGATCCGCTGGACCAGCGCCGGCACCTGCTCGGCCGCGCCCTTGGCGCCCAGCGCCTGCAGCCGCACCAATTCGCCCAGGATGGCGTTGAGCTCGTTGGCCACTGTCCGCACCTGCGTCTCGACGCGGTCCAGCAGGGTCTCCACCGCCTTGAGCGCGCGGATGCGCTCGTCCACGGCGGCCAGCACTTCCTGCTTGGCCTGCTTCTCCTTGGGGTCGGTGGTGCCTTCCACCCCCAGCACCGCCAGGGCGCGCTCGCCGTCCAGGTCGCTGTTGACCTTGGTCACTTTGACGTAGTTCTCGGGCCCGGTCATGCGCTGGCAGACGACATAGACCTCTTCGGTCAGGGCCTCGACGGCGTCGTGCACCGGGGCGCAGGCGGCCTGGGTGCGGCTGTCGGCGGAGGCCAGCGTGTTGAACAGCCGCGACTGGGCGCGCGAGACATCGTCGAACAGGCGCTGGAAACGCGGCGAGAGCGTGGCCGCCCGGGCTTCGCGGCGGATGGCCACGCGCAGCGCCGGGTCACGCGCCGTCAGCAGGAACATCACCAGCCACAGGACCAGCCCGAGCGGGAACAGCCACCAGGCCGCGCACAGGCCGGCCGCCGCCGACAGGGCCAGCATCGCCAGGTTAAGCGGGTTGAGAAAGGCGATCAGGTAAGGTGAGCGCATAGGCGCCTAAGACCCCCGTCCATCTCAGCGCGATGGACACTCGTCGGCCGAGGCCGGTTTGTGCAAAACGATGCCCGTCCAGCTTGTCCCGGTGGACGGAGACCTAGAAGAACGTCGCGATCTCGCCGTAGATCTTCTGGATGTTTTCGGGGCGGCTGGTGTACGTGCGCGCCCCGGTGGACTCGGCGATCTGCTTCAGGACCTCGGGGTCGGCGTCGTCGCCAAAGGCAATGGTGAAGACCTTGATCGACGCCCCGCCTTCCTGGCTCTGGCCGATCTGGGCCAGCAGCTCACCCAACTCCAGGCTGGAGGCCGTGTCCTGGCCGTCGCTGAGCACGACGATGGCGCGGATGTGCTTGGGGTCGCCGTTGGCCTGCAGATCGGCGTAGGCCTGGGCGATCGCGTCGTACAGGGCCGTGCCGCCGCCCTCGATGATCCCGGAGACGCGCCGCGTGACGTCGGCGCGGCTTTCGGCCAGCGGCTCCAGCGGGCCCATCGAACTGACCGAGTCATTGAAGAGCAGCACCTGCAGCCGGTCGCGGTCGTCCAGCAGGCCGACGAACTGGCCCAGGCTGGTGCGGGCGGCCGCGATCTTATCGCCCTGCATGGAGCCGGAGACGTCCACCACAGCCAGGATGTCGACGGGTTTTTTGGCCGCGCGCCACAACTCGCTGGCGGCGCGCAAGACTTCCAGGGAGGGTGTGGCCAGCTCGGTCTTGGGCTGGGCCGTGTCCACGCCGTGCTGAGCGTCCAGCGGCGACGTGAAGGCGATGGCGGGGTCGGCCGGCCGGAAGCCGTATTCCAGAGCCAGCGTCTGCTGGGGTTTGTCCAGCAAGAAATCCTCAAACAACTGCGCCGCCTGCTTCTGCTCGGGCGTCACCCACGGCGCGTTGAGCACGAGGTACGGGTGGTTGGCCGTGAAAGTGCCCTCGGCCGGATAGATGGCCACCACCGGCAGCTGCTGGCTCTGCCCGGACAAGCGCTTGGCCTCCTGCGCCACCACCAGGTTTTCGTAGAGCACGGCCGCGCTCAGGTAGGACGGCCCGCGCTCGAACATGCGCTCGCCGAAGAAGCCCGTGCTCGTGCCGTAGTGGATGATGCTGGCCTGCACTCCCTGCAGAAGCGTCGTCACCGCCGCGCTCTGCAGATCGGCCGTGGTCAGGTCGCGCTGCTTGCCAGCGCCGGCGTACGCCTGAGCCAACACCGCCGCCAAGCCGCTGTTGCTGAATTCCGGGTGCGTGTGGCCGAACTTGAAGGCGCCCCATTCCGGGTAACCGTACTGCGCCCAGCCCTCGTCCGAGATCGCCAGTTGGGCGAGGTCGGCCCAGCCGATCGCCTTGGCCGGCCAGCCCAGGGCTTCGGCCATCGGCTGCCACATCGCCACCACCACCGGGCTCAGCACCAGGTTCTTGGGTGAGCCGCTCACCAGGTCGTCGGCGTGGGTGCGGCGCCACTCGGCATTGGCCACGGGCACGTACAACGACGAAGCCGGGCTCCAGACCGTCGGCTTGATCTGCTCGTTCAGGATCGCCTCGACCGATTCGATCGAGCCCATCGGCGTGATCTCCACCTGGATCACCTCGCCGCTCTCCAGCTTGAGCTGGGAGTCATTGAACTGCTGGGTGAGCGGCTCCAGCCACTCGCGCTTCTCCGAGCCGTACACGATACTGACAGTGACCGTCGGCGCCGTGAGCTCCTGGACGACGTTGCAGGCCGACAGCAGCAGCGCCAGGGTGGTCAGGACGGCGAAGACCGGGTAAAGCCTGGGCTTCATCTGGGCAACTCCTTGGGAAGGCGTGAACGCTGACCGGGCGGCGGGGCCGCGCGTCAGCGATTGATGGTGCGCGACCACAGGTCGAGCAGGGTATTGAGCACGTTGCCGGCGGGCACTTCCACCTCCGGCGGCAGGTCGGCGCGGAACCCGTTGGTGGCGAACTGGCTGAGCGGACTGCCGGGCATGGTCAGCGACACGGCCGGGTTTACGGGCCGGAAGCCATGCTTGAGCAGCGCCAGCTCCTGGACCGGCTGAGCCGTGAGGTAGTCTAGAAAGGCCTGCCCGGCCCGGGTCTTCTCGGCCGTCACCCACGGCGTCGCCGGCGTGGCCTTGAGCGCGCAGAAGGGATGATCGCTGACCACCGTCGCCGGCGGATAGTAGATCCGCAATTCGCCGTAGCGGCCGACCGCGTTCTCGGCCTGCTCGATGGCCGTGGCCTCATAGACGGCGACGAAGTCGTAACGACTCGGGCCGATCGTGATCATGTCCTGCATCAGCGGGCCGGTGCTCTGCGCGAATGGCGCGACGGCGCTGGTCTGGAACTCGCTGAACCATTGCTGGTAGTCGCGGTCGCTGAGCAGGTCCTGGCCGGTCAGCCCGCTGGTCTTGCCGAAGTAGTTGTACGTCATCAACAGGATAGCCATGAAGCCGCTGTTGGATTTCAGCGGGTCGGTCTGGCCGTACTTCACGAAGCCCCATTCTGGATGCCCCAGCGCTTCCCACCCTTGCGCGCTGACCAGCGCGGCGTGGATGCGCTGCCACATCTGGCCATTGGGGTTGTCACCCCACATGACCTCGGCCCGCTCCTTCCAGGCGGCGATGACCAGCGGCGTGCGCACCACGGGCCGGCAGACGGCGCTGTCGGCCGTGCTGATCACGGCTGTTCCGAACTTGCTGGCTGAGAGGTCTTCCAGGATCGCCAGCTGCAAGGAGCTGGCCGGGCTGATCAGGTCCGGCTGGGCCTCGCCATTGATGACGGCCAGGACGATCTCGCGCGAGCCGAGCTTCTCCAGCTCGATCTGCAGCGGCCGGCCGTCCACCGTCAGGCCGTCCTGCTGCATGCGCGCGATGACCTCCTCCAGCCAGGCTTCCTTCTCGGTGGAGTAAAGGAGCTTGAGCACGATCGGGGCCGGCGGCGGGAGAACCAGCTCGCGCAGCGGCGCATAGGCGAGCCAGCCGTTGGCCCGGAAGGCCGGCATAATCAGCGCGGCCGCAAAGACGCCGGCGCTGAGCAGTGAATAAACACCGACGATGACCCAGTTCAGGATACGCATACCCCTCCGGCTTGGCGAAGTTCAGGACTCATTGTAGACCGGGAGGGGTTAAGCAAATTTGATCTGGCCCACGCCGGGCTGACGTTAGCGCGCCGCGTGACAGCCGCGCTCGTCAGGCCCTTTGGCATCGGCGCGCGGCCCGCACTGGGCCGAGCCGCCAACGCCCGCTGGTGAAGGCCTGACCAGGAACTCAGCACGGCGGCCGAAACCGGGATCAATCCCGGTCAGATAAACCGCCGACGCCACGCCGGCTCAAGACGCAGCCACGCGTCCGGTTGGAGGGCCGTCGCTTGGGGGTGAGCGGCAGGGCCAGCCAACACGTGACAATCGGCACTAGTTCTTTCCTGCCAAAACCCACCATAATAAGATCTAACGCCGCCTGGCAGTGGACAAAGGTAGACAGTGCACCCGGACCACCGTTATCGTCCGGGCGAATGCATCTGGAGGCGGCTCGGCCCAACCCATCCAACTAAGGACCGGCCCATGCGGCGCTGTGTCTGAACGACGGCGCCGGCCACTACGCTGCATGTCCACCCCCGCCGCAGCCCCAACCCAACTGGAAAAGAAAACCGGTCGCGCCTGGAGCTCACTCGGCTTCGGCGTCCTGGTGCCCAGCCTGGCCGTGCTGGCAGCCCTGACTGTCGGAGCGGGCCTGCTGCTGGTGCTGGGCGTGAACCCGCTCACGGCCTACGCGTCCCTGTTCGCCGGGGCGCTCGGCAACACCTCCGGGCTGACCCAATCAGCCGTCAAAGCGACGCCGCTGCTGCTGGTGGGCCTCGGCATCGTCATCGCCTTTCGCGCCAACGTCATCAACATCGGCGCGGAGGGCCAGCTCATGGTCGGCGCGCTGGCGGCCACCTGGTTCGCGCTGGCGTTCCGCACCTGGCCCAGCGTCCTGCTGATCCCGGCCACGCTCACGCTGAGCTTCGCGGCCGGGGCCGCCTGGGGTTTCATCCCCGGCGCGCTCAAGGCCCGGCTGCGCGTGAACGAAATCCTGAGCACCGTGATGCTGAACGCCATCGCCCAGCAGCTCATGAACTACCTGCTGCGCGAGGTCCTGATCGATCCGGCCGAGGTCCTGGCCGGCACCTTCATTGCCCAGTCGGAACGGCTGCCGGCCTCGTCCTGGCTGGCGCGCCTGATCCCCCAGACCCAGCTGCACGCCGGCGCGGTGCTGGCCGTGGTCCTGGCCGTGGCCGTGTACGTCTTCCTGTGGCGCACCACCATCGGCTACCGCATCCGCGCCGTCGGGCTCAACCCGGACGCCTCGCGCTACGCGGGCATCCCGGTGCCGCGCTACCAGGCGCTGGCGCTGACCCTGGCCGGCGGCTTCGCGGGCCTGGCCGGCGGCGTCGAGATCCTGGGCGTGCATCACCGCCTGCTGGAGGGCATCTCCGGCGGCTACGGCTTCACGGGCATCGTGGCGGCGCTGTTCGGCAAACTGCATCCGCTCGGCCTGGTCCCGGCCTCGTTCCTGTTCGGCAGCCTGCTGGTGGGCGCGGACAAGATGCAGCGGGCCGTGCAGGTGCCGTCGGCCCTGATCGACACGCTCCTGGGCGTGGTGGTGCTGTTCGTGGTCGGCTCGGACTGGTGGGTGCGCCACCGGGCGGCGCGCGCGCGCGCGCCCGAGCCGGAGCCCCAGACAGGGGAGGCGGCCGCGCATGGATGACTTCCTGTCTCTGCCCGTGCTCGTCGGCATTGCCTTCTCTGGCATCCGCCTGGCCACGCCGTACCTGTATGCCGCCATCGGCGAGACCTTCGCCCAGCGCTCGGGCGTCGTCAACCTGGGCGTGGACGGCATCATGCTCGTGGGCGCCTACGCCGCCTTCTACACGGCGCTCAACACCGGCCAGCTCTGGCTGGGCCTGGTCGTGGGGGCCGCCGTCGGCCTGATCCTGGGCGTGCTCATGGCGTTTGTCAGCGTCACGCTCCAAGCCGAGCAGGGCATCAGCGGCATCGGCTTATACCTGTTCGGGCTGGGTCTCTCCAGCCTGCTCTTCAAGACCACCATCGGCACAGTCAAGACCATCGTCGGCTTCCAGCCCGTGAACATCCCGCTGCTGAGCGACATCCCGGTGCTGGGCGAGATCCTGTTCCGTCACAACGGCCTGGTGTATGGCGCGTTCCTGCTCGTGCCGCTGAGCTGGTGGGTGCTGGAGAAAACCACCTGGGGCCTCAAGATCCGGGCAGTCGGCCAGCACCCGGCCGCCGCCGACTCGCTCGGCGTCAGCGTCAACCAGGTGCGCTATGCCTGTGTCAGCCTGGGCGGCTTGCTGGCCGGCATCGCCGGGGCGTCCCTGTCCATCGCCCTGACCAACCTCTTTCAGGAGAACCTGACCAGCGGCCAGGGCTTCATCGCCGTGGCGCTGGTGTACTTCGGCGGCTGGAGCCCGGTGGGCGTGCTCGGCGGCGCGCTGCTGTTCAGCTTCGTCAACGCGCTGCAGTTGTGGATGCAGGTCCTGGGCGTGGATATCGCCGCCGACCTGGCCGTGATGCTGCCCTATCTGTTGACGATCGCGGCGCTGGCCCTGGCCTCCAACCGGGTGCGCCAGCCGGCCGCTCTGAACAAGCCCTTCGAACGCGGCGAGGGTTGAATTGCCAGCGCCAACGCCGGGCCGCGCTTCACCGCGGCCAGCGCAAAGGAGGTGAGGCCGACTCGAATCGCTCTGGTTTGGCCCTAACGCGGCCGCCCCCGCGGCGCCTATTTCCGATTTCTGTTTGGGAGGACCTGAAGCGTGAACACCCGACGTCTCTTGCCCACTGTTTTGCTCGTCCTGGCCGTCCTGGCGTCCGCCTGCGCCACGGCCACGCCCACGGCCGCGCCGAGCGCGCCGTTCCGGATCGCCGTCGTCATGCCCAGCGCCACCACCGACGCCGCCTTTAGCCAGTCGATGTGGACCGCCCTGCAGGCCGTGCAGGCCGAAATGGGCGGCGAAAGCGCCGTGGAGCTGGCGTACTCCGAAGGCATGTTCAACGTCCCGGATGCGGCCGCCGCCATCCGGGACTATGCGACCCAGGGCTTTGACCTGGTGATCGCGCACGGCTCGCAGTATGGGGCCTCCGTCCAGGAGATCGCCCCGGACTTCCCTGAGACCAGCTTCGCCTGGGGCACCAACGTGGACACGTTCGGCCTGCCCAACGTGTTCGCCTACACGGCCGCCGCCGAAGAGGGCGGCTACGTCAACGGCGTCATCGCCGCCAAGCTCACCCAGAGCAAGATCATCGGCGTCACCGGGCCGGTGGAAGTGGGCGACGCCAAGACCTACATCCAGGGCTTCACGGCCGGCGTGGCCGCCACCGACCCGAGCATCCAGGTCAACGCCACCTGGACCGGCTCGTTCTCGGATGTGGCCCTGATGACCGAGGCCGCCAAGACCCACATCGCCGCCGGCGCCGACATCCTCACCGGCTCGTCGCAGTCGGTGGTCGGCTCCATCGGCGCCGCCAAGGACAACGGCGGCGTGCTGTGGTTCGGCACCCAGGCCGACCAGGCGTCGCTGGCGCCGGAACTGGTGGTGGCCAGCCAGGTCTATGACTGGACCGGCATCCTCAAGGACATCATCGCCAAGCACAAGGCCGGCACGCTGGGCGGCGAAGCCTTCACGCTGCACCTGGCCAACGGCGGCCTGAAGATCGCCTACAGCGCCAGCTACAGCCTGTCCGCCGACGCCAAGGCGGCGGCCGATGCCGCCATCGCCGGCATCCAGGGCGGCAGCATCAAGCCCATCCCGTAACCCTGACGGACGGCCTCTCCCGCCTCGCGGAGGCGGGAGAGGCGCGCCTCCCATGGCCACCGCCTCCCCCCTCCAACAGCGCGTCGGGCGCGTCGAGATGCGCGGCATTGTCAAGCGCTTCCCGGGCGTGCTGGCGAATGCCGGCGTGGCGTTCGACATCAACGCCGGCGAGGTGCACGCCCTGCTCGGCGAGAACGGCGCCGGCAAGAGCACGCTGATGCGCCAGCTCTACGGCCTGTACCAGCCGGACGAGGGCGCCATCCTGGTGGACGGCCGCCCGCACACGTTCCGGTCCCCGGCCGACGCCATCCGGGCCGGCATCGGCATGGTCCACCAGCACTTCATGCTGGTGCCCACGCTGACGGTGACCGAGAACGTGGCCCTCGGCCTGCCCTCGTCGCGCGCGCCGCAGCTGGATCTGGACAAAGTCGCCGCGCGCCTGCGCACGCTGACCAGCGCCTACGGCCTGAAGGTGGACCCGAATGCCTACGTCTGGCAGCTGGCCGTCGGCGAGCAGCAGCGCGTGGAGATCCTGAAAGCCCTCTATCGCGGGGCCAGCGTGCTCATCCTGGACGAGCCGACCGCCGTGCTCACGCCCCAGGAGGTGGACGACCTCTTCCACACCCTGCGGCGCATGACGGCCGAAGGCCACGCCCTGGTGTTCATTTCGCACAAACTGCACGAGGTGCTGGCCATCAGCCAGCGCGTCACCGTCCTGCGCGACGGCCGCGTGGTGGGCGAGCGCGCCACCAGCACGGTCACGCGCAACGAGCTGGCCCAGCTCATGGTGGGGCGCGAGGTCAAGCCGCTGCAGGCCCAGCCCAGGCCGGCCGGCGCGGTGCGCCTCCAGGTGGACGAGCTGCGCGCCCAGGGCGACCGCGGCGACGAAGTCCTGCGCGGCGTGAGTCTGGCGGTGCGCGCCGGCGAGATCGTCGGGCTGGCGGGCGTGTCCGGCAACGGGCAGCGCGAGCTGGCTGAGTGTCTGGCCGGGCTGCGCAAAGTGACCGGCGGCCAGGTGTTCCTGGAAGGCCAGCGCATGACCGACGCCTCCCCGCGCCAGCGGCTGGCGGCCGGCCAGGCCTTTATCCCGGAAGAGCGGATGCGCGACGGCGCCATCCGCGAATTCAGCGTCCGCGACAACGTCTTCCTGCACGACCACACCGCGCCGGCCTTCACCCGCGGCGTGTTCCTGGACCTGGGCGCCATGGACGCGCACGCCCGCGCCCTGGTGGCGCGCTTCAACGTCAAGACGCCGTCGCTGGAGACGCCGCTCAAGAATTTGTCCGGCGGCAACATCCAGAAGCTCATCCTGGCGCGCGAGTTGGCGCGCCAGCCAAAGATTCTGATCGCGGCCCAGCCCACGCGCGGCGTGGACATCGGCGCCACCGACTACATTCACCAGCGCCTGCTCGAACAGCGCGCCGCCGGCACAGCCATCCTGCTGATCTCCGAAGACCTGGACGAGATCCAGTCGCTGTCTGACCGCATCGCCGTGATGTACGAAGGCCAGATCATGGGCATCGTCGGGCGCGGCCAGGCCACGCCGGAGGCCCTGGGCCTGCTCATGGCCGGCGTGGCCCCGGAAACGCCGCCGGCCCAACCCGCGGCCTGAACGCGCTGAGCGCTCAGAACCGACCCCATCCGCGCAACAAAAAAGCCGCCGCCCGGACCCTCAAGGTCTGAGCGGCGGCTCGCTTTTCTCGGGTCAGGTCAGCGCGGCGTCTGCGCGCGCAGATAGTCCAGCACGTCGATGGCCTGCGGCTGCGCCAGGGCGTGCGCGGCCACCTCCCGGCAGGCCGGCAGCGTCCACTGGCGGATGGCGGTCTTGACCGACGGGATCGAAGCCGGCGCCATGCTGAACTCGTCCAGCCCCAGGCCGAGCAGCACCGGCACGGCCATGACGTCGCCGGCCAGCTCGCCGCACAGGCCCACCCACTTGCCGTGCGCGTGCGCGGCGTCGATGGTGAGCTTGATCAGGCGCAAGACGGCCGGGTGGTAGGGCGTGGCCAGCTTGGTGACGCGCTCGTTGGTGCGGTCCACAGCCAGCGCGTACTGGGTCAGGTCGTTGGTGCCGATGCTGAAGAAGTCCACGTGCTGGGCCAGGTGGTCGGCCAGCAGGGCGGCCGAGGGCACTTCCACCATGATGCCGAACTGGAGCTTCTCCGGCAGGGCCTGGCCTTCGGCGCGCAGGCCGGCCTGGGCCTGCTCCAGAATCTCGCGGGCGCGCACGATTTCGCCCAGGCTCGAGACCATCGGCAGCATGATGCGCAGATCGGCGCCGCTCTGGGCGCCGGCGGCCAGCAGCGCGCGCAGCTGCCCTTCCAGCACATCCGGGCGCTCGCGGATCATACGGATCGCGCGCCAGCCCAGGAACGGATTGGGCTCCTGCTGCAGGCCCAGGTACGGCACGGCCTTGTCGCCGCCGATGTCGAGCGTGCGCACAACCAGCGGCCGCCCGCCCATCACGGTGAAGACTTCACGGTAGGTGACGGTCTGCTCGGCCTCGGTCGGCATCGAGTCACGGTCGAGATACAGGAACTCGGTGCGGAACAGGCCCACGCCCTCGGCGCCCTGGCTCAGGGCCTGGTGGGCGTCGTCGGCGCTGCCGATGTTGGCCACCACCTCGACGGTGTGGCCGTCCGCTGTCGTGGCCGGCGCATGCGCGGCCGAGAGCTCCTCGGCGCGCGTGGCCTGCCATTCGGCCTGGCGCTTGCGGGCGCGGTCCAGCTCGGTCAGCGTCGGGCCGAGGATGACCGAGCCGGTAGCGCCGTCCAGGACGGTCAGCAAACCGGCCTCCACATCGGCCAGGTTGACGGGCGCCGAAACCACCGCCGGCACGCCCAGGCCGCGCGCCAGGATGGCGGTGTGCGAGGTCGGTCCGCCCTTCACCGTGCACAGGCCCAGGATCTTGGTCTTGTCGAACTGGACGGTGTCCGACGGCGCCAGGTCGTCGGCGAAGATCACGGACGGCTGGGTCAGCCCGGCCTCGGCCTCGGTGTCGCCGGCCAGGCAGCGCAGCACCCGGCGCCGCACGTCGCGGACGTCGGCGGCGCGGGCCTTGAAGTAGGCCTCTTCCAGGCTCTCTAACGCGTGGGCGTAATGTTCAAAGGCGTCGTGGGCGGCGGCCTCGGCGTTGAGGCGCTGTTCCTTGACCAGGCCGGTCAGGCTGTTGAGCAGCTCCTCATCTTCCAGAAAGAGCTGGTGGGCGCTGAAGATGGCGGCCTCGTCCGCGCCGATGTTCTCGCGGGCGCGTGTCTCCAACGCCTGCAGCTGTGTGCGCGCCATGGAGAGCGCCGTCTGCAGGCGCGCCCACTCGGCGGCCACGTCCGCCACGGCCAGGAGGCGGCGCTCCACGGTCACCTGGGCCGGGCGGTGCACCCAGGCCGGACCGATGGCGATGCCGGCGGAGGCCGCCAGGCCGCGATACTGCTTCATGCGTGTCCGCCCCCCGCGCCCTCGCCGAAGTTGCCGGCCACCAGGTCGCGCAGCGCCGCCAGGGCCTCTTCGGCGCGCTCGCCTTCGGCCGTCACTTCCACGCTGTTGCCCTGGCTGACGCCGAGCGTGATCACGCTCAGGACGCTCTTGGCGTTGACGGCCGGCTTGTCCTTGGCCAGGTTGCGCACGGTGATCGTGCACGGGAAGGAGGCCGCCATCTTGACGAACTGCGCAGCCGGCCGGGCGTGCAGGCCGGAGCTGTGCTGGATGGTGAGGGTGAGTGCGGGCATGGGCTTTATCCCAGAGCCAGGGCGGCGTCCTGCTCGCGGCGCAGCCGGACGATGGTCTGGCTCTCATCCAGGGCGACGTCGCCGTAGCGGATGGGCTGGCCGGCCGCCACGGGCCGCTGCACCACGGCGCCGACGGCCAGGCCGAGCGGCAGCATCTGACCGGCGTGGGCCACGCTGGCCTTCTCGATCAGGCCGTACATCGTGAAGCCGCCCAGCGCGTCCAGCTTTTCGCCGGGCTTGAGGTCACGCTTGGCGCAGGCCACCGTCTCGGCCACCGGCGCCTGATAGGTCGCCAGGGTTACTTCGTTGTCCAGCACGGCCTTGGCCACGGTGATGGGCGTCTCCAGGTTGGCCAGGTGATACGGCCGATACAGGGCCCAGTACTTGCCGGTGCCGCTCAGCCGCAGGTAGTTCAGGTCGGTGACGATCTTGGGCTGGTCGGTGGTGATGATGACGAACACGCCCGGGGCGACATCGCCGACGGCGTAATCCACGCCGCCGGGCTTCTCGAAAATGCCGCCGTCGGCCTTGGGGATGAAGACCTTGGCCAGGTCCTTGGCCGAGCAAGTCGGGCCATAGGCGCCGGCCACCTCCGGCGCGTAGCCGGTGCCGTTGCCCATGGACGTCATCTCCACCATCGTCTTGGTGCCGTCCACGAAGGAGGCCAGCATCTTGGGGCTCATGCTCTGCTGCTTGGCGCGGGCCGCCACCGAATCCGGGTTGGCGGTGCGGTCCAGCGGGTTGTTCTTGCCCTTGCCGATGCTGACGATCTCGAAGCCGAGGGCGTCGGCGAAGTCGTACATTTCCTTGACGGTGCCGGGCTCATCGCCGGCGGCCAGAGTGTAGACCACGCCCGCGTCCAGGGCGCGCCGGGCCAGCAGGTAGCCGATCGTGGCATCGGTCTCGACGTTCATGTTGACGACAGGCTTGCGGGCCTCGATGGCGGCCAGGCAGACGCGCGCGCCGACTTCGGGGACGCCCGTGCACTCGACGATGATGTCGAGGTTGGGGATGGTCACCAGCCAGTCGGCGCGGGTGGTGGCCACCCGCCGGCCCAGGGCGATGGCGTCGGCGGCGCGCGCGGCGTCGTCGTCGCGCGTGTCCACCAGGCCGGGGTCGACGCTGGCCTCGGCGTAGGCGGCGGCGGCGCGGCCGGGGATCACATCGGCCACGGCCATCACGCGCATGCCGGTCATGCGTTCCATCTGGCTGATCAGACCGGTGCCCATCTGGCCGGCGCCGATCAGGCCGACGCGCACTGGCGCGCCGGTGCGCTCCGCGCGCAGGCGTAAACGATCTTTCAGGGACATGTTTGCTCTCTCAATCCGGCCGGCGGGTCGGTCCGAGTGGTCGGACGACCGGCGTCCAGGCCGTCCACGCGCCCGTCTGGCCACAGGCGGCCGGAGCAGGTGTGGGGGATAAGTTCAGGCGACGATTTTCAGGTTCATCCCGGCCGCGATCGTCGGCAGCGGCCGGTTCTCGACGCAGACATCACCCGGCAGCTCCGGGCTGGTCTGGCCGTTGAATTTCAAGACCAGGTGGCCGAGCGCGGCGAGGTTGCTGTTGGCGACCTCGCCGACGGCCAGGATTTGGAACGTCTCGGCCCCCAGTTGGATCTGATCCCCTGCCGCCAGCGGGCTGTGCAGGGTCTGGCCATCATGCAGGATCGCGAACTCGGCCACTTCTTCCGGCGCACCCTGCCGGAACAACACCAGGATACCGGCCTGGGTGAACTCGCTCACCAGCGGGCCGACGCCAGTGACAGTCGCTTCGTATTTGATCACGCCATACCTTCCCAGCGGGCGCGCGGCGCGCGCCGGCCAGCGGTGAACTGAGCCGCCCGGCCTCCGGCTGGAGCTCCGGGCGGCCCGGACGGCCTCAGTCGAGCACTTCGAGATCGTCGATGCGCACGCCGGAGACGAAGAACTCTTCGGTGATGAAGCGCATCAGCGGACCCGACGGCGAGGTGGGGTAGATGTCTACCGTCAGCACTTTCTTCATCGGGTAAACGCCTACGCGGGCGGTGCCGCCGCAATCGATGATCGCCACGGCGATTTCATGGAAGTCGGCCTTCGACTTGAAGCCGTCGAACGGCCGGCCGCCGGTGAGCTCCGCGATCTTGGCCGCCAGCGGGTGGATGCCGCCGCCGGTGACCGAGTAGATCAGATCCCGGCCTGGCTTGCAGTCCACCACCAGCGGGCCGCCCCAGCCCTTGGGGCCCTTCTTGATGCGCACGCGCTTGTACTTCTTCTCTTCAGCCATCGTGAGGTCCTCTCGCTCAGACGAGTGCCCCGTCTGCCTGGACAACCCGGACGGGGTCACACGATACAGGTGCCGTGGGCAGCGCACCTGGCCGGGCGGCTGGCCCGCCCAGCGCCACCATCTTAATGCCAAACAGGATCGATCAGAAGGGCTGGCCGTCAGCCGGGCGGGGGAGGAAGCAACGCCCGGCTGACAGCCAGCGCCGGCCAAAAGCTACATGCCGATAGCGGCCACCCAGCCGATCAGCACGGCCACCGGGCCGGTGATGAAGCGCGAGAACAGCACCGCCGGCACGCCGACTTCCACTGTCTCGGGCTCAGCTTCGCCGAGGGCCAGGCCCACGGGGATGAAGTCGCAGCCGACCTGCGGGTTGATGGCCCACAGCGCGGGCAGCGCCGCCGAGAGCGGCAGGGTCTTGTTCGCGAACAGCGTCCCGAGCAGGGTGCCGATGATCTGGGCGATGACGGCGCCCGGTCCCAGCAGGGGCGAGAGCACCGGCAGGCCGATGATCAAGGACAGGACGATCAGGCCGACCACGCTGCTGGCCAGCGGTTCGAGGGCGGTGGCGATCCACGTGCCCAGGCCCGTGCCGTTCATGATGCCGACGATGACGGCCACAAAGGCCAGGAAGGGCAGAACGTTCTTCCAAACCTGATCCACCGATTCACGACCAGCCTGGTACAGGGTGCCCACCAGGCCGCCCATCGCGCGGCCAAACCGTGTCAGAAAACCCGTTAGTGCTTGCATGGCTTGCCTCCTAGGCCTTCTTCCACATGAAGGCGGTGATGCGCTCGGTGACGATACCGCGGAGCAGGATGACCACCAGGCCGGTCAGCAGATAGCGGACGGCCAGGTCGGCCATGGCGGTGTCACCGTAAGCGGACTGCACGCCATTGGCGATGCCGGCCCAGACGAACAGCTCGCCCGGGTTGACGTGCGGCAGGATGCCCAGCGGCGGGTGCACGAAGGACACGGCCGAGTCATAGAACGCCGGCTTGTACTTCTCCGGCAGGAAGCGGCCCATGGTATACGCCATCGGGTTCGTCAGCACGAACACGGCGACGATGGGGAGCAGCAGGTAGCGGAACGGCAGGAAGATGATGCCTTCCTGCGACGCGAACTTGCCGAAGCTCTCGATGCGCTCTTGGCCGATCCAGGCGACGACGGCATTGAAGGCAGTCATCAGGACGATGACGAGGGGGACGATGCCAAGAAACACCGCCCACCACCAATCGGCACCGGCCTTGAAGATGCCGATAAAGCCTTCCGCCAATTGAACTAGAAATTCCATGGCGAACTCCTTATCTCAAACGTGTCGGAATAGAAATCAGAGATCCCTGAGTGGAAACGCAACCCTAACTTGGCGCTCGTCGATAGACGCTCCTTTCTGTCAGGCGCTGGCTGGCCGGTCAGGGGGCGGAGGACGAAGCCGCCAACGCGCCGTTTTCGCCGGTCTCGGCGTCTGCGGCGGCGGCCGCCGCCTGCGCCGCCTTCTTGGCGGCATGGGCCTGCATGTGCTTGACCGCGTCGCGCAAGGCCGCCAGCTGCTTCTTGGAGACCGGCAGCGCCACGCTATCATCCGAGAGATCGCTCACCGGGCGGCCTTCCAGCCCGGGTAACGGCTTAAGGGTGGCCAACACCGTCCAACCGGACAACTCTTCCACGCGCACGATGCGCTGGTCCGGGCTCACCACCAGGGCCACGTACTGCCGCCGGCGCCAGGCTGAGCCGGCCATGCCCACCCAGACCAGGCCTTCGCGCCGCAGGTCGGCCAGGCGCTTGTAATAGCGGCGCATCTGGTAGAAGGACAGCACGTACTGCAGGATCCACATGGCTGCCAGGAGCAGCGCGATCAGCGTACCGGTTGAGTCCATGGCTTGCATCCTTCCACACCGGGCGCGGGCTCAGCCCCGCGCTCACACCAGTAATAGGCCGGGGTCTTCCAGCGCGGCCCGCAGGTCGGCCAGGAAGCGCGCGGCGGCCGCCCCATCCACCACGCGGTGGTCGGCCGAGAGTGTCACGGTCATGAGCGGCCGCGCCACCGGCTGATCATGCTCATCGGGCACAAACTGCTTGCGCGCCCGGCTGACCGCCAAAATGCCCACCTGCGGCGGGTTGAGGATGGCCGTGAAGCGGTCCACCCCGAACATGCCCAGGTTGCTGATCGTGAAGGTGCCGCCGGCGACATCGTCCGGGCGCAGGCGGTTGGTGCGCGCGCGCTCGGCCAGGTCCGCGATCTCAGCCGCCAGCTGGGTCAGGCCCTTGGTCTGGGCCGCCGGCACCACCGGCACGATCAGGCCCTCGTCCAGCGCCACCGCCACGCCCAGGTTCACGTCGCCGCAGACCTGGATCTCGTCGCCGATCAGCCAGCTGTTGAGCCAGGGGTGCCGGCCCAGCGCCCAGGCGCAGGCCTTGGCCACGATCGCCGTCAGGCTGATCTTGGGCTGGTTCTTGGCCAGCCGGGCGTTGGCGCGCGCGCGCAACCCTTCAGCCGCCGTCACGTCGATCTCGGCGTCGAAGAAGATGTGCGGCGCCTCCTGGAAGCTCTTTTGCAGGCGCTGCGCGATGGTGCGGCGCATCCCGGCCAGCGGGACTGTTTTGATAACGCTGGACGCCGGCCGTGGTCCGGCGGCCTGGTCCGGCTGGCGCTCTGCGGCAGCCGTCCGGCGCTGCGCCTCAGCCTGCACATCCGCCGACTGCACGCGCCCGCCGGGGCCGCTGCCGGCGACCGTGGCCAGGTCCACGCCCAGCTCGCGGGCCACCCGCCGCGCCGCCGGGGCCGCGCGCACTTTGCCTTCGGCCGGCGGCGTGGATTGCGCTGCATGCGCCTCCACATCCCGGCGCGTGACGCGCCCGCCGGGGCCGGTGCCGGCCACCTGGTTGACGTCCACGCCCAGGTCGGCGGCTAGCTTAGTGGCCACCGGCGTGGCCGGCGCACTCGCCCGAGCCTCCGGCGCACTCGTCGAAGGCGCAGACGCAACCGCGGGCGCGGGTGTCCCCGCCGCCAGCGTTTCCTGGGCGCCGCGGATGAAGGCGATGATCTCGGTCACCGGCACCGTGTCGCCTTCGCCGAAGCGCAGGCCGTCCAGGATGCCGGAGGCCGGCGCCTCCACTTCCATGTTGACTTTGTCCGTCGTCACTTCCGCAATCGGATCGCCCTGCTCCACCGCGTCGCCGGCCTGTTTCAGCCAGCGCACGATCTGGGCGCTCTCCTGCGTGAAGCCGAACTTCGGCATGATGACTTCTTTGGCCACACTCAGTTCCTATACCAGCGCTACAACCGTCCGGCCTACACTTCCCCGCGCGCCAAGCGCCGCGCTTCGGCGACGATGGCGTCCACCTGCGGCACAGCGTGCGCCTCCAGGTTGCGGTTATACGGGATGGGGATATCCAGCCCGGTCAACCGCCGCACCGGCGCTTCCAGATAATCGAACGCCGCGCTGTCCACGATCCGGCTGACCAGCTCGCCGCCGTACCCGCCGGTCCGGACCGCCTCATGCACCACCAGGGCGCGGCCGGTCTTCTTGACCGAGGCCACGATCGGGGCCTCGTCCAGCGGGTTGAGGGTGCGCGGGTCGATCACCTCACACTCAATCCCTTCGCCGGCCAGCTTTTGGGCCGCTTCCAGCGCCCGATTGACCATCAGCGACGTCGCAATGACGGTCAGATGCTGACCCGTGCGCGCCACGCGGCTCTGGCCGAGCGGCACCACGTAGGGCGCCTCCGGCACCGGGCCCTTGGTTTTGTAGAGCAGTTTGTGCTCGACGAAGATGACGGGGTTGTCGTCCAGGATGGCCGCCAGCAGCAGGCCCTTCACGTCGTACGGGGTGCTGGGCATCACCACCTTGAGGCCGGGCACATGCACGAACCAGTTCTCCAGGCTCTCCGAGTGCTGGGCGGCCGCGCCGGTGCCGGAGCCGCCCGGCATGCGCAGCACCATCGGCACCGTGGCTTTGCCGCCGAACATGAAGCGGATCTTGGCCGCCTGCAGCACCAGCTGTTCCATGCTCAGCGTCACGAAATCCATGAACTGGATCTCGCCCACCGGCCGCATCCCGGCCAGGGCCGCGCCCACGCAGGCGCCGGCGATACCGGCCTCGGAGATGGGGGTGTCGATCACGCGCCCTTCGCCGAACTCCTGGGCCAGGCCGGCGGTGGCGCCAAACGCGCCGCCGTACACGCCGATGTCCTCGCCCATCAGGAAGACGCGCTCGTCGGCGGTCAGCGCCTGGCGCAGCGCCTCGCGCACGGCTTCCACATAGGTGATCTCGCGCGTCCCGGCTGGGGGCGCAACGGGTAGATTCTCCAGGGACAGTAACTTAGGTGTCGTCATGACTTGCTCAACTCACGCTGACTGCACATACCAACTACGGCCGCGCCCTCAGGCATAAACGCCGTCCATAATCGTGCGGACATCCGGCTCCGGGCTGGCCTCGGCGAAGGCCACGGCCGCGTTGATGCGGTCCACGGCCGCCTGGCGCATGGCCTCGCGCTCGGCGTCGGACAGACCCAGCCGCGCCGCGAAGCGCAGGATCGGGTCGCGCTGCTGCCATTCCTTGACCTCGTCGCGGGTGCGGTAGGCCTGCTTGTCGCTCTTGGAGTGGCCGCGCCAGCGATACGTCTGGCTCTCGACCAGGGTCGGGCCCTGGCCGGCGCGCGCCCGCGCCGCCGCCGCCGCTACGGCCTCATACACAGCCACCGGGTCGTTGCCGTCCACGGTCACGCCCGGAATGCCGTAGGCGGCCGCCCGGTCGCTGATCTGAGCCACGGTCATCGCCTTGGTGACCGGCATGGACATGGCGTACTGGTTGTTCTCGCACAGGTAGATCACGGGCAGCTTCCAGATGCTGGCCATGTTCAGCGACTCGTGGAACGCGCCCTCGTTGGAGGCGCCGTCGCCGAAGTTCACCATGCAGACCTGGTCGGTCTGGCGCATCTTGATGCTCAGCCCGACGCCGACGGCGATCGGCACGCCGCCGGCGACGATGCCGTTGGCGCCCAGGTTGTTGGCCTCGACATTGGCGATGTGCATGGAGCCGCCGCGCCCGCGGCAGTAGCCGGTCTCCTTGCCCATGAACTCGGCCATCATCGCATCCACGTCGCTGTCGAACCAGGCCAGGCAGTGGCCGTGGCCGCGGTGGTGGTTGAGCAGGTAGTCGCCGCGGCGCAGGGCGCTGGCGGCGCCCACGGCCGTGGCCTCCTGGCCGATGGAGAGGTGCATGGTGCCGTGCACGCGCCCCAGCGCGAACAGCTCTTCGGCTTTTTCCTCAAAGGCCCGGATCAACATCATCAGGCCCAGCTTCTGGCGGGCGCCGTCCGCGCCCCACTCGGCCAGGTGCTCGGCCTCTTTTTTGCTTTGCGTAGAACGACTCACGTCTGACGGTCTCCTAAGACTGCTTCGCAAAATCAGGTATTGGCTTCGGCTTTCAAATACTGCACCACACCGCTGGCGGCCACGTCGTCCGTGACCAGCATATTGATGAAACCCGCCCGGCTCGCGCCGATGATCGGCCGGCTCTTGAACTGCCCGCCGGCCACGCCCAGGCGCACCGGGCGCTCCACCAGGACGTCCGGGGCGATGCCCATCACCTGGCGGGCCAGCGGGATGTCCACCAGTTCGCCGCGGACGTTGAAGTGGATGGTGGCCACATCGCCGACGGCGCCGGCCCGCTGCAGCTCGCCCAACTGGGCCTCGCTCAAGTAGTTTGAGCGCAGCAGGCTGGAGCGCTCCGCGTCCACGGTCCCCACGCCGAGCAGGCCGATGTCAACGTCGCGGAAGCGCCGGATCACGCGCTGGATGCGGGTGTCGCTCATCAGCATCGCGCGCGTGGCCTCGCTGTCCACGAACAACGGGACCGGGAAGGTGGTGTACTGGCCGGCCAGGGCGCGCGCCAGCCGGCGCGAAATCTCCGAGCCGTCGATATCCGGGTCCTGCGGGCCGAGCGAGCCGATCATCTGCACCACGTGGATCCCGGTATGGGGCCGCGGGCGCATCGCGTTGATCGTCTCAGAGATGGCCGTGCCCCAGGACACGCCGATCATGGCGTGGTCAAAGATCAGGTCCTCGAAGAAGCGCGCCGCCAGGCTGCCCAGCCGGCGCAGCATCTGCGTGTAGTTCAGCGTGCCGCGCGCCAGCACCTGGACCACCTTCAAGCCGAGGAGAGATTGCAGCGTCTCCTCCAGATCGCGCCGGCGCTCCAGCGGGTGGTTGACGCGGATCTCCACCACCTTCTGCTCGCGGGCCTCGGTCAGAAAGCGCGAGACCATCGAGCGGGAGTAACCGCTCTGAGCCGCAATCTCCTCCTGCGTGAGGTTGTCCTCGTAGTACATGCCGGCGATCCGCGCCAGGAGCTCCAGGCGCTCACCAGCCAGCGGCTTGGCAGAGGCACGATCGTTGGCTCGACGGACCACGGGTGGCTTAGCTCCGCGTTTCTTCTCGAGCGGCTATCTGGGTTTTGTTTTGGCCTTATAGGACCTTGGTACTACAAGGTAAAACCCAGTTACCGATTCTTAGTAACGCATTTGTGCGATACTCTCACGTTTGTGCAATAGACGACTCGCAAACCTTACATCAGCGCAACTCAAAGTGCGAGTTGCACGACGCCACGCTGGCTGGCCTAGCCACTCCAGACGGCTGACAGGCTATAATCGGTTCGACGTTGGGATGGATAACCCGTTATGGGCGGGTCGCACGTACTATATACCCGTTCCGGGAATTCCTGAGAATTAGTGCACAACATTCACATTTTCCACAATACCTTTATGGAAATATCACTCAAGTCTGATGGGGTCAGTTCTGGAATTGGCATCTCGGCTTTGGAGGCACGCACGGACCTGGCCATTGAGGCGGCGATAGCGGCCGGTGAGCTGCTGAAGCGCAAACTGACCGGGACGCGCTCGGTGAAAGTGAAAGGGCTGCGCGACCTGGTGACGGACGCCGACGTGGCCGCGCAGCACCTGATCCTGGCACGGCTGCAGGCCGCCTTCCCCGCTGACGTCGTGCTCTCTGAAGAGGGCCGTCACGACGTCGCCCTGACGACCGCGGCGCCCACCTGGGTCATCGATCCGCTTGACGGCACCAGCAACTACGCCCATCAGATCCCGATGTTCGCGGTCTCCATCGGCCTGCTGCGGCATGGCCGGCCGGTGGCCGGCGCCATCTATGACCCGCTCCGGCGCGAGCTCTTCTTCGCCGAAGCCGGGCGCGGCGCCTTCGTGCGCGTTGGCCGCGGCCGGCCGCGGCGCCTGACGGTCAGCGGCGTGGACCAGCTCTCCGAGGCCATGGTCGCCAGCGGCTGGCCGCGCGAGGACGAACTGCGCGCGCAGGCCGCCCGCTTGCTGCCGCGCGTCGGCAACGCGAGCCACAACCTGCGCCTGACGGGCAGCGCCGCGCTGAGCCTGGCCTACCTGGCCGCCGGGCGCCTGGACGCCAGCTTCCATCTCGCCTTGCAGCCGTGGGACGTGGCCGCCGGCGCGGCCCTGGTGCTGGAGGCGGGCGGCTGCCTGTCCGCGCTGGACGGCTCCGACTGGCACATCGCGGCGCCCCAGGTCGCGGCCAGCAACGGGCGCGTGCAGGCCGCCCTCACACAACTGCTGGCCGCCTGATCGGGGCATTTCTCTTTATTGGCCGGCCACTTCCAGGCCGCAGCTGGCTCCTTCGCTTCGCTTGGCTCAGGATGCCCGCTGCCTCGCGCACCTGTGCCCGGCGCCTGAATTCAGCCGCCAACGGCCAAGGCCCCTTCTGCCCCGCAGGTTTGCCCGCGCGCCGTCTCCCCCCTACAATAGTCGCCAGCGTCGCCGCCGCTCCCCGGCGCCGCCAGAGAGAGGCCGCCATGTCGTCGCGCCGCCCGCCGCAACGCCAATCGACGACCATCATCGCCACGGTGGTCACGCTCATCGTCGCCGCGCTGGTCCTGATCGCGCAGACTTTCCTGGGGGCGCCCGCGCCGGTGGCCGAATCCCCGGTGACCGGCCCGGACTGGTATCGCCTGTACTTCTCGGAGCCGGAGGTCACCTCCGCCCTAGACAACCCCACCGGCGGCCTCCCGGTCGCAATCAGCGCCACCTTCGCAGCCGCGCAGAAGACCATCGACGTCGCCGTCTACGAGATCGACCTGCCGCTCTACGCCGAGACGCTCATCGCCGCCTACCAGCGCGGCGTGCGCGTGCGCGTGGTGACCGACACGGACTACCTGGACGAGAAACCAACCCAGGCCCTGCGCGCAGCCGGCATCCCGGTGGTGGATGACCGCCGCGACGCCTTCATGCACCACAAGTTCGCGGTCATCGACGGGCTCCAGGTCTGGACGGGCTCGGCCAACTTCACCTTCAACGACGCCTACCGCAACAACAACGCGATGATCCAGATCCAGTCGGCGCGCCTGGCCGAGAACTACACAGCCCAGTTTGAAGCGTTGTTCACGGATGGGCAGTTCAACCAGGCCATCACGGCGCCGCATCCCACGCTCAACCTGTCCGGGACGCTGGTGGAGAATTACTTCTCGCCGCAGGGCGGCGTGGCCGCGCACATCCTGGACGTCCTGCGCGCCGCGCAGTCCAGCATCCACTTCATGGCCTTCGCCTTCACGCGCGACGACTTCAGCGGCGTGCTCATCGAGAAGGCCCAGGCCGGCGTGGTGGTGCAGGGCGTCTTCGAGCGGCGCCAGATCGAGGCCGGCGCGGACGCCGCCTGGGAGGCCTTCCAGCAGGCCCGGCTGGATGTCCGCCGGGACGGCAACACCTACCTGCTCCACACCAAGGTCTTCATCGTCGATCAGCAGATCGTGGTCCTGGGCTCGTACAACTTCTCGCGCAACGCCGAAGAGTACAACAACGAGAACGTCCTGATCATCCACAACGCCGACCTCGCCGCGGCCTTCGAGGCTGAGTTCCAGAAGGTCTGGACCTGGGCCGGGAATTAGGCCCCACGCGCCAGCCGCCTCTCGACTTGCGCCGCGCCAACGCGGTGGCGCAGCCTCCGGTCTGTGATACGATTGCGGCCGCCCCTAGATCATCCGAGCGAGAGGTTTATGTTTTTCCTCGGGAAGCACCTCGACCCCCACACGCACGCGCTCACCGCCGAGCGCCTGGAATATGACCCGGCCGACCTGACGACGCACGCCGTGTGCGTGGGGATGACCGGCTCAGGCAAGACCGGCCTGTGCGTGACTTTGATGGAGGAGGCGGCGCTGGCCGGCCTACCCGCCATCCTCATCGACCCCAAAGGCGACATCGCCAACCTGCTGCTCCAGTTCCCGGAACTCCGGCCGGCCGACTTCCGGCCCTGGGTGAACGTCGATGAGGCGCGCCGGGCCAAGCTCTCCGTGGACGATTACGCCGCGCAGACCGCCGAGCGCTGGCGCTCCGGCCTGGCTGAGTGGGGCCTGACGGCCGCGGACCTCCAGCGCCTGCGTGACTCCGCCGACTGGGCCGTCTACACCCCCGGCTCCGACGCCGGACGCCAGCTCAGCATCCTCAAGTCGTTGGAGCGCCCGGACCTGGCCTGGGACGAGAACCAGGAGCTGCTGCGCGAACGTATCGCCGGCCTCTGCTCCGGCCTGCTCGGCCTGGTGGGTGTCGAGGCCGATCCGGTGAAGAGCCGCGAGCACATCCTGCTCGCCAACCTGTTCGAGCACGCCTGGAAGAACGACCACTCCCTCGACCTGGGTGAGCTGATCGCCCAGGTGCAGACCCCGCCCTTCGCCAAGCTGGGCGTCTTTGAGGTGGACCGCTTCTACCCGGAGGCCGACCGGCTGCAGCTGGCGCTGCAACTGAACGCCATCATCGCCGCGCCGTCGTTCCAATCCTGGATCAGCGGCGACCCCATCGACGTCGACGCCCTGCTGCGCACGCCGCCCGGCCTGGATGGCGCGCCCGGCAAGCCGCGCATCTCGATCCTGTACGTGGCCCACCTCTCGGACGCCGAGCGCATGTTCTTCATCACGCTCCTGCTGGAGCAGGTGGTCACCTGGCTGCGCGCGCAGGCCGGCACCACTTCGCTGCGCGGCCTGCTGTACTTCGACGAGGTCTTCGGCTACCTGCCGCCGCACCCCTTCAATCCGCCCAGCAAGATGCCGCTGCTGCGCCTGCTCAAACAGGCCCGCGCGTTCGGCCTGGGTGTGATGCTGGTGACCCAGAACCCCGTGGACCTGGACTACAAGGGCCTGACCAACACCGGCACCTGGCTCATCGGCAAGCTGCAGACCGAGCGCGACAAGGCCCGCCTGCTGGACGGCCTCAACACCATCTCCATCGCCGCGCGCGCCGCGCTGGACCTGGACAGCCTGGACACGCTGATCTCGTCGCTGGCGCCGCGCACCTTCCTGCTGCACAACGTCCACGCCGACGGCCCGGTGGTCTTCCACACGCGCTGGGCCATGTCTTACCTGGCCGGCCCACTGACGCGCGAACAGATCCGCGCCTTCAAGCCGGCGCCCGGCGCCGAACCAGCGGCCGCGCCGGCCGGCCAGCGGCGAGCAGCCGGGATCGGCGGCGCGAAGCCGGCGGCGCTGGCTCTGCGCCCTGCCTCGCAACTGGCGATCCCGGCCTCGGTCCCCCAGTATTTCCTGCCCGTGACCCGGTCCCTCGAGGACTCGGTCGCGGATTGGCGGGCCGCCACCGGCAACCGCCGGGCCGTGTTCGGCGAGAGCGTTGACCTGCTCTACCGGCCGGCGCTGGTGGCCCAGGCCGTGGTCCGCTACGTCCAGGCCCGCGCCGGCCTGAACGCCGACCGGCACTTCGCCTTTGCCGTGGAAGCGCCGTCGCCGGAGATGGCGCCGGCCTGGCGCGAACACGAGGTCCGGCCGGTGACGGCCGCGGACGTGGACCGCAGCGCGCCGCCGGCGGCACGGTTGGCCGGCGAGGTGGCCGCCGGCCTGGCCGACCCCAAGAAGCTGGCCGCCTGGCAGAAAGACCTGGTGAGCTACCTGTATCGCACGGCCGACTTCACACTGCACGAGAACGCCCAGCTCAAGCTGTATTCGCGGCCCGGGCAGTCTTTCGAGGAGTTCCGCGCCCAGTGCCAGCAGTTGGCCGATCAGCGGCTGCGGGCTGAGGTCCAGGGCATCCGCGAAAAGTACGACCGCAAGATCGACCGGCTGGAGGACAAGCTCATCGCCGAGCAGCGCGATCTGAAACAGGGCCAGGAGGAGCTGCGCGCGCGCGAGGCCGAGAGCCGCTGGACCGGCATTGAGAACGTCGTCGGCCTGGTGCTGGGTTACACGCCCTACCGGCCGCTCTCGACGGCGACGGGCAAAGACCGGCTGGCCAAGAAGGCGCGCGCCGACCTCGAGGAGTCCGAGGAGACGGTGACGCGCCTGCAGGCGCAGATCGACACATTGAAGGCCGAAGCCCAAGCCACCTTCCAGGCCCGCAAGGACACCTGGCAGTCTATCGCCCTCGATATCAAGCCGCTGCGTGTGACGCCGCGCCGCAGTGATATCCTGATCGAGTTGTTCGGGATCGGCTGGCGCCCGTTCTGGCAGATCGACGTGGACGGCGCCGCCCTGGAGATCCCAGCCTGGACGGCTTAGAGCAATTTCCGGGGACCGCTCTAGCCAAACGCCTGGCCGTTTCTTTACGAAAGGCCGGGCGTCGATTATGATCGTTCTGCGCCCATCGTCCGCTGCGGCGCAGTCGTCACGGTGTTCCCGACACCCAAACCTCTCCGCACCAACCCGGCGCTTCCGGCCTGGCCGGCGGCTTTGCCGGTGGAGCCTCGGCTGGCCGGAGAGACAGGAGTAAGCGAGGTCCTTATGCGCCAAAGTCGCAAGCAAAGCGCCGCCGACAATTCCGACGATCTCAACCTGGGCCAGCTCTTCTCGGCCGCGCTCAACAACGTCAGCACCAACCGCCAGGCGATCAATGACCTGGACGGCCACAACGGCAATCACGGCGACAACATGGTCCACAACCTGCAGGTGGTGACCCAGGCGCTGCAGGCCCATGGCAGCCAGCCGCCGGCCGATCAACTGCGCCAGGCCGCCCAGCGCCTGCAGTCGGACGGGCGCGGCAGCACGGGCCAGTATTACGCGCAGGGCCTGGCCCAGGCCGCGCAGCAGTTCCAGGGGAAGCCGGCGCTCAACCAGAACGATGTCGGCACGCTGCTGCAGTCCCTGATGGGCAACGTGCCCGTCAAGCCGGCCGCGTCCGCGCCGTCGGCCCCGGCGGCCTCCTCCGGCGGCGAGCTCGGCGCGCTGATGAACCTGCTGGGCGGCGCCGGCGCGCAACCCGCGTCCAGCCCGCCCCCGGCCCAATCCGCGTCCGATCCGTTGAGCGCCCTGCTGGGCCTGGCCGGCGGCCAGCCGCAGACGCCGGCCGCCAACCCGTCCTCGGGCGGCGCCGCCGATATGCTCGGCGCGCTGCTGGGCATGGCTGGCGGCCAGCCGCAAACGCCCCAGCCGGCCGCCGGCGGCAACGTTTTGGGCGCCCTGCTCGGCATGGCCCAAAACCCGGCGCCGTCAGCCGGCCAGGGCCAGTCCAACGGCCTGGACCTGGGCGATTTGCTCAGCGCGGGCATGGCCTTCATGCAGGCCAAGCAGCAAGGTGCCGACACCATGCAGGCCGCCATGCAGGCGCTCACGGCCGCCCTGATGAACGGCAGCGTCAACCCGCTGCAATCCGGCTCGCCCCAGGCGGCTTCCGGCGGCCTGATCGCGCAGAGCCTGCTGCAGGCCGCGCTGGGCCGGAAGTAAGCCCGGACAGGATCGGCCTTTCAGACTCGGCACCCAAGCGGGCGGCTCGACGGCCGCCCGTTTTCTTTCCACTCACGCCGAAGTTGCGTACAATCCGGCTGGGCGCCCACGCCCACTCGCCTCACCCAGGAGCCTGTGCATGACCGCTTATGAGAAGCTCGGCGTCTTTTACCTCGGCAAGGAATATGACCTGGCCGCCAAGCAGACCCGCGAGGCGCTGCTGTTGTATGACTCCAAAGACCTGGTCACCCATGCCGTCGTGGTCGGTATGACCGGCTCCGGCAAGACCGGGCTATGCCTGGCGCTGCTGGAGGAGGCCGCCATCGACGGTTTGCCGGCCATCATCATCGACCCCAAGGGCGACCTGCCCAACCTGCTGCTGACTTTCCCACAGCTGCGCGGTGAAGACTTCCGCCCCTGGATCAACGAAGACGACGCCGCCAAGAAGGGCCTGACGCCCGAGGCCTTTGCCCAGCAGCAGGCCGACCTGTGGCAGAAGGGCCTGGGCGATTGGGGCCAGGACGGCGCCCGGATTGAGCGGCTGCGCGCGGCGGCTGAGGTCCTGGTCTACACGCCGGGCTCCAACGCCGGCCTGCCCGTCTCCATCCTCAAATCGTTCGCGGCCCCGGACCCGGCCCTGCTGGAGGACGGCGAGCTGCTGCGCGAGCGCATCAACACCACGGTCACCAGTCTGCTCGGCCTGCTCAACCTGCCGGCCGACCCGCTGCAGAGCCGCGAGCACATCCTGCTGGCTAACCTGCTCGACCACGTCTGGCGGCAGGGTCAGGACCTGGACCTGGCGGCCCTGATCGGCCTGGTGCAGAACCCGCCCATCGCCAAGATCGGCGTGCTGGATCTCGAGTCGTTCTACCCCGGCAAGGACCGCTTCGCGTTGGTGATGGCGCTCAACAACCTGCTGGCTGCGCCGGGCTTCAGCGCCTGGCTGGAAGGCGAGGCCCTGGACATCGGCGCCCTGCTCTACACGCCGCAGGGCCGGCCGCGCCACTGCATCTTCTCCATCGCCCACCTCAACGACGCCGAGCGCATGTTCTTCGTCTCGCT
>CALFZO010000030.1 GCA_937952305.1 uncultured Anaerolineales bacterium | reverse complement strand
CGCCGCAGATGAAGCCGCGCCGGCCGCCGCGCACCAGGCCGGCCAGCAGGTCGAGCGTGGGCTCGTCCAACATCCCCCAGTCCAGCAGCTTCTCGGGGCGCACCGGCTCCGGCTCAAACAGCCGGACGTTGACGGACGGGAAGCCGGCGCCGGGGGCGATGACGGGGTGGATGTACTTGACCCGGCCGCCGCCCGGATTGCCGGCGGTGCGCGGCAGTTTGGCATTGATCGAGGGGTTGGCCTCGCTGGCAGCCTTCATCTGCTGGCCAAGCAGGTTGGAGAAGACGGTCTCGGCCTCGACCAGGTCGAGCTCCAGGTCCAGGGCCGGCTCGAACTCGCGCCGGCCCTGGAGCTTGAGCCAGACGACCCCGAAGGAATCGAGCGCAATCTCGGCGATATCGCGGCGGGCCGGCGGCAGGAGCAGGTCCAGGAACCCCAGCCCGACCAAGCGGCGCGCAATCTCGCCCGCCAGTCTCTGTTCTTCCACATACGGGACGGAGGTCAGTCCGCGCCGGCGGACCGCGGCCGCCGTGGCCTGGCCGGCCAGCGCCTGGACCGACTCCCGGATGGCGTCGCTGGGGCGGCGGAGCTGGTCGGGGCTGAATCTGTCGCTCACGACGCGCGCGACCTCATCCAGGATCTCCCGGCGAGTCTCGCGGCTGAGCGCGGCCGGCCTGGCCGAGGGCGTCATCAAACCGAGCAGGCCGGCTGGCGCGGCCAGGTTGTCGGTTAGGAGCCTCATCGCCGGTTACGCTCCTTCCGGCTCAGCCTGGATCGGCAGGGACAGCTGACCGTCCGCCGGCACGGAGTGATTGCGTGGCAGCTCATTGTGGTAGATCTGCTCCGGGCTGACGATCAGCACTCCGAAGTCCAGCGCGCCGGAAGGTCCCGGTTCTGCCAGACGGGGCTCAAACTGGGCTGCGATCATCTCGCAGTGGCCATAGGTCTCCGCCATCATATTCAGCCACTGGCTGAGACTGATCAAGGTATGCGCCAGATCCGCGGCTGTCGCCAACAGACTGCCGCTGGGTAGAAAGGACCGGGAGTACAGGCTGACGAAGTGGGCGCCCAGGCAATGTGTCACTTCCAGCTGCAGTGACCCGGCCCAACCCGCCAGTGCTTCCCCGCTGTCTAGGAGCCGGCCGGCTAACTGCTCCATTTTCACCGGCGGCAAGCTGATCTGAAAAGCCGGCAGCGGGGGGAGGCCAATCGGCTCGTCTTTCACGAGGGCACCCGCCTGTCTCAATTCGTCCCTCAACACCTTGAGAAAGCGGGCCGCGAACAAGCCCTGCCGCATCCAGCCGTTCGGCCGGATGTTTTTCCCCAGCCGGTCCGCGATCCGGTCCAGGCGTTCAGCGTCCAGGCCAAGCTGATCCGGCAGACCCCGGAGTTCATCAAAGCACTGCTCCAGGTAACCCTTCAATCCGGCCTCCGGGGGTTCAATCCAGGCGCCGAAGGCGTCCACGGCGATTTCGGCCGCCAGGAGATCAGCTTCCACTTGGCTCTGCCAATCCCGGAAGCTGTTGCCCAAGTCGAGCAGAGCGCCAGCGAATTCATTTGCAGACATCGAGGCATCCTTTCTATTTCGACAAGAAGGTGAGAACGGTGTTGAGGCCGGCGGCCAGGGCCAGCGCCGGCAGGCCCGGCTGGCCAGTGGCCGCCAACTCGTCGGCGGACAATGGCCGCGGCCAGCGCCAGGCCGATCGCCGGATGAACGCCCAGATCAGGTGGGCGATGCCGATGACAAGCACCATGCCGGCCGTCGGCCAAAACAGGACCAGCGTCATAGCGGCCAGGGCATCCGCGCCCGCCCACCAGCCAAGCTCGAACATCAGCCAGAAGCCGAGCACAGCCACGGCCCCTATGAGGCTGGGCGTTGAGATCCAGGCCAAAAGCCAGAAGCAAGCCAACCAGCCGGCGAATAGGGCCGGGCGGCGCCCACTGGCCGGCAGGCGCCAGCGCTCACTGGCGGCCAGGGCTACCAGGGCGAGCGCGGCCAGAGCCCAATCGCCGCGCGCGGCTGCCAGCCCCAGAGCCAGCAGGCACGGTCCAGCCACCCAGGCGAGCCGAGGCACCTGCCGGTGGCGAAAGTCGTATATCGCCAGCGGTGCCAGCCAAAGCGGCGCGGCGAAGAGCAGCAGCCACTCCGCGCCGCCCCATTGCCAGGCGGCGGCCAGCCCCAGGGCGGCGACGCCCGTGAAGGCCAGCAGCATGGGTTCGGCCAAAGCCCTAGGCCTTTCCATCATCGGCTGGCTCCGTCCGCCGCCCTATTGCGCGGTGCCAGCACGTGGAACCACAGCCGGCGCGCTTCAGACCAGTCGACGTTGAAGTGCCGGCCGGCCTGGGCGGCCTCCAGGTCAAAGGTGTCCCCGGCGTTGAGCAGGGAGCGCTGCCGGCTCAGGAGCGGGCGCTGGCGGTCCAGGAACGAGGCATCAAAGGCCTGGCTGAGCCGGCCCCGGCCCGGGCGTTGGGCGCGGCGCAGGGCGGCGGCGTCCAGCGGCGCCACGACCACCCGCCGGCCGTCGCGGGCCGTCAGCTCCACGCCCTGCACGTCGACGGCCACACGCTGCACGGCGATCAACTCCAGCGGCTTGTCGAGATCACCCTGCAATTGAGCGGCTGCCCAGGCCAGCGGTTCAGGAACCAGGGCCTCTTTGGCCTTGGCCTCGCGGTGGCGCCGGATCTGGAGCATCACCCAGTCCTCCAGCGCCGAGCGGGCCTGTTCGAGCGCGCGCGCCTGGCGCAGGTTATAGAAGGACAGGAGCGCGGCCAGGAGCAGGATGGCCGCGAAGTTCAGGAACAACAGGCTTTCAATCATCAAAGTCTCCTAACAGGCAGGCCTCAGCTTGAGCGGCAATTTGAGACAGGCGGCCCAGGGCACACGGGCGTGGGTCGAGAAGCCAGACGGCGCCGATGGCGAGCGCCAGGGCCGGGATCAGCGTCACGAGCATCCACCACCAACCGGGTACGCCCCGGCCGGCCGTAGACCGAGCCATGTGAGCGGGGGAGCGCGGGGTTGCCGGGAGCATGGGTTGTGGAATGACCGGGTTGGGCGTGACCTGGGTAGCGGTCGGTGACGGAATATCGGGCCTGGCGGTTGCTTCCGGCTCCAGGGTGATGGGAGGTAATGGTGGCGTGGTAGGTTGGCTCGACACAGGAGCCGACTGGGTCGGGGCTGGGGGCAAGGTCGCGGCCGGCGCGAGCATGGCACCGGTGGACGCCGTCGACTTCAGGCCAGCGGCATCGTGGGCGGCGGCCCAGACCGTGTAGGCGCCGGGCGGCAGGCTGCGCCCATCGGGCAAGGCGCCGTCCCATTCAACGTGGGCGCTCTCGCCGGCGAAGTTCCAGCACTGGACGAGTTGCCCGTCGACCAGAATGCCGACCATGCCGCCCTGGACGCCGCTGCCGGCGTCGTGAGCCTGCACATCCACCACCAGCCCCCCACCCTGACCCGGCATCGCCAGAACCGCCACCTCGGGCGGCGCTTGGTCGATCCGGACTGTGAGCGTCTGAGTGATCGCGCGGTTGCCGGCCAGGTCTTCGGCCGCGAAAGCGACAGGGTGCAATCCATCTGTGTCCAATGACTGCACCATCCCCGGTTGGCCGTTCAGCCAGACCTGCACCACGCCGGACAGGTCATCGCGGGCCGCCAGGGACACGGTCACGGCGCTGGTGAACCAGCCGTTCTCGCCGCGCGTGCCAGCGAGAGTCGCGGTCGTGGCCGGCGGCGTGCCGTCCGCGTTGAAGACCAGGGTCCGCACTGGCTCGACGTTGCCGGCCCGGTCCACGGCCTGGTAGGTCGTTGTGACGACGCCGGACGGGAACAGGCGCGGCCCGGTGTAAGGCTGGCCGTCCAGCAGGACGTGGTCCACGCCGGACGTCGCATCCTCCGCGCTCAGGACCACGAGCACAGGGCCGAGATACCAACCGCTCCGGCCCGGCAGGCCGATCAGCGTCGGCCGCGTCGCCGGCGGCCGGGTGTCGATGCGGAAGACCTGGCGCTGCTCGGCCGAGTGATTGTCAGCGACATCGGCGGCGGTGTAGCCAACGGTGGTCTGGCCCTGATCGCTGAAGACGCGGGGCGCTGTGTAGGGCAGATCGTCAAGCGAGAGGCCGGCCACGCCGGACGTCGTATCCGCCGCTGCCAGCGTGACCGTGACCGGCGAGACGTACCAGCCGTTCGCGCCGAGCTGACCGGCCAGCGTGGCCGTCACCACCGGCGCGACGGTGTCGATCCGGACCAGGCCGGCCAGGGTCCCGCTGCGGTTACCGGCCTGGTCCTGGCCGCTGAACGTGAACGCACCCTCACCCTGCGCCTGGACCACCCACGGACCGGAATACGGCGCGCCGTTTAGAGCCAGTGTGTTCAGACCGGAAGCGGCATCGGACCCGGAGAGCGTGATCGTCACGGGCGAGACATACCAGCCCTGGGCGCCGCGTTGGCCGGAGAGCGTGGCGGTGACGGTCGGCGGTTGAGTGTCGATGCCAAAGGCGCGGCTGCCCGCGGCGCGGTTGCCGGCCACGTCGCGGCCGGCGTAGGCCACGGTGTTCACGCCTTCCGCGCCAAGGACTTGCGGGCTGGTATAGACCGCGCCGCCCAGTTCCAGGCCAGCCAGCCCGCTGACCGCGTCCTGGCCGGTGAGCGTCACGGTGACCGGCGAAACGAACCAGCCGTTCCGGCCCGGCGTCCCGGCCACGGCCAGGTCGAGTGCCGGCGCGGTCGCGTCGATACGGACAGTGGCTGATCCCGCGGCGCTCAGGTTGCCGGCGGCGTCGCGGGCCGAGAAGGTGTAGGCCGTCGCGCCTTCAGCCGCATACTCGCGCGGACCCAAGTAAGGCTGCCCGTCCAGGGTCAGCGCCGCCAGGCCGGACGTTGCATCGGCCCCACTGACCTCCACCGTCACCGGGCCGAGATACCAACCCGAGTCCCCGGCCGGCCCGGAGACGGCCGCGCTCACCGCCGGCGGGGTCGTGTCCACGCGGAAGAGGGCCGTCTGCGGCGCGCTGGCCTGGCCGGCCATGTCGCGCGCCGCGTACGTGACCGTGATCTCGCCTTCAGCCGCATAGGTGCGCGGGCCGGCGTACGGCGAGCCGTCCAGGGTCAGAGCGGCCACGCCCGAGGTCGCATCCGATCCGGAGATCGTTACCTGCACGGGCGAGACGAACCAACCAGCCTCGCCAGGGGTGCCTGCCAGCTCGTGGGCCGCAGCCGGCGGGACGCTGTCGATCTTCACCGTGGCCGGCTGCGCGCCGCTCAGGTTGCCGGCGTTGTCGGCGGCGGCGACCGGCAGCGTGGTCTGGCCTTCGGCCGCGATGAGCCGCGGCCCGGTGTAGGCCGCGCCATCCAGATACAGCGCCGCCAGGCCGGACGCGGCATCCGCGCCGGAGACCGTCACCTGAACCGGGCCGGTGTACCAGCCGTTTGTGCCCGCGGGCCCCGCGATGGCCACGCTCACCGTCGGCGCCGTTGTGTCCACGCGCACCGTGGTCGCGCCAGGGTAGGACGAGTCGCCGAAGGACGAGTGGGCGCGGTAGGTCACGGTCGTGCCCGCCGTGTCGCCGATGACCAGCGTGGCCGTATCCCCGAACATCGCGAACGGCACCGCATCGCGCTCGCCCTGGAGGGACGTGATCGCGTACCCGGCCAGCGGCTCGTGGCCCGTGAGCGTCAGGGTCGCGGCCGACCGGCACCAGCCGTTCGCGCCGGGCAGGCAGGCCAGGCTGGCGGACACGGACGCCTCGGGGAAAACAAACGGCTCCCAGTAGCCGGGCTGGTCCTGCCACTCCCAGATCCCGCCCAGGCTGCCGGGGTCGCCGCCGCAGACCGGGTCGCGGCCGGTGGCGCAGACCGGCCCCCGATACTCCTGCGGATTGCAGGTGCAGGCCGGCCAGCCCCATTCGGCCGGGCCGGCGCGATCGGCGTAGCCGCTCACCGGCGGGACCCAGGCCGCGCCGGTCCGCCCGGCCGGGTCGGCGCTGGCGCCGCCGGCGACCTGGCTCAGAGCAAGCCCGAGGAGCAGGGCCGCCAACAGGCGGCGGGCAGTCAGCGAGAGCGCGCGGTGTCTGAGCATCAGCGGCTCGCCCAGGGCAGGAAGACCCGGTGCTGGACCGGGGCGGGCTCGCTCGCTTCGCCCGGCGACACCCACAGGCCGCCGTTCAGGACGTAGCCGCCGCCGGCCGCCGTCCCGGCCGCCGAGCCCGCGATCACGCCGCTCAGGGAGTAGCCGGCGCCGGTGGCCGCCGTCCCGTCAAGCGCAGACGCCGGGCTTGTGGATAAGGCCGCCAGCAGGCTCAGGGCCAGGAGTCCGAGGGCGATGAAGCGCGGCATGGGCATCAGTTCCGGCTGCAGGCCAGCAGCTGCAGGTAGGGCATGGTGACATCGAAAGCCGTTCCCGAGCCGGTGCTGGTCGTGGTGGTGCCGGGGACATCGACGCTGTGGGTGTGGTCGCCCTCGGCCGAGATCCCGCTGCGCCACTGGCCTGAGCCCTGCGCGAGCGTGCCGTACAGCAGGGCCTGGCCGCCTGTGCCATCCCATTGCTCGGTGCCGGAGTAGGCGGTGTGGGAGCCCGCGCCGGCTGCGCCGGTGGTGACCGGGGCTGGGTCGACGCTGTGTGTGTGGGCGGGCAGGTTGGCCGTAGCCAGCGTGACCGTGCGCGTCCCCTGATTGGGCAGCGCCGTCCCGACGGCGGCATTCACCGTGCCCCCAGCCGGCAGGCCGACGACAGCCCGGCCGCGCAGGGCCGTGACCTCGCTCCAGCCGGCCGGACATGCAGCCTGGGCGAAGAACGCGATCGTGCCGGGCGGGAGCAGGCTCTGGCATGCCCAGCCGCCGGCCCCGTCGCTGACCGGCACCTGGCCGGCCGCGCACGACTGCGGCAGGCGGTAGGAGTTGGCCAGCGCCAGCGCGGCGTCACCGCTCGCCGCCCCGCCGCTCAGACCGGCCCCGGTGGTGACGGCCGTGATGTCGCCGCCGCTGTCCGCGTCCTGGCCGCAGACGACGGCGCCGTCAGCCTCCACCTGGCGCACGTACTGGCCGGCCGGGCAGGTCCCGGTGATCCGCGCCTGGACGGTGTCGGTCACGACGCTGAACGTAGTCCCACTCCGCGCCAGGCCGGGGCCGGCGACCAGGGCGTAACGCTCATCAGCCAGTGTTTCTGTGAGGTAGCCCGCCGCGCTGATCAACTGGGGTAGATTGGCGACGCGGACCACAGTGGTGTCTACGGCCAGCGCCTGACCGGCGAGTGCGAGGCCGTCACCAGCAGCCAGAACCGTGTCCGCGTCTTGGCCACAGATGACCGAGCCATCGGCATTGATCTGGCGGACGAATTCGCCTTCCCCGCATAGCCCGCTCACGCGCGCCTGGACCGTGGTTGTGTCCACGCTGCTGGCACTGACGGCGCCTGGCGCCAGGTGTTCGGCCGTTAGCGCGCCCTCCGGGATACTGAAGACCCCATCCGTTAAGGACAGGCCAGAGCCGGCCGCGTAGGTCGTGTCCTGATCGCCGTCTAGCAGGTCCGTCGGAACACCGTGCAGGCCGGCCCAGGGCGCGGAAAAGGCATATTGCGCATACGGGGCGGGCGTCAGCCGCGTACGGGGATCCAGCGCGGTGAATTCGCCGCCTCCCGCCGGGCAACGCACGGCCACGGCCAGCCAGCGCGCTGAGCCATCGAAGGCGCCGGGGCCAAAATCGAGTTGAGCTGTGAACAGGCCGTTTGCGACTGTGGCAGTTGCAGTCTGCGCCGCGCCGACCTGTGAGCCGTCACGCGCCTGATCCCAGAGCGCGAACTGAAAATCGCAGGTCTCCGAGACAGGTGTGCTATCCCGGATCAATTGCCCCTGATAGGTAAATCCTGTGCCGACCGAGGCACCGGCGGATGCGTGCCTGCCACCGGCCAGCAATGCCGACAGCAGCAGGACGCCGGCCAACCGTACCAACTTCAGATCGAACATTCCCTCAATCCCTCATTTCCTGTGTCGCTAACTGCACTGTGAACCGGGACCTGCCAGCACGCCGTATCTACCGGCCTTCCAGGAAGCGCTGGATGGCCATTACCAGAGTGCCCAACCCAACCCCGATCCCCAGACCAATGGTCAACCCCTGCAAAAAGATGAGTTCCATCTCCATCACCAAATCCCCGGCGCCAGGCGCCAGCGCACCCGGGCCGCATAGTCGGCATAACCGCCGATCACGTTCTCCTCAGCCAGAATCCGGAGCACCAGGCCTAACGCGATCAGGGCCAGCAGGCCGGTATTCCAGCCAGTCGGTGCAGACAGCCACACGCCGGCAAAGCTGATCAGTTCGCCGGCATAGGCTGGGTGGCGCAGCCAGCGATAGGGCCCGGCGACCACCAGCCCGCGATCGGCCGGCGCGATCCCAAATGAGCGGCCGAGACAGACCTTGGCCCAGAGCGCCAGACCCAGGCCGGCGACCTGCACCGTCACAGTCAAGACCTCGTCGCGGCCGGGCCGCATCAATAGGGGCGTCAAAGCCGTCCACCATGCAAGCCACCGCAGCGGCCAACGCGCCTCCCGCGCCGGGCCGCGCCGGATCACGAGCAACATCGCCACAAGACCGGCCTGTGCGGCCAATAACAGGCTAAGCACACTCGCGCCGGTGAGCCGGTAGCTGGCAAAGACCAGCAAACTGACCGCGATAAAGGCGTCGAGGCGGCCGGATCGCGTACCGGGCCTGATCATGAGCCGGCCTGCCGGATCTGCCGCAGCCGTTTGAGCGACCGCGGCAGCTTGGTCCGGGCGGCTAGCTGATCGCGCAGCCATTCCACCTCTGACTTGAGAAACCGCGCATGGCCTCCGGGCGTCCAGGCGTGGACCGGGATGGCGCCCTGATTGGCCAGGCGTCTGACCGTTGATCGATCCAGTTGTAGAATTTCGGCCGCCCGGACCGGGCCGATGATTTCAGGGGTGGGCTGTTGAGGTTCGGCCAACACGCTATCTCTCCTTGCGCACGTCGCGGAGAGATAGAACCAAATTACCCGAGCAGAAGCAATAGGGGCGAGCGTTGGAGTCGGTCTGGCTCAGTTGGGATACCCGAAAACGCCGAGGTCACGGTGCTATGCGCGCCCAGGCACGCGGCGGACTCCCAGACAGGGAAGGCCGGCCAGTCTGAGTCTGGGGCGACAAACATGCGGTTTCCCGTCTGAATAACAATCGAATAGGCGATCGTGCCAACGAACCCCGGCGCGGCGACGGCCTGATTTGTTCGTATACTCGAGGCCATGCGTATCCGTCTCACGCTCAGTCCCGGCCAGCGCGGAACCAGGAAACTGGTTCAGCAATATGGCAGCCAGTTAGTCTGCGTCCGCTATCGCTATGACGAGGAGAAGCGGCGCCGCTACAAGACTGTGGAGCTCATTGTCGACGAAGCTGATTGGACGCCACGCTTCAAGCCCGACACGATCGTGCACCTGCAAATCACCTGGGGCGAAACCGACATCGCGGGTAGAGTAAAATATGCTGGTGGGCAGTGGAACCGGCCAGGCCGTTACTGGGAGTTGCGATACGATCTGGCAGTGAAACTAGGGCTGGAGAATCGCATCATTGGGCACGAGCGCATCTACGGCTAGACACCCGGCTCTAATCGTAGAGGCTGAAGACAGCGGGCGGTTTGCATATAGGGGCGAAGACCCGGCTCCACTGCTATAGGCATCGGGGGTCTCGTCAGTCTAATCAAATGTTAGCGTGCCCAGATGCGGAGCTGCGCCGCGCCGGCCGGGTCTTCGGAGTTCTTGCGATCTCATCAGAATACCGGTGGCGAGAGTCATCGCTTTCGATAACTCCGTCGCCCGGCCTGGATTCTTTGTAAGGCGGCGGTGTAAGGCCACTCCCACCAAGCGCCGTTCAGGGGGTCAAACGACGGTTCAAGCGCCGCAGGCAATCGCCAGCCATTTCATCGCCGGCGAATCGTCACCGCCAAGCAGGTAAACGACTCGCGCTGCACTTGGTTCTTCCACCGCCGCTGGGTCATACCCGGATTTGGGGTAAACTCTGCGTCAGCGATTTTGATCCGGCCGGGCGCCGGTAACAGGCACAGCTGAAAACCAGGCTTGTAACGGTGGTGAAAACAGCGAAGGTGTTTTACCCATCTCGTCCCGGCGCTGCGCTAGTTTCAAAGAGCTGTTCGGGCTGTCGTCCGTTTCAACCCGTTCACATAGCAGGCACGCTAACACGCGGTTGCAGGCGACTTGGCCTTCGCGCTGCCCTCGCGGTGCTCGGGCTAACGCGCTCGGCCAAGCGCCTGAACCGCCACGTTAGGCG
>CALFZO010000029.1 GCA_937952305.1 uncultured Anaerolineales bacterium | reverse complement strand
CGTGTCGAACTGGGTGTGCCCGAGGTCTGGCTCAAACCATAGCTCTTTCGGCTCGCCGGCAGCGGCGTAGAGGCGCTGGACGCTGTCGGCGTTGACGATGATGTCGGCGCCGCCTTGCATCAGGAAGACCGGACGCGGGCTGAGCGCCCGGATCCAGACCGTGGTGTCGATGTCGGCGGCGCGCACCTCGGTCTCGCGCTCGGCCCACCACACGATCAGGGGCGCGAACGGAAAGGGCGGCAGGCCGGTGAAATAGGTCACGCTGGTGGCCACGGTGTCGTTGAGCGACGAGAAGGCGCTGTTGGCGACCACGGCCCGGATGGCCGGGTTCCGGGCCGCGTACTGGATCACGAGCATGCCGCCCATCGAGTTGCCCAGCGCCCCGATCCGGTCCGGGTCCACCTCCGGCCGGCTGAGCAGAAACTGATACCAGGCGTCCAGGTCCAGCATCTCACCGCGCCCGAACGTGATCATCTCGCCGGCGCTGCCGTCGTGGGCGCGCACCGACGTGATCAACACGCCATAGCCGTGCCCCTGGAGCATGGCGGCCTCGTTCAACATCTCATCCCGGTCGGCCTTGTAGCCGTGCTGGGCGATGACGACGGCGCCGGTCTGCGTGGGCACATACCAGCCGACCGCCGTCGATCCGTCGACGGCGGTGACAGTCACGTCTTCGTACGGCAGGCCGTAGTCCGCCGGCGTCTTGTCCGCCTGGTTGCGCGTCGCGGCGGGGTGCGTGACCAGGTTGTGCGCCTGCGTGCGGGTGACGTATCCCAGGCCGGCCAGGCCGCTGAACACACCGATCATGAGCAGCCCGACAAGCAGGCCGCGGCTGACTTTGAGCTGGGTCTTCATCGGGCGATCTCCTGAAAAATGGGCGTGCGGGCAGTGTACAACGCTTTTCGGCGCGCCGGCCCGGTTGACACCCCCCACCGCCCCGCTTACACTCAGGCCGCATGCAGCTTCGCAATCAATTGGTTGTCGTCTCCGGCGCCTCCAGCGGCATCGGGGCGGCCACGGCCCGGGCCGCAGCAGCCCGCGGCGCGCGGGTGGCCCTCCTGGCCCGCACCGCCGCCGCCCTGGATGCCGTCGTCGATGACGTCCAGGCCGCGGGCGGGCAGGCGCGCGCCTGGCCGGTGGACCTGAGCGACCCGGCCGCCGTCGCCGCCACGTTGGAGCGTCTGCTGGCCGAGCAGGGCGCGCCGGAGGTCGTGGTGCACAGCGCCGGCGCGGGCCGTTGGCTGTTCACGGAAGAGACCCCGCCGGCCGAAGCCGTCGAGATGCTGGGCGCGCCCTACCTGGCCGCGTTTTTTCTGACGCAGGCCTGCCTGCCGGCCATGCTCGCCCGCCGCCGCGGCCGCTTTGTCGTGGTCAATTCACCGGCCGCGCGCATCGTCTGGCCGGGCGCCACCGGCTATACGGCCGCGCGCTGGGCCTTGCAAGGCTTCACCAACGCTCTGCGGCAGGATCTGCACGGCACCGGGCTGGGCGTCACTTCGGTCGTCTGCGGCGAAGTGCGCACCGCCTACTTCACGCACAACCCCGGCACGCTCGAGCGCGCCCCCTGGGTGGCCCGCCGCCTGATCCCGGCCCTGGAGCCGGAGGCCGTGGCCGCCGCCCTGGTGCGGGCCGTGGAGCAGGACCGCCGCGAGGTGGTCCTGCCGTTCATGTTACGGGTCTTTTTTGCTTTACACGCCCTGGCGCCGCGCCTGGTTGAAGGCCTCGCGCTGTGGAGCGGCTGGCAGCATTCGCGGAGGCCGTATGAGTCCCCATCGCCTTCCCGGCTGGACCCTGCCGAACGGGCACCTGGTCCGCAGTAACATGGAGGCCGCCCTGTGCGACTTTTTGGCGGCGAGTGATTACGCCCACACCCACTGGTCCGGCGGCTTCGAGCTGCAGGTCGGCACCGGCGCGCTGCGCCTGTTCATCCCCAGCATCACGTTGACGGAGCTCAAGAAAGACGGGATCACGATCCTGATCGAACCGATCGACTCGATCCACCCGGGCAGCGGTGTGCGCCGCCTGCAGTCGCTGCGCAAGGAACAGCCCGGCGCGTATTTCGTGATCATCGTCGCCCGCCAGCCGCTGCACCCGCGCGTCCCGGAAGACGCCTACGACGCGATCTTCCCGCTGGAGGATTTCACCCCGCTCGGCCTGTTCTTACGGGCCCTGCCATGAGCGCCTACCTGACCGAACTGCGCGCGCAGATCGGCCCGCGCAAGGTGATCCTGGCCTACGCCACCGCCCTGATCCGGGATTGGCGCGGCCGCATCCTGTTCCAGCGCCGAGCTGACTTCGACTGGTGGGGGCTGCCCGGCGGCCTGCTCGAGTTGGGCGAGACCCTGGGGGCGTGCGCGGTCCGCGAGGCACTGGAGGAGACCGGCCTGCGCGTGAGGCCGACGCGGCTGGTGGGCGTCTACGCCGGCCCGCCCTACGACGTGGTTTATCCCAACGGCGATCAGGTCCAGCAATGGACGGCCGCCTTCGCGTGCCAGGCCGAGGAGCCCCTCACCAACGGCCGGCCGGATGGTGGCGAAGCCCTGGAGCAGGCCTTCTTCGCGCCGGAGGCTCTGCCGGCCACCTCACCCTGGTACGCGGACATGGTGCGCGATCTGTTGGCGGAGCGGCCCGGCGCCAGCTTTGCGCCGCCGCGGCCGGAGCCAACCGGCGTGGACGCCCATTCCCTGGCGGCGCTGCGCGGCCTGGTGGGGCCGCGCGAGCTGATCCTGCCCGCCGCCGGCGCGATCATCCACGACGACGCCGGCCGGGTGCTGCTCATCCAGCGCGGCGACAACGGCCAGTGGGGCTTCCCCGGCGGGCTGATGGACCTGGGCGAGACCATCGCCGAAACGGTGGTCCGCGAGACCCGCGAGGAGACCGGGCTGGCGGTCACACCCACGCGCCTGATTGGCGCTTACTCGGGGCCAGATTACCGCATCGTCTATCCCAACGGCGATCGGGTCCAGGTGTGCAGCACCGTCTTTGCGTGCCGCGTCATCGGCGGCACACCTGTCCCGGACGGCGTGGAGACGCTGGCCGTCCGTTTCTTCCCGCTCGACGCCCTGCCGACGCCGATGCCGGAGCGCGTGCGGCGCCGGCTGGCGGAGGCCGTGCCGGCCCGGCTGCACGCCTTGTTCGTGTAGCCGCTCATTCCCGCATCATCCGGAGGACACCTGATGCCCGCATTGACCGTCATCCACACCGACCACGCCCCCCAAGCCCTCGGGCCCTACTCGCAGGCCGTGCGCGCCAACGGCTTCATCTTCTGCGCGGGCCAAGTTCCGCTCGACCCGGCTACGATGCAGATTGTGGACGGCGACATCGAGACGCAGACGCGGCGCGTGCTGCAGAACCTGGCGGCCGTGCTCGAGGCCGCCGGCAGCCGCCTGGGCAGCGTCGTCAAGACCACGGTCTTTATGCAAGACCTGAGCGAGTTCGCGCGCATGAACGCCGTTTACGGCGAGTTCTTCCCGAGCCAGCCGCCGGCCCGCAGCACCGTGCAAGTCGCCGGGCTGCCGCGCGGCGCCCGCATCGAAATCGAGTGCATCGCCGTGGCCTAGCGCCGCCCGGTTCAGCTCGTGAGGCAGCGCGTCTGAGCACTAGACAAACGCGCCTGTCTCGGCTAGAATTTGCCGTCGCGTTAGCAGTGGAATCATAACGTCGCAGGAGAGAGTACCTTGGCTAACACCCAGTCAGCCCAAAAGCGCATCCGCTCCAACGAGCGCAAGCACGCTTTCAACCAGCGCACCCGTTCGCGCACCCGCACTGCCATCCGCATTGCGCGCGAAGCGCTGGAAACCCCCAACGCCGAGGACGCCCGCAAGGTGACGTTGGCGGCGGTGAGCGCGCTGGACCGGGCGGCGCAGAAGGGCGTGATCCACAAGAACAGCGCCTCGCGCCGCAAGAGCCGGCTCATGAAGAAGCTGGCCACGCTCACGGGCAAATAGCGCCCGATTAAGGCCACGCCCCTTCCCCGGCGTGGCCTTGTTTTTTCCTCTTGAAATAGAACAAAAGTTCTGCTATAACAAAGGCGACCGCCCACATACCACAACCAGCGCGCACCAGCCCACCTGGCCAAGCCGAAAGGTGAAGCCCGGCGTTGGCGCCATGGATCGTCTCTCGTCTGCCGCGTGGAGGCCGAGTGTGAGCCGCCCATCCTCTGATGATCTGGATTTCCAGTCGGATTGCATTGAGCGGGTGCTGGCCGCCCATCGCGTGCCCGGCCAGGTCCACGGCGGCACTGTGACACCGCGCTGGGTCCGTTACCACTTCGCGCCCGCGCCGGGCGTCCGCCTGGCCGCCGTGCGCCACCTCACGGAGGAACTGGCCCTGGCGCTGGGCGCTCCGGGGGTGCGCGTTGCCCGCGACGGCGATCATCTGGCTCTGGAAGTGCCGCGGGCCGAGGCGGAGCCGGTCACACTGCGGTCGCTGCGGCGCGCCGTGCCAAACGCCCCGCCCTTCACGGCCTACCTCGGCCTGGCGGAGGATGGGCGGCCGCTGCTCATCCGCCTGGCGTCACCGGAGGTCGCGCACGTATTGATCGCCGGCGCCACCGGCTCCGGCAAGACCGAATTGCTGCGGACGATACTGTGTTCGCTGGCGCTCACGCACCGGCCGGATCAGCTGCAGTTCCTGCTGCTCGACCCCAAGGGCCGCGGCCTGGGTCCGCTCGCGTCGGCCGGGCATTGCCTGGCCCCGGTCGTCACGCAAGCCGCTGACATGGCCGCCTGGCTGGAGCGCCTGGTCGCGCTCATGGAGCGCCGCGACCGTGAGAGCCAGGCCGCGCCGCGCCTCGTGATCGCCGTGGACGAACTGGCCGAAGCGCTGACCCTGGCCGGCCGGCGGGCGGAGGCCGCGCTCACCCGGCTGGCCCAACGCGGGCGCGAGGCCGGGTTGCACGTGGTGGCCGCCACCCAGCGGCCGGCCGCGGCGGCGTTGGCGCCGATGCTCAAGGCCAACTTTCCGGCCCGGCTGGTGGGGCGCGTGGCCAGCGCCGAGGACGCGCGCGTGGCCAGCGGACGCGCCGGCACCGGCGCCGAGCGGCTGTTGGGGCGCGGCGACTTTCTGGCCGTGGCCGCCGGCCAGGTGACGCGTTTTCAAGCCGCCTGTGTGACACCCGGCGACTATCCGAGCGCCGTCTGATTGACCCTGAAGAGGAGTTCCCATGACCAACACCTGGAAACCGGCCGGCTACTCCACCGTCTCTCCGTACCTGATGGTCCGGGACGCCCGGCGCGTCTTCGACTTCCTCAAGCACGTCTTCGACGCCGCCGAGTTGCGGCGCTTCCAGCGGCCGGACGGCTCGGTCATGCACGCCGAAGTGCGGGTGGGTGACACCGTCTTGATGTTCGCCGAGGCGACGCCGGATTGGCCGACCGTGCCGGCCTGGCTGCACGTCTACGTGCCGGATGTGGACGCCGTGTATCAACGGGCGCTGGCGGCCGGCGGGGAGTCTGTGCAGGCGCCGGCGCAGGCGGCGGGCGAGGCAGACCGGCGCGGCGGTGTGCAGGACCCGGCCGGCAACACCTGGTGGATCGCCACCCAGGTGGGGTAGACTGGGCGCAGCCAGAGGTGATGCATGCCTTCGCCGCAACGCTGTGAATGGGCCGGCACGGACCCGCGCATGATCGCGTATCACGATCAGGAGTGGGGCGTGCCCGTCCACGACGACCGCCGCTTTTTTGAGTTCCTGATCCTGGAAGGCGCCCAGGCCGGCCTGAGCTGGAGCACGATTCTGAACAAGCGCGAACGCTACCGCGCCGTCTTCGACGATTTCGATCCGGCGCGGGTGGCGCGTTACAGCGAGCGCAAACTGGCGCAGCTGCTGGCCGACCCCGGCATCGTGCGCAACCGGCTCAAGGTCCACGGCGCGGTCAAAAACGCTCAGGCTTTCCTGGCCGTGCAGCGCGAGTTTGGCAGCTTCGATGCCTACGTCTGGCGCTGGGTGGGCGGCGCGCCCAGACACAACGCCTGGAAAAGCCTGCGCGAAATCCCGGCGCGCACGGCTGAGTCGGACGCGCTGAGCAAAGACCTAAAGAAGCGCGGCTTCACGTTCGTGGGCTCGACGATCTGCTACGCCTTCCTGCAGGCGACCGGGTTGGTCAACGATCACGTGGTAGGCTGCTTCCGCCACGCCGAGGTCGCCCGGCCGGGCCGGGCCGGATAGCGGCCCGCGAGGAGGACTGCATGGCCGCACTCTCTCAAAACGCAGCCTTGTGGGAGCAGCTGCGCCAGGCCTGCGCGGGCCTGCCGGCCGTCAGCGAGCGCCGCATGTTCGGCTGCAACACGCTCTTCGCCGCCAGCAAGATCTTCGCCCTGGTGTGGCCGGAAGGCCGCCTGGGCGTGAAGCTGCCCGAGCCGGCCCTGCACGCCGCCCTGCTGGCCCAGGCCGGGGCCGCGCCGTGGCGCGTCAAGGGCCGCACCATGTCCACTTGGGTCCTGCTGCCGGAGGCCTTTCACGCGGACCCGGCCCGCCTCGGCGAATGGGTGGCGCACGCTCATCGCCTGGCGCTGGCGGCCGACCAGGCCCCCAAGCCGGCGCGCCGCCGGCGCACTCCCAAACGGCCGAAGTGACCGGGGGCCTGCGCCGCCATGTCCAGGTTGCGTCTGGCCGTCTTCCTGCTGCTGCTGGTCTTCAGCGTCACGCTGGCGGTCGTCATCGGCCTGCGCCTCTCCGATCAAGCCATGGCCGTCATCGTCGGCGTGATCGCGGGCGTGGCCGCCTCCATCCCCACCTCGCTCATCGTCGTCTGGCTGGCGACGCGGGACCTGCCGGGCCGCCTGGCCCGGCCCGAGCGCCCGACCGCGCCTGACCCGGAGCCGCGCGTCATCGTGGTGGCGCCGCCCTACCCTCCGGCCGCCGCGCCGCTTCCCGGCCCGGCCGCGCCCGCCCGCCCCGACCGGCGCCGCACGTTCACGGTCATCGGCGGTGACGAGGATTGAGGCGCGTCCCCGGCGCTCGTGCTACAATCGCCCTTTCAGTTCACAAGCCAATGCGACGCAGACTCCACGCCGGGCCGGTCGGTCCGGCGCCGCGCTGACGCCGACTGCAGGAGACGCGATGTTCGAGCAGGAGCTGGCCGGGATCGCCGGCCACATCAAGGCCGCGCTGGCGGAATTGGGCCTCCCCGATCCGGGCGAGGTGAAATGGCAGGCGACGCCGTTCGCCGGGCAATGGGGCCAGGGGACGAATATCTGTTTCCAGGCCGCCGCCGCCGAGGCACGTTCGGCCGGCCGCAAGGTCAACGTCCCGCAGCGCGCCCAGGAGCTGGCCCAGCAGGTGGTGGCGCGCCTCGCGCCGCCGCCCGGCTTTGCGCGCCTGGAGGCCGACAAGGCCTACCTCAACGCCTACTTCGACACGCCCAGCTACGCGGCGCGCGTGGTGGAGGCCGTGCTGACCGCCGGCGCCGATTTCGGCCGCGGCCCGGCGAAGCCCGAGCAGGTGATGGTGGAGTACGCCCAGCCCAACACCCATCACTCGTTCCATATCGGCCACGCCCGCAACGCCCTGCTGGGCGAGGTGCTGGCCCGGGTGCTGCAGTTCGCGGGCTACCCGGTGATCCGCGCTTCTTATCCGGGCGACATCGGCCTGGGCGTGATCACCATCCTGTGGGCCTACGACAAGTTCTACAAGGGCCAGGAGCCGGCCGGCGTGCACGAGCGCGGGCAATGGCTGTTGAAGATCTACGCCGAGGCCACGGCCTTGCTCGAACCGCAGGAGGGCGAGACGGCCGAGGCAGCGGCCCGGCGGGCCGCCTTCGACGCCGAGCGGCGCGAGCTGTACCGCCGGTGGGACGCCGGCGACCCCGCGGTCCGCGAGTTGTGGCGGGTGACGCGCGAGTGGAGTCTGGAAGAGCTGCGCGAGATCCTGGCCGAGCTGGATATCGCCATCGACGTCTGGTTTTACGAGAGCGAGGTCGATGAACCCAGCAAGGCCATCGTCGATGATCTGATCGCGCGCGGCCTGGCCGAGGACCAGCGCCCGGCCGGCCCGGTGGTGGTGAAGATCGACGAGAAACTCGGCCTGACCAAGGACAAGTACCGCACGGCCGTGGTGCTGCGCAGCGACGGCACCTCGCTCTACCTGACCAAGGACCTGGCCCTGGCCAAGGTCAAGTTCGAGCAGTATCACGTCGACCGCTCGATCTACGTAGTGGACTTCCGTCAGAGCCTGCACTTCCAGCAGGCCTTCAAGATCCTGGAGCTGTGGGGCTTCCCGCAGGCCGCCAAGTGCCATCACCTGTCCTACGGCTACGTCACCCTGCCGGAGGGCGGCATGTCGGCGCGGCGCGGGCGCGTGGTGCTCTTCAAAGATGTCGCCGAGGAGGCCTACCGGCGCGTCCACGCCGTCATCGAAGAGAAGAACCCGGAGCTGGCGCCGGCCGTGCGTGACCAGGTGGCGCGTCAGTTAGGCCTGGGCGCCCTGGTCTACTCCATGCTGTCGGTGGACAACGTCAAAGACATCGAGTTCCGCTATGACGACGCGCTGAGCTTCGATGGCAAGACCGCGCCCTACATCCAGAACGCGCATGTGCGCGCGGCCAGCATCCTGCGCAAAGCCGGCGCGCTGCCGCCGCCCGTGAACTTCGACTACGACCTGCACGCGCTGGAAGTGGAGCTGATCGACTTGTTGACGCGCTTCCCGGCCACTGTGCAAGCCGCGGCCAACGAGTACAAGCCGCTGCACATGGCCAACTACGTCTATGAGCTGGCCAAGACCTTCCACAGCTTCTATCACGAGGCGCCGGTGCTGCAGGCCGAAAGCCCGACGGTGCGCGCCGCGCGCCTGCGCCTGACGGCGGCCGTCAAACAGACCCTGGCCAACGCCCTGCGGCTGCTGGCCATCCAGGCCCCGGACGTGATGTAACCGAAGCCGAAGCCGACCCCCGCCTATCCCGACCCCCGCACCGCCGACTGGACCGCCTCAGTCGGCGGTTGTTTTTCGTCCCTTCAGCGTTGACTTTGCCGTCCGCTGATGGTAGTCTGTTCGTGATTAGATATAATATCTAATATCACAACACTTATGACAATATCCACCAAACCAGACGTCACCGCTCACAAGCAGCTCCGCCGCGTGGTGGCTGAACGCCTGCGCGCCGAGATCCTGGAAGGCGAGCTCAAGCCCGGCGAGTGGCTGCGCCAGGAACGGGTGGCGCAGGAATACGGCGTCAGCCAGATGCCGGTGCGGGAAGCGCTCAAGGAGCTGGCGGCCGAAGGCCTGGTGGAACACGTCCCCTACCGCGGCGTGCGCGTGGTGGCGTTCTCAGCCGACGACGTGGCCGACCTGTACGCGGCGCGCGGCTTCCTGGAGGGGATGGCGGCGCGGGCCGCGGCCGAGCACATCACGCCCGAGGAGCTGGCCGAGCTGCGCGATCTGCAGGCGCAGATGGGCGCACGCCAGGCCCCGGAGGCGCTGGCCGAGTATCTGGAGCTCAACCGCCGCTTCCACCAGTTGATCTGCACGGCCAGCCGGCGCGCTTACCTGATCCGCTTGCTCAACCAGATCTGGGCCGCCTTCCCCACCATGCTGTGGGGCAACGTGGCCGCCGCTACCGAGCTCTCGCTGCCGGAACGCAACGCCGGCGACCTGGCTGAGCATCCCGCGATCTTGGACGCGCTGGCCGGCCGCGATGCCGAAGCCGCCGAACGCCTGATCCGCCAACATATCGCCAGCACCGGCGCCGAACTCGTGGCGCACCTTCGTCGGGCGGCCTGACCGCCCCCAGCCCCTCTCACAAGGAGACACCCGCATGGCTCGTACTCGTGTCCTGATCATGGGCGCCGCCGGGCGCGATTTTCACAACTTCAACACCGTCTTCCGCGACAACGACGCCTATGAAGTCGTCGCCTTCACGGCCACCCAGATCCCCAACATCGAAGGGCGCCTGTATCCGCCGGAATTGGCCGGCCGGCTGTATCCGCAGGGCATCCGCATCTACCCGGAGTCCGAACTGCGCGACCTGATCCACAGCCTGCGCGTGGACGAGGTCGTTTTCTCATACAGCGACGTCACCCACAACTACGTCATGCATCAGGCCTCCCGTGTGCTGGCCGCCGGCGCCAACTTCCGGCTGCTCGGCCTGAAGGACACCCAGCTGCGCTCCAGCAAGCCCGTGGTCTCGATCGGCGCGGTGCGCACCGGCGCCGGCAAGAGCCAGACCACGCGGCGCGTGGCCGATATCCTGCGCGGCCTGGGCTACAAGGTGGCGGCGGTCCGCCACCCCATGCCCTACGGCAACCTGGTGGCGCAGACGGCCCAGCGCTTCGCGGACTATGACGATCTGGACGAGTACGAGTGCACGATCGAGGAGCGCGAGGAGTACGAGCCGCACCTGGATCGCGGCGTGCTGGTCTTCGCCGGCGTCGACTACGAGAAGATCCTGCGGATGGCGGAGAAAGAGGCCGATATCGTCCTGTGGGATGGCGGCAACAACGACCTGCCCTTCTTCAAGAGCGACCTGCACATCGTCATCGCCGACCCGCACCGCCCGGGCCACGAGTCTGCCTACCATCCCGGCGAGGCCAACGTCCGGCTGGCGGACGTGATCGTGCTCAACAAGGTGGACACGGCTGATCACGCCAACGTGTTGGCCGTGCGCCATGCCCTGCAAGAGCTCAACCCGCGCGCCGTCGTAGTGGAGGGCGCCTCGCCGCTGACGGTGGAGGACCCGGCCGCCATCACCGGCAAGCGCGTGCTGGTGATCGAGGACGGCCCGACGCTGACCCACGGCGAGATGGCCTACGGCGCGGCCTGGGTGGCCGCCCGGCGCTTCGGCGCGGCTGAGATCGTGGACCCGCGCCCGTACGCGGTCGGCTCGATCGCGGCGACCTATCGCAAGTACCCGACCACCGGCGCGGTCTTGCCGGCCATGGGCTACGGCGACGAACAGGTTAAGGAGCTGGAGCAGACCATCCGCAACGCGCCCGTCGACCTGGTCCTGATCGGCACGCCCATCGACCTGCGCCGCGTGCTGACCCTGGACAAGCCCGCCCAGCGCGTGCGCTACGAACTCCAGGAGATCGGCCAGCCGACGCTGGCGGAGATCCTGAAAGCGAAATTCGGACCGAAAGCCTGACGCCAACGCACCCGGCGCGGTGTCAGCGCCGGGCCGGGTGCGTGAGATCTGAGGAGAACCACCATGCGCCACTTCCTGCACATCGCCGACTATTCGCCGAAAGAACTGCAAGCCCTGCTCGACCTGGCCGTGCAACTGAAGAAAGAGCGCGCCCGCGGCGGCAATAAGCCCGTGCTCAAGGGCAAGGTCCTGGGCATGGTCTTTCAGAAGCCGTCCTTGCGCACGCGCGTCTCGTTTGACATGGCCATGCGCCACCTGGGCGGTGACGCCCTGTACCTGTCGCCGGCCGAGATCGGCCTGGGCCAGCGCGAGTCCGTGGCCGACGTGGCCCGCGTGCTGTCCGGCTATGTGGATGCCATCATGGCCCGCACCTTCGCCCACCAGCACATCCTGGAACTGGCGCAGTGGGCCAGCGTGCCCGTCATCAACGGCCTGTCGGACTACAACCACCCGTGCCAGGCCCTGGCCGACGCGCTCACCATCCAGGAGCACAAGGGCAAGCTCAAGGGGCTGCGTGTGGCCTACGTCGGCGACGGCTTCAACGTGGCCACCTCCCTGCTCCACATCTGCGCCAAGCTCGGCGCGCACTTCGCCATCGCCTCGCCGCAGGGCTATACCCTGCCGGCCAAGGTCGTGGCCCAAGGGCGGGAGCTCGCGGCGGCGTCCGGGGCCGAGGTGCGGCTGACGCACGACCCGCGCGAGGCCGTGAGGCACGCCGACGCCGTCTACACCGACACCTGGACCAGCATGGGCCAGGAGAAAGAGGCCGAGGCCCGGCGCCAGGCCTTCGCCGGCTTCCAAGTCAATGACGATCTGCTGCGGCTGGCTCAACCGGACGCCATCGTCCTGCACTGCCTGCCGGCCCATCGCGGCGAGGAGATCACTGACGCCGTCATGGATGGGCCGCACTCGGTGGTCTTCCCGGAGGCCGAGAACCGCATGCACGCCCAGAAGGCTATCTTGCACCACCTGCTGGCCGCCCGCCCCAAACCGGCCGCCCGGCGCCCGGCCGCGCGGCCCGCGCAGAAGACCACCCGCCGCCGCTGAGGCGGGGGCTGAAGCGCTCCGCGTTTCGGCCTCCGTTCAAGGAGTTCGCATGTACGCCAAGGACTACGTCGCCCTGGAAGAGCGCTTCGGCGCGCACAACTACCACCCGCTGGACGTCGTCATCGAGCGCGCGCAAGGGGTGTGGGTGTGGGATGTGGAAGGCCGGAAATACCTGGACTGCCTGTCCGCGTATTCGGCCCTCAACCAGGGGCACTGCCACCCCGCCATCGTGGCCGCGCTGGTGGAGCAGGCCCAGAAGGTGACGCTCACCTCGCGCGCCTTCCGCAATAACCAACTGCCGTTGTTCTACCAGGAGCTGTCCGAGCTGACCGGCTACGAGATGGCGCTGCCCATGAACACCGGGGCCGAGGCGGTGGAGACGGCCGTCAAGCTGGCGCGCAAGTGGGCCTACACCGTCAAGGGTGTCCCGCGCGACCAGGCCGAGATCATCGTGGTCGGCGGAAATTTCCACGGCCGCACGATCACGATCATCTCGTTCTCGACCGAGCCGCTGTATCGGGACCTGTTTGGCCCGCATACGCCCGGCTTCAAGACCGTGCCCTACGGCGACGCGGCGGCCATGGCGGCCGCGATCACGCCCAACACGGCCGCCATCCTGCTGGAGCCGATCCAGGGCGAAGCGGGCGTGGTGGTGCCGCCGGCGGGCTACCTGTCCGCCGTGGCCGCGCTGGCCCGGCGCCACAATGTCCTGTTCGTGGCCGATGAGATCCAGACCGGGCTGGGCCGCACCGGGCGGCTGTTCGCGTGCGACCACGAGGCGGTGCGGCCGGACATCGTCATCCTGGGGAAAGCCCTGGGCGGAGGCCTGTACCCGGTCTCGGCCATCCTGGCGGACCGGGCCTTGCTGAGCCTGTTTCAACCTGGCGAGCACGGCTCCACCTTCGGCGGCAATCCGCTGGCGGCGGCCGTGGCGCGCGCCGCGCTGCGCGTGCTCCGGGAGGAGAAGCTGGCCGAGCGGGCCGCCGAGATGGGCGACTATCTCCAGGAGCGCCTGGCCGAGATTCCGAGCCCGCACGTGCAGGAAGTGCGCGGCCAAGGGCTGCTGATCGGGGTGGAGCTCAAGCCGGAGGCGGGCGGCGCGCGGCGTTTCTGCGAGGCGCTGCGCCAGCGCGGCCTCCTGTGCAAGGAGACGCACGAGCACGTCATCCGCATCGCGCCGCCGCTGATCATCGACCGGGCCACCGTCGACTGGGCGCTCGGCCCCATCGCCGAGGTGCTCCAAACGCTCTAAGGCGGCCGGACACTTTCAAAAACAAACGCCCGCCGGCGCTGCCGGCGGGCGTTTTGCTTTGCACGGGGGACCGGGGCTCAGCCGGGGCTGTCCAGGCGGTAGCCCTGGCCGCGAATAGTTTTGAGATAGCGCGGCTTGCGCGGGTTGGGCTCGATGACGCCGCGCAGCCAGCTGATGTGGACATCCAGCGTGCGGGTGTCGCCGATATAGTCCGTGTCCCAGACGTGCTTGATAATGGCCTTGCGCGTCAGCAAGGTGCCGGGGGCGCGCAGGAACATCTCCAGCAGCTTGGCCTGCTTGGGCGTCACCTTCTCTTCGCGGTCGCCGCAGCGCACACGCTTCTGGGCCAGGTTGAGCTTGATCGGCCCGATCTGCAGCGACGCGCCTTCCTCCGCCGGCAGCAGGCGCGCCACGGTGTTGAGCAGCTTGCGCGGCGTAAACGGCGTGGTCAACACCACCGAGGCGCCGCAGTTGGCGTCCGGCGGATTTTTCTTGTCAGCCACGAGCACAATCGGCGTGCCGTTCATCGACGCGCGCAGCTGCCGGCAGATGCGGGCGCCGCTGGTCTTTAACGACGCCGCATCCAGCACCACCACGTCCGGCCCGGTGGCGGACAGACGCTTGATCGCCGACTGCGCCGAGTGTTCAATGGTCACCTGGTAGCCGCGCTTTTCCAGCGCCGGGCCGAAAGACGGCGCCGTCGCGCGCTCGCTTTCCAGGAGGAGGACTTTTGCGTTAGCCATGGGCGCGTTCCCCTGACGAACACGGGCAGCGTGGAACAGTTAACACACACGTTCACCACAGCTGCCCAGGTCAGTAAGGTCATTATAACGAGAGTCCAGGGTGCGCGCAAGATTACCGGCCGGAGAGTTCTTAAGGTTGGCCGGCGCCGCCTTAAGGTGGCGCCGGCGCGCGCCTCCGGCTTGACTCGGCCAGGGCCGATCCGGTAAAATTCTGTCAGTCATATTGTGAGCGTCAGTTTCATATTATGAGCACGCGTCCTTCGCCGTACCCAGGCGCCCAGGCCGTCAGCCGGGCCGTGGCCGTCCTCAAAGCCTTCACCGATGCCCGGCCGCACCTGACGCTGGCCGAAGTGGCCCGCGCCACGCGCCTCAACCGCGCCACCGCCTACCGCCTCCTGGCGGCGCTGGAGCACGAGGGCCTGATCGCGCGCGCCAGCGACGATGGCTACCACCTGGGCTCGGAGGCCATCGTGCTGGGCGGCCGGGCGCTGCGCGCCAACGACGTCCGCGCCGCCAGCCGGCCAGAGCTGGAGCGGCTGGCGCACGCCACCCAGGAGGCGGCCACGCTGGAGGTCCTGGCGCCGCCAGACATCCTCGTGCTGGACGAGGTGCTCAGCCCCCACCTGATCGCGGGCGCCCCGATCCTGGGAACGCGCTGGCCCGCCCACGCCACCTCCACCGGCAAGGCCATCCTGGCTCACCAACCGGACACGGCGGTCGCCGCCTTTCTCAAAGCCGCTGTCAACCGGCAGACCCTGCCCCGTTTCACGGAGCGCACGCTGACGACGCCGGCGGCCTTCCAGCGCGAACTGGCCGCCGCGCGCGAACGCGGTTACGCCACCGTGCAGGATGAACTCGAGGTCGGTTATGCCGCCGTGGCGGCCCCGGTCCTTGACTATGACGGGCGGGCGCTGGCGGCCTTGTGCCTGGGCGGACCGACCGTCCGCCTGACGACGGCGCGGCTGACCGAGGTGGCCCCGCTGGTGCTCCAGGCGGCGCGCCGGGTGTCCCAACAGCTCGGTTATCGCGCTCCGAGCGCGGCCCGGCGCGCGCCGCGGGCCGCCCGCGGCAGTTGAGATCGGCGCCCCACTCCAGGAGAGGTCCGCATGCACGCCTTTGAAATCGACCAGGTGCTGGCCGAGCGCCAAGCCAGCGGCCAGCGTTACCGGGAGTTCTGGCGCGTCCCCAGTCTGAGCCTGGGGCTGTACACGCTGCCGGTCGGCGGCCAGGACCCGCAGTCCCCGCACAGCGAGGACGAGGTCTACTACGTGGTCAGCGGCCGCGCTCAGATCCGCGTGGCCGACGAGGACCGGGCAGTTGGTCCGGGCTCGGTCATCTTCGTCGCCGCCCGCGTCCCGCATCGCTTCCACACCATCACCGAAACCCTGAACGTCCTGGTGTTCTTCGCTCCGGCGGAGGGCGCCAATGCCGAGCAACCGCCGACGGCCGGCTAGCCCCCGTCCAGCCTTCGCGCTGGATGGACAGCGCGCGCTGCCCTGTTCGCCGCCCGCCGCGGGACGGGGCCTTAGCAGGAGGTCCATGCTTCCCGGCACCCCCTTCCATTCCCGCACCGCTCCCCTGAACCAGGGCCAGAACTGGCGGCGCTGGGCCGGCTACCTGGCGGCCAGCGCCTATGATCTCTCGCCCGAGCGCGAGTACTGGGCCGTGCGCAATACGGCCGCCCTCTTCGATGTCTCACCGCTGTACAAGTACCTGATCTCCGGTCCGGACGCGGCCCGCCTGCTGGACCGGATCGTCACGCGCCGGATCGACCGTTGCGCCATCGGCCAAGTGCTGTATACGCCCTGGTGCGACGAAGCCGGCAAGGTCATCGACGACGGCACCGTGGCGCGCCTGGACGAGCAGACGTTCCGCCTGACCTCAGCCGACCCGAACCTGCGCTGGCTCCACCAGAACGCCGTCGGGCAGCGGGTGACGATCCGCGACGTCTCCGCCAGCACGGCCGCGCTGGCCCTGCAAGGCCCGCATGCCCGCCTCATCCTGCAGCAGGTCTCGCCGGCTGATTTTGATCAGCTCAAGTACTTCCGCCTGACGCACACGCGCATCGACGATATCCCGGTGACGATCACGCGCACCGGCTACACCGGCGACCTCGGCTACGAGCTCTGGGCGGACGCCGCCGACGCCGAACGTCTGTGGGACGCGCTGCGGCGGGCCGGCCAGGGCTACGGCCTGACCCCGGCCGGCATCCTGGCGCTGGACGTCGCGCGGGTGGAGGCCGGGCTGCTGTTGATCGAAGTGGACTACCAATCTGCGCGGCACGCGCTGATCGAAGCCCAGAGGTCATCGCCCCTTGAGCTGGGTCTCGGCTGGACCGTAGCCCTGGACAAGGGCGCGTTCATCGGGCGGCGGGCGCTGGCGGCCGAGCAGGCGCGCGGGCCGGCCTGGCAATTCGTGGGCCTGGAGGTGGAGTGGAAGGGCCTGGAGCGCCTGTATGCGGCCGAGGGCCTGCCGCCCCAACTGCCCGCCACCACCGTGCGCGCCAGCGTGCCGGTGGCCGCCCAGGGCCGCCAGGTGGGTTACGCCACCAGCCTCACCTGGTCCCCGCTGCTCAAAAAGCTGCTGGCCCTGGCGCACCTGGAGAGCGGGTCCGCCCAGTTAGGCAATCTGGTGATGCTGGAGGTCACGGTCCAGCACCAGCGCCGCTACGCGCCCGCGCGCGTCGTGAAAACGCCGTTCTTCGATCCGGAACGCAAGAAAGCCTGAGGCCGGCGCGCCTCTCGGGTGAAACCACTATGGCCACTCACACTTACGATGCCATCTTCATCGGCGGCGGCCACAACGGCCTGGTGGCCGCCGCTTACCTGGCCCGCGCCGGCAAGCGCGTGCTCGTGCTGGAGCGCCGCCACGTCCTGGGCGGCGCCGCCGTCACGGAAGAACTCTATCCCGGCTTTAAGTACACGGTGTTCTCGTACGTCGTCAGCCTGCTGCGGCCCGAGATCATCCGCGATCTGGATCTGCCGCGCCACGGGCTCAAGATCCTGCCCCTGCCCAGTACGTTTACGCCGCTGCCGAACGGCGATTACCTGGCCGCCTGGGACGACCATGACCAGACGCGGCGCGAGCTCTACCGCCACTCACCGCGCGACGCCGAGGCTTACGACGACTACGGCCGCCAGATGTTCCGCATGGCTATGGCCGTCCGACCGATCCTGAACATGGTCCCGCCGGACCCGGCGTCGTTGAGCCCCAACGACCTGCTCGGCTGGCTGCGCCTGGGCGGCCACGCCCGCGGCCTGAGCCGCGCGGACTTTCATAACCTGGCCAAGCTCATGACGATGAGCGCCGCCGACCTGCTGGACGAGTGGTTCGAGTGCGAGCCGCTCAAGGGCACCAAGAGCGCCAGTGGCATCATCGGCACTTTCTTGGGGCCGCGCTCGCCGGGCACCGCCTATGTGCTGCTGCACCATTACATGGGCGAGATCGACGGCGTCTTCCGCGCCTGGGGTTTCGCCAAGGGCGGCACCGGCGGCATCAGCAACGCCCTCGCCTCGGCCGCGCGCGCGGCGGGCGTGGAGATCCGGACCGAGGCGCCGGTGGCGCAGGTCATCGTCAAGAACGGACGCGCCGTGGGCGTGGCGCTGGAAAACGGCGACGAGTTGTCCGCGCGCTATGTGGCTTCCAGCCTGGACCCGAAACGCACGTTTCTGGCGCTGGTCGACGCACAGCACCTGCCCGGCGACTTCGTGGACGCGATCCGGCGCTTCAAAATCCGCGGCTCGTCCGGCAAGGTCAACCTGGCCCTGGACGCCCTGCCCAACTTCACGGCCCTGCCGAACGGCCCGGACGGGCAGGCCTTGCTCCATCGCGGCGCGGTCTCGATCAGCCCGAGCGTGGATTACATCGAGCGCGCCTTCGACGAGGCCAAGTACGGGCGCTTCTCGCGCCGGCCGTACATCGACTGCATCTTCCCGTCGGTGATCGACCCGGCCATGGCGCCGCCCGGCCGGCACGTCATGTCGTGCTTCGTCCAGTACGCGCCCTACGCGCTGGAAGGCGGCTGGAACGACGCCCAGCGGGAAGCCTTCGGCGACGCCGTGGTGGACACGCTGGCCGAGTACGCGCCCAATCTCAAACAGATCATCCGCCACCGCCAGGTGCTGACGCCGCTGGACATCGAACAGATGACGGGCCTGACCGAGGGCAACATCTTCCAGGGCGAACTGGCGCTGCACCAACTCTTCTTCCTGCGCCCAGTGCCGCAGTGGGCTCAGTACCGGACGCCGATCGCCAACTTCTGGCAGTGCGGGGCCGGCACGCACCCCGGCGGCGGCATCATGGGGGCCAGCGGCCGGCTGGCGGCTTTGGAGATGCTGAAGGACTGGAAATGACGGGCGGCGGCCCGGCCATCTCTCAGGGAGTTTGACCGCATGGCAACGTCTTACGACGCGATCGTGATCGGCGCGGGCCACAACGGCCTGACTGCGGCGGCGTATCTGGCGCGGGCCGGCCAGAAGGTGCTGGTGCTGGAGCGGCGCGGGCTGGTGGGCGGCAGCGTGGTGACCGAGGAGCTGTGGCCGGGCTTCAAGGTGGACACGGCCGCGCACCGCGGCCAATTGGCCGGCGAGATCGTGCGCGACCTGGCGCTCGGCCGTCACGGCCTGGTGATGCTGCCGGGCGTGGCCTCGCTCTTCAGCCCGCTGCCCGACGGCGAGAGCCTGTGGCTCTCGACTGATCCGGTGGCCACGCGGGATTCGCTTCAGCGGCATTCGCCCGCCGACGCGGCCCGCTGGGCCGCTTTCACGGCCCGGCTTGACCAGGTGGCCGGCTTGTTGCGCGAGGCTTACGCGCTCAGCATGCCGGCCGTGCCGGACATCCCGGCCGGCGATCTGCCGGCGCTGGCGCGACTGGCCTGGCACTGGCGCGGGTTAGGCAAAGCCGACATGCTGGAGGTGCTGCGCCTGCTGCCCATGTCGGCGCGCGAGCTCCTGGACGAGTGGTTCGAGAGCCCGGCTTTGCAGGCCGCGCTGGCGGCGCTGGGCGTCCAGGGTCTGCGCCAGGGCCCGCTGAGCGCCGGCACAGCCTTCCTGTTGGCCCACCAGTGGGTCAACCACGGCGGGCCGTTCAAGGCGACGGCCCGCGGCGGCCTGGGCCAGATCACGGCGGCCCTGGCCAGCGCGGCGCGGTCCGCCGGCGCCGAGATCCGCACCGGCGCCGAGGTGACGCGCCTTCTGGTTGAAGACGGCCGCGCCGTCGGTGTCGTCCTGGCCGATGGCGCTGAACTGCGCGCCCAGCGCCTCGTGTCCGCCCTGGATCCGCGGCGCACCTTCCTGGGCCTGGTCGATCCGTTCGCGCTCGACCCCGAGTTTGTGCGCGCCGTGCAGAACATCAAGCTGCGCGGCGCCTTCGCCAAGGTCCATCTGGCGCTGGCCGGCCTGCCGCAGTTCAAGGCCGTGGCGGGCGGCCTCGGCCCCGCGCCGCTGCGCGGCGTCATCCACATCGGCCCGAGCCTGATGGACCTGGAGCGCGCCTACGACGACGCCAAGTACGGCCGGCCGTCGCAGCGTCCCTGGCTGGAGGTGACGCTGCCATCCGTGGCCGACCCCGCGCTCGCACCGGACGGCCAGCACGTGATGTCGATCTGGGTGCAGTACGCGCCCTATCACCTCCAGGACGGCGATTGGGACACGCAGCGCGAGGCCCTGGGGGACCGTGTGGTGCGGACGCTGGCCGAGTATGCGCCCGGCCTGGAAGGCCTGATTGTGCAGCGCCAGGTGCTCACCCCGCTCGACCTGGAGCGGACGTTCGGCCTGACCGAAGGCAACGTGTATCACGGCGAGATGATGCTGGACCAGATCCTGTTCATGCGGCCGGTGCCGGGCTGGGCCCAATATCGCACCCCGCTGGAAGGGCTGTACCTGTGCGGGCCGGGGACTCATCCAGGCGGCGGCGTGTCCGGCCTGCCCGGGCGCAACGCCGCGCGCCAACTGCTCAAGGACCTGCAGGATCGCGCCTGAACCGGCCGGCCAGGAGCGGCCCACTATGCGCCCGACTCTGCGCGCTATCCCGGACGCCCTGATCACCCAGATCCTGGCCGAGGCCAAGCGCATCCTGGCCGAAATCGGCGTGGAAGTGCGCGGGCCGGGCCTGAAGCAGCGGCTGTTGGAGCACGGCCTGCGCGCCGCCGACACGGCCGGCGACGGGGAACGCTTCCTGTTTTCCCCGGAGGTGGTGGACCGCGCCATCGCCGCCGCCCCGCGCGAGTTCGCGCTCTACACGCGCGACGGCCGCCCCCACGCCCTGCTGGGCGGCGACCGCGTCCACTTCGTGCCGGGCTCCAGCGGGCTCAAGCTCCTGGACCCCCGCACCGGCGAGGCGCGCCTGGCCCTGACCAGCGACTTCGTCGATTTCGTGCGGCTGGCCGACGGCCTGGAGCACATCGCCTACCTGGCGACGGCCTTCTCCACCAACGATGTCGAGCCGCAGATCTCGGACGCCTGGCGCCTGTACCTGGTGTTGACGAACTCGCTCAAGCCGGTGGTCAGCGGCGCTTTCACCGAGCACGGCGTGCCGCGCATGGCCGAGATGATGGCGCTCTTCCGCCATGACCGGGCCGACCTGAGCGCGCGGCCGATGGCCGTCTTCACCATCACGGCCACCGGCCTGTTCCGCTACAGCGAAGACTCGTGCCAGAACCTGCTGGACTGCGCGGCCTGGGGCATCCCGATGGAGATCGTGCCCGTGACGCTGATGGGCCTGATCGCGCCGGTGACGCTGGTGGGCGCCACCGTCATGCACGTCGCGGACGTGCTGGCCGGGCTGACGATGGCGCAGCTCATTCGGCCGGGCACGCCGGTCCTGTTCGGCGGCGCGCCGGCCGCCTTCCACATGCAGACGGCTCAATCGCCGATGGCGGCCGTCGAGGCCATGGTCCTGGATGTCGCCTACGTCGCCGTGGCCAAGCAGCTGGGCCTGCCGACGCAGAGCTACATGGCCCTCAGCGAGGGCAAGTTCCTGGACGCGCAGGCCGGGGCGGAAACCTTCGGCAGCGCGCTGCTGGCCGCGCTGGCCGGCGTCAACTCCGTCTCCGGGCCGGGGATGCTGGATTACGTGTTGACCTTCAGCCTGGAGAAGCTCGTGCTGGACAACGAGCTGTGCGGCCAGGCCCGGCACTTCGTGCGCGACTTCGTCGTGAAAGAGGATTTGCCCACGGTGGACCTGGTGCGGCAGCTGCTGGCCGAAAAACATCTGCTGACGGCCGAGCACACCCTCAAGTACTGGCCCACCGAGCTCCACCTGCCCGGGCCGGTCTTCGACCGCACCAACCGCGAGCAATGGGTGAAGGAAGGCCGCCTGTCGCTGCAGGAACGCGCCCAGCGCGAGGTGCGCCGGCGCCTGGCCGCCTACACGTCGCCGGACACCGATGCGCGCACGGACGCCGAATTGCTGCGCCTGATCCGGTCCGGCCAGACCACGGACGCCGCGCTGCCGGCCGTGCCCGAACGCGCCACAGGCCAATCCACGCACGAGACCGCCGACCGCCGGGCCGCCCGGCGCGCCCAGCGCAGCGCCCGTCGACCGAGTGACTGACTCGGAGAAGCGCAGCGCCCGCCCACCTGAAGTCGATGGGCGGGCGCTGGCCTGGCACCGGCCGGCCTGATCCGCCGGCATGACGCCAATACTGCGCGCTATGGCAACGGCGCCAGAAGAACGTTATCCAGGTAGTAGGTGTCACCCGCGGCGGCGTGCTGCCCGAGGAAGAACATCAGGCGCGCATCCGTGACCGGCGTGGTGAAGTTGGCCGTGGTGAAGGTGAACGTGTAGCTGCGCCACTCGCCAGTCAGGTCCACCACAGTCTTGGACAACCCATAGTTGGTGAACGGCGCGCTGTGCTTGAGCAGGCTGACGGTCAGATCATGGCCGCCGCTGGACTTGGCCGCGAACGACAGCACGTACGTGCGGTTGGGCTCCAGCGCCAGCCCGGCCTGGTTGAGCTGCACGTTCAGGTCGCTTGGCAGAGTCTGGATCGCGAACTGCCCGGCCTGCGCGCCCTCCACCCGGTCCATGCCGGTCGTGAAGGCCGCCACGCCTCCCTTCTTCGGACTGGCCCAGGCCGTCCACTCCGCTGTCCCGGCTTCAAAGCCGCCGTTGCGCACAGCGTTGACCACGATCGGAGCCAGGAAGACGTCGTCGATGAAGTAGGTGTCACCGGCGGCGGCGTGCTGCCCGAGGAAGAACATCAGGCGCGCATCCGTGACCGGCGTGGTGAAGTTGGCCGTGGTGAAGGCGAGCGTGTAAGTGCGCCACTCGCCGGTCAGGTCCACCGCCTTTTTATCCAGGCCGTAGTTGGTGAACGGCGCGCCGTGTTGGATCAGGCTGAGCGCCAGGTCGCGGCCGCCGCTGGACTTGGCCGCGAACGACAGCACGTATGTGCGGTTGGGCTCCAGCGCCAGCCCGGCCTGGTAGACCTGCACGTTCAGATCGCTCGGCAGAGTCTGGATCGTGAACTGCCCGGCCTGCGCGCCCTCCACCCGGTCCGCGCCGGTCGTGAAGTCCGCCGCGCCGCCGCCATTCGGGTTGAACCAGGCCGTCCACTCCGCTGTCCCGGCTTCAAAGCCGCCGTTGCGCACAGCGTTAACCACCAGGCCCGGCTCCTGCGGCGGCTGGGTGGGCGCCGGCGGCGGCGTGGCCGTCGGCGGCTGGGTAGGCAGGGGTGTAGCCGCCGGCGGCTGCGTGGGGGCCGGGCTGGCAGTCGGCGGGATGGGCGAAGTGCTGGGCTGCGCGGTCGGGGTCAAAGTCGGCGTTGCGCTGGCCGCGCCCGGCGTGAGGACGATCAGGCTGGCGGCGTTGGCGTTCAGCGTCAGGGACAGGCTGAGACCGGCGCCCTGGGCCGAGACCGAGCGCGAGTCGACCAGGGTCAGGCCCGCCTTCTGGGAGTTCGCGAGGTAATTGCTGGTCTGCTCATCCACCAGGTAGCGCTGCAGGTTGATGAGCCGGCCCTGGTAGTTGGCGGGCAGATTATTGACCTGCACGGTGAGGTCATAGCTGTTGGCGTAACCGCCCTGGTAGTTCCAGATCAGGAGCGCCAGGCCGCCGGCGTCCGAGGTGGCGATGACGTTGACACCGCGCCCGGTCTTGGTATCCAGGGCATCGGTGGTGACGGCCAGCTGATTGGCCTTCAGCATGGCCGTCATACGCAGCATGTTGTACAGCGGCATGGGCACGCCGTCGGTATCGGTGTTGGCGGCCGTCACCGTGCTTGTCCACCGGCCGGGGGCCAGCACCGACCGGTTGGGGTTGACGTAGTCCTGCAGCGCGAAGACATTGGCGACGTCCAGGCCGCCGCGGCGCCAGTAATACATGCCGGTCACGGCGAAGGCGGCGTCGCGCAAGGTGTTAGCGCTGCTGACCTGCTGCGACGACGACTGCGAGGTGTAGGCCCACTCGGTGACGAAGAGTTTGGCCGACGGGTAGCCGTACTTCTGCAGCAGCTGCCGCGCCGTTTTGGCCTCCGTCTCCAGGTAAGCCGGCTGCGCGTCGTGGTGGTATTCGTGCCAGGACAGGAAGTCCACGGGCAGGCGGTTCTGCGCCGCGTAAGCCAGGAAGTTCTCCAGCCGGCTGGCGTTGAACTCCTTCAGGGTCGGCCCGCCGATCCGCAGCGGCACAGCCGGTTTGAGGTCCGTGTTGACGCGCTGCAGGGCCTTGACGGCCGCAGCGTACATCTTGTTGTACGTCTCCGGCGCGATGTAGTTGGCGTTCAGATCGGGTTCGTTCCAGTACTCGACGAACTCCATCTCCGGATAGGTGCGCTTGTAGTACTTGAGCACGTCGTACAGCATCTGCTCGTACTTGGCGTAGTCGCGGGGCGGGAAGTCCGGGGCTGAATCCCCGTAATTCTTGCCGCCCGTGTCGGCCAGCCACTCCGGCATGCCGGCGATGGTCACGATCGGCTTGGCGCCGTAGGCGCGGATGTCGCGGAACATCTTGTCGAACAAGCTGAAGGCGTTGTCGTAGCTGAAGTTGTACTGGCCTTCGGCGGTGCTGATGTGATGCACGCGCAGGAAGCCGCGCGCGTACTGGGCGCGCAGGTCACGCAGCAAGGCCTGGTCTTTGGAGCCCTTGGTGGTGTGGATCTGGGCGAAGTGGCCTTCGTAGCGCGGCGCGAACGCGCCCGTGTTGGAACTGGCGTCGACAGTCAGCGTGCCCCGGTTGGTGGCGGCCAGGGCCGGGCGTCCGGCGTCAAAGCCGAGCGGCGCCAGCGCCAGGGCGGCCGCCGTCACCAATTGGATCAGCCGCCACATCCCAAAGAACCGCGGCGTCTTGATTAACTGACGGTGCATTCACTCTTCTCCTCACCGACGCTGGAAAGCGAGTGGGCCAGCGGCGGTCTTCGGAGATACTATAGGGACCGGGCTGGGGGCCGTCAGCAAAGGGACAGCAATGGCCTGCAAAGCTTGGGTGAAGATTGGGTGAAGCGCCGGCCGCCAGCGCCTTCAGCCCGACGTAAAAGTCCGCCCGTATCTCGGATACGGGCGGACCATAATCCGTCAGGGCTATTCGGCGAACGCCGATCGGGAACTTCTATTAAGGCCAGCGATAGACGATCTGACCGCGGTCGACGTCGAAGCCGATGACCTGGCTTTCGATGACGAACCACAGGATCCCGCGCTCCCAGCCGAACACCTGCGGCGCGCTCAGGATGATCGTCTCGATGCCGAGCGGGACCGTGTGCTCGCCGCCGCTGACGCCGGTCTGCGGGTCCAGGCGCTCCACGAGGATCGCGTGCGAGCGATCGTCGGCGGCGCGCTGGAAGCGCAAGATCGTCAAGCCCTCGGCCGTCAGCCGCCACGTCCAGACGGGGTTGTCTTCGTCGATAATGCTGGTGTTGGCGTCCGGGGGATCGAGCGGCGGCGCTTCACCGAAGTCGTAGCTCCAGCGCTGTTCGCCGGTCTGCGCGTCCACGGCCCAGAGCTCGTAGCGCGTGGAGCCGCGCTGGCGTTTGGCGCGCAGCAGCAGGTCGGAGCCGTTGACGGCCTGCGGCACGAAGGTGTAATCGTCATCCTGCAGCACCGGGCGCAGAGCGCCGTCGCCGGCGTTGACGGCGAAAATCCGGCTGCCAAAAACGAGGTACAGGGCGTCGTCGGTGATCAGCAGCGGGGCGCTGTCCACCATTCCACTCAAGTCCTCCGGCAGTTTGGTCTGCCAGACCGGCGTCAGCGTCGCGGCGTCCCAGCGGTCTACGCAGAATTCAAAGAAGCCGGAGAGCAGGTAGAAGCCGGAGCCGTCCGGAGTGATGTGCAGCGGCGTCGTCCAGTCCGCATACTGGTCGCCGCCCGGGCCGCCCGGGCAGTTCGGCTTGGCGGTCTGCATCTCGCCGCTGGCCGGGTCGAAGGCGCGCAGCAGGCCGTCGCTGTCTTCGTCGCGGTCCATGAAGGCCGGCCGGCCGGCCAGCAGGTATAAGCCGCGCGGCGAATCCTGGTTGGCCTCGAACTTCCACAGCGGCGCGCCGGAGGCCGCGTCGAAGGCCTGCAGCGTGCCGTCGTCGGTGAGCGCAAACAAGCGGCCGTCAGCCAAGGTCAGGCAGTCGGCGCACAAGTTCAGCGACAGCTCATCGGCCAGGTTCACGGTCCAGGCAGTCTGGCCGTCGGCCCGGCGCAGGGCCAGCAAGCGGCTGCCGGACACCGCGTACAGGAAGTCACGGTCGGCCAGCAGCGGCGTGTCGTAGGTGTCCTTGTCCAGCGGGTTGCTGGTCCAGAGCAGGGCCGGGTCCGCGCCGCTCAGCGCCAGCAGGCGCTGCTCGCCCTCGCCGCCGCTCAGCTGGTATTGCGTGGCCAGCACCACGAGGTCGGCGGGCGCGTCAGACAGGGCCGGCACCAGGGCCGCCGACCGGCCGACCACATAGCGCGTGGCCGCCTGCGGCACCTGGGTGAGCATGTCGCTCACGCCCGGCATCTGCGTGAGGACCACGTCCAGGCCCGGGATCACGGGCGTGCCCTGCGCCGTCGTGCCGCCGAACAGGCTGGAGAGGGCGGCCAGGCCGAACAGGCCCGGCAGGACGGAGGCCAGCACGCCCAGGATGGCCACCAACGCCACCACGCCGACGACGCAGCCCACGGCGCGGTTGGCCGCCGGGCGCGGCGCCTCGCTGACGCCGAAGGTGGTGACCGAGGCGCCGGCCTCGTCGCCGGCCTCGATCACCATGGGCTGATCGCCCTGCATCTTGATGACGAAGCGCTTGGCCTGCGACGACTGCGCCACCGTGACCCGGCCGCTGGTCACATCGATCTTCAGAGCGTGGCCGGCGTCGTCGGCGGTCGGGGCGTCGTCCGAGCGCTCGAAGCGTGAATCGCAGAACTGGCACTGCACCACCGCCTGCCCCGGTGGAAAATCGAGCGGCGCTCCGCATTTGGGGCAGGTCAGGGAGCGCAAGTCATTGGGCATCGTGATATCCTTTCGGGCTGGTACCCGGTCCGCTTGGCCGGAATTCTAACCATAAACAGAATGAATTCAAACAGGAAATGAGTACGTTACCGCGTCTCCGCGACTACGCCCTGATCACGGTCGGCTGTGTCATCCAGGCCCTGGCCATGGACCTTTTCCTGATCCCGGGCCAACTGGCTGCCGGCGGCATCAGCGGGCTGGCGCAGATTATCAATGCCTTCACGGGCTGGCCGATCGGTGTGATGGTGATGGTCCTGAACGCGCCGCTCTTCGGGCTGGGCTGGCGCCACCTGGGCGGGCGGCGCTTCATGGCGCGCACCATCTTCACCGTGGTCGTCTACTCGGTCCTGGTGGACGCCCTGGCCGTGTATCTGCCCAAGACCGGCCTGACGCCGGACCCGTTTCTGAACGCCTTGTACGGCGGCGTGCTGGGCGGGCTGGGCATGGGCCTGGTCTTCCGCGCCCAGGGCACCACCGGCGGCACCGACATCATCGCCCGCATCCTGGGGCGCTGGCGCGGGCTGCCGCTCAGCCAGAGTTACCTGATCACCGACACCGTCATCGTCTTCGTGGCCGGGCTGGCCTTCGGCTGGGAGCACGCGCTTTACGCCGTGGTGGCGCTGTACATCTCCGGCCTGGCGGCCGAGGCCGCGGCGGAAGGCGTGGGCATCGTGCGGGCGGCCACCGTGATCACGTCGCAGCCCGGTCCCATTGCCGAGCGCGTGCTGAGCGAGATGGCGCGCGGCGTCACCGGCTGGCCCGGCACCGGCATGTACTCGGGCCAGGCCCGCCACATCCTCTTCATCGCCGTCAGCCGTTCGGAGGTCAGCCAGCTCAAAGCGATCATCCACGAGCTGGACCCGCGGGCCTTCGTCGTCATCGGCCAGGCGCACGAGGCCCTGGGCGAGGGTTTCAAACCGATCCAGGATTGAGCGGAGAGCGGCGCCACAATAGCCGACGGGTCAGACCGCGCCGCGCCGGTTGAAGAGCACGTCTGGGCGCAAGAAGAGCGTCACCAGGGCCAGGCCGCCGGCGAAGCCGCCCAGGTGCGCCCACACGCCGATGCCGGTGTAGTTGCCGCCGACGTTCAGCACCATCTGCCCCAGCGCCGCCTGGTCCACCAGCCAGGCGCCCAGCAGGAGCCAGGCCGGCAGCCGCGGCCACAACGGAAGGCCGATGAAGATCAGCGTCCGCACGCGCTGGCCAGGATAAAGCAGGAGGAAGGCGCCCAGCACGCCGGCCACCGCGCCGCTGGCGCCGATGTGCGGCGACGCCGAGCTGCCGTCCAGCAGCAGCGTCAGCGCCGCGCCCAGCAGCCCGGTCAGGTGATAGAAGGCCAGAAAGCGCCACGCGCCGGTGAGCTCCTCCACCAGCGGTGCGAAGACCCACAGGAACAGCAAGTTGAAGAAGATGTGGCCGGGGCTGCCGTGCAGATACATGGACGTGAAGGCGGTCAGGGCGCGTCCGCCCTGCTGCGCGAGCACGGCCTGCGGCGTGAACCCCCAGACCTGGATAAAGGTCGGCAGCGCTGAGCCGCCTCCCCCCAGCAGCAGCCACGCCTCCCAGGCGAAGGCCGCCCCGTTGACCAGCAGAATGGCCAGGGTGGCCCAGGGCAAGCCCGGATAGGCGCGGCGACCGGCGCTGAGCGGCAGGAACATGGTCGCGCCTCACATCCCGAACAGGACCAGGAACAGCGCCGTGGCCGCCAGCCCGCCGCCGACGACGGCCGCCAGCGTCTTGGCCACCGGCTGGTTCAAGCCAGCCGGCCCGAGCGCCTCGCGCCACTCCAGCGTCTGCGGCGTCACCAGCGCGCACGCCAGCAGGTAGCTCCCCAGCACGGTCAGCACCAGTCCCACCAGACCCACGCCGGTCAGGCGCCGCATCTCAAACCCGATCTGCAGGCCGGCCGTGAGCCAGACCAGCAGCACCGGGCCGACCATGGCGCGCAGGGTTTCGCCATAGCTGCGCAAGGCCTGCTCGGGCAGCGGCGGGCGGAGCGCATCCAGCCGGCTTTGGGCCAGCTTGGCCTCGTGCCCGTCAACGCCCAGTCCGACTGCGGCGGAGTAGGCCCGCACCGCCCCGGCCGGATCGCCGCGCTCGCGGGCCATTTCGCCCAGGCGGAAATGCAGGCGCACCCGCGTCTCTGGGTCCAGGTCGCGGCGCTGCACCAGCTCGCGGTAGATCGGCTCGGCTGCCTTGTAGTGCTCGAGCTCGTACTCGATATCGCCGAGCATGGCCGTCAGCTTGGGCGAGCGCTGCTTCAAGGCGCGCAGGCGCTGGCCGATCTCCTTGAGCTCCGGCGCTTGATGCAAGATCAGGTACCAGCGGGCGAGCTGGGTCAGTGCTTCCGGATCATCCAGGCTCAACTCCAGCACCCGCCGGTAGGCGTTGATGCTGGCGACGGTGTCGCCGATTTGGCCGTACAATTGGGCGGTGCGCCGGTGATAGAGTTCTTTGGCCGGCGCCATCTCCAGCAGCAGCGCATACATCGCCAGCGCCTGGTCCACCCAGTTCTGGGCGAAGTACGCCTCCCCCAGCCGGGACAAATACCCTTCCCGGTCGGCGAAGAATCGGCCGACCGCCTGGCCGCAATGCACGCAACTCTCGGCCTCCAACGGGACCGGCCGCTCGCAGGCCGGGCAATCGACTTCCAGGGGCTTGGCGCAGCGCGGGCAGCGATCCTGGGCGCGCCGGGTGAACTCGGCGCCGCACCACGGGCAATGCGGCAAAATGGGCTCGCTCGGGCGGGCGCGCATGGTGGCGGCCGGCGGGCGTGGCGGCGGTTCGGCCGCGGGCGGCGCGGCGCTGCCGGCGGGCGGCGGCGAGAAGACCGAGACGCGCGGCGGCGGCGCGCCATCCAAGATCTGCAGCCCGCGCCGGGCATCGGCGTTGCGGGGGTTGAGGGCCAGGACCTTCTGCAGGCAGATGCGCCGGAACTCCAGGTCGTCATGGGCCGCGCTCAGCCACAACCAGGCCTGCTCGAGGCGCGGGTCACGCTGGGTGGCCGCTGTCAGCAGCTGCCGGGCGCGGCGCCGATCGCCGGCGCGATAGGCGGCAATGCCGAGCTGAAGCAGTTCGGCGGCTTCGGGGTTGGCGGAGGCTTCGGCGGCCACGCCCCAACTCTAGCATGAGAGCACAACCAGGACAATTTGCCTCGACCGACGGGGTGGAGCGGCGCGCCGGCTGGGCGTCCGCAGCCTCACCCTTCAAGGCCGCTGAGCCGCCCCTTTCAGCAGGATACCGACATGTCAAGCGAACACTCCCTCCTCACTGTTGGCCGGGCGCTGCGCAACCCGGCCGTGGCCGGCTTCGTGCGCGCCGGCGTGCGCGCCGGCTATCACGAGTTCTTCCCGGACCTGGCGGCCCCGGTCGACCGCCTGGTGGATGAAGCCTTCGACCAACTCGAGGCCAGCCAGCGCGCCGCCCCCGATCCGGCCCGGCTGGTGGCCGTCGTCACCGGCCTGCAGCGCGACACATTCCGCAAGTCTAATCCGGAGTTCTGGTTCAACGCCCGCTACCATGACTACAAGACGCGCCTCAAGCCAGAGACCGACTTCCAGCACCTGGGGGCCCTGCTGCGCGGCCCGCGGATCCTGGACTTTGGCTGCGGCAGCGGCTACCTGGCGGCCCGCCTGGCGCGCGGCGGCTATCAGGTTCTCACGACCGATGTGCTGGACTACCGCTACGCCGAGGCTCGCCACCTGCCCTTTGTGCAGATGACGACGCCGACCGAGGTGGCGTACCCGGACGACAGCGCCGACACGGCGCTTATCCAAGCCGTGCTGCACCACATCGACGCCGCCGACCTGGCGCCCGTGCTGGAACGCCTGTCGCGGATCGCGCGCCAGCTCGTCATCAAGGAGGACGCCTACGGCCTGCCGCCGGACCTGCCCGGCCTGGCCGAGACACTGGCCGCGCAGCCGCTGCTGCGGACCTTCGTGGCGCTGCCGCTGGCGGCCCAGGCGGAGGCGCTGGCCCTGATCGACTACTACGCCAATGCCGTAGCGCAGGGGCTGCCCGAGATGAACATGCCGTTTGAATTCAAGACCGTGCCGGAGTGGCAGCGCCGCCTGGAGGCCAGCGGTTTGCGCGTAGTGCGCACAGTCGTGGCCGGCTTCGAACGCGGCCGCCTGCACAAAAGCTGCCACGTCTGGTTCGTGGCTGAGCGCGCCTGACGCGGCGGGGTGCCCACGACGCCACAAGCCGTTGACCGAGCTCGATCCGGCGTCCGTGCGCGCGCGCACCCAGTGAGCTTACGGGCCTTGGTTTGGGCCGCCGGCTGGCCTGTGGATTGCGCCGACTTGTCTGCATTTGCGTTTCCGGCTGAAGCAGAAGACGAACAGGCCGCTCACCGGGCGGCCGAACGGCTGGGGCTAAATGAAACCAACGTGGCGGCTCAGGCGCCGGCCGAGCGCGTTAACCCAAGCGGCCTGTGCCCCCGAGCGAAGCGAGGGCAGCGCCAAGGACAGGCGCCTGCAATCCCCGAGATCGGGTGCGGTCTCCCGCCCCGCTGAACCGGTCACTGATTTCGGCAGAAGGCTCCCGGTGTCGGCCCGTTCTTAGCAACCGCTGGTTGGGCGGCTTTCCCTACGGCGAGAAGGTCTTATTCATATTCTGCTTGACTTGATTCACATTCGGTTCCAAGCAGACGAAAATGTTCGGCTCGATATTGGGAACAACCACGGTCTGTCCTTGAGTAGGGCCGCTATCCGTAATTACCTCAAGATGAAGCGGCTGAAAGTTGCACGTTTCAGATTCAACCATGATGACGGCTGCTGTTAGGTCGAAAATCTCAGCCTCCTTAAGGCCCCAAGTATCGAACATGATGTCGTAGAGATCTGCAACCATAGTGGCTTTGTCATCACCTTGGCGCCACGGAAGGATATCTGCCTGACTTAGTAACACTCGATGCGTGGCGTCAAGCGGCACCATATAAAGCTCCAAGCCAGACTCGAATACTTCTTTTGCAGCTTGCGGGTCGGCTATGATATTCCAGTCTGCAACGTGGTTGTTGGAGTCGCGAATCAGACCGGTTATGTTGCCCGGAACATACACCGCGCCGCCCATGAAGTAAACGGCTGAAATTTTGCTTTTTATGGCCGGGTCGAGCTGCAGAGCCTGCGCCAGATTAGTAAAAGGCCCGCTCAAAAAGACGGTTATGGGTTCTGGAGCTTCATTAGCAATCGAAACTATCAAGTTGGGAGCATTCTGGAAAGGATAAGTCTTGTCAGCAGTCGGTAACGGATAATCCCAGAAATTGTCGCTTAGTTGGCGTAACCAATCGGGGAAAGGAGTGCCTCCTGCCAAGGGCATATCCTGCCCTGCGCCCAGTGGAATGTCACTCATCCCTAGACGGTCCAGCACACACCCCAGGTGCTGTATATACACTTCGGGGTGCGCTTCACCATAGGAAATGGTTATAGCCCGAATAGATATATCTGGATAACTTAGCAAGTAGAGAAGCGCTGCCATTCCATCGCGACTGCCATCATCGTCATAAAGCAAGAGCGTTTTCTTGGGCGACGACGCGAGCTCGCCAGTTTCGGCGGGATGAGGGGCAGCCCTGAGCGTTGATGTTGGTGCAACGGCGGTGCATGTTTCTGCTGCATTGGAAGCCGCTGGACGCTCACTGCCTGCGGTTATCAAAGCCAACAGCCCCCAGCCGATAACATTGGCCACAATCCACCAACCGGGCTGGGACAATCGCCGCCGCAGCAGCAGCCATTGTGCGATCCCGATTGCCAAACCCATCACGAGAAACATCAGACCGGGTTTCAGGGAACGGTTCCCGCCCGTTAAGAGAAACCACAGCATTCCAAGTAGCCAGCCGCCGGTAGTCGCGAGCACCCACCACCCCATACGTGGCAGATAACGGCGCAATAGCGCATATTGCAGGGCGCCTGTCACAAGACCGACCATCGGAATAAAGGTATAGGCAAATAGAAAATCCTCCGTAAAGAGGCGCGCCCCATTCACGTAGATCAAGTCACCGACCACCTGAGTGATGATGCTCCGGACGATAAAGTCAAAGAAATAGGCACCAGGAATGCATAAGAACGACAGAACCATCCAGGCGGGATAAAGAAGCCAGTGGGGTCTTTTGCTATTCGGGTTCATTCTGATGATCTCGTTAGCTCTGCGCTAGTGGTTGGCAGGTAGACCGGGCAACTGATGGAATGCGGACAATGCCCACAACCGAAAGAGTGCCGGCCCAGCGCAGAAGCCTGCCAATTCACGGCCCGCCGGCTGGGCGGCTGGGTGCCTAGACTCTTTGGGCTGAGTGCGGACCGGCCTACAGAACCCTTCCCGGTGAGGCCGGGCGGGCCGGGGATTTTCGCAAGAGCATCTCGCCTGCCAGGCTGACAACGGCCACCCCGCCGCCAACCCCGGCGCCCCAGAGTATCAGCGCGGGGTGCCGATACCAATAACCAACGAATAGAAAGAGCGCGTAAACGGCAGCCAACCCCCAGGCCGCCAGGTGACCGATCCACAGCCACCGGCGCTCTCCGCTCAGGCGGAGAAGCAGTGTGCTGAATAGAGGCAGCACGGGGGGCAGGCTCAGCAGCCACAACCCACTGTGGCCCGGTTCGATAGCTTGCTCAATCGCTGCCAGGAAAGTGACCCGGCATGCGCAGAAACCGTTACCCTGCCAGATGTAGGGAGCAGCGCACGTCGCTTCGGTTGCCGGATGGCTGTCGATGAACCAGGGCCCCAGTGTTGTCGCCAGCAGCAATACCAGAGGTGCCATCCGGCCAAATGTCTTGAGCTTGCCGCCTGACAACAACATGCGTCCCCTTTCTTCTGGACCGCAGATCCGTGGCAGCGGCCGCCGGTCCTGGGCCGGCTTCAGGGCGTGGGCGTTTGCGGGGCCGGCGTCACGCCCACCTGGATGGTCAGCTGTCCGACGTTGTCGCCCAGCAGATCGTCGTTGATGCGCAGCATCAGCCGGCCGGGCGCGTCCACATACCAGGTGGTCCCGCGGCCGACGTAGAACTCCTGGCCGGTCTCGCCGATGCGCCCGAGCAGCACGCCGCCGTCGACGGCCTGCATGGGATAGGTGGCCACGGTGACGGGCTTGCCGCCGCCCTCCGGACCGTGCAGGCCGACGTAGGGCGAATACTGCCACTCGCCGCTGGCGCTGATCCGGACCTGGTCGCCGGGCTCCAGGTCGATGCCCGTGGACTGCCACTGGCGGTAGGCGTAGATCGTGATGGTGCGCTGCTCGTCTTGGGTGTGGGGCCGCCACTCCTGCGGACGTAGGACCAGCGTCGCCGCGCACAAGGCGGCCGGCGCCAGCACCACCCACACCAACACTCCCAGCGCGCGGCGCGTCATTGCCCACCTGCCTTGTCGGCCGGCCCGGCCGGGCGGCCCTCGGTCAGCGCCAGCCCGCCGACGATCAGAAACGGGATCGGGTAGGCCACCGCCACCAGCACGCTCTCCCAGCCCAGGCCGGTCACCTGGCTGGAGGCCAGCACGGCGGCGGCCAGCCCCAGAGCGCCGAGGATCGTGAGGGTGCCGCCCGCCCGTCCCCAACGCCAGCTCAGCACCACACCCGCCAGGCAGGCCAGCAGGGCCCCGATCACCGGCCGGCCCTGCGGGGCCACCGGGTCTTCATTCGTCAACGCCAGCGCCACCATCAAACCGAAGAAACCGATCACCAGCAGTCCGAGCCCGCGCGTGATCCAACGGCTGGCCAGCGCCCGAAAGCGCTTGGATTGAGCGGTCGCATCCATAGGTTGGCCTCGTGGCTGAGTTACGGCTGCGCCGGGGCCGGCTCGGTCGTCTCGCGCAGCTCGACCGTCGGCGCTTCCCCGGTCTGGCTGATGATCCACTTGCTGTTGTCCTTGAGCTCCTGCGTCATCAGATAGTCCAGGTACTTGTCCGCGATCTCGGGATGCCGGCTGAGCTCGCTCAACAACAGCTGCACCGACTCGCGCTGCGCCTGGGCGCGCTGCTGGATCTGGTAGGCCTCGGCGTCGGCCTGCTTCTGGGCGGCGTAGAACTGGGCGTCGGCCAGCACGCGCTGCTGGGCGGCTTCGGCCTCGGCCTGCTCCTGGCGCTGCACGGCCACCATGCGGTCCTCGATCGCCTGGACGACGTTGGCCGGCGGTTCAGCGCTCTGGATCTGCACGGTGATAAACTGGACGCCGTACTGCTGCTCCTTGGTGCGCAGCTCGGCCAGCATCGCCTCGTTGAACTCGACGCGCGCGCTCATCATCTCGGCCATGCTCTTGCGATTGGCGACATCGCGCAGCTTGCCCTGTACGAACTCAAACAGGATGCGCTCGGGGTCGTCCACATCCAGCGCGAAGGTGCGCGGCTCCGTGACGCGGTAGGTGTACTGGAGCGAGACCACCATGGTCAGGTTGTCGGCCGTGACCGTGTTGATGCGCTCCACGTAGCTCAGGCGCTCATTGACCTTCACCAAGATGACCGTATCCACAAACGGGATCTGCACGTGCCAGCCCGGCTGGTCCTCGCCCAGAAACTGGCCGCCGCGCAGGTGCAGGCCGCGCTCATACTCGTGGACTTTGTAGACGGCGCTCTGGGCCACCACCAACAGCACGGCGGCTACGACCAGGGCGGCCAGGACGACGACGGCCAGTTTGAACAGCCGTTCCAGCGAATCGGTGGCCGAACGCTGGGGTGCGGATGGGGACGAAGTGGTCATACCCGCCAGACTCCTTGAGACCAGGGTGATTTGGCCAGTATGACGCGCGGTCCGGCCAGCCGGTGACTCGGCCAGCCGCGGGGTGACGTGGGTTCAGCGCACCAGTTCCGCCCGCCAGTAGCCGCCGCGCCCGTTATTGAGCAGCAGCGCCTCCCCGCCCGGCAGGAGCGTGAAGTACGCGTCCCAGTGCTCGCGGCTGAGATCCAGCACCTGGCCGCTCGCCAGGTCCACGGCGATGATGCGGCGGCCGTCCTGCGGGAAGGTCTGGATCAAAACGGCGCCGCCATCGGGCGTCCATTGCGGCGGATCGGTGACATCGCGCGGGGCGATCTCGAACGCGGCCTGGAGGGCGCCGGCGGCGGACACGATCACCAGCCGCACCGGGCGCAGGTTGTTCACATCGCGGTCCACCACGGCCAGGCGCTGGCCGTCCGGCGACCAGGTCAGTTCGGCGGCGGCGACGTCGTCCAGGCACACCTCGCCGCCGTCCGCCAGATCCGCCAGGCACAGGCGGCCGGCCTGGGCATAGGCCACCAGCCGGCCATCCGGCGAGGGCCGCGGCGCCTGGTTTGAGCTGATCTCCGAGCGCTGCACCACGGGCACGCCGCCGGTCGAGGGCGCCAGCCACAGTTGGCCAGAGTGGAAGAACCAGACGCCGGCGTCGGTCAGGCCGGGCAATTGGTCAGTGGACAGGCCCGTGGCGAGCGTGGTCGCACCAGACGTGCGGCTGGCGGAATCAGCCCCCGCCTGATCGCGCGGGACGCTCACGATGGCAAAGGCGTGGAAGATATCCACGGCGGCCGCCTCCGGATCGAAGCGGGTGTAGACGATCGTGCGGCTGTCCGGTGACCAGCCGTACTCGCGGATGTCACTGACCGGGGCGACCAGGGCCGGCGCTGTGCCGTCGAAGGGCACCCACCACAACTGCCGGAGGCCGGCCTCCGGCTCAACGGCCGCCAGGAAACCGCTGCCGTCCGGCGCCGCCACCAGGCGCTCCACGCGCACGCTGTCCCACAACCAGTGGCCGGGGTTTATCTCGTCCAGACGATTCGCCTCCGGGTGAAGCGCCAGAGCCTGCACGGCGCCCAGACGGAGCGGCGCCGTCTCTGTGGCGAAGGGCTGCTCCGGGAAGGCCAGGTGCTGGCTGCGCAGCCGCTCCAGGCCATCGGCGCGCCAGCCGGCCAGCCAGAACCCGCCGACATCGACGGCCGGCCCGAGCAGGGGCACCGGGTACACGCGGGACGACCCATCGGCATAGATGAAGCGCGTCGTCACCAGCGCCACGCGGTTGCGCACCGGGTGCAGGCTCACGCGCAGGATCTCGTAGCGCGCCAGGGGTTGGTTCGGGTCCAGCGGTGAAAGGCCGGTCTGGCCGATCAACTGGTCCAGGTAGGGCCGCAACTCCCGCGCGGGGCTGCCCGCGATCAGGAAGTCGTTCTTGAAGGGCAAACGCGGGTCATAGCTGTAGCCGCCGACAACCCGCCAGGCCAGGGCGACCGGATTGGGCACGAGTGAGAAGGGGGAGACGAAGCCGGTCAGCAGCAGGCCGGCCAACACCAGACCCGTAAACGTCGGGACCAGGCTGCGGCGCGTCAGGATGAACAGCAGGCCCACTGCCAGCAGCGCGGCGGCCAGCCAAGGCAGTGCGTCCAGCCACGGCGATGGCGGCTGCAGCCGCGTCGGCGGCAGCGTCAGCCCCGGTTCGAGCGCGGCCGGAGTCAGCGTCCCCGCGCCGCCCGCGGCCAGGCCCTGCACCTGCAGCGCAAACAGCCACAGCAGGGCCGCCAGGCCGCCCAGCGCCAGGGCATCACCCAGGCGGGCCACGGCCCACCGCAGCGACGGCCTGGCCGGCGCACTCGCGCCAGGCGACCAGCGCCGCCCGGACGGACGCGGGCGCAGGCGCGGCAGGGCTTCCAGGGCCGCGTCCTGGCGACGGTAAGCCGCCCAGGTGGCCTGACACTCCGCGCAAGCCGCCAGATGGGCGTCCACGGCCCGGCGTTCGTCCGGCGTCAGGTCACCGTAGTAAGCGAGTTGGTCGTGATAGTGCTCGGCCATGGTCGCTCAGTCGCCGTAGGCCTGGCGCAGCTGCTGGCGGGCCCGCACCAGCCGCTGCTTGACGGCCTCCGACGAGATTTCGAGGGCGGCCGCGATCTCGGCCACGCTCAGGGACTGGCACGTGTACAGCACCAGCGGGACGCGGTAATCCGGCGAGAGCTTGAGCAACGCCCGGCGCATCCGGCGGGCCTCCAGCGGGTCGGCCTCATCGGGTTCGGCGGTCAGGGCCGGCTCGTCGCCGAAGAGCGGCAGCCAGCTGAACAGGCGCGCCCGGCGGACGTGGTCATGGGCCAGGTTAGTGGCGATGCGGTACAGCCAGGCGCGCGGGTTCTCCAGGCTGGGCAGGGCCTGCCGCGCCTTCCAGGCGCGCGTGAAGGCCTCCTGAACCAGGTCCTGGGCCAGCGCCGGGTCGCCGAGCAGCCGATACAGGTAGTTGAGTATCGGCGTCTCATACTCGGCATACAGGCGCTCGAACAGCGCCGTCACGCGCTGTTCCGGCGAGGCGGTGGGAGCCGTCAAAGTGAGTGGGCCAGAAATGGGCCGGGCGCGCAGCATGACTGGAGTTCCAGCCAAGTAAGACGCGCGGCCGATGGTTTCGGTGACGTCGAACTCCGGCGCGGCCGGGCACCGGCGCCGGGCCGCCGCCGCGAACACGGTTAGAACGACGCCATCATATCAGACGAAGTAAAGCGGATTCCATTGTACAATTTGGCCAATGTGCCTCAGCCCGCTGGCCGCGCGGTGGGCGGCGCGGCAGCCTTCGGCCAGACCCGGCCCGGCTGCGGCGGCCGGGCTCCTCCGACGCGGCTGGCCGGGTCCTAGAAAGGATTGACTGTGCCCAAACAATACTCCGCCCCGCCGCCCATGGTGATCGACGCGAAAAAGAAATATACGGCTAACTTCAAGACGGACAAGGGCGACTTTTCGATCGAGCTCTTCGCCGACAAGGTGCCGCTGACGGTCAACAATTTCGTCTTCCTGGCCCGCGAGAATTTCTATGACGGCGTGACCTTCCACCGCGTCATCAAGGGCTTCATGGCCCAGGGCGGCGACCCGACCGGCACCGGCACGGGCGGTCCGGGCTACAAGTTCAAGGACGAGTTCCATCCGGCCCTGCGCCACAACGCGGCCGGCATCCTGTCGATGGCCAACGCCGGGCCGAACACGAACGGCAGCCAGTTCTTTATCACCCACGGCCCCACGCCGCACCTGGACAACCGCCATTCGGTGTTCGGCAAGGTGGTCGCCGGGCTGGACGTGGTCTTGGCCATCCCGGAACGCGATCCCATGCGCGCGCGGGAACCGGGGACCAAGATCAACGCCATCGAGATTGTCGAAGCCTGACTGCCGACGGAGGCCACCGGCCCGGGGCGCGCACCACCGGCGCCCCGGAGCCTGCGCCGCCGCATGACCGCTCAGCCTCCGCCTTCCTCGGGCCGCCCGCCCGTCTCCTGGCGTCTGCAACTGGCGCGTGCCGGGATGCTGGCCTTCGTCATCGGACTGTCGGCGTTCATCTATTCCATCCGCGACCGCGCCGACATCCTGGAGAGTTACGGCTATCCCGGCATCTTCCTGCTGTCCATCCTGGCCAGCGCCACCATCGTCCTGCCGGCGCCGAGCCTGGTCTTCGTGGCCGGGGCCGGCGCTTTGGGGCTCAACCCGTGGGGCGTGGGGCTGGCGGCCGGCCTGGGGGCGACGCTGGGCGAGCTGTCTGGCTATCTGGCCGGCTGGAGCGGCCAGGCCATCATCGAGAACCGGGCGCTGTATAACCGCCTGATCGAATGGATGCAGCGCTACGGCGTGATCGTCATCATCATCCTGGCGTTCCTGCCGTTGCCCATCTTCGACCTGGCCGGCGTCGCCGCTGGCGCCCTGCGCATGCCGGCCTGGCGTTTTCTGATATTGTGCGCCCTGGGCAAGATCCCCAAAATGATCCTGGTGGCGCTGGCGGGCGCGTACTCGATCGATTGGATCATGCAGTTCATGCGGTAATGCCCGCCGCGGCGCAGCGGGCGCCAACCCTGGGGGCCATGGTGCGCTGGTAACCATCGCAAGAGCCAAAGATGTCCGCGCCAGAAACGCCGGCCAGCACCGTGCTGGTCATCGACGACGACGACGTCACCCTGCGCCTGATCCGCGCCAACCTGGAGCGGGCCGGGCTGCGGGTTACCACGGCCCGCACCGCCGCGCACGGCCTGCAGCTCGCCCAGCAGAACCCGCCGGCCATGGTCGTGTGCGCGGCTCAATTGCCGGACCAGACCGGCCTGCACGTCTGCCGCCAACTGGCCCAGGAGAGCCGCACCCGGCACGTGCCCTGCCTGCTGACGTCCGGGCACACCCGGCCGCACACCATCGTCGAAGCGCTGGAAGGCGGCGCCGACGACTTCCTGGTGCGGCCGTTTGACTATCGCGAGCTGGTGGCGCGCGTCCAGGCCCACATCCGCCGCGCCCAACTCAAGCCGGCCCAGAACCCCCTCACCGGCCTGCCCGGCAACCTGATCATCGAGCACGAGATCCGGCGGCTGGCCACCGCCAGCGGCGGCCCGTTCGCGGTCCTGTACATCGACCTCAACCATTTCAAATCCTACAACGACGTCTACGGCTTTCCGGCCGGTGACGAGGCCATCCGGCTGCTGGCCACCCTGGTCAGCGCCGCCGTCGCCGAGGCCGGCAACCCGTCGGACCTGGCCGGCCACGTGGGCGGCGATGACTTCGTGGTCATCACGACGCCGGGCTGCGCCGAGGCAATCGCCCAACGCCTGATCCAGGAGTTCGACCGCCAGGCGCCGGAGCTGTACACACCGCTCGACCGGCAGCGCGGCTACATCACGGCCAAAGACCGCCAGGGCATGATCCGCAAGTTCCCGATCCTGAGCGTGATCGTGGCGATCGTCCACAACGAGCATCGGCCCATCACCAGCCATTGGGAGGTGGGCGAGTTGGGCGCCGAGCTCAAGCACTTCGCCAAGATCCGGGGCGGCAGCGCCTACGTCAAGGACCAGCGCCGTGGTTAGCACTGTCAGCGAAGCCCTGAGCGCCCTGAGCGGCCCGGACTCCGCCCGCCGCTGTGAGGCCGCGGCCTTCCTGGGCCAGCACGCCTCCCCGCTCGCCACCGAGGTCCTGCTCGGCGCGCTCGGCGACCCCAATGTGGCGGTGCAGGAGGCCGTGATCCAGGCGCTCGTCCAGCAGCGCCAGCCGGACCAGATCCCGCTGCTGGTGAAGGTGCTGCTGGAGACCAACCCGCTGCGCCGCAACGGCGCGCTGAGCGTGCTGCTCGATATCAGCCGCTCAGACCCGGAGATGCCGGTGCACAGCCTGCGCCACGCCTCACCGGAGGTGCGCCAGTGGGCGGCCGAAATCCTGGGTGACCTGGTCCACCCGGACGCCGTCCCGGCCCTGATCGAACGGCTGGAGGACGCGGCCGAATTCCCCAACGTGCGCCGGGCCGCCGCCCAGTCTTTGGGCCGGCTGGGCCAGGCCGAGGCGACGCCGGCCCTGCTGGACGCCGCCGCGCACGGCGATTTCTGGATGCGCCACGCCGCCATCGACGCCCTCAGCCGCCTGGCCGACGAGCGCGCCGTCGGGCCGCTGATCACGCTGATGAAGCAGGACGCCTGGACGCGGCCGTCGGTGATCAAGGCCCTGGGCAACATCGGCCATGCCGACGCCGTCGCCGAGCTGGTGATCGCCCTGGACGACGGCAACGAAGCCGTGCGCGCCGCCAGCCTGGAGGCGCTGTTCAAGATCGTCATGGAGCCGACCGGGCCGAACCATAGTTCGCCGCGGGCCGCCCAGCTCCAAGCGCAGATCCCGCTCGAACCCCTGCGCCGCGAGCTGGCCGCGCGGCTGGTTCCCAACAGCGCCTACGCCGCCCACCTGCTCGGCTGGCTGGGCCGGCCGGAGGCGCTGTCCGACCTGCTGGAAGCCCTGCACAGCGCCGACGACCCCATCCGAGACGCGGCCATGGAGGCCAGCCTGCGCTTCGGCGCCACCGCCCTGCCCGTCCTGATCACGGCGCTGGCCCGCCCCGAACCGATCCTGCGCGAGCGGGCCGTGGAACTGATCGGCCTGGTGGGCGACCAGAGCGTGGCGCCGGTGCTGGCCGAATATCTGCGCGACTCGCAGATGGGCGTGCGCCTGGCCGTCTTGCGCGCGCTGGGCGCTCTCGGCGGCGAAGCCGCCTACGCCGGCCTGCTGCAAGCCGTTACCGACCCAGCCACGCGCGAGGCCGCGCTGGCCGTCATCGAGCAGATCACGGCGCCGGCCGCCGTGGATGAGCTCAAGGCCTATCTGCAGCGCTACCTGTACGAGAGCAAGGGCGTCGGCGCGCTGCGCTGGGCGGCGGCGCAGGCCCTCAGCCTGCTGGGCGACGAAGCCGCGGTCAGCATCCTGCTCAACGCCATGCGGCTGCCGGACGACACCATCCGCCGGCCGGCCGCCGATGCGCTGGCGCGCGTGCGCGGACGCCGGGCCGTCAACGTCCTCATTGAAGCGCTGGGCGACCGGGATTGGCTGGTGCGCCAGAAAGCCATCCACGCCCTGAGCAGCATCCAGGACAGCCGCGTCGTCGCGGCGCTGGTGCCGCTGACCCGCGACCCGGAGTGGCGCGTGCGCTGGTCGCTGGCGGGCGCCCTCGGCCGGCTGCGCGACGCCCGCATCTATCCGCCGCTGCGCGAGCTGGCCCAGGACCGCGATCATTGGGTGCGGCGCATGGCCCTGGATGTGTGCGGGCGGCTGGACGATGCCCGCGCGATCGAAATCGTGGCGCGCGGCCTGCAGGACGCCGAGCCGCAGGTCCGGCTGGCGGCGCTGCTGGCGCTGCAACCGCAGCGCGGGCAGGCCCCGATCGCGCCGGTGGCCGACCTGACCCAGGACCCTGATCCGGAGGTGCGCCGGACCGCGGCGCGGACCCTGGCGCTCGTGGCCGGGGCGTCGGCCGTGGACGCGCTCACCCTTTTGGCGCATGACCCGGTGGAGGGCGTGCGGGCCGAAATCGGTTCGGTGCTGGGCGAGTTGGGCTCAGACGAGGGCTTGAACGCGCTGGAGCTGTTGCTGCGCGATCCGGCCGCCGAAGTACGCCGCCGCGCGGGCGAGGCGCTGGCGCACCTGGGGACGCACAGCGCCGGCGAGGCGCTGGCCGATGCGCTGACGCACGCGGTGGCCGGGGCCGAGGCGCGCGCCCGGCTGTTGGGGATGGGCGAGATCGGCCTGCGCGTGCTGCTGGCCACGGCCCGCTCCGCCGACCCGGAATTGCGCGTGGCGGCGGCCCAGGCGCTCGGCCAGGCCCGCGACCGGCACGCGCAGCCCACGCTCAAGCAGATGCTGCGCGACACCGACCACCGCGTCCGGCGCGCGGCCGAAGAAGCGCTGGCGGCGCTGGCCGCCGCTTAGCGCCGGTACGTCTCGGCGCGCAGCGTCACCGCCTGCAGCGCCGGCTCACTGACCGTGATCCCCAGGCCCGGCCCGGTCGGCACCGACAGCGTGCTGTCCGGGTTGAGCTCAAACGGCTTCTCCACAATATCGTCGAAGTAATAGCGGCGCGAGGCCGAGATATCGCCCGGCAGCGTGAAGCCCGGCAGCGAGGCCACGGCCACGTTGGCGGCCCGGCCGATGCCGGTCTCCAGCATGCCGCCCATCCACACCGGCACACCGCGCGCGTGGCAATAGTCGTGGATGCGCTTGGCCTCGTGCATGCCCCCCACCCGGCCGGGCTTGATGTTGATGATCCGGCAGGCCCCCAGCTCCAGCGCCCAGCGCGCGTGCTCCACCGACGTGATGCTCTCGTCCAGGCAGACCGGCGTCTGCAGCTGCGGCTGCAGCTTGGCATGGTCGATGATGTCGTCGTCGGCCAGCGGCTGCTCCAGCAGCAGCAGGTTGAACGCGTCCAGTTCCTTCAGGTGCTCGGCGTCGCCCAGGCGGTAGACCGAGTTGCCGTCGGCCTGCAGCAGCAGGTCCGGGTGGTGGCGCCGGATGATGGCGGCCTCGCTCACGTCGCGGCCCGGTTTGATCTTGAGTTTGACGCGCTGGTAGCCGTCGGCCAGATAGCCGTTGACGACCTCCAGCAGCTTCTCGGGCGTCGCCTGGATACCCACCGAGACGCCCACCTTCACGCGGTCGCCGCGGCCGCCCAGCAGCGCCTGCAGGGAGACGCCGGCGCGCCGCGCGAACAGGTCCCACAGCGCCATCTCCAGCCCGGCCTTGGCCATGTTGTGGCCGCTGATGTGCGCGACCGCGGCGCGGTAGGCCGGGACATCGTCCAGATCCGCGGCCAGCACGGTCGGGATCAGGAAGTCTGTGAGCACGTGCCAGTTGGTCTGAGTGGACTCGTAAGAATAGCTGGGGATGGCCGTGGCCACGCACTCGCCCCAGCCCGTCAGCCCGTCGGCGCGGGCCTCCACGATCACGCACTCATGGTCGTGCTCGATCCAGCGCGAGGTCTGGAACGGCGAGCGGTACGGCATGCGGATATGGCGCAGGGTGATCTGTTCGAGGTGCATGAAGCTGTTAGGCTTGTGAGGGCGGACGGGCCTGCCCGCCGCCGGGATGATACCACGCCAACCCGCGGCGCCCGCGTCACTCGGTGCGCACGTCGCCGTAGGACAGCGCGTAGAAGGACCGCAGCCGCCCCTCCCAGACTTCGCTGAAGAAGTCCGTCACCAGGTAGCCCTGGGCGAAGGCGCCCTCAAACAACGCCCGCGTGTGGGCGCGCCACTCCTGGGCCAGGTCCGGGTCCTGGGCTTTGAGGGCCTGAAAGTCGCGCGGGATCTCGATCAGGGCGAAGGTGCCGGTCGGCTCGGCCAGGCGGCGCGGCGGCCGCGGCAGGCCGTCGTCTGGGGCGGCTTGGGTGGGGTTGAGGATCTCGCCGCCGGCTGACAGGAACGAATCCAGCACCAGTTGGGCGCGCTGGCCGAGCAGGCGCTCCCGCACGCGCGCCGACGTCACCCACCAATCCACCTGGAAGCGGTCAGACGGCAGGCCGGCGTTCAAGTCGTCGGCCATCGCGCCGTAGACGTTGCGCTTGTAGGTGCGGCAGACGGCGCCCAGCCGGGCGATGTTGAGGCGCGCGTTGCGCGACTCGAGCGGGTCATACGTCCAGGTCACCAGCCGCACACCCTGGCCCAGGACGAAGTCGCGCTGCGCCAGCTTGAGGCGGTAGCCGATGTCCTGGTCGCGGTATTCCGGCCGGACGCCAAGCATGTGCGAGCAGTGCTTGAGCTGGGTCAGGGCCGGGCGGCCGCCCTCAGCGCTGTCTGTGCCCAGAAAACCGAAGACGAACCCGGCCAGTTGGCCGCCGACAAAAGCGCCGATGACCAGGCCGCCGTTCGCGGCGGCCGTGCTCAGCAGGTGGCGCGGCACGACGTCGGTTTCGCTGCCAGGCCAGACGGCGCGCTGCACGTCTTCCACCGCCGCGAATTCGGCGTGGGACTGCACGGGACGAAGGTCGATGTCAGTCATGGGTCTCGTCGGGGGCTGGGGTAAACGCCGCTATTGTCCCACACATCCAGGCCCGGCCGGGCGGCCTCAACCGCGCACCAGGCGCATCACCTCGCCCCACCAGCGGCGCTGCTTCAGATAATCGAGCGTGGGCTCCAGGCGCGCGGGTTTGAGCCCGAAATAGCGCGTGACGCTGGTGAGCTCGCACAGGTGGTTGACGGCCAGATAATCCAGCCAGCGCGTGGTGAGTGGCGAGCGCGGCAAGGTCTGCTCCAGGAACCACGCCCCGGCGCGCAGCAGCACCGGGCTGGCGTTCAACTGGGCGCGCTGCACGCCGATCTTGTCCATGATGATGCGGGTCAGCTGCGGCAGGGTGACGAACTCCGGCCCGCCCACCGACAGGGTCTGGTCCAGGGCCGCGGTCTCAGCCAGGCTCCACTCCAGGCAGGTCGCCAGGTCGTCCACCCAGAGCGGCTGCAGGGTCGTCCGGCCGTCACCGGGCAGCAGCAGCACGCCCGGGCTGACGCGGATGACGGCGGCCAGCGTGTTGATGAGCACGTCCTCGCGCCCGTACAGCAGCGCCGAGCGGAAGATCGTATAGCGCAGCCCGCTCTGGCGGATGAACTCCTCGGCGATGCCCTTGGCCTTGAGCACCGGATACGCCGAAGCCCGGTCGGCGCCCAGGTGCGAGAGGTAGACCAGGCGGCTGACGCCGGCCTCGCGGGCGGCCTCCACCAGGGCGCGCGTGCCGTTGACGTCCACGGCCAGCAGATCGCCGTGGCGGCCGCGCCACTCCACGCCGGCCAGGTGGATGACCGTCTCCACGCCGGCCAGGGCCGACCGGAGCGCGCGCGGGTCTTCCAGGCTGCCGATGGCCAACTGCACCGGCAGGCCGGTGGGCAGGCGCGGCGTCTGGCGCGAGGCGCGCACCAGGCAGCGCACGGCATAGCCAGCCTCGGTCAGACGCGGCAGCAGGGCGCGGCCGACAAAACCGGTGGCGCCGGTGACCAGGATCATGCCGGCCGTCCCCAGGCGGGAGCCAGCTGGACTGTGGCGAGAAAGAGAGGCATTGCCAGAGGTGGCCTGTCCGTCGGAGAAGGATGGACAGGCAATGAAGCCAGGCGGGCCGCCCCAGCGGGCCGCGCCCAAAGCGCGCTGAAGTCTAATGCAGCCCGCCCAACCCGTCAAACCTCGGTCGGCTGTGTCAGGCAGATCACCGGCTTATGTCCAGCTTCGCATCGCCCCGGCAACCCAGGTGTTATACACGCGACGATTAATTCTCACCCCCATAAGGAAAATCTATGAGTGTGCGTGTGGTCATCACCGGTCTGGGCTGTCTGAGCCCGATCGGCAACAGCGCCCAGGCGACCTGGGAGGCTGCTCTGGCGGGGACATCCGGGGCGGCGCCGATTACGTTGTTTGACTCCAGCCCTTTCGAGACCCACTTCGCGGCGGAGGTGAAGGGCTTCGATCCGGCGGCGTTGTTCGGGCGCAAAGAGGCGCGGCGCATGGATCGCTACACCCAATTCGCGGCGGCGGCCACGCAGGAGGCCCTGCGCGACGCCGGGCTGAGCGTGACGGAGGCCAATCGCGAACACATCGGCGTGTTGATCGGGACCGGCATCGGCGGCATCGGCACGCTCAACGTCGAGCAGGAAGTCCTGCTGACGAAAGGCCCGCGCCGTGTCAGCCCGTTCCTGGTGCCGATGATGCTGCCGGACAGCGCCGGCGGCCAGGTGGCGATCATGTTCGGCATGCGCGGCCCCAACCTGGGCCTGAGTTCAGCTTGCGCCAGCGGCACCAACGCCGTCGGCGAGGCCTTTGAGATGATCCGCGCCGGCCGGGCCGACGTGATGCTGGCCGGCGGCGCCGAGGCGGCCGTGGTGCCGGTGGCGGTGGCCGGCTTCAACTCCATGAACGCGATCTCGCGCCGCAACGACGCCCCGGCGGCGGCCTCGCGCCCGTTCGACAAAGACCGCGACGGCTTCGTCATCGGCGAGGGCGGCGCCATCCTGGTGCTGGAGTCTGAAGCGCATGCCCGCGCGCGCGGGGCGCGCATCTACGGCCAGGTCCTGGGCTATGGACTATCCAACGACGCCCACCACATCTCGGCCCCGCTCGAGGACGGCGCGGGCGCGGCGGCCTGTATGCAGATGGCCCTGCGCCAGGCCGGCCTGGCGCCGCGCGCCATCGATTACCTGAACGCGCACGGCACCAGCACGGCGCTCAACGACAAGAGCGAGACCACGGCCGTCAAGGCCGTCTTCGGCGAAAGCGCCTATGACCTGCCGATCAGCTCCACCAAGTCGATGACTGGGCATTTGCTGGGCGCCGCCGGCGCGGTGGAGGCCGTGATCTGCGTTAAAGTGCTGACCGACGGCCAGCTGCCGCCGACCATCAATCATGAGACCCCGGACCCGGATTGTGATCTGGACTACGTGCCCAACCACAAGCGCGCTAAGACCGCGCGGGCCGTGATGTCCAATTCGTTCGGCTTTGGCGGGCACAACGCCTGCCTGATCCTGGGCCGCTACGAGGCCGATTCCGCATGAGCACCAACGGCACGTCTCACCCTCCCGTCGCCAATGGCTCTCACACCAATGGCCACCGCCTGCCGCCGCCTGGCGCCGGTCAGCCGTTCGCGCACATCGTCGGCTGGGGCATGGCCGTGCCCGAACACGTGATGACCAACGACGACCTGTCGCGCCTGGTCAGCACTACCGACGAGTGGATCGTGGCGCGCACCGGCATCCGCCAGCGGCGCATCGCCGGCCCGAAGGACACCACTGCCACGCTGGCCGCAGCGGCGGCGCGCCGCGCGCTGGAAGTGGCCGACTTGGAGCCGGACGACCTCGACCTGATCATCGTGGCCACCAGCACGCCCGAGCACGTTTTTCCGTCGACGGCCAGCCTGGTGCAGGACGCCCTGGGCGCGTCCAAGGCCGGCGCCTTCGACCTGGCGGCGGCGTGCACAGGCTTCATCTATGCGCTGGCCATGGCCGCCAACAGCATCCGCGCCGGGGCCGCGCAGCGCGTGCTGGTGATCGGCGCGGAGACCCTCTCGCGCGTGGTCAACTGGAAAGACCGCGGCACCTGCATCCTGTTCGGCGACGGCGCCGGCGCGTTCTTGCTCGAGGCGCGCGAGACGCCGGGCGGCCTGCTCAACAGCCTGCTGCGCTCAGACGGCTCGGGCGGCGGGTCGCTGATCATCCCGGCCGGCGGCAGCCGGACACCGACCTCCTTCGAGAGCGTGCGCGACAACCTGCACACCATCCAGATGGACGGCAAAGAGGTCTATCGCTTCGCCACGCGGGTGATGACGGCGTCCGTCAAGGAGGTCCTGGACGGCGCCGGGCTGACGCTGGACGATGTGCGCCTGATCGTGCCGCACCAGGCGAACCGCCGCATCATCGAAGCGGCCGCCAAGAACCTGGGGCTGCCGCTGGACCGTTTCATGTTCAACCTGGACCGCTACGGCAATACCTCGGCCGCCTCGATCCCGATGGCGGTGTGCGAGGCGGTGGCTCAGGGGCGGCTGCGCCCGGACGATCACCTGGTGCTGGTGGGCTTTGGGGCCGGCCTGACGTGGGGTTCGGCCGCGATCAAGTGGGATGCCACGCCGATCGAGGTCACGCGCTGGGGCCGCCTGCGCCGGCAGATGGCCTACGAGTTCGCCAAGGTGCGCTCGGCCGCCCGGCGGGGCCTGCGCGCGCTGGAGGGCGTGCTGTTCGGCGGGCAAGCGCCCGAAGGGGGCAGCCCGCCGCGCCCGTAGCCGCCCCGGCGGCCGCCGGGGCCGAAACGCAAAAAACCGCCCGGGCCTGTCGGCACCGGGCGGTTCCGTGTCTGTCGAGCGCGCGGCCTTGGGGCGAGGCCGGGGTCAGTTGGCGGACGGGGTCGCGGCCACCGTCTCCAGGAACTTGTCCACGATCTGCTTCAGCGGGCCGAAGGGCAGCGCGCCCACCTGCTGGTAGACGACCTTGCCGCCGGCCACGAACAACAGGGTCGGGATGCCCTGGACACCGAAGCGCATCGCCCAGTCCGGGTTTTCGTCGGTGTTGACCTTGGCCACCATCACCTTGCCGTCGTACTCCTGGGCGATCTTCTCCAGGTGCGGCGCCACTGCGCGGCAGGGTCCGCACCACGGCGCCCAAAAATCGACGATGACGGGGGTCGGTGACTGCAGGACCGCCTTCTCAAAGGCCGCGTCGGTCACGTGAATCGGCTCACTCATGTTGGGTCTCCTTCTCAGTGGGCTGTCCGGACATCAGGCGGTGGCCGGCGCCGCCGGCTCCGGCTCGCGAATTTCAAAACTGGTGGTCACCGGCGCCGCCGCCCGCAGCGTGGCCATCACCGAGCAATATTTGGTCTCGGACAGTTCGATGGCGCGCCGCACGGCCTCCGCGTCGACGTTGCGGCCGGTGACGATGTACTTGACTTCAATGCGGACGTAGCGGTGCGGATGCTCCTCGGCCTGCTCGCCGCGGGCCTGCACCTGAAAATCCGTCACGTCTTGGCGTTTCTTGCGCAGGATGTCGATCACGTCCATGCCCGTGCAGCCCGCCAGCCCCACCATCAGCAGTTCGGCCGGGCGGAAGGTGGCGCCCTGGTTGTTGAGGGCCAGGGCTGCTCCGGTGCTGGCGGTGGCGTCGAAGGCCAGGCCTTCGTGCTTCCAAACCGCCACGGCTTCCTTGATTGCTCCCATGCTTTCTCCTCGCGGGCCGGCCTCCGTCAACCCGCCTTGCTAAACACGTTGAGGAGCTCGTCCACCAACGCGTCCTGTGGCTTGCTCGGATCGGCCAGGCACTCGCAGGCGTAGGACTTCGCCACCGTCACACTGGCCTGCTGCACAGCGGAGCGGATGGCCGAGAGCTGCTGCAAAATCTCCTGACACTGCCGCCCCTCCTCCAGCATCTTGGAGACCCCGCGCACCTGGCCCTCGATCCGGCGCAGGCGCTTTTGGACGTCCTCGCGCGTATCTTGATCCATGGCGGCCTCCTGTCGTTATACTGTAGGGGAGTATAGTATCAATAGGTCAACCTGTCAAGTTAACGTTACGTCAGATGGCGGATTAAACGCTGAAGGCGGGCCACGGGTGGCCCGCCTTCCTTCAAGCGCACGGTGCCTGGGCTTAGCGCATCTCGGCCATGACGGCTTCGAGCGAAGCGCGGCTGGGCCGCGTCTTGCTCTCGGGCAGCGACGCCAGCGGGGCGTCCACCACCCGCTCCACCTCGTCCAGTGCCGGGCGGTCTTTGGCCAGGTAGATCAGGCCGGTGATGAACTGCTGGTTGGCGCGCGCCTCCTCCAGCAGCCGCAGGGCGGCCAGCTTGTCGGTGGGGTCGTGCTGATCCGGGGCCAGCTTCTTCAGGATCACCTTGGCGCCATCATGCAGCTCTACTTCCTTCACCTGACCCTCCTCCTGCTCGATGAGGATCTCGTCCTGGGCGGCGACGTAGGTGAAGTCGTTGATGCGCTCGTCGTGCGTCCGGCCCCAGTGGTAGCTCTTGGTCGACTCGTCCTTGTCGTTGAAGGTCACGCACGGGCTGATGATGTCCAGCACGGCCGTGCCCTTGAAGCCCAGGGCGGCCTTGATCAGGGCGGTGACGTGCTTGGGGTCGCCGGCGAAGGAGCGCGCCACGAACCCGCACTCGGCCACGATCGCTTCCAGGCACAAGTCGATCGGCGGCAGCTCGTTCCGGCCGGCGTGTTTGAGCTCCTGGCCCATGTCGGCGGTGGCCGAGAACTGGCCCTTCGTCAGGCCGTAGACGCCGTTGTTCTCGATGATGTAGACCATGCGCACGTTGCGGCGCAGCATATGCTTGAACTGGCCCAAGCCGATCGAGCCGGTATCGCCATCGCCGCTGACGCCGACGCCGTACAGGGTGTGGTTGGCCATCAGCGCGCCGGTGGCCACCGACGGCATGCGGCCGTGCAGGGTGTTGATGCCGAAGGAGCGGCCCAGGAAGTAGGCCGGGCTCTTGCTCGAGCAGCCGATGCCGCTCAGCTTGATGATCGTGTCCTGGCGCAGGCCCAGATCCCAGGCGGCGTCGATGATCTTGTCCGCGATCGAGTTGTGGCCGCAGCCGGCGCACAACGTGCTCGGCAGGCCCTTGTACTCCGTCTTTGGCAAGCCGAGCACATTCATATTGCGGGCGGGGGCGGGCGCGGTCATTTCTGGGCCTCCTTCTCCAGGATCGTGTTGGTCAGCCAGCGGGCGGTCAGCGGCAGGCCGTCGCCCCAGTTAGCGGCCCGCAGGCGGTTCTGCAGATCGCCGACGTGCAGCCGCGCCAGTTGCAGCATCTGCCCGTCGGAGTTCAGCTCGACCACGTAGACGCGCTTATGCGCGGCGACGAACTCGGTGACGCTCTCGTTCAGCGGCAGGGCGCGCACGCGCAGGTAAGACGTCTTGACGGCGTGCTGCGTCTCCAGGCGCCAGCGCGCCTCCTCCACAGCCGGGTGCGTCGAGCCGTAGGCGATCAGGCCGATCTCGGCGCCGTCCACCGGCTCCACCACCGGCTGCGGCACCAGCCGGCGCGCCGTCTCGAACTTCAGCGCCAGGCGCGCCATGTTGTTCAGCCAGTCTTCGGGCCGCTCAGAATAGCCGGCCGCCTCGTTGTGGCCGGTGCCGCGCGTGAAGTAGGCGGCCAGCGGGTGCGGCGTGCCGGGCAGCGTGCGATAGGGGATGCCGTCGCCGTCCACGTCCTTATAGCGCCGGAAGCTGCCCAGCCGGTCCAGGTCCTCCACCGAGAGCACCTTGCCGCGGTCCTCCGGCTGATCCGGGTACTCAAACGGCTTGCTCATCCACTGGTTCATGCCGATGTCCAGGTCGCTCAGGACGAAGACCGGCGTCTGCAGCCGCTCGGCCAGGTCAAAGGCCTTCCAGCCGAACTCGAAGCACTCAGCCGGCGAATCCGGGATCAGGCAGACGTGGCGGCTGTCGCCGTGGCCGAGGAAATAAGTCTTGAGGATGTCGCCCTGGGAGACGCGCGTCGGCAGGCCGGTGCTGGGGCCCATGCGCTGGACGTCCCAGATGACGGCCGGGATCTCGGCATAGTAGCCGTAACCCGCGAACTCAGACATGAGCGAGATGCCCGGGCCCGACGTCGATGTCATCGCGCGCGCGCCCGCCCAGCCGGCCCCCAGCACCATGCCCAGCGCCGCCAGCTCGTCTTCGGCCTGGACGACCGCGAAGGTGTTCTTGCCGGTCTCCGGGTCCACGCGCAGCTTGGGCAGATAATGGTCGAGCGCCTCCGCCACGCTGGTGGCCGGCGTGATCGGGTACCAGGCCACGAAGGTCACGCCGCCGTAGACCGCGCCGAGCGCCCCGGCCGTGTTGCCGTCGATCATGATCAGGCCGTCGGTCTTGTTCAGGCGCTCGACCTTGAAGGGATCGGTCTTGGTCAGGTTGGCGGCCGCCCATTCCGCCGCCGCCCGGACCACCTGCATGTTGCTGTCCACGGGCTTGCGCTTGCCCTTGAAGTGGAAGAGCAGCGCCGCCTCCAGGTCTTCCAGGTGGATGTCCAGCAGATGCGCCAGCGCGCCCACGTAGACCATGTTGGCGACGTAGGTGCGCAGCTTGGCGTCCTTCTCGTGCTTGGTGGCGAGGGCCTTGACCGGGATCGGATAGTGCGAGACGTCGGCCCGGTTGAGCTCCAGCTTGAGGTCGTCGGCGTACACATAAACGCCGCCGGCCTCCACCTGCTGGTAGTCCTCGATGGCGGTCGCCGGGTTCATGGCCACCACAATCTCGGCCCGCGGCCGCCGGGCCGTGAAGCCCTCCGCGCTCAGGCGGATGGTGTACCAGGTGGGCAGGCCCTGGATGTTGGACGGGAACAGGTTCTTGCCGCTGACCGGGATGCCCATCTTGAACAGGGCGCGCAGCAGGGCCGTGTTGGCGGTTTGGCTGCCGGAGCCGTTCTTGGTGGCCACCATGATGGAGAAGATGTTCACCACCGGCGGGCGGTCGGCGGCGGGGGCGCCGCTCTGAACTTCACTGACTGCCATCGTCTACTCTCTCCTCGTTTAGGATTGCGACCAGAATAAGGACGGCTCAGCCGAGGGGGGCCAGCCGTTCCGGAGCCACCGGCTCAGCCTCAGACGGCGCCGACCGATGCCGCAGCAGCGTGGTGTGCTGGACGAGCAACTGGTGGCCGCCGTCGTGGTCGCCGCTGACGATCGCGGCGACGATGCGGGCGTGGTAGTCCCAGACTTCCTGAAGATAATCGTAATCGGAGTACAGGCTCAGGCCGACGGCCTCATACGCGTCCCAGTAGGCCTCCAGCAGGCCGGTGACGAAGGGGTTGGCCAGGCGGCTGAAGATGCGCAGATGCAGGTCACGATGCTCGGCGTGCGGGATCTGCACGGGCCGGCCGGTGAGCTTGGCGCGCGCCTTCTCCACCAGGGCGTGCAGATGGGCGTGGTCATCCGGCGTCAGGCGGGCCACGGCCTCATGCCAGAAGGCCGCCTCCAGGTGGTTGCGCAGGATGCTGAAGGAATCGAAGTTGGCCTTGCCGCTGGCCAGGGCGTAGAACAAGCTGAAGCGCACGGCCGGCCGAAAGTCGTACTCGGCCAGGCGGATGCCGGTGCGCGGCCGCACTTCCACCAGCCCCAGGCTGCGCGCCACCTCCAACTGCTCACGCAGCTTGCCGATGCTGACGCCCAGCTCTTCACTGAGCTTCTCGGTGGACGGGAGTTGCTGCCCCGGCTGGTAACCGCGCTCGACGATGTACTGCAGGAGTTCAGCGTCCAGTTTGTCTAGCATGCCCATTCAGCCGATTAATACTATTTATCCGATGATTGGCGCCGCGAAGCTTATCACCGCTACGGGCCAGTGTCAAGTAACACACCTGGGTGATGCGCCCCGCCCGCCTTGACGTTGGAGCCACGCCTGATGACCGCTGGCAAACGAAGACGGGCCTCACAGCGGAGGCCCGTCTTCACGGCGGCGCCGCGGTGGCGCCAGATCCCGTCTACCACAGGCAGAAGCGGTGGCTTAGGATTTCTGGTCGTCCTTGAGCGTGTTCAACAGCTCCAGGTCCTTCTCCAGGTTGCGGCGCTTGAACCACCAGCTGAGCACGTACAGGAACGGCAGGCCGAACAGCACGGCATAGCCCAGCAGCATGTAGTTGAAGGTATCGGGTGTATCCATGACGGCCTCGCCTAGGCGGACAACAGCCGCGCCTTGAGATGCTCAACGCGCTCGGAAAGCTCTTCCAACCGGACCCGGTTGGCCAAGAGGCAGATGTACACGACCGTGAACGTGACCACCGAAAACAGCATCGTCTGCAGCATCGGGCTGGTCATGGCAAAGGAACCCTGCGCGGCATCCCCGCTGCCGCCGACCACCACCGGGTGGATGGTGCGCCAGATGCGGATCGAGAAGAACGTGATCGGCACGCTGATAAAACCGACGATGCCGTAGATGGCCGCGAAGCGCGCCCGGCGGTTGGGATCCTCCAGGCCCTGGCGCAGCATCAGGTAGGCCACATAGATCAGGGCCATGACCGTGTACGTGATCAGGCGCGGGTCCCACGTCCACCACGTGTTCCAGGCCGGCCGGGCCCAGATTGAGCCGGAGGCCGCCCCCATCACGGTGTAGACCAGGCCGATCTCCACCGAGGCATGCCCGATGCGGTCCCAGCGCGGATTGCCGGTGCGCAGGTACAGCAGGCCGACCACGAACGTCACCAGGAAGGCGGCCAGGCCCACCCAGGCCGCGGCCACATGAAAGTAGAAGACGCGTTGGACAGCCCCCATCGTGCGTTCCAGGGGCGCGTACAGAAAGACCATGCCGGTCGCCGCGAGCAGCAGCAGTCCGGTGACCACGTTGAGTGTCCGCAGGGCGCGATCCGATTGCAACATTTCTCCTCCTATTCTTCTACCACGTAGTCAAAGGCCATGTAGGCCACGGCGATGAAAATCACGTCGTAAACGGCCAGCACGTTGAACCACAGGCTGATCTCATCCCAGGCGCGCTTTTCCAGCACGCCGCCGCTGCCCTGCACGGCCGCCACCAGCACGGGCAGCGCCACCGGCAGGAGCAGGATCGGCAGCATCACATCGCGCGAGCGGCTGTGCACGGCCATGGAAGCCAGCAGCGTGCCCACGCCCGCGTAGCCGAGCGTGCCCAGCACCACAAACACCAACAGCAGCGGCGTCAGCATCGGCAGGTTGTACAGCACCGCGAAGACGGGCAGGATGATGGCCTGCACGATCAGCATAAAGAACCAGTTGCCCAGCATCTTGCCGAAGTACAGGGCGCTGCGGTCGACGGGCGTGAGCAGCAGGCCATCCAGCGACCCGCGGTCCTTCTCCAGGGCCAGGCTGCGGTTGAGGCCCAGCGTCCCGGAAAAGACCGCCGTCACCCACAAGACGCCGGCCGCCACGTTCTCGCGCGCCACGCGGTCCAGCTGCAGCGCGAAATTGAAGATCAGCACCACCAACAGCGAGAAGACCAGCATGGCGCTGATCAGCTCCTTGCTGCGGAATTCGGCGGCCAGGTCCTTCCACAGGATTGCCAGGACGCTGCGCCAGTAGCTGGCCAGCGGTCCGGCCGCGGCCAGCGCGGGCTGCTCCGGGGCGTGGGCGGCCTCGGGCGGGCTACTAAGGTCGGGCGCCGGTGTGCTGTTCATAGTGGCGGGCGAACTCGGCCGGCGTCATCTCGTCGGCGCGGGCGCTAAAAACGATTTTGCCGCGCACCAGGATGACGGCGCGCTGCGCCAGCGCGAAGCCGTGCTCCAGGTCATGCGTGGTCATCAGGATGGTGCAGCCGCGGGCGGTGGCCGCGCGGACGACTTCGTCCAGTAGTTGCGCGCCGGCCGGGTCCAGGCCGGTGTAGGGCTCGTCCAGCAGCAGGACGTCCGGGCTGTGCAGCAGGCCGCGCGCGATCGCCAGCCGCTGCTGCATGCCGCGCGAGAACGTCCGCACCAGGTCACGGCGGCGCGCAGCCAGCCCCACCCGCTCCAGCAGCCGGCCCAGGTGCGCGCCGTCATCGGCCAGCCCGTACATGCGGGCGTAAAAGCGCAGGTTCTCCTCAGCCGTCAGGTCACCGTACAGCAGCGGATGGTGGGCGATCACGCCCAGGCGCCGCCGCACCTGCTCGGCCTCGTGCGGCAGGCTGTGTCCGGCCACGCGCACCGCGCCGAACGACGCCCGGGCCAGCGTCGCGATGATGCGCAGCAACGTGGTCTTGCCGGCACCGTTCGGGCCCATCAGGGCTACCCGCTCGCCGCGCGCGATCGTCAGATCGACGCCGCGCAGCACCGGCTGCAGGCCGAACGTTTTGGTCAGGGCGCGTGTCTCGATCATAGCGGTCAGCGGGCGCTAGCGCCCGTCGTCCGTCCAGACTTTCGTCAGTTCCTGCTTGAGCCACTGCCGCTCTTGGGCGTACTCGGCCTCCGAGACCTTGCCGGCGGCGCGGTCGTCGTCCAGTTCAGCCAGGGCCTGCAGGAGATCTTCGCGGTTCTGGCGGCGGCCCCGGGCCGGGCGCGGCGTGCGCCGCCACCACCAGACCCCCAGCCCGAGCAACACCACGGCCAGGGTGCCCAGCCCGATCGCCAGGCTGGTGCTGTCGCCGAGCGTCACGCCGCCCGGCTGCTCCGTGGCCGCCGCCACCGCGGCTTGGCCTTGCAACGCAAACGTCAACGTTTCGTTGGCGGCCAGGCCCAGGCGGCTGAAGTTCTGGAACGAGGTGCCGGAGGCGTCGGTGGCCTCCGCGCGAATGAAGCCGTCACCCATCAGGTCGACGTTCAGGTCGCCCAGAAGGACGTTGACCTCGGAGACCGGATACAGCACCGCCTGCTCGAACTTCAACTCTCCGTCGTACGGCAGCTGGTAGGAGAAGAGCACCTGCGAGGTGGCCTCGCCGGGCAACACCGGCACACTGTCCTCAAAGCCGGCCTCGGTGCGGAAGAAGGTCACGCCGTCTTCGCCGTCCTGGACCGTTAAGCCGCTGGCGCCCGCTGGCAGCGCAAACGCCACCGTGCGGCCGTCGGCCGGCTGGTAAGTCCGGTCGCCCAGATTGGAGAAGATGTAGAGCTGGCCGACCGTCACCTGGCCGGGGACTTCAAAGAGCAGGAAGGTGTGGATGCGGTTGATGCGCAGCCCGGCCGTGTCCTCGGTCGTCTCATAAACGTTGACGGGCAGCTCCAACTGGTTGTGGTCGGACGGGAACTCCACCACGTCTGAGTGGTAAGTGATGTTGTTGTAGGTGACGGCGACGACAAACTGGCGGCCAGCCTGGTACGGCACGCCGGCAAAGGCATAAGCGCCCTGCGCGTCGGTCGTGCCCGTGATCGTCTCGACCACGCCGGTGTCCGGGTTGAAGCCCAGCAGGTCCACGCTGAGCGGCCCGGTGACGGAGGCGCCGGCCGTGCCGTTGAGCACGCGTCCGCTGATCGTGCCGGTCTGCACCGGCAGGGGCGCGCCGGGCGCGAAGTAGTCATAGGCGAAGGCGCGCACGTACTCGACCGCGGCCCAGCGCTCGTCGGCCGACAGATTGGCCTCAAAAGCGTGCCCGGCGACGCCGGCCCCGGTCGTGATCGCGTCAAAGAGCTCGGTCGGGCTGACAGCGGCGGCCAGGGCAAAATCGGTGAAGTCCCGCAGGGTCTGGGCGCCGGCCTCCGGGCCATCACCCTGGCCCGCCTCACCGTGACATTGCGCGCACTCGGCCGCGTAGACGGCCTGGCCGGTATCGATCTGCGTCGGCGGCGTGCTCAGCGCGTACAAGAAGGCGACCACGTCCCAGCGCTGGGCGTCGCTGAGCTTCTCGTTGAAGGGCGGCATGAATTTCTCCAGCCGGCCCTGGGTGACGACGTTGAACCAGGTCTGCGGCGCCGCGGCGCGCGCCAGGTCCGGCTGGGCGAACTTCGGGATGACCTCGGTCCCGCCGGGGACGTTGGCCGACATGGCGCCGTCGGCGTTGCCGGTGTCGCCGTGGCAGGGCGCGCAGTGCTCGGCATACAACGCCGCGCCCCGCGCGGCCGACGGCCGATTGACCGGCAGGCTGTCGGCCGCCACGTTCACGGGCGCGCTGGCGGCCGCGGTCGCCGACGGACCGGCCGTGAGCGTGGCCGCCGGTGTGATCACGGCCGGCCGGGTAGGTTCGCTGGCCAGCTGGCGCGCGCCCGGCGGCGGCGTGATATCGCCGGCCAGGGAACACGCGCTCAGGGCGGCGGCCGCGAGCAGGCACAGCGCCAGGCGGCGCGCTGGGAGACGGGGGCTCATGCGGCCTCCGTCGTCGAGGCCGGGGCGACCTTGGCCCCGCACTTGGCACAGAAGCGGTCGCTTGGCTGCAAGGCGGTCCCACACTGGGCGCAGGCCGCGGCCTGGGGCAGAGCCGCGCCGCACCGGCCGCAGAAACGATCACCCGCGCGGGCCGGGGTCGCACACTGCGGGCAGGCCACGCTGCCCGCCGCGGCCTTAGGCGCGTTGGCGCGCCGGGCCGCGATGGCGGCCTCCATCTGGGCCTCGGGAGTAGCCGCCGCGCCCTGGCGCCGGGCGGCGACGGCGCGCTCGATCTGGTCTTCCAGGCTGCCGGCCGCGCCGTTGGCGGCCGGGGCGGCCACAGCAACGGCGGCGTCTAGCTGCTTGAGCAACTCGACACCGCGCGCCACCAGCCGGGCGCGCTGGGGCGTGTAGTCTTCCAGCGTGAGCTTGCCCATGGTCTGGTCAAAATCCAGATCGCGCAGGGCGTCCAGCACCGTGTCGCGCTCAGCCTGCAGCGCCTCCACCGTGGAGATCTGCCGCTCGCGCACACCTTGGTTGTCTAAGAAGGGTTGGGCCACGATGAAGGCGACGACCGCCAGCAGCGCCAGGCCGACGAGGAGAGAACCGATATCCATTCGATGACCTTTCCAGACCAGGCCGGGCAGGCGCGGGGCCGCCGGCTGGCCGGGCGGGATTAGCGACGTTCCTTGAGCTCGGCCTCCAGCCGGGCCGCGTACTCATCGTCGGCGGCCGGGCCGGGCGGGCGGTTGGCCGGGGCGGAAGCGGTCGGCGCCATGCGCCGCAACACCTGCCACAGCACCACCACGCCGGCCGCCACCCCCAGCGGCGGCAGGACCCACACGAACAGGTTGAGGCCGCGCGTGGATGGCTCCGCCAGGACGCGCTCACCGTACTGCTCGACGAAGTAGTCCTTGATCTGCTGCTCGGACCAGCCGGCCTGGAGCTTCTCGCGGATGGTCTCCCGCCACTGGCGGCAGGCCTCGGTCGGGCAGACGTCCAGCGGCACGTTCTCGCACACCGGGCAGAACATCTGCTTGGCGACCCGGTTGACCTCGTCGTCGGAGATGGCCGGCGTCGGCGCCTGTGCCCACGCCGCGCGGATGGAGAGCGCCAGCCCCAGCAGGAGCGCGGCGAAGTACAAGGTTCGTTTCAACATACAGCTTTCCGTGAGCGGGGCTGGCCTCAATCGCCGACCGGAGCGCGGGCCGAGGCCGCCACCTGCAGCGTGGTCGCCCGCCGGCCCTCGGACGCGCTGGGCCAGGTAGCCACCAGCATGCCAAAGACAAAGACCAGACCGCCGGCCCACAGGAAGTTGACCAGCGGGTTAACGTACACCTTAAAGGTGGCGCCGTCCGCGCCGATCGGCTCCCAGTCGATGAGCAAGACGTAGACGTCGTCCTCGAGCGAGCTGCGCACGCCCGGGATCGTCATCGGCTGAAGGCCGTCCTGCATGGCGTACAAGTCGCGGCGCGGGTACAGATCGGTCAGGTACTGCCCGTCGCGGTACACGCTCACCACCGCCCGGTGCACTTCCCGTTCGTCGTCGGCCTGGAACGCGCTCAGGTCGTTGTAGACGATGACGTAGCGCCCGACCGTCAACTGCTCGCCCAGCTTGAGCCGGCCCTGCGTCTCCAGCTGGAACATGTTCGAACCGATGACGCCCAGGCCGATCAGGACGACGCCCAGGTGGATGATGTACCCGCCATAGCGCCGGCGGTTGCGGCCGATCAGGTTGAACAGGGCGGCGGCGGCGTTTTCGCCGCTCGAGCGCATGCGCGCGCGCGTGCCGCGCACGAACTCCAGCAGCGTGGTCCCGGTCACCAGCGTGACGATCCAGAAGCCCACCAGCGCCAGGAGGTTGTGGACGCCAACCACCGCCAGCGCCGCCACCACCCCCAGCGACACCGCGAACGGCACCAGCATCAGCCGGCCCAGCTGCCGGGCCGAGGCCTTGCGCCAGGCCACCAGCGGCGCCACGCCCATCAACAGCAGCAGGGCCGCGAACTGCGGGCCGGCCACCTGGTTGTAGAACGGCGGCCCGACGCTGATCTTCTGGCCGGTGACCACTTCCGAGATCATCGGGAAGACCGTGCCCCAGAAGACCGAGGCCGTGATGCCCATGAAGAGCAGGTTATTGAGCAGGAAGGCCGACTCGCGCGAGAGCAGGCCGTCCAACTGGTTCTCGGCCTTCAGGTGCTCCCACTCGCGCGCCAGCAGGATCAGCGAACCGATCAGCGTCAGCGCGATGAAGGTAAAGAACCACGGGCCGATGGCGCTCTGGGCGAAGGCGTGCACCGACGACAGGACGCCCGAGCGCGTCAGGAACGTGCCGAAGATCACGAGCGAGTAGGTCAGGATGATCAGGAGCATGTTCCAGCGCTTGAGCATCCCGCGCTTCTCCTGGATCATGACCGAGTGTAGGAAGGCTGTACCCGTCAGCCAGGGCATGAAGGCGGCGTTCTCCACCGGGTCCCAGCCCCAGTAACCGCCCCACCCCAGCACGTCGTAGGCCCAGCGCCCGCCCAGGATCAGGCCCAGCGACAGGAACAGCCAGGCCACCAGCGTCCAGGTGCGCGTAGTTTTGATCCACTCGTCATCCGTGCGGCGGGTAATCAGCGCGGCGATGGCGAAAGCGTACGGGACTACGAAACCGACGAAGCCCAGGTACAACATGGGCGGGTGGATGATCATGCCCGGATGGCGCAGCAGTGGGTTGAGGCCGCGGCCATCCGCCGGCGTCAGCGCCACCGCTCCGGCGGGCGCCCACATGGCCGTGAACACCTGGCCGGCCCCGTCGTGCCACAAGCGCGCGAACGGGTTCTCAATGAACAACACCAGAGCGATGAAGAAACCCAGGGTGAAGTTGGTGACCGCGATCACATACGGCATCAGGCCGCGGTCGCGTTCCCAGCGCCGCAGCATGACACTGCCGGTGAAGGTGGACATCAGCCAGGCCCAGAAGACCAGGCTGCCCTCCTGCCCGCCCCACAGGGCCGTGATCTTGAGGTACAGCGGCATCGCCCGGCTGGTGGCCGTGGAAACGTAGGACACCTGATACTGGTCGGTGACGAGCAGAATGATCAGCAGCACCGCCGCCAGCGTGATCAGCGGCCAGGTGAGGAAGGCCGCCCGGCGCGCGCTGGCCAGCCAGATGGGGTTCTGACGATAGGCGCTCAGCAACCCCATCACCACGGCGTAGACCGCGGCGCCCAGCGCCAGGACCAGCGCGAAGTAGCCGATGTTGGCTAGCATCGCTCAGTTCCCCGCGCCTTCGGCGGCCTGGCTCGGCACCGCTTCTTCGTAGCGGGTCGGGCACTTCAGCAGCAGTTCGTCGGCGTAGAAGACGCCGTCCTCGCCCAACTTGCCCGTGATAATGGCCTGGGCCTCGTTCTTGAGCAGGTCCGGCTTGGGGCCGACATAGACGACCTTGATCCGGCTGGCGTCCGGGTTGGCGACAGCGTTGTGCAGCGCGAGGGCCAGCCCGCCCTGCGCGTCGATGTCACGCTGATCGGCCGACACGTGCGCGATTTCGAACGTGATCGTCAACGTGTTCGGGTCATACGTGATCGAGTCGCCCAGGACCGCGCCCGAGGCGCGCAGGTTTTGGCCCGTGATGCTGGCCCCTTTAGCGATCATCTCATCGACCGTGTAGAAGTACTGGGCCGTGCTCTGCATGGTGGACACCACCAGGTAGATGATCGCGCCGATGATCAACAGGCCGCCGATCAGAAATTTAGCCCGCCCACCCGAGCTGGTAGTGCGAAGGGTCTCCGGGGTTGCCGTTGTCTGCGCCATGGTAAGTCCTCTCAATTCCGATACTTCTAATCTGATTTTACTCGATTCCTGGGTCACGCTGCACTAAGCCGATTTTAGTCTCGAAATCAAGCTCCAGGCATTAAGCGATGATGGGCATCTGGTCAGGCCCGGTCCGAAAGCGGGCTGCCGCAAGAACGGCAGAAACGATCGTCCGCGGCCACCGTCTGTCCGCACTGCGTGCAGAAGCGCGGGGCGGTGGCGGCCACGTTTGGCCCAGGCGCCGGCCGCGTCCCCGGCCTCTGACCGCGCGAGCCGCGTTTGGTTTTATGGGAAACTTCCCGCGCGTTGGAGCGCTGCCACAACAGCCAGCCAGCGCCGCCGGCGATGAACAGGACGCCCAGGACCACGCCGCCGATCACCCAGGGCGAAAGTGCGCCAAAGGGCGTGGCCACCGTCGGCGTCGAGTTGTCGATGGCCAGGGACTGGGTGGGCGCGCTAACCACTTCGACTGACAGCCGGTCCGTGGACTTGGTGTAGTCCAGCATGAAGGCGATGGGCTGCCCGGCCGGCACGACACCCCAGGCGCGCGTGAAATACTCCAGCCCAAAGTCTCGCGTCCCGGCCGGCGTGAACGCCGGGTCCAGCACCAGATTGCTGGCATCGATCGGCTGCTGCACGCGGACTTCAACTGCCTGGAGGGCGTAAGCGCTGGTCCAGTTGAAGGTGTACGCCCGCGCCCCGCCGGACTTGGTCAAACCGGGGTCATAGTATTCGACGTGGAAATTGAGCGCCTCGACGGTGAGCGTCACCACCAAGGCGTCGCCGTCCGGCTGGGTCGTAGACTGGGCCGACATCAGCTGGCCGGCCGCGTTCTGAAATGCGGTGGCATTCAGTTGAGCGGCCGCCGGCAGGCGCACCTGCACTTGCGCCGGCAGGCTGGTTCCGGCCGGCAAGGTGCCTGTCAGCAGGACCAGCACCAAGGGCCGATCATATTCGGGCCAGACTTCGATAATCAGGTTTTCGATGGTGAGCGGGGCCTGGGCCTGGACGGGCCGGTCAGGGCCCACCCAGGTCAAAGCCAGCCCCACTCCGAGTAGGGTCAGGAGCAAACGCCGCCAGCCGCTCACGCTCACCGCTCCGGCGCGCCGTCGGCGATCCACTGCTTGAGGACGGCGAGCGTGTTGGCATCCAGGAGCGCGAAGTGATCGCTCTCCTGAAGCTGCACGATCAGGCTGGTGTCTGGATCGCCGGGCACAATGACTGGGCCGTTATCACCGCCGGCCATCAGATCGGCGTAGGCGGTGATCTTCAAGCCGCCGGCCCGGTCGTCGCCGTGACACAGGCTGCAGTTAGCGTCCAGGAACGGCAGCAGGCCCTCATACGTGGGCAGGGCCACCCCGCCCGGCAGGTCCGGCGCCGGCGGCGGCAACTGCGCCTTGACCAGTTCAGCCAGGCCGGGCGCGTCGAAGCCGGCGAACTCCCAGGCCACGCCGTGGCACTGCGAATTCGAGCAGAAGGACGAGTCGTCTGTGCCGCCGGGGTTGTCCACGGTATGGCAGTTGGAACAGGTCCGGTCGAAGTATGTGCGGTGGCCGGTGATCCAGTTGGGGTTCTTGTGCGTCTCGGGCTCCAGGCCGCGGCTGACCTCAATGTTCGAGACGACCTTCTTCTGGGTCGAGACGGTCGGCAGCGAGTGGCACAGGTTGCACTCCAGCCGGACAGCCTCCTGTTCGGCGTTCAGGTGCTTGCCGTCGTGGCAGCGCATACAGCCGGCGAAGTTCTTGTGGCCGATATTGTCCGGGTGCGAGTTCCAATCCACCTTTTGCAGCGGGTAGACCGAGGCGTCGTAGATCTCGCGCAGGGCCGCCACCGCCGCCTTGATCGTCTCCTGGTTGGCGGCGTAGTAGTCCGGATGCGCCACCCGGTAATAGTCCTCGACCGCCGCGATGCCGCTATAGCCGACGTCCTTACTGGGATAGGCCACGCTCAGCGCTTCCACCGCTTTGAGCTTGATCTCGGGGATGGCGACGCTGATGGCGCCGCGCTGCATGGCCGCGTCCACGGCATCGCTCGGCGTCTTGATCAGGTGCGTGATGCGGTTGTGGCACGTCATGCAGTCCATCTGCTCGAGCTTGGTCTCGTCCAGCTGGGCCGGATCGAAATCCGACTCGAGATCGACATACTCCTCGTACGTGCCGTCGTCGTTGTAGACCCGCACGTACGGGATCACCTGCTTACGCGAGTCCTCCTCGGCGTAGAACAAGACCTTGTTCTCGACATGCCAGTGGATGCCCTTGCCCAGGCCCTGACGCTTGGAGCCGCCGCCCGTCTTGAGCACCAGGTAGATGCTGTAGGGCGTGTTGGCCAGGTCGCTCTGATAGCGCTGGATGGTGCGCAGGCTGTCGTCCGAGAATTTCTCGGGCGAGTGGCAGCGCTCACACAGCTCGGTGGCCGGGCGCATGTCGCCGGCCGTGATCGGGTACTCGTAAGTGGTGAAGGCCAGGGCGATGACGTGCTTGGCGTCGCCGGCCTTGCGCAGGAACTGGTTGCCCACGAACTCCCGGCCGATGTGGCACTCGGTGCACGAGATGCGCGCGTGGGGCGAGAGCTGGTAGGTGGTGAACTCGGGCGGCATGGTATGGCACTGCGTGCCGCAGAACGTGGGCGAGTTCGTGTATTCCCAGGCGTAGGCGCCGCCCACAAAAACGCCCAGGGTCAGGACGCCCAACGTCAGGTAGGCGATGAGCATGGCCGACATGCGCGCGCCGGGCGGCGGGAAGAAGAAGTTGCGGAGGGCAGTTCCAGTGCGTTTCAGCATGGTTGCTCCTTGAGCCGGGCAGGCGCCCGGTTAGTGATCATTCCTCGGGCGCGCCCGCTTGAATCCACTGCCTCAGGCGCTCCAGCTCGATCTCCGACAGTTGGCCGGGGTGTCCGCCGGCCGCCTGAACGGCCACCAGCGAGCTGGTCTCGGGCGCGGTCGGCACCACCGACCGACCGGTGGCGCCGCCCTGCAGGGCGGCCGCGTAGGTCTCCAGCGCCAGGCCGCCTGCGCCGCCGTGGCAGCTCGTGCACTTGGCCGCGAACAGCGTGGCAATATAGCCGTTCCAGGTCAGGTCGGCCACCGGCGGAGGCGTCGGCGTCGGCGGGATCGGCGTGGGCGTCTGCGGCGCGAACACGTCTTGGGTGGGCCGCGGCGGCAGCGTGGCGATGGCGGTCTCTTCGAAAGTCACAAACCAGACCACGCCCACCAGGATGGCCACCGAGGCGACGCCGGCCGCCGGGTAAAAGGCTTGTTGGCGTTGCTTAAGGACGGTTGGCGGGACGACGCGCTCCGCCGTCCCGGCCTTGATATCGGCCAACTCGAGCGGGTGCTCGTGATGCATCTCCTCTTCGGTCAGCTGGCCCGTCCACATGCTCTTGTTAAAGTGGCGGATGTGGACGCCATAGAAGTGCCAGATGATGATGGCCAGCACCGCCAGCAGCGCCTCGCCGCCGTGGGCGGCCTTGGCGGCCGGGATGATCTGGCCCGGGAAGAACTGGGCCGTGGCGATGGGGTTCCACAGGACGAAGCCGGTCGCCACCATCACCAGCGTGCCCCAGACAAAAGCCCAGTACTCGGCCTTCTCCTCGAACGTGAAGCGTCCCATCTGCGGCCAGGTTTTGCCCAGGCCGATGTTATAGAGGAAAGCCTGCAGGGCGTCCTTGGCGTCTTTGAGCTCCGGCAGCATCGTCGGCCGGACGCGCTGGACGAAGACCTTATAGGCCAGCATGACCACGTGATAGACCGTGGCGACCATGAGGACCGTGGCCGCCACGCGGTGGATGACGCGCACCAGTTCGATGCCGCCCATGAGCGCGATCGCCCACTCCGAGAGCGGATGCGCCGCGAACTTCTGCGGCAGGCCGGTGACGGCCAGGATGGTGAACGAAACCAACTGGGCGACGTGCTCGATGCGCTGCGCCAGGGTGAAGCGGGTATACATCTTGGGGGCGCTCATCAGTGCTGCCCGCCTTTCCGTACGCGGCTGTAGATCCGGCGGCCGAAGTCCGCCAGCACGTAGATCCCCATCGGCACCAGGACGCCCGGGATGAAGAAACGGTAGAAGACGTCCACGAAGTAGACCAGCGGGTTCTTGTCCGCCGACGGCTCATAGTGGCTGAGCCAGGAGTCCGGGAAATCCGGCGTCGCCCCCGGGTGGCACTGCTGGCACGCCACCAGCAGGTTCTGCTTGACGTGCAGGCCCTTCTCGGGGTCGTCGACGGCGCGGATGTCGTGGACGCCGTGGCAGTCATAGCAGACCGGCTTGTTGGTCAACTCGCCGGGCGCCTGTTTCTGGAACAGCGTCACGGTCGTGCCGTGGAAATCGGCCAGGTACGTGTTCAGCACGTTGGTCGAGATGTGGTACTTGTCCATCCGGGCCGGGTCGGTGTGGCACTTGGCGCACAGATCGGTGGAACTGAGCCGGAACCCGGCCGTCGTCGGGTCGGCCTGGTTGTGCACACCGTGGCAGTCGATGCACGTCGGCACATCCGGGTTGCCGCCCGGCTGCTCGGCGTCGCCGATCAGGGCCGTGCCGTGGACGGTCTGCTTGTACTGGTCGTAGATGGTGCTGTGGCAGCGCGCGCAGGTCTGCGGAATCAGCAGGCGGGCGTTAGGCCACAGCTCGCCCGTCGTCGGATTGGTCAGGCGCTTCTGGTAGTGCGGATTGTGGCAGTCGGTGCAGACGGCCGCGTTCTGATTGCCTTCGTCCAACGCCTTCTGGTGGACGCTGTCCATCTGCTTCTCATACTGCCCGGAGTGACACTCCTGGCAGGTCGTGTAGTTTTGCAGGGTGACCGCGCGGAGATCCTGGGCCGTGGACTCGGGGTGCGGATACTCACGGATCGTGGGGTGGCACTGCACGCAGGCGTAGCCGCCGGAGCCGTGGACGGAGGCGGCATACCCCGCCGGATCAATCGACATGTACTGCAGTTCGCCGCTCGGCAGGGTACGCAGCTGGTTGGGCTTGCCGTGGCAGCCCAGGCAGTAGTCGTTGCTGACCCCAGGTTGCGCGGCCGGCTTCGCCGGTTGCGCCTCGGCCGGCGCCGCAACGGCGGCTGGCGTCCCCGCAACGGTCAGGCGCAGAAGGATGGCCGCCGCAGAGGCTCCCCCAACCAGAATGATGAAGAGCCAGCGGCGGCGTTCAAGGAGCCATTGTCTCATGCGCGACCTTTGTCTTTATTGTCCAGCAAGGTACTACGGCATTAGTACTTACTGGATATAACCTGTCGAATATAGGGCCGGCAGTGCCGATTATCACCCATCTCTGGTTACACTCAATGCAACCATAATCCTTGACGGTGTCCGGGTGACGCATACGCCGTGCATGCAAAACCGGGCCGGACCTCGTCCGGCCCGGTGTCATCTCCCGCCGGTGTTGCTGACTGCTATGGCTGGTCGTGATATCCCGCCGCGACTTCCAGCAACTGGTCGTCCGGGATCTCCGCGTTGGTGCCGGGGGTGTGGCAGCCCTTGCACGCGTACTCCACGGCGATCTGCGGTTTGATCTGCCCAGTTTCGGTGAACTGACTAAGCTGGGTGGCGTCGATCGCCATCAAGTGAGTGCGCGTATCGCCGGAGAACTTGGCTGCGTCAGCCACGGCCACCTGCCCCAGGCGCGGCATATGGCAGGACTCGCAGTCCACGTCCAGCAGCTTGTGGCGTTCATTGTCCTGGTTCTGCGCCTGGCGGAAGTGGCAGCTCGCGCACTCCACCTGGACCGTCGGCTGGGCGGCCTCGCGCGCGGCCACCACACCGGTGTGCGGGTCATGGCAGACGACGCAATCCAGCAGCAGGTGTTTGCTCAGGGCCAGGTCGCCGTGCGGGCCATCATGCACGACAAAACCGCCCGCCACCTGCACATCGTCGACGCCGCCGCGCTGATGACAGCGCGTGCAGCTCTGCGCATCCCGCTCGATTTTCAAAGCGCTGCCGTAGGGGTTCTTGGCGTGCAGGCTGCCCGGCCCGTGGCAACTCTCACACTGTGTCCCGGCCTCGGCCCAGGTGCCGACGATGCCGGGCGCATCGCCCTGGTGCCCGTTGCGCCGATAGCCAGTGGTGTGGCAAGCGCCGCAAGTGAAACTCACCTCGCTCTCGCCGGCGCGGTAAGACACAAAGCCGGCCGCCGTGTCCAGGAACTGGTTGGCCAGGTTGTACTGATTGCCGTAACTGGCGTCAGCGGTGGTGGCCTCGGGCCCGTTCGTGATGAGGTAGCCTTGCTGGTTGACGAAGAGCGCCTTCCAGTTATAGCCGCCGATCACGTAGGCGATGTCGTCCCAGGTGTAACCCTGGGGCGGGTTCGGCACACGCGTAAACGGATACTCGGGCGCCTGGCCGTCGACAACCGGTTTGAGGTCGGAGGCGTGGCCGGTCAGCGCAAACGTCTCGGCTAAATCACTGTGGCAGCCCGCACACTTCTCGGAGCCGACGTATTCGGCCGCGCTCGGGCCAACTGGACCGGCGACGCCTTGCGGGCCAACCGGGCCTTGCGGGCCAGCCGGACCGACGGGACCGGCCGGGCCGGCTGGGCCAGTCTGATCCGCGGGCGTCGTGCACGCGGACAAGATCAGCAGTAAGCCGGCGACGCATAGTCCGACGACAGACAGATTGCGCCTCATAGGAAATCCTCCTAGAAGGGAGACGTGAGCCGGTCCGGGCGAGGCGCCCATCGCACCAGGTTGGCGGCTGAAGCGATCGGCTGCGCCTGTCTGGGCTGTGGCGACCCTGGTTCCGGGCAATATATGGAAAAACCGCTTGGGGGCGGGTTAAGTGGTCGGACACACGGCATAGGCCCTATGTCAGCACCAAGTGATGGTACCAGGGCCATTAATCATACATTAGTGGCTGTTGACCCAATGTCGTATGACAATGGTCATCATTATACATTAGATTATCCAGTTTTTATGACAATCAATCTTCTTCTTACATTAGTCATCTGGTTAAAATGATCGTGCGCACTAACACAAGCGGCCAATAAACATGACAATTTTGATACAAGTCTTCCTCGCCGCCTCCGAATTATTGCGTTTTGGCAAGCCGTACTGGAGCTCCCCGTGAAGATCCTGGTCGCTGATGATCACTCGCTGTTCCGTGACGGGCTGGTGAGTCTCTTGGAGTCCGCCGGGTTCGAGGTGGTCGGCCAGGTCGGGGATGGCCGATCCGCGGTCGAGACCGCGTTGGTTCTGCGGCCGGACATAGTCCTGCTGGATGCCGGCATGCCAGATTGCAACGGCCTGGAGGCCCTTCGGCAGCTGCGCGCCCAGTGGCCCGAAGCGGGAGTTGTCATCCTCACCGGGGCCGAAGACGATGCCGAGTTGTTTGAGGCCGTGGAAGCCGGCGCGCGCGGCTATCTCTCCAAGAGCCTGAAGGCCGACGAGTTCATCGACATGCTGCGCGGGCTCGGCCGCGGCGAGGCCGCGTTGACCCGCCATTCAACGGCGCGGCTGCTGGCCGCCTTCGCACGCCCCAACCACCGCCAGGGACATTTCGGCAATGGGCTGACGGAACGCGAGGTGGAACTGCTCCGCCTCCTGGCCGATGGCCGCTCCAACAAGGACATCGCCCTGACCCTGTCGCTGAGCGAGAACACCGTCAAGTATCACATCAAAAACATCCTCCAGAAACTGGACGTCCACAACCGCACCGAAGCTGCGGCCCACGCCATCCGCATTGGGCTGGTCAGGACCAATAGCAGCCACGCCAATTGAGGCACGCTCGGGTTATTCCGGACAATTGCGACCCAGGCTGCGCCTACTCTTCTGGGTAGGCGGCGGCTACCCGGGTGAGCCGGAAGATTTTGGCCGTTTTGGGGTTTCTGCGGGACTTAACCAGCATTAATCTAAGCCTGTTGTGGAGGGCGGGCGTGTCGCAGGTCGTGATATTGTCGAGTCAGTCGATCTTCGCCGAAGGGGTAGCTGCTCGTCTCAAGCAGTCCCTGGACGGACAGTCGCTGGTGATCATTGACACACGCGAACCAGACGCCCTGCGACGTGTGATCGCTGCCCACCCCACGGCCGTGATCCTGGACGTCAGTGACTCGGAGACCGAGCAGTCTTGCAGCCTGGGGACTCTGTTGGATGCACTGCCCGCGCTGACCCTGATCCGCCTGGACCCGGCGCAAGACCATGTTCAGGTCGTCATCAGCGAGCAACGCACCGTCCACCAGGTGCAGGATCTGATGCAAGTCATCAAGGCAGCCTAGTGTCAGTTGGGGACTTGAAAGGAGGCGCGCCACCCGCAGAGGAGCAACGCCACACATCCCGTTTGCAAGTTGAGTTCTCCCTAAGGAGAGGGGCTATGCCATATCGTAAACTTTTGTTCGTGATCGCCGTGGTGGCGGGGGTGTTTGTCCTCGCGTCGTGCGCCACCACTTCCGAACCGCAGACGGTCGAGGTCACCCGGGAAGTCAAAGTTGAAGTCCCGGTGGAAGTCACTCGCATCGTCGAGGTCAAACCCGTCGGCGGCGTGCCGTATGAGGAGCTGTGGTTGGGCTCCGGGCACAATGCCGTGGACAGCGAAGCTTTCCGCCACTGGGATGACGCCACCGCCAATCCGGACGGCGTCCCCGCTTCCTGCGCCAAGTGCCACAGCTCGGCCGGCTACCTGGACTTCCTCGGCGCCGATGGCTCCGAGGCGGGCAAGGTCGATGCCGCCGTGCCGGCCGCTGACGCTCAGGGCATCGTCTGCACGGCCTGCCATGATCCGGCCGCCAGCAGCATGACCAGCGTCGCCTTCCCCGGCAAGGACGAGGATGGCGAGCCCATCGTCGTCGCCGGCCTGGCCGACGCCGCGCGCTGCATGCAGTGCCACCAGGGCCGTGAGTCCAAGGCCTCCGTTGACGGCCAGATCGCCCAGTTCAAGGTCGAAGACGTGGACGCCGTGGTCGCTCCCATCAAGAACGACCAGGGCAACGATGTCCGCTTCGGCTTCCGCAACGTGCACTACTTTGCGGCGGCCGCGACGCTGTACGGCACCCAGGTCAAGGGTGGCTACGAGTACGACGGCAAGTTGTACGACTCCAAGCACGACCACGTCGCCGGCTACGACACCTGCATCGGCTGCCATGACCCGCACAGCCTCAAGGTCAAGGTCGACGAGTGCGCGCTCTGCCACGGCGACGCCGTGAAGGAAGAGGGCGGCCTGCAGAACATCCGCGAGCCGGAAGCCTCCTTCGCCGACTATGACGGCGACGGCGACGTGGAAGAAGGCATGTACTACGAGATCCAGGGCCTCCAGGAAGTCCTGCTGGCCGAGATCCAGAAGTACGCCGCCGAGAAGGCCGGCGCCGAGATCAGTTACGATCCGGCGGTCTACCCGTACTTCATGGGCGCTGACGGCAAGGCCTATCCGAACTGGACGGCCCGCTTGTTGAAGGCGGCCTACAACTACCAGGTCTCCATCAAGGACCCGGGCGCGTTCGCCCACGGCAACAAGTACATCGTCCAGCTGCTGTTCGACTCGATCGAAGACCTGGGCGGTGACGTCAGCGCCCTGGCGCGCGAGGACGCCGGCCACTTCGCCGGCAACGGCATGCCGTTCCGCGATTGGGACGACACCGGCGAAGTTCCCTATCGCTGCGCGAAGTGCCACACCGCGGCTGGCCTGCCGACCTTCCTCCACAATGGCGGCACGGTCGTCTTCAGCGCCTCCGGCACCACCCTGACCGCCGGCCTCGGGGCCATGGCCTCCAGCAACGGCTTCGCCTGCTCCACCTGCCACGACGAAGCCAACTGGCCCAACCGCTACGCGGTCACCACCGTGCCGTTCCCGTCCGGCAAGTCGCTGACCTTCAGCGTCAAGGACGCCGACGGCAAGCTCCAGCCCAACGACTCCAACCTGTGCCTGGAGTGCCACC
>CALFZO010000028.1 GCA_937952305.1 uncultured Anaerolineales bacterium | reverse complement strand
GCGTGAAGGTGTACTCGTTGGCGAGGATCGCTTCGTCGACGACCGCGACGGAGGTCAGATACTCGTATTCGCGTTCGAGCTGGTGATAGAGCCAGCCGGCCCGGCTGGAGAAATACAGCTACGGATTACACGGATGGCACAGGGTTAGCCACCATCAGTGAAATCCGCGTAATCCGTGGCCGATTGATCGGACCGCCATGACCCGCAGACTCTCGCTCACGCCCTACTTATTCCTGGCGCCGGCCCTGCTGGTGATCGCGGTCTTTGTGCTCTACCCGATCGGCGCCGTGGTCTACTACAGCTTCACCGACTACAACATCGTGACGCCGCCGGTCTGGATCGGCTTCAAGAACTACCAGCAGCTGGCGCGTGATCCGATCTTCTGGAAGGCGCTGCGCAACTCCTTCTTGTACCTGCTCGTGACGCCGATCCTGATCAGTCTGTCGATGCTGCTGGCCATCGTCGTCAACCGCCGGCTGCCCGGCATCACGGCCTTCCGCGCGCTGTTCTTCATCCCTGTGGTCAGCGGCAGCATCGCCGTCGGCATCGCCTGGCGCCTGATGCTGGACACCAACGGCATCATCAACGGCCTGCTGCTCGCGCTCGGCCTGCTCCAGGAGCCCATCCAGTGGCTGGCGGAGCCGGCCCTGACCCTGCCGCTGGCCATGGCGCTGACGACCTGGCTCGGCCTGGGCTACTACATGATGATCTTCCTGGCCGGGCTGCAGAACATCCCGGAGGAACTGTATGACTCGGCCGTCATCGACGGCTGCAACACCTGGCAGAAGCACTGGCATGTAAGCGTCCCCGGCCTGCGCCCGCAGATCACGTTCGTGGCCGTCATCTCCAGCCTGGCCGCTCTGCAGGTGTTCAACGAGATCTTCACCCTCACCGGCGGCCTGGGCGGCATCCTCAACAGCGGCGTCACCATCGTCTTCTACCTGTGGCGCCAGGCCTTCCGCCTGAACCACGCCGGCCTGGCCTCGGCCATCGCCATGGTCCTGCTGGCGATCACGCTCGTCTTTTCCATCCTGAACATCCGCCTCCTCGAGCGCGGCACCGAGGAGGCCTGATGGACCAATCCCGGTCGCGCCCCTCCGCTCCGCTGGCGCTCCGCCGCGCGCTTGAGACCGTGCTCGTCTATGCGGTGCTGGCCTCCGTGGCCGTCCTCACCGTGTTCCCGTTTGTGTGGGTGTTCTTCACGTCCTTCAAGGGGCCGAACGATCCGATCGTGTCCGTGCCGCCGCAGTTGCTCCCGCACGACCCGACCCTGGCCAACTACGCGCGCGTCTGGAGCCAGCTGCCGGTGGGGCGCTTCTACGCCAACAGCCTGCTGGTCACCGGCGCGGTGGTGGTCTTCAATACCTTGCTCTCCGCGCTGGCCGCATATCCGCTGGCCAAAATGAAGTTCCCGGGCCGGGACGCCATCTTCTATCTGCTGTTGGCGACTTACATCGTGCCGCCGGTGCTGACGTCCATCCCCAGCTTCGTGCTGGCCGTCACCGTTTTCCGCTACTATGACCAGCTGGCGTCGGTGATCCTGCCCTACCTGGCCGGCGTCTTGAACATCTTCCTGCTGCGCCAGGCGTTCAAGGCTGTGCCCGATGACCTGATCGACGCCGGCCGCATCGACGGCGCCGGCGAGTTCCGGATCTGGTGGACGATCCTGATGCCGATCGTCCGGCCGTCGCTGGCGACCGTGGCCATCATCACCTTTGTCGAGCAGTGGAACAACTTCTTCTGGCCGTCGCTCATGCTGCACACGCGTGAGACCATGACCCTGCAGGTGGGGCTGGTGGCGCTGCAAGGGGCCTTCGCCAACGACGCGCGCGGCATCGCCGCGGGCGTGGTCATGACGGTCGTCCCCATGATCATCTTCTTCGCCGCGCTGCAGCGGCAATTCATCCGCGGCCTGACCGGCGCGGTGAAGGGCTGAGCGCCGCAGTTCCGGTGGCGCCAGTGGGAGCAGCCGCCTGAGCCCGTGTCTATGCTCTACATTCATCACGCTCACGTTCTCGCTCCGGCCGGCTCCATCCCGGACGGCGCCGTGCTCGTGGACGGCGGCCGGATCCTGGCGGCCGGCCCGGCCGGGCAGATCACGCCGCCGCCGGCGGCCCGCTGCCTGGACGCGGGCGGCGGCTGGCTGGTGCCGGGCTTCATCGACTTGCAGTTGAACGGCGGCTTTGGGCATGATTTCACCTCGGAGCCGGAGGCCGTCTGGACCGTGGCCGCGCGCCTGCCTGAGCACGGCGTCACCGCTTTCCTGCCGACCCTCATCACCGCGCCGCTGAGCGTGAGCGCGCGGGCGCGGGCAGTGTTGCGCGCCGGGCCGCCCGCCGGCTGGCGCGGCGCCGCGCCGCTTGGCTGGCACATCGAAGGCCCTTTCTTGAACCCCGGCAAGCGCGGCGCTCACAGCCCGATTTTCCTGCGCCTGCCGGACCTGGCGGCCGTGGCCGATTGGTCGCCGGAGGCCGGCGTGCGGTTAGTGACCCTGGCTCCGGAGTTGCCCGGCGCCCTGGACCTGGTGCGGGCGCTGACCAAGCGCGGCGTGCGCGTCAGCGTCGGCCACTCGCTGGCCACTTACGCCGAAGCCCAGGCCGCCTGCGACGCCGGCGCGCGTTACGCCACGCACCTGTTCAACGCCATGCGCCCGCTCGACCACCGCGAGCCTGGCTTGCTCGGCCTCCTCTTGACGCGGCCGGAGGTGGTGGTCGGGTTGATCGCCGACGGCAGCCACGTCCACCCGGCGCTGGTGGACCTGATCTGGCGCGCGCGCGGCCCGCATGGCATCAACCTGGTGACCGATGCCATGGGCGCGCTCGGGATGCCGCCTGGCCGTTACTCGTTGGCCGGCGTGGACGTTATCGTGGATGGCCAGACGGCGCGCCTGGCCGATGGGCGTCTGGCCGGCAGCCTGCTGCGCATGGATGAAGCCGTCCGCAACCTGATTGCGTTCACGGGCTGCGGCCGGGCCGAGGCGCTGGCCACGGTAACCACGACACCGGCGCGTCTGCTGGGCCTGGAGCATGAGCGCGGCCGGATCGCCCCCGGCCTGATCGCGGATCTGACGCTGCTGACACACGATCTGCACGTGGCGGCCACTCTGACTGCCGGCCAGGTGACATATGCCGCCCTGAGCGGCTGGCAAGGATAAGACCCCATGGGAGTGCGCGACGAGATCTACGAGCAGCCGGAAGTTTTACAGGGGTTGTTGGAAACGCAGCGCGCGACCTTGCTGCGGGCGGCAGCGGCCATCCGGGACCGCGATGTGCGCTTTGTGCTGTTGGCCGCGCGCGGCACCTCGGACCACGCCGGTGTGTACGCCCAGTACGTGTGGGGCGCCCGCAACCGGCTACCGGTGGCGCTGGCCGCGCCGTCGCTGTTTTCGCTCTACGCGGCGGCGCCGCGCCTGCGCGACGCGCTCGTGGTCGGCATTTCGCAGTCCGGCCAGTCCCCGGACGTCGTCGGCGTCATCGCCGAAGGACGCCGGCAAGGCGCCTTGACCCTGGCCGTCACTAACGACCCCGCCTCGCCGCTGGCCGGGGCCGCCGACTTCGTGCTGGATGTGCGCGCCGGTGCGGAACGCGCGGTGGCCGCCACCAAGACGTACACGGCCGAACTGCTCAGCCTGGCCGCCCTGTCCGCGGTCCTGAGTGACGAGGGCGAGGCGCTGGCCGCGCTTGAGCGCGTGCCGGCGGCGGTCCGCCAGGCGCTGACGCTGGAGCCGGAGGTGGAGCGCCTGGCCCAGCGGCACCAGGCCATGACCCAGGCCGTGGTGCTCGGTCGCGGCTTCAACTACGCCACCGCCTTGGAATGGGCGCTCAAGCTGAAGGAACTCACCTACGTGCTGGCCGACCCGTACTCGGCCGCCGATTTCCAGCACGGGCCGATGGCGATCGTGGAGCCGGGTTTTCCGGTGTTGGCGCTGGCGCCAGGCGGCGCCGCGCTGCCCGAGATGCTGTCCTTGCTGCGCCGCCTGGCCCAGGAACTGCGCGCTGACGTGACCGTGCTCTCCGACGCCGACGAGGCGCTGGCTCTCGGCGGCGTCGGCGCGTTGCGGCTGCCGGGCGGCCTCCCGGAATGGCTGACGCCTCTGGTCGGTATCATCCCCGCGCAACTCTTCTGCTGCCACCTGGCGCAGGCCAAAGGCCTGGACCTGGAAGCGCCCCGCCATCTGCGCAAAGTCACGCTCACGCGTTGACAAAGGCCGGTGTCTGGCCTACAGTCGGGCGGCCGGCCAACCTCGGGCCGGCTCGGTCTGGCAGACCGAGCTGCCAGATCGCTCAACTCACCGCCCTTGACGCCTCCATGTCCACTCCATCCACGTCCACCCCGCCTGCGGCGGGTCTGCGCACTCTGCCCGTCAACGTTTGGGTGGTCACCGCCACCAGTTTCCTCACCGACCTCTCCAGCGAGATGCTGGCGACGGTGCTGCCGCTGTTTCTGGCGAACGTTTTGGGCGCCGGCACCAGCCTGGTCGGCCTGATCGAGGGCCTGGCCGAGACGACGGCCAGCCTGATGAAGCTGTTTTCGGGCTGGCTCTCGGACCGGCTCGGCCAGCGCAAGTGGCTGACGGTGGCCGGCTACAGCCTGTCGACTGTGGCCAAGGGCCTGCTCGTCTTCGCCAACGGCTGGGGCTGGGTCCTGGGCAGCCGCTTCGGCGACCGGTTGGGCAAGGGCGTGCGGACCGCGCCGCGCGACGCGCTGATCGCCGACAGTATCCAGCCGGGGCAGCGCGGGCTGGCCTTCGGCCTGCATCGGGCCGGCGACACGGCCGGGGCGGTCGGCGGGCTGTTGGTGGCGTTGGCGGTCGTGTGGTTCACGCAGCGCGACTCCGCGTTGTTGACGCGTCCGGCGTTTCAACTGCTCGTGCTGCTCAGCCTGATCCCGGCGGTGCTGGCGGTCCTGGTGCTGGCCTTCGGCGCGCGGGAGACCCCGCTCCCGCCTGAGCGCCGTGCCGCGCCGCGCTTCTCGCTGAAACCCTTCGACGCGCGCTTTCGGTTCTTTCTCGTGATCGTCCTGGTCTTCACGCTCGGCAACTCGTCCGACGCCTTCCTGATCTTGCGCGCCCAGGCGGCCGGGCTGCCGCTGGTGGGCGTGCTCGGCATGATGATCACGTTCAACGTGATCTACGCGGCGCTGGCTGGGCCGGCCGGCGCCTTCTCGGACCGGGTGGACCGGCGCTGGCTGCTGATCGGCGGCTGGCTGCTGTACGGCCTCGTCTATCTGGGATTTGCCTGGGTGACCGAGGGCTGGCAGGCCTGGGCGTTGATGGCCGTGTACGGCGTCTACTACGCCCTGACCGAGGGCGTGGCCAAGGCTTACGTCGCCGACCTGGTGCCGCCGGCTTTGCGCGGGACGGCCTATGGCGTGTACAACGGCGCGGTGGGGCTGATGGCGTTCCCGGCCAGCTTCCTGGCCGGCGTGTTGTGGCAGGGGGCGTTGGGGTGGGACGGCTTCGGCGCCGCGGCGCCGTTCTACAGCGGCGCCGCCCTGGCGCTTCTGGCCGCCGGTTTGTTGGTGAGCATGCCGCGCGCCGGCTCGGTCACCCAGGGAGCTTGAGGGGCAGCCTTCTCGATTCTGAATGGCAACCGCCCGCGCCCAGACGAAAGCGGGGCGTGCCTGGAGGCCTCACCCCGCTTTCGCCGCTTTGGTTCGATTGCCTACATGCGGATGCCGACGGTCGCCCCGCCATCCACATGAATGGTCTGACCGGTGATGTATCGCGCTTCTTCCCCGACCAGCGCCATGACGAGATAAGCAATATCTTCCGGCTCACCGATGAATCCGGCGGGGATGTTTTTGGCCAGCCGTTGCAGGATCTTTTCCGGAAGGCCGCTGGTCATGGGCGTGTTGATCAGGCCCGGGGCAATGCAATTCACGGTAATGTTGTGCTCGGCCAGCTCCAAGGCCGCCACCTTGGTCAGGGCTACCACGCCGGCTTTGGCCGCAGAGTAGTTGGCCTGCCCCTTGTTGCCGAGATGGGCGCCGGACGACAGGTTGACGATCCGGCCATACTTCTGCTCGGTCATTGGCTTGAGTGCCGCCTGCATGCAGAGGAATGTGCCTTTGCCGATCACACTCTGGACCTGATCCCACTGTTTCTCGGTCATGTCCCGCATGAAGGCATCGCGAAGGATGCCCGCATTATTGATCAAGATGTCCAGCTGGCCCCATTTGTCCAAGGCAGCCTGAACCATCTTCTGGCTGTCCGCGGCACAACCCACATCTCCCACCACCACAATGGCCTCTCCGCCCAGGTCCTGGATTTCCTGGCAGACTCTGGCCGCATTGTCTGGGTTGATATCACAGACCACGACCTTAATTTTTTGCCTGGCGAACTCCAGGGCAATGCCCCGGCCGATCCCGCTGCCGGCCCCTGTGACCAACGCGACACGACCTGCCTTGATTGTCATTTCAGCTCCTCGTTCCTGGTTCGCAAGAGCTATCGGAACAGGCCAGCTCTTGACCCATGATGGTAATCGCCGTGACGTCCAGCAATCATTCCCCCGGCCTTGTGCGCCAGCTCACTCTAGAAGGTCTTGCCCGCCTGGACCATATCCCGCAGCGTTTGCGGGGGCCGAAAGCGGTTCCCGTACTTGTCGGCCAGCTCACCGCTCCGGGCGACGAAAGCAGACAGGCCGTAGCCATTGATGTACTGCAGACTGCCACCCTGTGCCGGGGGGAAGCCCCAGCCCAGGACACTGCCCAGATTGGCATCGGCCACCGATGTGACGACGCCCTCCTCCAAGCAGCGGACAGTCTCCAGCGCCTGGATGAACATCAAGCGCTCGACGAGCTCCTGTTGAGGCAGCGGCTGGGCCGTGGGATAGAGGCCGCCGAGGTGCGGCCAGAGCGACTTGCCGCCGCCTTTGGGGTAATCGTAAAAGCCGGCGCCAGCGGTCTTGCCCAGGCGGCCTTGCTCCTTAACCATTCGCACAATCACGGCGTCGGCTGGCGGGCGCTCAAGCGGCTGGCCTGCGGCGGCCAGATCCTTCACGGTCTGCTCGTTGATGTGCATGGCCAGGTTCAGCCCGACCAGGTCAGCCACCTCGAGCGCCCCCATCGGCATGCCCGCCTGCAGCCCGGCCGCCTCGATTGCTTGCGGGGTCTGGCCCTCGGCCAACATATTGAGGCCTTCGTTGACGTAGGTGCTGATCACCCGTGAGGTGTAGAATCCCCGGCTGTCGTTGACGACGATCGGCGTCTTGCCGATTTTGATCGAATAGTCAAAGACCTTGGCCAGGGTCTGCTGCGAAGTCTGCTTGCCCACGATGATCTCAACCAGGTCCATGCGGTGGACCGGCGAGAAGAAGTGCGTGCCGATGAAGTTGGCCGGTCGGAGGGATCGCACGGCCAGGCCGGTGATCGGCATTGTCGAGGTGTTTGAGCCGTAGACGGCCTCCGGCGCAATTTGGGCCTCGGCCTCGCGCATGACCCTGGTCTTGAGGTCGCGATCCTCGAATACGGCTTCGATGATCAGGTCGCAGCCCTGGAGATCAGCCGCGGTATCGGTCGGCAGGATGCGGCCCAGGATGGCGGCGCGCGTCGCGCTGGCCAGTTTCCCCTGGCTGACCCGCTTGCCCAGCAGTTCGGCGACAGCGGCTTGGCCCGCCTCGGCTTTCTCCCGGGTAACGTCTTTGAGAACGACAGCCAGGCCGGCCATCGCGGTGATGTAGGCAATCCCATGTCCCATCAGACCGGCCCCGAGCACACCCACCTTGCTCGTTTCAGTTGGCGGCACGCCGGCCGGGCGGCTGCCGCCTCCCTTGATCATGACACCCGTCATCATTGATCCCCTCTTGCGCTGTTAGGCCTGCCGAGGCACTTGGGTCAGCCTAACTCTTTGCCCAAAATGGTGATCGCCGCCACGCCGCACCAGGGCATGCCGCCCAGATTGTGGGCCAGCCCGATCTTGGGGTCATCGAGCTGGCGCTTGCCGGCCCGGCCGTGAAACTGCAGCCAACTCTCATAGATCATCCGCAGTCCACTGGCTCCAACAGGATGGGCGAAGGCTTTCAAACCGCCATCGGTATTGACTGGCAGCTCGCCCTTGAGATCAAACCTGCCCTCCAGGACGTCTTTCCAGGCCTGACCGCGTTCACTGAACAGCAGGTCTTCATACAGGATCAGTTCGGTGATCGTGAAGCAGTCATGCACTTCCGCCAGGCTGATTTGCGTGCGGGGGTCGGTAATGCCTGCCTTTTTGTAGGCACGCTCAGCGGCTTGGTTTGTTTCGACGATGGTTGTGAAGTCGTAGCTCTGGTGCATCTGGCTGTGGGCTGGGCCGGCCGTCAGCTCCATGGCCTTGACATACATCGGGTCTTTGCGGAAACGCTGGGCCGTTTCGGTCCGGGTGATGATGGCGCAGGCACAGCCGTCCGACACGCCGGAGCAGTCCATGATGGTCAAGTACGGCGCGGCAATCATCGGAGACTTCTTGATCTGGTCTAGCGGGATCTCCTGCCGGAACATAGCCTTGGGGTTCAACGACCCGTTGTAATGGTTCTTGTAGGCAATGCGGGGCAAGACTTCCCGCATCTGATCGTAAGTGACGCCGTATTTGCCAGCATAGGCCGGCGCTAGCATTCCAAACATGGCGGGCGCACTGAGCTCTGGCTCCGTCCGATCGTAGTCGATCGGGAACCCGAACCCCCCGCTCATCCCGCTGTCCTTCAGCTTTTCAAGCCCGATCGCCATGACTACGTCGAATTCACCCGTGGCCACTGCGTAGCAAGCATTCCGAAACACATCCGACCCGGTGCAGCAGAAATTCTCAATGCGCGTGACCGGCTTGTACTGAGACTTCAGCCGCTGGGAAAAGGCGGTCCCGGCATAGTCCGTGTTCATGGTGCCAAACCAAAAGGCGTCGATGGCATTGAACTCGATGCCGGCATCTTCCAGCGCCTCGTGGACGGCTTCGACCAGCAGGTCTTCCTTGCCACAGTCGTAACGTTCCCCGAATTTCGTGCAGCCCATCCCGATGACGGCAGTGCGGTCCTTAATCCCGGTTGCCATGGTCTTCATTCCCTCACCATTGCGGTGTGGCTTTCCAAAAGTAGGTGTGAATGCCGTCGGCCGTGAACAGGTGGCGGTAGGTCATCTCGATGTCCATACCCACTTTGATGCTTTGCAGATCGCAGTCCACCAGGTTGCAGAACATCCGGCCGCCGCCCTCAAAATCAACCACCACGTCGACGTTCGGGGGATCAGCGGAGAGAGCCAGGTAGTCGAAGACAAAGGTCACCACCTTGCCGCGCTTGCCGTAAAAGCGGTAGGGCTCCATCTGATCCACCGCCTGGCACTGCACGCACACCCGGGTCGGCGGGAATTGGGCTGTCCCGCAGGCTTTGCATTGGCACCCGTACAGCGCATAGTTCTTCTTGTAATTCCGGTAGTAGTCGGGCAAGGAGGAGCGTGGCTGGTCCGGCCGCTTGGCCGGTTCAAAGGTGATCAACTCGCGCCAGCGCAGGTATTTTTCGTAGTTGATAGCCACTCGCTTGTGTTCCAGATAGCTGCGGACGCCGCGCCGCGGAGGCAACTGGCTGATGGCCTCGGTCACCTCGAAGACGAGCGCATCACTGCCTTCGCCGTACGTGACCAAGAGGATCTTGTCGCCGGGCCGGGCGTCTTCCAGCGCAGCCACGAACATCAGCGGGACGCTCGCGGCGCCGGCATTGCCCACTGTCTTGGACAGGCAGTCGCTGGCCTGCTCAGGCCCGAACCCTAGCTTGGCGGCGAGCGCCGCCTGATTTCTGGGCGTCGCACCGTAGTGAACGAGTTTGAAGAAGTCCCCCGGCTTCAGGCCGGTCTTTTGAAGCACGCCTCTGACGGCCTCCGTCACAAACGGCTCATAGGCCTGGGTCACGCTGAACCGATCTTCCCAGTTGCGCACAAACGTGTCATTCTCGGCCCGCCATTGGTCATGAAAATCGACCGCCACGCTGTAGCTGTCCAGCAGTTCCGCGATGACGCCGGTGCTGCCAAAGATGAACGCGGCCGCCCCGTCGCCAAAATCGGCCTCGTAAGCGCCATCAGCCGCCCCCAGGCGGCTATCCCCGACTGCCACCAGCGTCGTGACACCGTTGCGGGCCGCATCTAGGGCTGCGAGCATCGCGGCCGAGCCAGCCCGCAGGCTGTCCGTAAAGTCGGCGGCCCGAACGTTCCGCTCTAAATCCAGGGCGGCGGCAATGTTGGTCGCACATTGCTTCTCTTTGTAAGGCGACGTGGTCGTGGCAAAATAGACCCCGCGCACCGTCTTCGGATCGATGCCCCGGCAGCATTCCAAAGCCGCCGCTACACTCATGGTGAGGCTGTCCTCATCGTAATTGGCGACCGCTTTTTCGCCAGTCGAAACGGGTTTGCCAAACGCCTGGCCGATCTGTTTGCGGTCCAGCCGGTTGTAGGGCACATAGCCACCAAAGGCAGTTATCCCAGCCATCTGTCTCGCCTCCTGCGCTCCGATTGCCTTCACCTCAGGGCTGGCCTAGCGGGCCAACACGACCTTGTCCGTCTTCAGCTGGTTGATCAGCTCCGGCGAATAGCCCAGGCCCTGCAACACTTCCGCGGTGTGCTCCCCGAGTTTGGCGGCCCGCTTGATTTCCCTCGGACCAGCATCGCTCAGAGTCAGGGGCGGGGTCGAGAGATACACTGTTTTCCCGGAGGGGTAGGTGATCGGATCGATGAAGTGGTTAACCCGCGCCTGCTCATCGCCCGGGACCTCGCGCATATGGCACACCCTCTCAATCGGCACGTCGCAGGCCAGGAAAATCTGTTTCCACTCCTCATAGTCCCTGGTGCTGAAGGTCTCATCCAGCAGGGTCACCAGCTCCTTGGCGTTCTGCTTCTGGCCGACGTAGGAGCCGAGTTTCAGTTCTTGGAGCAGATCCTCTCTGCCAATCGCCTTGCACAGGGCTGGCCAGTGCTTTTTGAGGTCCAATGCCATCAAGACAAACCACTCACCGTCCTTGCACCGGTAGGTGTGGTTGATGGGGGTAATCGCCGGGTTGTGGCGCGACTTTGGATAGCGGTCTCCGTATTGCGTTCCGACAAACAGAGTCCCTAAGGCCCAGATCGCGGCATGATAGAGCGAGGCGGTGACCTTTTCGCCGCGGCCGGTGCGCTGTGCCCCGAAGAGAGCGGCCAGGATCCCGGCCGCTAACGCAATCCCGGTGTTGTGGTCGCCCGATGCGCCCATGGGTGACATGAGCGCCGCGCCGGGTTCGGTGAAGTCGCCCAACATGCCGCTCCGGGCCCAATAGGCTGAAACGTCATAACCGGGCCGTCCGGCATCGGGCCCCTGTTCGCCAAATCCGTCCACCAGTCCGTAGACCAGTTTGGGGTATTTCTCCTTGAGATTGTCGTAAGTCAATCCAAATCTCTGGAGGGCGTCGTCGCGGTAGTTCGTGATCAGAACATCCGATTGCTCAAGCAGCTTCCCGACGATGCTTTGGGCCTCGGCGGTGTGGAGATTGAGGGCGATACTCTGCTTGCCTTCATTCTCAACGTCGTAGACCGGGTTTTCGTCTTCGGTCGCAACGGCCCCCAGGCCCACGCCCATGTACCGATAGACGTCCCCGCTGGGCGGTTCGACTTTGATGACCTCCGCGCCTAGAGAGGCCAGGACTCGCCCGCAGCAGCTTCCCGCCGCATACATCGTGAATTCGACAACACGGATCCCTTCCAGCGGTCTTGAGTGATTCATGCCTCGCCTCCAGTGCGTTGGATGACTGCGTTTATTGACTTCGGTCATTGACTGTGTTCATTGTACGGCAAATGCTGCCATTGTCAAGTGGTTGACCGTGTTCATTGACCTTGTTTATTCGATCGAAAGAGCCTATAGTCGTGACCTGGGGTGCGTTCTTGGCGACTAGCGCCCTTGGTCGGTCGTTTTGGCCGCGGGGCCATTGGTCACAAACTGGTACGAACCCCCAGAGGCATAGTCTGGTTCAAGGGACAATCTCTGCAAAAGACCGCGCGGCAGCGTGGGAGACCCAGTGAGAGCGGAATTCTGGCATTGATTACAACGAGGTGATCATGATCAAGGGCAAGGCGACCAAACGGCAACTCCAGGCCTTCGAGTCTAAGGACAAGCTATTCACGGCAGCCGTCAAGTTGTTTGAGCGCCATGGGTACGACAGCGTTACGATTGAGGATATCTGTTCCGAAGCAGGCGTTTCCAAAGGTCTCTTCTATAACTACTTTTCGTCAAAAGAGGAGATCTTTATCCCTGTATTCACTCAAGTGGAAGATGTTTACCGGCAGGTTCGGGCGTCTTTCTTGCCGACTGAGACATCGACTGAGAGGCTGCTGACATGCGTGGAGAAGGTTCTGCGCTACATTCTAGACAGCGAATTAAGAACGGAGGCACTGCGTATCGTCTATAGCAATACACTCAAACAACCGAACGGCTTCCTGATGAAGCCAGATCGAGAACTCTTTTCAATAATCGCCGAAATCATCGAGTACGGCCAGCAACGCGGCGAAATAAGGACCGACGTCAGTGTCGAAGCTATCCGCCGCCTCATCACGACTCACTTGTTCGGCTGCTATTTTGTCTGGATTGCTGATGCTGAATTCGACATCCGCAGAGAATTGCAGCGCCACATGCTGATGCTGATGGAGGGCATCAGCCCAGCCTCACAGAAGCCAGCTCACGCGACGGGCCAATGAGGCGCCCGGCTCCCAATGCATTTGCGGCCCGACTTAAGCGGCATGGGGGATAGCGCCCCGCCAGGCGCGCTGTCGCCCAGTAATCCCGAACAGCTCACCGTGGCTCAGGCCATGATCGAAACTAAAGCCAGGAGCGGCTCGCCCAGGGCCGGCGCGCCGTCGAAGCGGATGTGCGGCCGGGCGGCCTCCGGGTCGATCCCCTTGGTGAACAGCCGCCAGGCCAGATCCTGAGCGAGGCTCACCCGGCTGGCGGCGTGCGGGTCGGTCCCGCGATACAGCTCCCAGCCCTCACCCGCGCGCACCAAGGTCCATTCTCCGCCGGCCTGGCCCGTGATCTGCACGGCCACGCTGGCGCCCGGCTGAGCCTCCACCTGCCGGTAAGCACGCGGCAGCCCGCGCAGGAAGGTGTCCAGAACCGGCGCGAGCCACACTCGGCCCGTGAGCAAGGGCCAGCCCACGGCCTCGCGGATGTGCTGCTGGTGCAGCCACTTCTCGGTGTATTCGCGCGCGACGTCCAGCCAATTGGGGGGCAGGCGGTCGCTGGCCCAGGCCACCGTAATCCGGGCCGGCTCGTCCGGCGCCAGGCGGCGGAAGTGCTCGTAGAGGCGCTGGTCGGTGAGTTCCAGGAACTCGATCAGGATCTCGGGGCTGATGCGCCGAGCCGCCTGGACCCAGACGTCATTGGCCTGGTTGATGAGCGCCAGAAGTTCGTCGAAGGTCGGGCTGGCGGCGGGCTGTGAGCCGGAGGGCGGGGGCGGCCTCAGCCGGCCGAGGCTGCCGCCCAGCAGGTGCGCGGCCACATCCTGCACGGTCCAGGCCGGACACGGCGTCGGCCGCGCCCAATCCGCCGGCGCCAGCGCGCGCAGGACGCCGAGCAGCTCGCGGCTCAAAGGCGGGAACAACTCGGTCGTATCGATCGGGCCGACGGGTTTCATGGAGCCTGGTCCTGGGCCGGTATCTCCGGCCGCTCAGCCAGCGCGGCGGCGCGGGGTGCCGGAGTCTTTTAGACAAACGCCGCGCCGTCAGCGTTTCGGCAGGAGGCTGCGCGCCTCGGCCGCGCCAAAGACCTGGGTGTTGTCGATGGGGTTGTGGCCGGAGCTGCGGCGGCGGTGCTCGTCGACGCGGGCGCGTTCGTCCTCCGCCAGTCCCAGCCAGTGCTCGCGGATCATCGCCGCGTGCCATAGCCGCAAGGTCTGGCCCGCATCGGCGGCATGCCACTGGTCCCACTCGTCCGCCGTGAACTCCCAGCGCGCCAGATATTCGAAGGCGGCATAGGGCTCATACGGAGACGAGCACCATAGCGTCCCGCACAGCTCACAGCGCGCGAGGTCGATCCAGTTGCCCAGGCCGATATTCGTGAGGGCCGGGTGCTTGCCCGGCCCATACAGCGTGCGCTCCGGGGACTGACAATTAGAACAGCTCATGGTGGGTGATGAAGGTTGTCTTCAGCTGTGTGGAGCGCCGGGGGACGCGGGTCGGCGCGGCCCAGACGCGGTCGGGATTCAGCCTGAGTTCATGGCCGCTTAATTGGGCCTTTATCGACAAACACCGGTGGACCCGCTATCCTGACAACATGGAACCGCAATTCTCCACCGACGTTCCGGACCCTGAGGCCCAGGCCCTGATTCTGGCCGTGCAGGCCTATCTGCGCCTGGATCGTCAGCTCCGCCGAGCCGGTGACGAAGCCCTCGCCGCCCAGCCCCACTGGGCCGAGAGCGCGCTGTGGAGCCACGCCTGCCGTGTGGCCGGCCGCCTGCAGAACTGGTCCGCTGCCGCCACGCCGTAACTACGGCCCCGCGACGATTGCCTGATTGCCCAGCACCCCCCAGGACCGCAAAAACTGAGCCCAGGTGTAGGTGTAGGTGAACGCGCCGTCCAGCACCGTCACCGTGTCGGCCGTGTAGCCGGTTACGATCACGGTGTGCTCGTAGCGGGCCACCGTGACCGGGTTGCCCGTCGACGGCGCGACGTAGGTCTGCCCGGCGCCGTCCCAGACGTGGCCGACGACCCAGACGATGACGGGCCGGCCGGCGTCGATCTCGGCCTGCAGATTGGTCTGCCCCATGCCGCGCAAAGCCTGCGCGCGGACGCCATACGCGCGCAGCCGGGCGGCCACCGGCCCGGCGTGCACGCCATACGCTGCCGGCGGCACCTGTCCCCAAGCGCCGTATACATCGCCCACAAACCCGAGCTCCGGGTCGTCGGAGGCGGGCAGTCCCCAGAAAAACTCCAACTCGTCGATCGCGACGCCGAAATAGGCGGCCCAATCCACCGCGGAGCGGGCTTCGCAGTCCAGCGGCAGCGCCTGCCCGCGGCCGGCGACGGTCAGGGATTTGGACACGCCGGCTGGCGCGGCACTGGCGCCGGCCCCGCCGGGGATAAGCAGGCTCTGGCCGGCGTAGAGAAAGCGCGGATCGTAGAGTCCGTTGGCGACGGCCAGATCGGTGACCGTGATCTGGTAGCGCGAGGCGATCCGCCAGGCGGTATCACCGGGCTGCACGACGTAGGTGCCTGGCGCTGGCGCGGCGGCGGGAGGGGGTGGCGCTGTCGTCGGCGCTGGCGCGGCGGCAGGCGCCGCGGGCGGCAGGGCGGCCGGTGAGAGCGGGATCGTCAGGCGCTGGCCGACGTAAATCGTGATGGACGATAACCCGTTGGCGCTCATGATGGCGCTCCACGGGACGCCGTAGCGCAGGCCGATGCGGAACAAGTTCTCGCCCGGTTGGACGATGTGGACGACGGCCTGAGCCTGGGCTGAACGCGGGGTCAGCCCGAACGGTGCGGCGAGCAGCAGAGCGGCGACAAGCCACGGCAGCAGACGACGCATGGCGGCTCTCCCAGACACGGAGCCAGCGGCCTCACTCGGCCAGCTGGCGGATGATGCGCAGGGCCATTGCGGCGGCCTGGCGCTGGACGTCGGCCCAGCCGTCCTCCGACGTCATCTTTTTGAGATGTTCCAGGACCGCGCTGGCCTCCTCATCCGTCAGCGCCAGCCAGGCGTGGCGGATGCGTGGCGGCTCCTCCGAGAGCAACGCCTCCCACACCTCGTCTACGTTGAAGACCTCGTCCATCCTGACCTCCGGCCGCATTGTACTATGCCGCTTCTACAGCCGCTGCCGGGCGGCGGCCGGCTCTCGGGCGGTGTGCGCCGCCAGCGCGTGCCGATACTCCGGCGGGATGCGCGTCGGTCGCTGTGTGCGCCGGTCGATCCAGACATACTCGCTGTTGACGCGGCCCAGCAGGGTGCCGCTGCCCGCCTCGGTCAACGTGGTATGGCGCCGGCCGGAGGCCGACCGCAAGGCGGAGACCCAGGTGGCGATCTCAAGTTCGGTCCCGTAGCGGACTTCGCCCCGATACTCGGCGCGGTGCTGGCGGCTGAGGACGCCCAGGCCGGCGGCTTCCAGGCGCGCCCACGGCCAGCCCAAAGCGGCCCGCGCCTCCCAGGCCGCCTCGTTGGCATAGGCCAGCAGGTTGGCGTTGTTCAGGTGCCCGACGGCGTCGATATCGCGCCACTCGACGCGGCGGCGCGTGCGGAAGACGCCGTCGGGCGCGGCCGGCATCCGGAACGGCTCGCGTTGCGCCGGCGGCGGCGCGCTGTCCGGGAAGAACGCGGTCACCAACTCGGCCGGAATTGGGGCGGGCCGCCCGGTGGCGGTATCCACAAACGCCCAGTCGCTGTGAGCGCGCGCCGCCACGCCGCCGGTGGACTCCACGGTGAACTCGTAATCGCGCCGCGACCGCACGCGCCCGAAGTCGGCCACCCAGGTGCGCACGCTGACCGTGTCGCCGTAAGTCAACGGCCGCAGGTAATGGATGCGCGTCTCGTGGATGAGCCACACGCGGCCCAGCGCCCGGTAACGAGCCTGGTCATAGCCGACGGCAGCCGAAGCGTCGAAGGCCGTCTCCTGCATGTAGCGCAAATACACGGCGCTGTTGAGCTGACCATAGGCATCGCACTCGTAGTGCCGGACGCGAAAGCGGCGGAGGTGGGTGACGGTCATGGGACTTTCGGGTGTCATTGGAAACTCGTGACAGAGTCCACTGCGCGGCAATACGCGGAGTATATATTATGCGCCATGTTAGGTATGACAGCCGCCGCGCAAGCAGGTCGAGCAACGAGAGCCAAACTAAATGTTGGCGCAAACGGTGGCTTGGTCCGGTCCCTCTGGGGCTCCCGGCCAGCACCGCAATCATTGCCCCACCTCTCTGACCGTTGCCGCCCTTGAGGCGGCGGCTTTTTTTAACGAAAAGGGCCGCGGCGGGCGGCCCAGGTGCGGCAGGGTTGGCTGGCTAGGACCGTCGGATCAGTTGCATCGGCAGACCGCCGTGCGGCCGGATGGTCACCAGCGGGTCGACGCGCACGCCATGGCCCGGCGTCAGCCGAAGTTGATAGCGCTGCGCCACCGTTGCCAGAATCAGAACCCCTTCCGTCAATGCGAACAAGTTGCCAATGCACAGCCGCGGCCCGCCGCCAAAGGGCAGGTAGGTGAAGCGCGGCGCAGCACTCGTCTGGCCGTCTAGGAACCGCTCAGGCTGGAAGCGTTCGGGCTCCGGCCACGCCTCGGCGCGGCGATGGACGACGTAGGGGCTGATGATGACGAGCGACCCGGCGGGCAGAGCGTGCCCGGCGACCACATCCGCGTCAAGCGCCTTGCGCGTGATCAGCCAGGCGGGCGGATACAGGCGCAGCGCCTCGTCCAGGACCGCGCGGGTGTAGGTCAGGCACGGCAGGTCCTCCATGGTCGGGGGGCGCCCGTCCAAGACCCCGGCCAGTTCCGCGCCCAGCCGCGCCTCGACGGCTGGGTTCTCGGCCAGCAGATACCACGTCCACGTCAACGCGCTGGCCACCGTTTCGTGGCCGGCGATGATCAGGGTGATGATCTCGTCGCGCAGCTGTGTATCGCTCATCGGCGTCCCGTCTTCGCCGCGGGCGTCCAGCAGCATCTGTAACAGGTCGTTGGGCCTCGGCGTTTCGGCGGCCAGCGCCCGGCGGTCGGCCACCAGCCGGCTGACGGCATGGTCCAGCGTTTGCAGCGCGTTCCGGAACTTCAAGTTGCGCGGCGTGGGCAGGAAGAGCGGCAGGCTGAGCGGCGTCTGCGCGCGGTAGATGATGTAATCCAGGGCGATCAACACGGCGCTGACCAGATCGCGCGCGGCGTGGCTCAGGTCGGCCGTGAACAGCGTCCGCCCGACGATCTCGAGCGTCAACGCCATCATCTCGGCATCCACGTCCAGCGCGGCCGGCGGCGCCAGCAAATCCCAGCGGGCCAGGAGCCGTTCGGTGGCGCCCACCATGGCGGCGCCAAAGCCGGTGATGCGCTGGCGGTGAAAGGCGGGCTGCAGCATGCGCCGCTGGCGCAGCCAGTAATCGCCGTCGCTCGTCAACAAACCCTGCCCGGTGACGAGCGCCAGGGTGTTGAACTGGACGGTGTCCTTGCTGTAGTTGCGGTGGTTATCCTGCAGGACGTGCTTGATGCCGTCCGGGTCGTTGACGGCGTAGACCGGCCAATCGCCGACCGGGAACTGGACGACGCCGCCGTACGTCTGGGCGCAGTCCAGCAGAAACTGGAGCGGGTCACGCTGGATGGCGCGGATCTGGCGGAGCAGGGTGGGGCCGCTGGGGCCGGGGGCGGTGGGTTTCATCGGCGTGCATGATAACCCAAACGGTTCGGTCGCGGAGGCGCTGACCAGCACGGACGCCCCCGTTGGGCAGGTGTCGGCTGCGCCGCGGCGCGGTCAGGCGTAGACGTCCACGCGGCCGGCGGCGACGGCGTTCGACTGCTGCATCATGCGGGCGATGGCCTCGGCCTGCTGGCGCTCCGTGTCCTGAATCTGCCGCAGCACCGCGCCGGCGATGGCGCCCTGCACCTGCGTGGTGCGCATGTCGCTGGCCAGCCCCGCCAGGGCCGTCGGAAAGAGGGAAGCGCCTTGAACGTTCACACGACCGTTATCGGCGGGACGGCCCCGGACTTGAGCGCCGACGCGCGAAGTGTGGCACAATCAGCCCTATGTCCGCCCAGCCCCTGGCGCAGCAGATCACGTTCCTGTATACCCGCGATCTGGCCCGCACGGCCGACTTTTACGAGCGGGTCCTGGGGCTGCGCCTGGCGCGCGATCAGGGGACCTGCCGCATCTACCACGTCGCCGGGGCGGCTTACCTCGGCTTCTGCGAGCGGGCGGATGCGTCCGCGGCGCCGGCCGGTGTCATCGTCACCCTGGTTACGGACTCTGTAGACGAGTGGTGCGCGCGCCTGCGCGCCCAGGGTGTGCCCGTGGTCAAAGAACCGGCCGACAATCCCCCGTATCGCATCTACAACGCTTTTGTGCGCGATCCGAACGGCTATCTGCTGGAGCTCCAACGCTTCTGGGAGCCGCTGGACTGAGGAGACCCTCATGCGACGTTGGCTGACACTCTTGCTGTCCATGGCCCTGATGGCGAGCGCCTGGCCGGCCCAGGCGCAGACGCCGCCCGACCTTCGTTTTGGCGCGGTGGAAGCCTATATGGCGCCGGATAGGGCCGCCGATTTGCGGGTCGGCTGGGACCGGATGGTGGTGCGCTGGTACGAGCGCCAGGGCGACAACCCGGACCAATGGAACGTGCCGGGCGAGGAGACCGACCGCGTGAATGCCGCTCTGGCGGCCGGCCGCGAAATGGTCATCTTGCTGATGGGCACGCCGGGCTGGGCCACGGATGGGCCCGCCATCGGCGGCGTGCCGCGCGGGCTGGACCTGCCCGTGGACGACCCCGGCAACCTGTGGGCGGCCTTTGTGCGGCGCATGGTCGGTGAGTACGCTGGGCGCGTCAACCACTGGATCATCTGGAACGAGCCCGATATCGCGCCCGAGGATTTCGGCGCGCAGTTTGTGGGCTCCGTGGCCGATTACTACAAGCTGCTCAAGGTGGCCTACCTGGCCGCCAAGCAAGCCAATCCGCAAGCCACGATTCACCTGGCCGGGATGACGCACTGGCATGACGTCGTCCACGGCCGGCCGCCTTACTTGCAGCGTCTGTTGGACGTGGCGCGCCAGGACCCCACCGCCCGGCGCAACAACTACTACTTCGACGTCGTCACACTGCACGTCTACTTTCGGACTGAGACGGTCTTCGACATTGTTACGCTGTATCGCGGCATCCTGCGCCGCTATGGTCTGCGGCAGGTCATCTGGCTGAATGAGACCAACGCTGCGCCGAGCGACGATCAGCAGCTCCCGTGGAACGGCCCCATGTTCGCGCTGACCATGGAGCAGCAGTCCAGTTTCGTGGTCCAATCCTTCGCCTTGGCCCTGGCGGCCGGTGCCGAACGGGTGGCGGTCTACAAACTGACCAACCCGGATGCCACTCCTGGCGCCGATTATTACGGCCTGTACCGGCCGGACGGTTCGGCGCGGCCGGCCGCCGAAGCCTTCCGGGCCGTGACCACGCACTTTGCCGGCGTCCGGCGCACCACGTACCAGGCTTTTCGGGACTACTATGTTGTGCGCCTGGAGCGCGCGGGCGCGGTCACGCGCGTCTTCTGGGCGCGGCGGGATGCGGCCGTCACGCTGCGGCTATGGAAGACGGCCGGCGCGACGGCGGTGACGCTCTACGATCAGTATGGCGTGGCGCAGCCCCTGACCGTCGACCGGAACGGGGCCTTCACGCTGACGCTGCCGGCCGCGCAGTGTCCGGACCCGGCCCAAGGCTGCGTGGTCGGCGGCGCGCCCTGGCTGGTGGTGGAGACGCTTGGGCGGCGTTGATGTGCTAGAATGATTCCGATGTCCGCCCTCCCGCCGTTGCCCAAGGTCCGCAACCCACGCACGCACGCCGTGATCCGGCGCGAGACGTTCTGGCAGGTGGCCCTGCCCCTGGCCGTCGTCTTGCTGGTTGTGGCCGGCGTGATGGTGGTGATCGGGTTGGGCGCGGCCGGCGTCCTGGTGGTGCCCACGCGCCCGCTGGCCGACGTCTCGCTGATGTTCCTGATCCTGATCGCCGGCGGGGCCAGCCTGGTCAACCTGCTGGTGCTGCTGGCGCTGGTCTTCGGTTTTGGGTACCTGCTGCGGGAACTGCCCTTCTGGGGCAAGCGTCTGCAAGACTTCACCTGGCGCGTGTCCCTGCAGATCAAGAGCATGACCCACCAAGTTGACCGGCGTGTGGTCGGCGTACACCTATCGCTGGCGGCCCTGCGCAGCCTCGGCGCCAGTTTTCGCGCGCTTTTTGCGCCCTGGAGGTCCAAGTGAACAACCTGGATTGGCGGACTAAGGCCATGGTGGCGGGCGGGGCGGTCGGCGCCCTGCTGGGGGTCGTGGCCGCGTACCTGTACGTGAACGCCAGCGACTCAGATGAAGACGGGGAAGGGCCGCGGCTGAACCCGGCCGAGGCCGTGGCCATCGGCTTGGCCGTGCTGGGTGTCATGCGCCAGATCGCGTCCCTGCCCGAGGCCAAGAAGGGCAAGAAGAAGTAAGTCCCACCCTCACCATCCATCGCCGCTGCGCTCCGCCGGATCCTGTCCGGCGGAGCTTTTTTTTCCGCGTTGGTGGTGCGCGCGCGTGACATTTGTCCATTGACACGCCATCCGACTGGCCTATAATTTTGAACGAACGTTCGTTCATTTCTTGGAGGCCGTATGCCCAGCCGCACAACTCCCTCGGCTCCGCCCGAGCTCGTGGCCCCTGGCAAAGGCGAAGCGACCCGCGCTCGACTGCTGGGGGCCGCCTACACGTTGTTCCTCAAACAGGGCTTCCACGGCACCAGCATGCGCGCGATCGCCGAGAAGGCGGGGGTGGCCGTGGGCGGCATCTACAACCACTTCGCCACGAAGGAGGACATCTTCGCGGCCGTCCTCGACTCTTACCACCCCTATCACACCCTCCTGCCGGCCCTGGAAGAAACACAAGGCGAGACCGTCGAGGAGTTCGTCAAGGACGCGGCCCGGCGTGTGAAGGCCGGGATCGAGGGCGCGGAGACCCGGATCCTGCCCTTCATGTTCATGGAGATGATCGAGTTCCAGGGCCGGCACGCCCACGGCCTGGTCAAAAAGATGTTGCCGGAGTTCTACACCTTCGTCCAGCGCTTCGCGGGCCGGAAGGGCAAGCTGCGGGCGGTGCCTCTGCCGGTGCTGCTGCGCACGCTGATGAGCCTGATGCTGGGTTATCTGCTGACCGAGCTCATCCTGCGCGGCGTGAAGGGGCTGCCGCAGTTTGAGGCCGGCGCTTTCAACTGGTTTGACGGCATGGTCGATATCTACCTGCACGGCATCCTGGCCGAGGAGGAGGCCGCCGCATGAACACGCGCCTGGTCTCCATCATCCGCAAGGAATTCATCCAGATCTCGCGCGACCCGCGCACGTTGATCCTGGTGTTGATCATCCCGGTCATGCAGTTGTTTCTGCTGGGGTACGCGGCCACCAACGACGTGCGCAACGTGCCGCTGGCGGTCTTCGATCAGGACCGCGGCGCGAGCGCGCGCGCCCTGCTGGACGCCTTCCGCGCCGCCGATTATTTCCGCCTGGCCTACGACGTCGACTCGGAGGCCGATCTGCGTGAGCTGATCGACCGCGGCCTGGCGCGCGCCGGCCTGATCATCCCGGCCGCCTACTCGCAGCAGCTGACCAGCGGCGAGAGCACGAGCGTGGCTTTCATCTTGGACGGCAGCGACCCGACTGTGGCGGCCACGGCGCTGTCGGCGGCCCAACTCATCGGCCAGTCGCTGGCCACTGACCTGATGACCGAGCGCTTGGAGCGGCGCGGCGCCTCCTTGCGGCTGCAGCTGCCGCTGGAGGTGCGCACCCAGGTCTGGTACAACCCCGACCTCGAGCAGGCCTACTTCATGGTGCCGGGCGTCATCGGCATGATCCTGTTCGCGCTGACGTCGATCCTGACCGCGACGGCCATCGTGCGCGAACGCGAGCGCGGCACCATCGAGCAGCTCATCGTCACCCCCATCCGCTCGTGGGAGCTGGTGGTGGGTAAGCTTCTGCCCTATGTGGTGCTGGCCCTGCTCAACACCATCGAGGTCCTGGTCATCGGCGCCTGGTGGTTCGGCGTGCCGGTGCGCGGCAACATCGGCCTGATCCTGGGCGTCTCGGCCATCTTCCTGATGTCCAGCCTGGGCATTGGTCTGCTAGCCTCCACCATCGCCAACACCCAGCAGGAGGCCATGCTGAGCGTGTGGATGCTTCTGCTGCCGAGCCTGTTCCTGTCCGGTTTCTTCTTTCCGCTGGAAGCGATGCCGCTCGTCTTGCAGTGGATCTCTTACGCCATGCCGCTGCGCTATTACCTGGTCATCATCCGCTCGCTGATGCTCAAAGGCGTGGGCCTGCAGGCCATCCAGGGCGATGTGATCGCGCTGGCGCTGTTTGGCGTCGCCATCATGGGCGCGGCGGCGGCGCGGTTCCGCAAGCGTTTGGATTAATGTCCCCGGCTCAGGCCGCCGGCGGGGGCGGCGCCTGGGCGGCGGGGCCTGGAGGTAACCCATGCACCCTGATCCGAGAAGAATCCTGCCGGTGGTGTTGATTGTGGCCATCTTGGGCGGCGCGGCCTGGTGGTATTGGGGCGGGGGGCGTGCCACCGCCGAGACCGGCGCACTGAGCGCCTCCGGCACGATCGAGGCGACGCAGGTTGAGCTGAGCCCGGAGCTGGGCGGGCGCGTGCTCGCCGTCCACGCCGCCGAAGGCGATCCGGTCACCGCTGGCGCTGTCCTGGTGGAGCTGGATGCCACCCTGCTGGCGGCCCAGCGGGCCCAGGCCGAGGCCGCCGTGGCTGTGGCGGAGGCGGCCCTCACCACGGTGCGGACCAGCTTGCAGCCGGCCGAAGCCGGCGTGGCCGCGGCGGAAGCCGCCGTGGCGGCGGCTCAGGCCCAGTACAACCAGCTTAAAGAAGGCGCGCGGCCGGAGCAGATCGCGGCCGCCGAGGCGCAGGTGAAGGCCTACAACTCAGCGGTCGGCCAGGCCGCCTTCGCGCGCGACGAAGCGGCCAAAGGCGCCACGGCCGACCAGATCGCGGCGGCGGAGGCCCGCGTGGCCCAGGCCGAGGCCCAGCGCCAGCAGGCGCAGGAGGCCTATAACCGGCTGCCGGAGCAACTGGAGGGCGCGCCGCGCGAACAGGCGTGGCTGCAATGGCAGGCCGCGGAGCAGAACAAGCAGGCGGCGCTGGCCGCGCTGGAACAACTGCAAGCCGGCCTCAGCGAGCAGCGCCTGAACCAGCTCAACAGCACCGTGGGCGTGGCCGTGTATCAGCGTGACGCCGCCAAGGCGCAGTTGGAGCTGCTCAAGGCCGGTGCCACCGCCGAGCAACTGGCGGCGGCCCAGTCCCAGGTGGACGCGGCCCAGGCCCAGTGGGAGGCGGCCCAGGCCCAGGTGGCCGTGCTGGGCGCCCAGGCGAAGGCGGCCGAGGCCCAGGTGGCCGCCGCCCGCGCCGCTGTCGGCGTGATCGACGTGCAATTGCAGAAGACTTCGCTGACGGCGCCCAGCAGCGGCATTGTGCTGGCGCGCGCCGTCGAACCGGGCGAGTTTGCGGCGCCGGGCTCGACCTTGCTGACGTTGGGCGATCTGGCGCACCTGACGATCACGGTCTACGTGCCCGAGGACCGCTATGGCGCCATCCGGCTGGGCCAGGCCGCCACCGTCACAGTCGACTCATTCCCCGGCGAGGCTTTCGCGGCCAACGTCACCCATATCGCCGACCAGGCCGAGTTCACGCCGCGCAACGTGCAGACCGCCGAGGGTCGGCGTACCACGGTCTTCGCCGTGCGCCTGGAAGTGGAGGACACCGGCGGCCGGTTGAAGCCCGGCATGCCCGCCGACGTCGAGTTCTCGCAGTAGGGAGCCGGCTGTGACTGCGTTCACCCTGATACTTACACTCAGCGCGCTTGTTCCCAGCAGCCTGGCGATCTTCGCCCACCAGTGGGTGACCGCTCTGCCGGGCCTCGGGCTCGGCCCGCTGTACCACCTGCGCGCGATCCGGTTTGGGATCATGGTGTTGGCGCTCAGTGCGGCGGCGGGCGCCTACTGGCTCGCGCCTGGCCCCGGCCAGGCGGCCGGGCTGGCGGCCACCGTGGTCCTCACCTTGCTGTCGGACGCGAACTACGCCGGGCGGATCCTGGTCGCCGTGGACCGGCCGCGCTGTGTGCCGGCCGCGGGCGCGGGGCTGGCCGATGAGGCGCGCGTGCTGGGCTACGCCCCGGAAGGCGCCGAGGCGCGGGCCTGGCCGGTGGCCGTGCTGGTGCCGCGCCACCTCATCCACGACGAGGTCGGCGGCCGGCCCGTGCTGGCCAGCTGGTGAGAGGCCTGCCGCAGCGGCATCGTGTATGCCGCCGAAAGCCAAGGTCGGCGTTTGACGTTTACGGTGGAAGCGGTCTGGCGCCGCAACATGATCATCCGAGACCGCGAGACCGGCACGCTCTGGCAGCAGGCCACTGGTGAAGCGGTCTACGGCCCGCTGCGCGGCCAGCAACTGGAACTGCTGGGCGGCGAGTTGACGACCTGGGGCGCCTGGCGGGCCGAACACCCGGACACACTGGCCGGCCTCGAGGCGGAGCCCGGGCCGCGCTTCCCGCCGCGGCGGGCGATCATGTTCCTGCTGGAACACGCGACGGCCGGGGCCTGGGTGCCGGGCCTGACGCCCACCGACCGGCGCCTGCCGACCAACGCCGAAGTGGTCGGGCTGCAACACGGCGGCGCGGCGCGGGCTTATCCATTGGCGCTGCTGCGTGAACGCGGCGCCGTGGACGACGAGCTGGGCGGCCTGGCCATCACCGTGGCGTATGACGCCGGCGCCGACCGCGTGCGCGCGTACGAACGGCCGGGCGGCCGCCCGCTGTGGGTTCAGCGCACATTTTGGGCGGGCTGGTTCGAATTCCATCCGGAGACCACGCTGTATCGCGAGCGCGTGCCATGAATGCCCTGATTGACGCCCAAAATCTGCACAAGGCTTTCGGATCGGTTCAGGCGGTGCGGGGTGTGAGCCTGACCGTGCGCGCCGGCGAGGCCTATGGCCTGGTCGGTCCGGACGGCGCCGGCAAGACCACGACCATGCGCCTCTTGGTGGGCGCCCTGCGGGCTGACCAGGGCCAGATCCAGGTCGGCGGCTTCACTCTCGGCCGCGAGACCGAACAGGCGCGCGCGCACATCGGTTACCTGGCTCAGCGCTTCAGCCTGTACGGCGACCTGAGCGTGGCCGAGAATTTGACGTTTTTCGGCTCGATTCGCGGCCTGCGCGGTCCGGCCCTGGCTGGGCGGGCCGCGACGCTGCTCAAATTTGTCGGCCTGCACGGCTTCGAGGCGCGCCGCGCCGACCAGCTTTCGGGCGGCATGAAGCAGAAACTGGGCCTGGCCTGCGCCCTGATCCACGAGCCCAAGATCCTGCTGTTGGATGAGCCGACCGGCGGCGTCGACCCGGTGACGCGGCAGGACTTCTGGCAGTTGCTCATCCGCGTCCTGGCGGAAGGCACGGCCGTCATCGTCAGTACGCCCTACATGGACGAGGCCGCGCGCTGTACGCGGCTGGGTTTCATGTATCAAGGGCGCGTCCTGGTGGAGGGCGCCCCGCGCGAGTTGACCGCGTCGATGCAGGGGCGTGTGCTGGAACTGGCCGCCCACCCGAAGGACGCCGCCCGCGCCGTGACGGCCGCGGACCCGGCGGTGGAAGACGTGCTCACCTTCGGCGACCGCTTTCATGTGCGCGTGCGCGAGACGGCCGGCCCGTTGGCGCGCCTGCCGGCGGCCCTGGCCCAGGCCGGCGTCAACGTCGAGCGGCTGCGCGCCATTCCGCCGTCGCTGGAAGATGTGTTTATCTCGCTCCTGGCGGCGCAGACCACGCCGGCCCAGGCCTGAACTATGAGCGACAACGTCATCGAAGTCCGCGAGTTGGTGAAGAAGTTTGGCGACTTTGTGGCCGTCGACCACGTCAGCTTCACGGTGGCGCGCGGCGAGGTGGTGGGCTACCTGGGGCCTAACGGCAGCGGCAAGACCACGACCATGCGGATGCTGTTGGGCCTGCTGCAGCCGACGGCGGGCCAGGCGCGGGTGCTGGGCTACGACGTCGTGCGCCAAACCGAGTCGATCCGGCCGCGCGTCGGCTACATGAGCCAGAAGTTCGCGCTGTATGAGGACCTGACCGTGCGCGAAAACCTGGTCTTCTACGCCGGCGTGTACGGCCTCGGCCCGGCCCAATATCGGCCGCGCATCCAGGCCGTGATGGCGTTGATCGGCTTGACCTCGCAGGCGGGTGTGCGGGCCGGCGCGCTGGCCGGCGGCTGGCGCCAGCGCCTGGCGCTGGGCATCGCCCTGGTGCACCAGCCGCAGATGCTGTTCCTGGACGAGCCAACCTCGGGCGTGGACCCGGAGGCGCGGCGCGCGTTCTGGGACATCATCTATACCCTGGCCGAGGCCGGCACCACCGTTTTTGTCAGCACCCATTACATGGACGAGGCCGAGCACTGCGGGCGGCTGGGGATCATGAATCAGGGCCGGCTGTTGGCCTGGGACGCCCCCAGTGCGCTCAAGCGCAGCGCCGTGCCCGGCGAGGCCTGGGATGTCCTGCCGCCGGCTGAACAGCCGTTGATCCCGGTCCTGGAGGCGCTGGAGAAACTACCGGCGACGCTGCAAGCCGGGCTCCTGGGCGACCACCTGCATGCGCTGCTGCAGCCGGGCGCCTATTCCGCCGAGACACTGCGCGCCGCCCTGGGCGATTTCCCCGGCATCGCGGTCGAACGCGCCGAAGTCACCCTGGACGATGTCTTCACGGTGCTGGC
>CALFZO010000027.1 GCA_937952305.1 uncultured Anaerolineales bacterium | reverse complement strand
GGCCGGGCGCCGGTTTGGCGTAAACATACCCTGGAGCGGCCCCGGTGTTGGCTTCAGGGCAATCGCATTTTAGGCAGCGGCTAAAACGGTCACCAGGTACTCTTCATCCCGGCCGGCCCGCAGCCGCTTGGCCTGCACGCCGATTTTGGCGGTCTTCTCCTGACGGAGCAGGTTGAGCGCCAGGTGGCGTAAGGTGGCCAGGTTGGCGGCCGCGTTGGCCTGTCGCACCCGGCAGGCGTCTTCATTCATGGCCACATCCAAGACCCAATGCAGGCCATTCTCAATGCCCAAATGGCTGCGGACGGCACTGGCAGCTTGACGCGCCTCGCCCGCTAAACTACTGAACTTTGACTTGCGCCACCGAACGCAAGCCTCTCCAGGCCCGATAGTGCCAGAGATCGCCGGTAAACTTCGGATCCGAGATCGTCCAGCATTCGCGGATCTCCAAGCGGCCATGCCCTTTCACGACCGTGCGATGGTGGGCGTGGGTCAAATCCGCGAATTCGATGCTGTGCGCCCAGGTGAAGAGCGTGCGGACATCTTCCGCTAGGCCCTTCTGATTGTTCTTCAGCGCCAGCACAAAGTCCGCCCCGCCGGCCACGAGTGCCTCGGCGATCTCCGTCTGGGTGCCGGCTGCATCAATGGTCACAATACAGCCGTGCAGGTCCAGCAGCCGCAAGAGTTCCGGGATCGCTGTGATTTCATTGGATTTATCGGCCGTTTTGACCTGGCCTAACACCAGGTGATTGGCCGTGGCCCACGCGCTGACCAGGTGCAACGCCGCCCTGTTATTGGTCCGGTCATGCGACCGGCGCAGCGTTTTGCCGTCGACACTTGCACCGCGCTTGCGCGCAGCGCAAGTGCAGGTGTGGCGACCACCTGGCCTTCCGTCAGGGTGTGTACGGCCTGGACCCATTCCATGAGGCTGGCCTGGAACGCTTTCACATCCAACGCCCCAAACACGCGCCCAAAGGTGTCATGCGACGGGATACCTTTGGGCAGCTTCAAGTACTGCTTCAGCCACTTCCGTTTCGCTTTCCCAAAAGCAGCCACGTCGGTCCAGCCTTCGGCGCCACAGACCACCGCACAAATCGCAATCGCGATAATCTCCAGAAACAAATGGTCCCGGCGGTTGCCTGTACGCGGGTCCGGCACGTTGGCAAAGCTTGTGGGGAGGTTCCCCAGCGGTTGTTTGGGCATAACGGACTCCTTATGGCTGCCCGCTATCCTACCCTACCGCCCGGTTAGCTCATTCTAAGATGCGATTGCCCTTGTGCCCCCGGTTTTAGCGCCGGCCGATTGACTTTCGGACAGCGACAACGATTAACAAAGGCACGGCCGCTTGGAACCCGCACCTTAACCACGACCAGCGCTCTGCACGGCTTTTTTGGAGTGGCCCGGTAAGGCTCAAGTCTTCCGTCTGGAACGGACCCTCCACGATCGGTGCAAACGTGAACTTCGCCACGAAGTGGTCTACGGGCTGACGAGCTTACCCGCAGCCAAAGCCGGGCCGCCGCAACTGCTCGACCTGGTCCGGCTGCATTAGCGAATTGAGAACAGCCTGCACTACCGCCGGGATGTCACCCTCAAGGAAGATGTCTGCCGCTTACGGCAACCCGTTGCCCAACGTGTTTTAGCGACGCTCAACAATCTGATCCTGGGAGTTCTGCTCGGCCAAGCCAACACGAATGTCCCCCAGGCGCGCGCCGTTTTGCAGCCTATCCAGTGGAGGCCTTGGCTTTACTCTCCAAGGCGCCAGAAAACTTTGCTCATGGCCTGGGCATACGAATATCTCCATTGACTTGAACTGCTGAACAGACTTAGGATAAGGTGTAGGCCAATCAGCGCAACCGGCTGATGGTTCCCACTTCGCTATATTCCGCTGGGGGCGCACAAACCACCGAGATACGATATAACCGCATCCGGCGATTTTCGGCATGCCAGGTTGGCACCAGTGGCTGTCTGGCTTCAATGCCGCCGCCTCAAACCGGGAGTTCCCTCGGCAAGGGTGCAAGACGATGGAATAACCGGTTTATGGTGGCCGCGTTCGGTAACGGATGGTCGCCTGTGGGCCAGATTCGCAATGATAGGGGAGTAAGTTCCATGAACACCCGTCCAGTTGTTCCTGGCAGAATCATCATCGTCGTCATCTTGCTTGTGGTAGGCCTTGGGCCCAAGGTCGCCGCAGCCGTACCCCACTCAACACACACCGCCCAAGTCATATCCTCCGCAGCGCCGAATATCCCGGCGCCCCCGGTTGGCGGCCCACGCCCGACGCTGGCGGTGTCGCCCGCGCATGGTCACGCGGGACAAACCATTGTGGTCACCGGTCAGGGGGTCGCGCCCTACCGCGGTGTACGCGTAGTCTGGATATCAGACGCAGCAACGCTGACAGCCGGCGTGGTCGACGTCTCGGCGACACAAGATTTCCATGCAGAATTGGAGATCCCGGCCGACCTCGCCCCAGGTCCGTCTCAGGTGTGTGCGGCCGTAACCGGCGAGGCCCTAGCTGAGTTTGCCTGTGTCGCTTTCGCTGTTGACGCGCCGCCACCTGGTGCCGTCGACGGGCATCTGCCTTTTGCTTTGGCCGCTGACGATACGCAGCAGGCCACGGCTGACAAGGCTTTCATGGCCTTGGTCAATCGGGTAGGCAACATCGTGGCGCAGACGCCCGTGGAAGCGGATGGCTCGTTTAGCATTGACCAGGTGCCGCCGGGTTTTTATCAGGCCATTATCACCGGCACAGTACCAGCTATCGTCGCTCCTAGCGAGGTACAAGTGCGTCCCATGCAAGTGGCACAAGTAGAACCGAGCTTTTTGACGGCCGGGCCTTGCGGTCGAGTGCAAGCTGAAGTCATGACGGTCTACGAGTGGGCCGACGGCGCACTCGATCGAAGCCGGCGCGGCCTGCTGGACCAATTCAATCGCCGGCTCGGTACTTACGTGTCCCTGGGAGCCTCGAGTACGCCCCACAATGCCACATTCGAAGCCGGGGATATCCAGGCGGTCTCAGGCGACCCGGTCACTGGCATGCGCTTCAGTTTGGAAACGGCGCCCGGTCATTGGGAGAAATTCACCGACACTCAGCCCCCGTACCAACTGGTCTACAACGTCAATAGCCTGTCGCCGGGCAGCCACCGGCTGGAGATGACTCCGCTGATAGCCTCGGGACCGACTTGCACCTCCAGCACTCAATGGACTGTCGAGGTTGTGGCCAACCCATTGACTGATCCTGACAACCTATTGCGTGATGAATACTTCCGCTGGAGCGATGCCGATGATGCATACGTCTTCGGGGGCACATTTCCCCAAACCGGTTTCCTCCCGGTGACATTCCCTGATCCGCCGCCGACCGTGCCACTCTTGGGAAAACTTGAGAATCGCCTAGATGCTGGGCTGCAATACGAGGGTAAGTTGAAGACCAGCGGCGAGGTCACCCTGCGGGTGGTCAAGTTCCAGGTCGGCGCACGCCTGTTTAGCTATGACGTGCTAAACAAAAACCAGGATCTATTGCCCGGTTTAGGCGTCACATCAACGGTGTTCCAGAATGGATTCGACCGCCTGGAATTCCCTATCGCCACTAACACTAAGCTGGGAAGTCTGGAGTACAGCACCACGGTCTATCGGGGGCCAGTGGCCAGCTTTTGGGGAATTGTCACCGTCAACGTGAGCGTGGGGGTGGGACTGCAAGGGAGCGTCACTCTAATCCAGGCTACGCTGCGACCACTGGCTCCGGAAGTAAGCGCCGAGGTTTACGCCGACGTCGGGCCCAAACTAAACATCGACTTCTGGCTGGATCTGCTGCTCGGCGTCGCCAGTGTGGGTGCACGCGTCACTCCCGCTGCAGCGCTTCGGCTTCCCCTGTATTTCGATACAGCCAGTCATCCGGCGGTCGAACTACGGGACCCCTGCCTTGTGCTTCAAGTCATGCTGAATGTTTGGGCGCGCGTCGGCTGGGGTTGGTTCTCGAAGAAGTGGGATGTCGGCGATTACCGATTGGTCAATTACGAAAAGTGCCTCTCGAGTGCGGCTGCACCCGAGACAGCGTTGGCGCAGCAACCGGCACCGCGCCTCATGGCCTCGCCTTCTGCCGCCAGCGGTCCGGATGGTCGAATGCTGTCGGTATACATAGACGATGCCACACCGGGCAGCCCCAACCCGACACCCAAGGTGATGGCGCGCTTCTGGAATGTGCAGGCCAAGACCTGGGCTTCGGCGACTGCGTTGACCGACGGCCTACTCGCGGTTCAAGACCCTGTGGCCGCTTTCGTAGGAGAAAGTGGTCAAGCGTTGGTAGTGTGGACTGAAAACCCGATGACCGAGGCGGAATACCAGGCTGCTGGTGATAACTTGGGCGTCGTGCTTGCCCGCCAGGAAATATCATACGCTTTCTGGAATGGAGCTACCTGGGGGCCGGCGCAGAGGCTGACCAGCGACACCGTGGCCGATGGGCGAGCGGCAATTGCCGGCGACGAATTCGGCGCCACTCTGGCCTGGGTCCGGGATATAGACGGCAATGCGGCCACACGCCAGGACTGGCGCATCGCGGTCACGCAATGGGATGCCGCAGCGAAAACCTGGATGGCGATCGATCTGCTGGACGCGCGGCCGGCGCCAAGTGGCTCGGTCAGCCTACATAAGTTGCCAGCCACCGGCGAAAGCCTGGACAGGCAGTTCGCCCTGAATAGTGGCGCAATAGCCGAGTTGCATGTCTGCCCCACCTGCCCGTACACGAATATTCAGTCCGCAGTCGACGCGGCCAACCCGGGCGACACGATTAAAATCGCTGCTGGGACATATACGGGTGTGCAGACGCGGGGCGGGGTCTCGCAATTGGTGCAAATCAGTAAGGCCATCACGATCCTGGGTGGTTACACGACTGCGAATTGGGCAACGGCCAATCCTGACGCCAACCCAACAATCCTGGATGCACAGGGCAAAGGACGGGTGATATACATTACTGGGAGCATCAGCCCAACGATCGCGGGTCTGCGCTTGACAAATGGCAATGCTGCAGGTTTGATGGGAGCTCCGTGGCCTGGCGATGCTGGTGGGGGGGTGTACATCATAACTGCCACAGCAACTCTGAGCCGCAACTGGATTTACGACAATACGGCGGACTACGGTGGCGGGGTTTATCTATACAATAGTGCGGCCATCCTCAACGCCAATTCGGTTACTTCAAATACGGCCCAACATTCCGGGGGAGGCTTGCATCTCTATGCTAGCCCGGCCATGGTCACCGGCAATCGGATTGATGCCAACACCGCACCCGTGTGGGGTGGTGGGGCCTACCTCTACTCCAGCGCCGCCACCCTCAGCGGCAATACGATTACCGCTAACACCAGCGATTATGGCGGCGGCCTCTGTCTGTCCTCCTCCAATGCTGCACTGCTCATCGACAACACACTGAGTTCAAACTTGGCGCGTCAGAATGGTGGTGGAGTCTACCTCTATTACAGTGCTGCCACGCTGAGCACGAATAAGGTCATTGCGAATACAGGTGGCTGGGGTGGCGGCATAAACCTCTGGTACAGCCCTGCTACCCTAAACGGCAATGCCGTCATATCGAACACCGCCCAATATGATGGCGGTGGTTTTTCTCTTTATCATAGCAATGCGATACTGACAAACAACATCGTGGCCCGCAATCAGAGCAATCGGAATGGCACGGGCCTCTACATTTGGGCCTCCGCCCCCCGGCTCATACACACCACTGTCACTCGGAATGCGGGCGGCGATGGCAGTGGAGTGTACGTAGCCAATGAAGGGACTACCGCCAGTTCGGTGACGCTGACCAACACCATCCTCGTCAGCCACTCAGTGGGTCTCCGCATCACCGGCGGCAACGAAGTCGCCGTTAACGGTATCCTCTGGTTTGATACCCCCCTGACCATTGCGCAGGCCCCAACGGCTACCGTGTCCGTGCAGAATCCCCAGCAAGGCGATCCGGCCCTTGCGGCAGATGGATTCCACCTAACTACTGCCTCTCTGGCGCTGGACCGCGGCGTCGATGCTGGGGTGGCCAGCGACATTGATGGCGACACCCGCCCACAGCTAGCGGGCTTTGACCTGGGTGCAGATGAACTAGCGGGCTGGATGAATGCTCAGGTGAGTGTCGCCCGCATTCCCTACTGGGGGAATACGAGCATCAGTGCTTTGGTTTGGACAGCCGATCATGACGGACAACTCACCACAGTCAGCGACCGCCACCTTGTCCTGGCCCAGACCAGCATCTACTCGCCCGGGCGGTGGGAGATCACGTCCCCGAGCGAATTGCCGGCAGGCGCTGGCTCGGCCTCGGTGAGCTTGATCATGCAGCCCGAGATCCCAATGGGTCAGATCGCCTTCCTGGTACATGGTGCTGACGCGGACGGCCTGACCGCCACAGGGATCGGCAACCAGGCTGTGCTCTGGACAGCAACTTACGAAGTGTTCGGAGGGTCAATCATGAACGTCGAGCCAGTGCTTGACGAGCATGGTCAACATATCCGCGCCGAGCGCCCGTTGCTCAGTTCGGGAAGTAGCGCCTCCTACGAAACCGTGCTGGCCTTTCGGCGATTTGGCGACCCGAACACGAACGGAATCCTCGGGCAACTGGCACTAAGTCGTCGGGTTCTTCTGGGCGAGTTCAGCGCGCCGCTCTATTTGACAAATGACGCGGCCCAGCATTGGCAGCCCGCTCTGGCCGTCGACGGCTCAAGCGGTCAAATGGTTGTGCTCAGCGTCAGACGCGCCAGTAGTCTCGCGACCCAGCCATTCCTGCCACCGGCCTCGGTGGCTGCCAGCCCTGACCTGACGATGAGTGTGATCGCGGCTGGTGATGACCCACTTGAATCTGCCACCCTGGCGTCAGCCCCGGACCCCGCTCTGGATCCGGCCCTGACGTTGTCACAACAACATGCCCCTCCTGGGACACAGGTGGCTGTCACCGCTATCCTTCGGAATGTGGGCCGTGATCCGGCCGCAGGTATGACGGTCGGGCTCTACGCTGGCGCACCGGGAGGTGGGACATTGCTGGCGACCGCCGGTGTGCCTTCGTCCTTGAGCTTTAACGAGACCTACGCCGTTAATTTCGCTATAACGGCCAAAACCGGCGATCAACCAATCTATGCCCAGGTCACAGCCTCCGGTGGCAATGCAAACACGACCAACGACATCGCCATTGGGGCGATCGGCGAGTTGCCACCGCCTCCGCTCGTCAGCGTCGCCCCTTCAGCCAGCTATCCTAATGCTCTCCAGATTACCTGGGATGGCCCGGCCGTGGAGGGCGTTGCAGGCTATCGCATTCTGCGCAGCCCATTCCCCGGAGGTCCTTACGAGTTGGTCGGCGAAGCTACGGCCACTCGTTTCCTTGATGTACAACTGGCGGCCGGCCAGAGCTATTACTACGTTGTCCAGGCCTATGACGCTGCCGGTGTGCGATCAACATACAGCCCAGAGGCCGGCGGAGGAATCGCTCTTCATCAGCTTTTCTTGCCGATGATATGGAGGTAGTCTTGGTTGGGAGTAGCTGAAGGGGTGGGCCTGAGATAACAGGCGCCATGCCGACATGCCCTCAGTGTCTCTCCGACGAACGTCAAAACCGCGCCGGCCAACGCCAGCGGGGTTGCTTCTGCCAGCGCAAATACACGCCCGAGCCTAAACTCCAAGGCTGTGCGCCGGCCGTGCGGCGGCGCGCCGTGCAATGGTACGTGGATGGCATGAACTTGCGCCGGATCGGGCGCCACTTGGGCGTCCATCATCAAAGCGTGGCCAATTGGGTCAAGGCGCAAGCCGAGCAACTCCCGCCCGCGCCTGTGCCGGCGAGTGTGGAAACGGCCGAGTTGGACGAACTCTTCACCTTTGTGGAGAGCAAAAAACACGCTCTACATCGTGACGAGAGTGGATCGGGCCACGCGCTGTTTTATTGGCTGCCGCGTGGTTTGGGAACGGACCAGCCTGGCATTGCAGCGCGTGGTCGACCAGGGCCCGCCGGCCCGGCAGTATTTCGGTGATGCCTTTAACGCGTATGCCACGCTCGGCTATGCGTTTGGCACCTACACCGTCTCGGACGGGAAACGGGACACCTACGCGGTGGAAGGGGACAACGCCGGACCGCGCATCACCCTGGCCCAATACGCCCGCGCACACCAGATCGCCGAAAGCTGGCGCCTCAACGCCTGGCGGTTCGTGGAACTGATGGACCACGCCCAGGGCGGCGACGATCGCGAACAGCGCCTCCTGACCATCCTGCACACCTTGGCGGCGACCAACACCCCGGCCACCGAGCGTGAGCTGCACCGTCGTTCTCATTGGGACCGCGCCAAGGTCGAGGCCGTGCTGCGGCAGTTGGAGAAGGACGGCCTGGTGGTGAGCCGGCCGACCAAAACCAAGCGGACGGTGGAGTGGAAGTTGGTGTAGAGATCAGGCGCTACGGTGTCGAGAGGGCCAGTCTGACCCTTCCCAAAAGGGGCCGCCATGGGCGGCCTTTTTTGGGCGTTTGCCTCAGAGCGGCCGGGCGCCGGTTTGGCGTAAACATACCCTGGAGCGGCCCCGGTGTTGGCTTCGCCTTGAGGCGCGGCTATAATCCGCCTCGTCATGCCCGGCAGGCGGCCTGGGACTTGGAGCAGGATGAGGGGATGAGCCGGGCCTGTTCCCCAACGGCCCGCTGCCGAGGCGGGCCAGCCGCAGGGACTAATCCAGAAACGCCGTCGACAGGTGCGATGCCGACTCCGACCGAGGCTCAGACCCGCCGTCAGTTGATTGACCCCGCCCTGGCCCGGGCCGGCTGGAACGTGGGCGACTCGAGCCAGGTCGGGCTCGAGATCCCGGTGGATGGTTTCGACCCCGCCGCCTGGAACGCACTCGCTGAGCAACTCCGGCGCATCCGCGGCGCCGGCCAGATCTTCGAGGGCGCCCTGCCGGCCGGCATCAGCGACTACGCCCTCTACCGCCCCAACGGCGAGATCATCGCCATTGTCGAAGCCAAACGAACCAGCACCGATCCGCGCCTGGCGCAGGCGCAGGCCGAGTTCTACGTCAGCCAGATCGAGCAGCGCCAGAGCTTCCGGCCTTTCGCCTTCATGAGCAATGGCCGGCAGACCTACTTCCTGGACGCCGGCGAGGCCAACAAGCGCGAGGTCGCCGGCTTCTTCTCGCCGGATGACCTGGAAAACCTGCTCTACCTGCGCCAGAACCGGCAGCCCCTCAACGCCATCCCCATCAACACGGCCATCACCAACCGGGCCTACCAGCAGGAGGCCATTCGCCGGGTGAGCGAGGCCTTCGAGCAGGGCCGGCGCCGCGCCCTACTCGTCATGGCCACCGGCACCGGCAAGACCCGCACGGCCATGTCGGTGGTGGAGAGGTTCTTGCGCGCCAACTGGGCCCGGCGCATCCTGTTCGTGGCTGACCGGGACGCCCTCGTGGAACAGGCCCTCAACGACGGCTTCAAGAAGCATCTGCCCGACGAGCCCTGTCAGCGCCTTTACTCCGGCCGCCTCGACCGGACCAAGCGCCTGTACGCCGCCACGCTCCAGACGCTCAGCAACGTCTTCGAGGAGTTCACCCCGGCCTTCTTTGACCTGATCATCTTCGACGAGGTCCACCGCTCGATCTTCAACAAGTGGAACGAGGTGCTGGCCTATTTCGACAGCCGCATGGTCGGCCTGACGGCCACGCCCGCCGAGTTCATCGACCGCAATACGTTCCTGGAGTTCGGCTGCGCCGGCAACGTCCCCACCTTCCTGTATTCGTATCGACTGGCGGTCCAGGAGAAGTTCCTGGTGGATTACACGCTGGCCGTCGCCCAGACCCGCTTTCAGCGCCAGGGCATCCACGGCGCCTTCCTGGGCGAGGAGGAACGCAATCAGCTGATTGAGCAGGGCCTGGACCCCGACTCCATTGACTACACCGGCACGGAGCTCGAAAAGAAGGTCAGCAACACCGATACCCTGCGCAAGCAATGGCAGGAGATCATGGAGCGCTGCTACCGGGACCAGTCCGGTCAACTGCCGGGCAAGACTATCATTTTCGCCATGTCTCAGGACCACGCCTTGCGGTTGGAGGCGGTGTTCAACGAGATGTACCCGCAATATCCGGAGCTGACGCGGACCATCACCTACAAATCGGACTACAAAAGCTCTCTGATCGAGAAATTCAAGAAGGAGAGCTATCCGCGCATCGCCATCACCGTGGATCTGCTGGAGACCGGCATCGACGTGCCGGAGGTGGTCAACCTGATCTTCATGCGCCCGGTTCAGTCGCGGATCAAATTGGAGCAGATGATCGGCCGCGGCACGCGCAGCCAGGAGGCCTGCCGATCCCTGGACTGGCTTCCGGAAGGCCGCAAGCGGGAGTTCCTCATCTTGGATTTCTGGGAGAATGACTTCCAGAAGTCGCCGGAGGCGGAAGCGGCGCAAAGCCTGCCGGTGCTGGTCAGCCTGTTCAACACCCGGCTCGCTTTGCTGGAGGCGCTGCTAGGCGACTCTAATTCCGACGCCTACCGGCGCACCGTCGCCGACCTGCGCGGGATGATCGCTCAGATCCCGACCGACTCCTTCCTGGTCCGCAAGGTGCACCCCCAGATCGAGGCGGCGTGGCAGGATGACTTCTGGCGGTTGCTGAACGCCGCCAAGATCGACTTCCTGCGGCTGCGGGTGGGGCCGCTGCTGCGTTACGCCACGTGCTCGGACGTGCCGGCTGCCACGTTTACCCACAAAGTGGAGCGGCTGAAGCTGCAGATGCTCAACGGTCAGGATCCCGCCGCCACAGCCCAGTCCATCGCCGAGGATGCCGCCCGGCTTAAAGACACGGTGCTTTCGCCTGAGCAGATCCCGGCGCGCGATTTCTGCCTGACGCCGGCCTTGCTGGCGGCCACGCCCGCCCAGTTGGACGGGATCGTGGACGCCCTGGCGGAGCGGATGAAGGCGCGCAGCGAGCGCGAGGACCCCTTCCTGACCATCGACCTGCGCGACGCCATCGCGCTGAGCGGGTTTATCCTGCTCAAGGGTGGCACCGAGCGGGTCTATGTCCGCGATTACCGCGAGCGCGTGGAGCAGCGCGTGCTGGACCTGGTCGGCACGCACCCCGTCATCGAGGCGCTCAGCCGGGGCGAGGCGGTGACGGACGCCCAGTTGATCGAGCTCGAGCGGACGCTGCGGCAGACCCTGGCCGAGGGCGACCTGGAACTGGTGGAGGCCAATATCCGCAAGGCCTTCTCGGTGAAGGTGGACAGCCTGCTGGAGTTCCTGCGGCGCTTGCTGGACCTGGACGGGCTGCCCGGCTACGCCGAGGTCGTCCAGCGCCAGTTTGCCGAGTACATCGCCGGCAACCCGTTCAACGCCGACCAGACGCTCTTCCTGCGCGCCCTGCAGACGGTCTTCCTGCAGAAACGCCGCCTGGAGCTGGCCGATCTGTACGAGCCCCCGCTGGACCGGTTCGGCCAGGACGCCGTGGAACGCTGGTTCACGCCGGAACAGATTGACAGCCTACTATTGTTTGTCGGTGAATTGGCGGTATGATCCCGGTTTCGGAGACACGGGGCCAGGACCAAAGTGAGCAGGACGATGCCTAGACCCAGCCTGACAAGCACGCTTCATATCAAGTTGGCTAAGAGTGGGCCTGACCCAGACGACCGGAAGCTCGTCTTTCTGGATTTGGCGGAGGTGCTGCGCCGGCACGGTGTCGGTTTTTCTGGTTGCGAAGCGCGCGAATTCGACAAGGAGCCAGAGTCGGCCATGGCAGTCCGCGTGAAATCACGGAGCTTGCCTGGCGTGGAAATTACGCCAGAAATCACATTGGACTTTGTAGAACTCACCGATAAACATTTCGACACTAAGATCGTCTTTAGGGGTTTGCGTCAGGCTCTTGCAGCCGCCGAAATCAATGTCGACCACGTTTCAACAGCCTTCAGCGGGATCGGTACGGAAATTGCTATGCGCGCGAAAAGGGCGTACAACCCTTTTGAGAACCCCTTGGAGGCGTTGGTGGTCGAAGAGCGTGGTCACGCGTCACGCCTATCACCAACGGGTCGATCAACTGCGGCAAATAGCCACAAGCCACCAAAGGCGCCAACTCGACTGGCGCGCTCGTCAATAGGCTTCAAGCGTTCCAACCCCAAACCGCCGGCTCCTGCGAAAAAGGCGTACAACCCATTTGAGGATTCGCCTGAGGCTTCATCCACTGCCCTAGAAGGCACAGACACGCGCCCCTTAGGCCCCAAGCCGGGCAAGCCTGCGCCGGCCTCCAAGAAAAGGTCGGCTGATCGTCAGAAGTCCAATGCCGCTACAGGACGAAACAAGGCGACAAAACTTCGTCGCACCAGCCGAGAATAACGGCGTGAGGATACGTTTCCACCACTTCCCCACCACAATATGCTCACCGACCCCAAACTCAAATCACAAGTTGACCAGCTCTGGGACAAGCTCTGGACCGGCGGCCTCTCCAACCCGATGGACGCCATCGAGCAGATCTGCTACCTGCTCTTCCTCAAGCGCCTGGACGAGGCCGAGGCCCAGCGCGAGAAGCAGGCCGGCCTGCGCCGGCAGAAGCACATCGCCCGCGTCCCGGCCGAGATGCGCTGGAGCCAGTGGACGCAGATGGAAGCCGGCAAGGCCCTGGCCCACGTCAAGGACAAGGTCTTCCCCTGGCTGCGCGGCCTGGGCGACGAAGAGAGCTCCTTCGCCCGCTACATGCAGGCGGCCGAGTTCAAGATCAACAAGCCCAGCCTGCTGATCGAGGCCTGCAAGCTGATCGACCAGATGCAGATCTCCCAGCAGAACCAGGACGCGCAGGGCGACCTGTTCGAATACCTGCTCAACCACCTGAGCATCGCCGGCCGCAACGGCCAGTTCCGCACCCCGCGCCATATCATCCGCATGATGGTCAAGATCGTGGACCCCAAGCCGGATGAGCGCATCGGCGATCTGGCGGCCGGGACGTGCGGGTTCCTGGTGAACGCCTACCAGCACATCCTGGAGCAGCACACCTCGCCGGAACTGCTCCAGTACGACGATGAGGGCGTGGCCCACAACCTGATTGGCGACCGGCTGACGGCGGCCCAGCGCCGCTTCCTGCAGGCCGAGGCCCTGCGCGGCTACGACAACGACTCCGGGATGACCATGCTGCGCATCGGGTCCATGAACCTGATGCTGCACGGCATCGAGAGCCCGCGCTTCTTCTACACGGACACGCTCTCCAAGGCCTTTGAGGAGAGCAAGGACTACGACGTCATCCTGATGAACCCGCCCTTCAAAGGGGCGGTGGACAAGGCCGACGTCAACCCGACCCTGCCGGCTGACACCACCAAATCCGAGCTGCTCTTCGTGCACCTGATCCTGCGGGCGCTGGATATGGGCGGGCGCTGCGCCGTGATCGTGCCGGACGGGGTGCTGTTCGGCTCCAGCCGCGCCCACGTGGCGGCCCGCAAGAAGCTGATCGACGACAACCGCCTGGACGGCGTCATCTCCATGCCGGCCGGCGTGTTCCGGCCCTACGCCGGCGTCTCCACGGCCGTGCTGATCTTCACCCGCGGCGGCCAGACCGACCGCGTCTGGTTCTACGACATGGACGCGGACGGCTTCTCGCTGGACGACAAGCGCCTGCCCGTGGCCGAGAACGACATCCCGGACGTGCTGGCGTGCTGGCGCAAACGCGCGGACAAGAAATTCCAGGCCAAGCGCGAGGCGCGGCTGGCGGAACTGCGCGAGCAGGCTGCGCCCCTCAAGGCCCGGCGGCTGAAGATGCAGGCCGAGATCAACCGCCTGACCTTCGAGGCCGCCATCGCCCCGGACGGGGACGAGGCGGCGCGCGCCGCCCTGGAGGCTGACCAGAAGCAACTGGCCGACCTGGAGGCCCAGATCGAGCCGGTGCAGAAGGAGATTGACCAGCTCTCACGCCAGTTCTGGGTGGGCAAGGCCCAAGTGGTTGACAACAAGTACGAACTGACCGCTGGTCGATACCGTCAGATAGAAGTGGATGACGACTACCTCGAAGCGCCACCGATCATATTGGAGCGGCTCAGGCTCCTAGAAAAGTTCGCCATTGCAGGGATTGACGAACTGACTTCACTACTGCAAGCCAAGTAGGTTGGCGGCAATGACTATTCGAGCCAGGGTCTTGCCTAAATCTTGGAGGTGGCGGCGCTTGGACGACGTGGGTGAAGCAATCCGAGGCATTACTTTCAGTGCAGGTGAAGCGTCGTCGGCCCCGTTTTTCAATAGTATTGCGTGTCTGACCACGAGTGGTGTTCAAGACGCCGTAGCATGGGATTCTCGACGATTTGTCCCCCGACACGCTGTATCATCCGAGAGGCAAGTCCTTCGCCAAGGCGATGTCCTTATTTCGACTGCCAATAGCAAAGAACTCGTGGGCAAGTCCTGCTTGGTTGGGAATATTCCGTTCCCATGCACGTTTGGGGCATTTGTTACGGTCTACCGATGTAACCCCGAAGCCATCGATCATCGATACATATCATATTGGATGCGGTCTTCTACTTTCTTGTCTTGGGCTTACCAAGCATCTTCCAATACGACCAACATTTCCAATCTCAGAGTCTCCGAGTTGCTGGACCTTGAGGTGCCCGTACCACCCCACAGTGAGCAACGCCGGCTGGCCGGCCTCCTGGACCGGGCGGACCGCCTGCGCCGGCTGCGCCGCTACGCCCTGGAGTTGAGCGAGACCTACTTGCGGTCCGTGTTCTTAGAGATGTTTGTTGCTGGCTCGGATTCGGATTGGCCTCAGGTGACCATCGAGGCGGTGGCCGATTCCAAAAAAGCATCTATGAGAACCGGACCGTTTGGGAGTCAATTGCTTCACTCTGAGTTCGTTGACTCCGGTGTGGCGGTACTGGGTATCGACAATGTGGTGCAAAATAGATTTGTCTGGGCAAAGCCACGCTTCATCACGCAAGACAAATATCAGCAACTTAAGCGGTATACAGTTTTTTCAGGTGATGTGCTTATCACGATCATGGCGACAAATGGCCGATGCGCGGTGGCGCCTGATTACATTCCATTGGCCATAAATACAAAGCATTTGTGCTGTATTACACTGGATCAGTCTGTCTGTCTGCCGCACTATCTGCATTCGTGTTTCTTGCACCACCCCCATGTTCAAAAGCAGCTTGGCATATCCGAACGGGGCGCCATTATGCCCGGCTTAAACATGGAAATCATCAAAGACTTGGTGATTCCATTGCCGCCTGTCAGATTGCAGGACAAGTTCACCAATGTAGCCAAGAAACACGCCAAGCTTGCCCAACAAAACAGCGAAGCCCTCCGCCAAGCCGAGCATCTCTTCCAGACCCTGCTTCACCAGGCCTTTGCCGGGAAGCTGTGAGCAAAGGGAATGCGTCTGTGAGGAGCGCCCGGCCGTTCGGCAGCCTCGCCACCGCGCGGCTTCTGGTGGTGGGCCATGACCCACGCCTGCAAAACAGCCAGGCCGAGGCGGACACCGCCTTCTTCTTTGACTACCTCGCCCGGCCGCCGTCCAACCAGGGCAGTGAGCGCGCCAAACGTGAGCTGGCGCAGGCCACCTGGGACTATGTGAGCCACCTGGCCGGCCGCCCGGTGCCGCTGGAACGACTCTGGGTCACGAACCTATGCAATGAGTTCCTGGAGCGGCCCGGTCGGGGCACGGTGCTCATCCCGCGTCCCGCCGCCGAACGCGGCCTGAAGCAGATCGAGGCCGCGCTCCGCGCAGGGCGTTTCCAGGCACTTGTGAGCTTGTCTCAGCAGGTGTTCTACTGGCTGTGTGAGTTGGGCTTCATTGATGAGCAGGGGGATGAGCGCCTCGTGCGGTATCGGCAGGAGGCTCGGCCGGCGGACAGGCAGGCCGCCCTGGGCCTGTACGTTGCGGTGGGCGCGCGCCGGGCGCCGTTCCTGGCCGTGTGCGGGCAGACGTTCAGCCATCAGGGCCTTCCCGTCATCCCGGTCGTCCACATCAAGATGTGGCCCTTGAAGCCGCGCGCCCGGCGTTATGAAGACCCCATGGCACTGGCCGCCGCGAATGTGCGGGCCGCCCTGGCCGGCGCGGACTTGTGAGCGGGCCGGCGTCACTTAGCCGGCGTACCTCTCCTTGCCGTACAGCCACAGAAATTTGTCCAGCGCCTTGAAGTTGAGCGGCTCCAGGCCGTAGTGGCGCCGGAACTGCTCGACAATGGCCTTGTAGTGCGGGTAATCCCACAGCTCGCCGCGCCGGAAATCGGCGTAGCGGTCCTGCCGGCAGTAGTCCCACAGCAGCCGCTCCACCACGCTGTCGAAGATCGGGTAGGTCTCCGGGGCGTGCCAGTGGCAGTACTTGGACGCGAACGAGTAATTGCGCCGGGTCTTGCCCTTGATTTCAGTCGGCGCGATCTCGTTGACCAGCTCAGGCGCGCCCTCGGCCAGCCGGGCGTCAATCCGCCGCTGCCAGATGGCCTCGGCCACCCGGTGGACGGCCAGGATGCCGGTGCCGTACAGGGTGTTCAGGGCCGTCACCTTGAGCAGGACGTGCTCCAGGCGGTCGTTGCGCGGGAACTGGCCGAACAACTCCGTCAACGCCGCGTCGGCGACGGCCGGCCCCTCTTCGTCAAAGCGCCGGCCGTAGTGGAGGACGGCTTCCGGGGTGGGCGCCAGCAACGGCGCCATAGGCTTGTGCATGGCGGAGACTCCCTGGCCGGCTTTCAATCGCCGATCAGCTCCAGCGCCCGCTGCTGGAATTCCGCCGCCGTCAATTCACAGGCGTTATTCGCCCGGCTGAGCGCCTCCACGCCCTTCAGGGTGATGGCCGTGTGCTGGCTGGCCTCGAACTGCTGCCGCATGATGATGTAGAAGCGCCACTGATCCAGGTTGAGCGCATCCCACCTGGCCTCGTCCCGCTCTGTGTGAACGCAGAAGACGTACAGGTCGGCGTTGTAGGTTTCGGCGTCCACGAACTCCTTGGCCGCCGGGTCATACAGCCGGCTGCGCAAGTTGCCGAAGGCGATGCGCGAGCGTTTGTCGCCGCCCCGGTGCCAGTACTGGAGATAGGCCGAGCTCTTGACTTCAATCGTTTTGTGGTTGGGCGTCTCCAGATCGTGTTCGGCCCAGGCGTCGCGGGCGTTGTCCAGGGGCAGCCGCAGCAGCTTGGCCACGATCCATTCGGCCAGCGGAGCACGGACCAGACTGTGCATCAAGTCGCTGAAGGCCCAGCTCCAAAAATCCGCGACGGAACTGTCAGCGCTGGTCAAAGCCGGGCTGGCCAGTGGCTCGCTGCCGCTCAGTCGTTTCGCTGGTGGTGTAGACATGGGGCAAACCTCCCGAGGGCGACCACGAGCCTGCGCATCCTGGCCGCTCAACCCAAGCCGGCTAATGACGGCGGCTTACCGCCGATATTCCTGCAAGTTTTGTCTGATTTTACTACCGGCTGCTTAAGACGGCCAAGCCCGACCGCCGCGCCAGGGTGGCCCGCTGCGGCTAAAGGGCAATTGCGCACACTGCGCCAGAAGCAGGGTCATCTCCAAACCCGCCTCCCGACGCTCGTCGATGGCGGCGAGCCGGCTGGCCTCAACCAGAGCTACAGCGGTCGAAACCGATCCAGTCAACTGCATCGGACCCACATTGGCCGTCGGTTGTAGGAATACAACCTTTTCCAACCCGGGTCAGGCTGCTCCACCCGTATTCTGGAAGCCGAAAAGGATACGAGCGATCCATAGAAAAGGAGCGCTCTGGTACAGTGCTATGCAGAAACGCAACCATGCCAAGTCGAACACACCGTGGATCTCGGGCCGCCTAAGGGAGCTCCTGGTTCAGGAAGAGCACTTTGCGGACGACCCGCTGGGCGATCCGGAAGTGCTGTATCAGTTCGTGGAGGTGTCCACGAACCAGCACCTCGCGAGCCACATGCGGACATTCGCCGGCGGGTCACCGGCGGACATGACCGACATGACGCGCCGGGAGAATCTGTTCCACGCGCTGATGCTCAAGCTGCTGTTTGATCTGGTCGCCTTGAGCCGGAAGTCCCGCACCAAATTTGATGATTTGCGGCTGGCCGGGACGGTTGTGGTCGCCTATCTGTGGGATGTGAGTGAGGGGCGGAAAACCCGCGGGATCGGCTCGCTGTCGATCCGGAGTTTCGAAACGGTCCTGGGCAACGTGGCTGAGCTCCGGCGATTCGTGGCCGGCCTCCTGGCCGCCGCTCTGCCGTACGCACAGTGGCTGGTCCCCGGCTCAAATCCCCAGCAGGTCATTGGGCAGCTGACCG
>CALFZO010000026.1 GCA_937952305.1 uncultured Anaerolineales bacterium | reverse complement strand
GGCTGGCGTCCGCCATTGGGCAAGTCGTCACCGATCCGGAGATACGGGCCCGCGCTGCGGCGTTGGGCGAGCGTATTCGCGGGGAGGCGGGTGTGGCGCAGGCCGTGACCATCATCGAGCGCTGCCCTGACCGGCGATCCTGATCCGTAGGCCAGCGCATAAGCTGGCAAGCCGGTCAGGTCCATGTCGCGCACCAACCGCTGGGCGAAATCATGGTGCGTTACCCGACTATGCGGGTGATAGATCGTCCCGATGGCCTGGCGTGACGCGCTCATCGACTGAGCCGTAAAAGCAATCAGAGTGTCGGCCAGCGTTGATTGCCAGGCTAACTGCTCGCGGCCCCAGGCCTCCGCCAATAGCAAATCGGGCCTCGTCCACGACCACGACGCGACTGGGGCGCTCTCAGTTGTCAAGCCGGCCTCTTGGTTGTTACAAAGACGGTTGAGTCGTCTGAGTTGGGCTATACCGCTCCACTTTGCGCGCCTTGAGGCCGAAGACCCGCCGCACCGGGTTCCAGCGGCGAACGCCATACTCGTACAGCCCAAGGGTTACGCCAAAGGCCAGTGGGGCGATGATCAGATACTTGACCGCGATCGGCAGTGCCAGCGGGATGACGAAGTACCCGAAGAGGAGGATCACCGGCTGGTGCAGGATGTAGAACGGCAGCACCGCTTCGTTGGCATAGGCGAGCAGCGGGCGGTTGGCACTCAGGTAGCGCATCCCGAAACCAAGGAATGTCAGGATGTAAGACCAGGCTAGCAAGACAGCCAGTGTCATGACCAGGATGAAGAATGGCAGATCAAGTTTCCAGCCCCATTCCCTAATTCCCGTGGCGACCACAGGCATTGTCGCCGAAGCGATCAACGTCAGGATGAGCGCAACGCGCCGCTGGCGGATGATCGCCTGCTGGATGCCGTCATCCAGGAAGATTACAAAGCCGCCAACCACGAAGAGGGGATATACGACCAAGCGCAGGATGGCTTCGGGCGCGGCGGGCCTCATCAAGCCGAACGGATCCACTAGGCATAGCAACAGCGCCAACGGCAGCACCCAGAGGAAGATCGCGCCAGGTTGCATCGAAAAACGGCTGAGCCACGCCATGACGCGCTGACCGGACGGACGCTCCAACCAGATAAAGAGCGGCATCAGCACCAGCGTAAAGAGAAACAGGTATTCGAGATACCAAAGGTGGACGCCGGTCCAGGCGAAGTCGCCGCCGAAAAAGCGCGGCAGGAATTGGAAAAAGCTTCCCTGAAATTCGCCGTGCGTCAAACGTTCCACGTAGACCTGCGGCGGCGCCAGCACCAAAATACCCAGCGCCAGCGGTGCCAGCAGCCGCATAGCGCGGTCGCGCAGGAAGCGGACCACTCCATCGGGTCGCAGGGCAAACAAGATGCTGGCGCCGGAGATGAGAAAGATAAACTGCAGACCCCACAGTTCAAAGAGGCTCGTGACAACGTCGATCCCGCTGCTCGTTTCGGCGTTCTTGATGTGCCAGTCACTGCTGTTGAAAAATCGGGCGCAGTGGTAAAAGAAGACCCCCGTGAAAGCCAGCACCCGCAGCCAGTCGACATCGTAACGGCGCTCACTTATCCGCATGGCTTCTCCTCCAACTGAGCTCAACTGCATGAAAAGGTCACTAGAACAGATTGGGGCGAACGGCATTTCTATGATTCGGTGCGGCTGACTACGGCAATCCCGGCCCGCTTGCCAGGTCCCAGAACTTCACATTGTCGAACTCGCACACGGCCTCGCCGGGGGATTGGCAAAACAGCCTTGTGCCGCCGGAGGTGTCGAAATCCGGGTCATCAAAGTAGGCGACGGGCATCCAGTTGAGATAGACAGCGGCGCGCGGCCCACGGGCCACAATCATGATGTGGGTTGGCTCGCCAAATGGGCTGACAAAGCCCGTCCCATTGGCGAGGTTAGGCTGCTGGCCGGGCACGTTCTTGTCGACCAGCCAGGAATTGCCGGCGCTAGTCACCTCCGCCCGGAACCAATACTCGCTCGATACGGTGTGGATGAGCACGCTCACCTGAGTGGCTTTATCGCCTGCGGCGACGCGGGCCTCCAGCTGCAGGACGAAATCCTTGCGATTTAGGGCCGGATGGCCGGTGGTGGCGCTGCCCGCCTTCACCCGCAAGCGGACCACGCCCTCCTGGACAGCGGACCCGGCCTGCGCCTCGCCGCCAATCTCCCAACCTTTGCCGCCAACGGAGAAGTCATCCTCAAAATCGGGCGAGCGGTTCGCAATGGCAGCCAGGAGCGGCTGGGCGAAGGCACGCGCCTGTCTGATCATGGAAGCCGCCGCTGCCGCCGCCGGCGCCTGGCTGTCCCACTGCGGCCAGCGCCAGGGAAGCCAGACCTCGGGGATGGAGTCGATCGCCTCCGGCTCGCGGCTGCCATCGGCGCTGATCCGGAAGCGGCGTATTTGGCCGGCATCGTCGAACTCAAAGGCGACCGAGGCGCCATCGGGCGACCAGGCCAGGTTCACACTCATCCAGCCGGCATTGACGGCCGTCGAAAACGAAGCCAGCTGGCGCAGGCCGGTCCCGTCGGCGTTCACCACGTAGACGTCACGCTCGTACGGGCCGGGGACGTCATCGCCGGGCGGCATGGCCACAAAGGCGATCTGCCGGCTGTCCGGCGACCAGGCTGGGATCATGATGCATAACTGGCGGCCGGGTCGAGAGCTGACCTCCGCGAAATCCACCACGGTGAACAATTCCCTGCCGTCGGGCCTGACCGTGGCCAGGTGACATGAACGATGGAAGGCGATCCGGCTGCCGTCCGGCGCCCAGGCGGCGGTCAGGTCGTTGTCGGCTCCGGCAGTGAGCCGGGACAGGTTCGAGCTGTCGGCCTCCACGATATAGAGCCACGCCGGCATCCATCCGTCCGCGGTTGGCTGGCGGTCACGGTCCGATTGGAAAACAACCCGCTGCCCATCGGGCGACCAGGCCGGCCACAAATCCTGCGCTGGCCCCTCGGTCAGGCTGCGCCCGTTCTGGCCGTCACAGTCGCGCACATAGATGTCACCGTCCCGCGCGTAGACGATACGGCAGGCGCCGGCCCGGGCTGCGCGGCCCCACAG
>CALFZO010000025.1 GCA_937952305.1 uncultured Anaerolineales bacterium | reverse complement strand
GGCCGGCCACCTGGCGGTGCTGCCGCCCGGCCTGCTGGCGGCCCGCGCCGCCCTGGCGCGCCCGCGCGCCAACCGGCGGTGGATGTTCCTGGGGCTGGCGCTGGCGCTGTGGCTGGCCGCGGCCGTGGTCTGGCTCGCCTACCACCTGCAGGCCGGCGCGCGCGCGCCGCTGCCGTCGCTGGCCGACCCCGTCTACATGGCCGGCCATCTGCTGGCGCTGGCGGCCCTGCTCAGCGGCGCCGCCCGGCCGCGCGGCGCCTTCGGGCGCTTCCGCGTGTTCCTGGATGTGGTGACCTTGTCCGGCGTCAGCCTGGCGCTCGGCTGGGTCCTGCTGCTGCAGCCGGTGCTCTCGGGCGTGGTCTTGCGCCCGGCCGAGGCCCTGTGGACGGCCGTCTACCCGGTGCTCGATTTGGCGCTGCTCGTCCTGCTCGTCAATCTGCTCATGCTGTGGGAGCCGGGCGGGGCGAACGAGTCATTCGGTTTTGTGGCCGCCGGCCTGATGGCCGTCGTCGTCGCCGACCTGGGCTACACCTATCTGGGACTGCGCGGCCTGGCCGACAACGACGCCGTCTTCGACCTCGGGCGGCTCGTAGGCTACGCCCTGTTGGGCTTAGGCGCGCTCCCCGCCGGCGAAGTCGTGTCCGCCGCGGCGGCCGGGCCGGCGCGCTGGCGCAAACGCCTGCAGCTCAGCCTGCCGCTGGCGGCCGGCATCGCCCTGGGCTGGTACACAGTCCTGGATTGGCAGACCACGGGCCAGTTGAACCCGGTGGCGGCCTGGACGACGGCCGTGCTGGGGCTGGCCCTGGTGGCGCGCCAGGGCGTGATCGCGGGCGAGGTGGAATTAGGGCAATACGCGCAGCTGGTGGAGGGCGCCGCCGACCCGGCCTTCATCTGTGACGCCCAGGGCCGACTGCGCCTGGCCAACCCGGCCCTGGCGGCCGCCCTGGGCCGCAACCACGGCGACGATCCGCTCGGCCAATCGCTGCTGGCCCTGATCACGCCGGAGAGCCTGCCCGGCGACCTGCGCATCCCGCGCGGCCTGTCGCCGCTGGTGCTGGAAAGCGGCTGGTCCGGCGAGGTGCGCCTGCGCCGCGCCGACGGCTCCGACTTCCCGGTCTATCTCTCTCTGCGGCCGGTGGCCGGCGACCCGGGCACCCGGCCGATGCTGGCCGGCACGGCCCACGATCTGAGCGTGCAGAAGCGCCAGCAGGAGGCCCTGGTGGCGGCCTACGAGTCAGCCGCGGCCGCGCGGCGCGGGGTGGAAGAGCTCAACGCGCAGTTAGAGATCAAGGTGGCGGAGAAGACGCGCAGCCTGAGCGACGCGTACGCGCAGCTCGCCCGCCAGAACGAGGAATTGAAAGAGCTGGACCGGCTCAAGTCTGAGTTTGTGGCGCTGGTCTCGCACGAGCTGCGCGCGCCGCTCACCAACATCGCCGGCGGCATGGAGCTGGTGCTGGCGCTCGGGTCAGACCTCGGGCCGCGCACACGCGAGCGCCTGGGTCTGGTGCAGACCGAGGTGCGCCGGCTGGGGCGTTTCGTCGAGACGATCCTGGACCTGTCCGCGCTGGAAGCCGGCCGCCTGCCGCTGACTATCGCGCCGGCTTCGGTCACGCAGCTGGCCCGCTCCCTGCAGGCGCAGCTGGCCGATACGCCGTCCGGCCCCCGCCTGCGCCTGGACCTTCCGGCCGGTCTGCCGCCGGTGCTGGCCGACGAGCGCGCGCTGGCCAGCGTGCTCTTTCACCTGGTGGACAATGCGCTCAAGTACGCGCCCGAGGGCGCGGTGCTCATCAGAGCTGAAGCCGAGGCCGGCCAGGTGCGCGTCTCGGTCTCGGATCAGGGCCCCGGCATCCCGCGCGAGCAGCGCGCGGCGATATTCGAGCGCTTCCAGCGCCTCAACGCCGGCGACGCCCAGGCCGTGTACGGGCACGGGCTGGGCCTGTACATGGTCCAGCAGCTGCTGCGCGCCCAGGGCAGCGACATTGCCGTGGACGACGCGCCCGGCGGCGGGGCACGCTTTACTTTCGCCTTGCGCCTGGCGGAGGATGACGCCTGATGGCGGACAAAATCCTGATTGTGGACGACGACCCGACCCTGCGCCGGCTGCTGAGCGAGTTCCTGCAGACGGAGACTTTCGACGTGGCCCAGGCCGCCAACGGCCAGGAGGCCGTGCGCGAGTGCTATCGCAGCCGCCCGGATTTGGTGGTGCTGGACGTGATGATGCCGGGCATGGACGGCTGGGAGACGGCGGCCCGCCTGCGCGAGATGGCCGACCTGCCCATCATCCTGTTGACGGCCAAGAGCGCCGAGGCCGATAAGCTGCGCGGCTTCCGGCTCGGCGTCGACGACTACGTCACCAAGCCGTTCAGTTTCGCCGAACTGGGGGCGCGCATCCGCGCCGTCCTGGCGCGCAGCCGCGCGGCCCGCGCTGCGGTCCGGCGCGTGCACACGCTCGGCGATCTGGCCATCGACCTGGACCGGCGCACCGTGGAGCGGGCCGGCCAGGTGGTGCCGCTCACGCCGACCGAGTTTCGTCTGCTGGAGGCGCTGCTGCAGCGCGAGGGCCAGGCTGTGTCTGAAGAGACGCTGACGCAGGAAGTCTGGGGCGATTACAAGCAGCCGGAGGCCGGCGGCGTGCGCCGCTACGTGTGGCTGCTGCGCCAAAAGATCGAGCCGGACCCGGCCAGCCCCACGCGCGTCCTGACCGTGCGCGGCTTTGGCTACCGCCTGAACCTAGACGATGTCCGCTGACGCGCCGGTACTCCGGCGCCGCGCCACGCCTTCCCAGAACGCGCAGTAGCGCGTGAAGCCCAAACCCGCGTAGACGCTCAGCGCGGCGGCGTTGCCCTGGTTCACGTTCAGGGCGATCGTCCCGAGGCCGCGCTCTAATAGCGCCGCGGTCACCGCCGCGGTCACGGCCCGTCCCAGGCCGCGGCCGCGCCGGTCGCGGCGCACGTACACGTTGCCGAGGGCGGCCACGTTCAGGTCCGGCGCGCTCAGATGCGTGCCGGCCGCCGCGCTCAGGCGGCCCTCCTCCCAGATCCCGCAAAACACCCCTTCGGCCACCTGCACCCGACTGTAGAAATCCGGCGCTTCGCCCGCCGCCGCTCCGTCCGCGTACAACGCCTCCAGCGCGGCGCAGTCGTTCGCGGTCAAAGCGGCCGCGCCGGCCAGGTCCGTGTCCGCGCGCGGAAAGCGCGCCGGGTCCAGCAGCATGCGCCACATCAACTGGCGGTGGCTGATGGCGTAGCGCGCCTCCAGCAGCGGCAGCGCCTCCGGCCGCACCAGCAGATACAGCTCCGGCTCGGCCGTGAGTTCGTCCAGAAGCTCGGCCAGACCGGCTAGGGCGCCCTGCGCGTACAGCACCGGCTGACCGAAGGCACGGTAGACCAACACCAGAGCCGCGCCGTCCGGCGTCGCCCGCCACTCGGCGAAGTCAGCGTGCGGCGGCGCCAGGTCGCCCAGCGCATAGACGGCCCACGGCCGGTCGGTTTCAAGCAGTGCGCGCACGCGCGCACGGTCGGTGAGCGGCGGCATCGGGCCAGGCGTCAGCTGAGTTGGGGGTTCAGCTTGCGCCAGTGCTTTTCGAAGCGTTCGATCTGTTGGCGGATGTACCAGATGTGCGGGTCGGCGCGTTTGCGGCCCTGGCGCAGGCGCTGCATGGCGTCCTCAGCCGTGTCGCCCTGCGCGATCAGGATCGCGGCGGCCATGGCCACACTGCGGTGCCGGCCGTGCTTGCAGTGGACGAAGACGCGGCCGCCGGCGCGGATCACGGCCAGGGCGGCCTCCACGCCGCGCACGAAGGTGCGGGTGGGGATCGGCGTCAGCGGTGAATCGAGGGTGCGCAGCCACAGCACCTGCAGCGGCGGCTCGGCGAAGGCCTCGGCCGGGCGGCGCAAGGCCCGCATCGCGATCACCAGGCGCACGCCCCTGTCGCGCAGCCCGGCGGTGTCATGGGCGCTCGGCTGGCCGCCGACGTAAAGATCATCCGTGATTTGAGAGATATCCATAGCTTTCAGGCCCCGTGGGGCGGGCTGGGTGACGCGTGGCTTACATCACGCGGCGCAGGCGCTGACGGCCGCAACAGGCGCAGCGGGCGCGCGTAGAGAACTGTACAACGCTTCAGTGCTGAGAGGAAGGTTAGCATGTCTGAGATGTCCCACACGCTGTCGCATATGTTACGTCACCGTATTCGCCACGGTCTTCGCCACAGCCTGCGGCGCAGCTTCCGGCGCGAGCCTCATCACGGCGGCTGGGGCCTGTGGGGCCTGCTGTTCCTGCCGTTCCGTCTGCTGTTCGGCCTGCTCTTTGCGCTGGTCGGCCTGGTCGGGCGCGTCATCGCCGCCGTGCTGGGCCTGGTCCTGCTGGCGGTCGGCGTGCTGATCAGCCTGACGGTGGTGGGCGCCATCGTCGGCGTGCCGCTGGCGCTGTTCGGCCTGTTCCTGATCCTGGCGGCCCTGTTCTAAGCGGCGCGGCCCGCGCCGGTTTGGCGGCGGCGCGCTCGGCGGCTCACCCCGTCGGCGCGCCGCTGCTCGTTCCCGGGCCGGGCGTCTCCCAGCAGAACATGCCCTCGTCCGCGGTGGCGGCCTGGATGGCGAGTTCGGCGTCGAACAGGCCGCGCCGGATGAGCTCGGCCAGCAGCGCCTGCGCGCCTTCAGCCTCCAGCGGCACGGCGTAACTCTCCGGGCGCTCACGCGTGAACATGTACAGGCCGTCCGATCCCAGGAACCCTTCCCTTTTCAAGCAGACGCGGACGATGGCGGCCCAGGCCACGGCGTCCTGCCAGGCCGGGCGGCCCGGCGGCTGTGCGGCCCGCGTGAAGCCGGCCTCGTCAAAGCGGACCTGGAACCAATCCATGCTGCGCCAGCGCCCCGGTCACACCCACACCGGTTCCGCGTACGTCCCGAAGACCACTTTCATCACGTCTACGATCTCGCCCAGCGTGGCGTAGGCGCGCACCGCGTCCAGGATGTAGGGCAGGGTGTTCTCGGTGCCCTGGCACGCGATCCGCAGCCGATCCAGCGCCTGGCCCACGCGTCCGCTGTCGCGCTCGCGGCGCAGCGTCTGCAGCCGCTCGAGCTGGCGCGAGTAACCCTGCGGGTCCATCTGCAGGAGCGGGATCGCAATCGGCTTGTCGTCCACGTAGTCGTTGACGCCCACGATGGTGCGCGCCCGGGTGTCGATCTCGCGCTGATACTGATACGCGGCGTCGGCGATCTCCTGCTGGAAGAAGCCCTTGTGGATGGCCGGCAGCACGCCGCCCAGGTCGGCGATGCGCTGGAAATAGGCGCGCGCCTGGGCCTCGAGCTTGTCGGTCTGCGCCTCCACAAAGAAGGCGCCGCCGAGCGGGTCCACGGTGTTGGCGGCGCCGGACTCGTGGGCGATGATCTGCTGGGTACGCAGGGCGACGGTGACAGCCTGCTCGGACGGCAGCGCCAGCGCCTCGTCCATGCTGTTGGTGTGCAGGGACTGCGTGCCGCCCAGCACGGCCGCCAGCGCCTGCAGGGCCACGCGCACGATGTTGTTCTCCGGCTGCTGGGCCGTGAGCGAGACGCCGGCCGTCTGGGTGTGGAAACGCAGCAGCCAGGAGCGCGGGTCCTGGGCGCCAAACGTCTCGCGCATCTCGCGCGCCCAGATCCGGCGCGCGGCCCGGTATTTGGCGATCTCCTCGAAGAAGTCGTTGTGGGCGTTGAAGAAGAACGAGATGCGCGGCGCGAAGTCGTCCACGGCCAGCCCGCGCGCCACGCCCCAACGCACATACTCCAGGCCGTCGGCCAGGGTGAAGGCCAACTCCTGCGCGGCCGTGCTGCCGGCCTCACGGATGTGGTAACCGGAGACCGAGATCGGGTTCCACTGCGGCACGCGCTGCGCGCCGAACTCGAACGTGTCCACCACCAGCCGCATGGACGGCTCGGGCGGGAAGATATACTCCTTCTGGGCGATATATTCCTTCAGGATGTCGTTCTGGGTGGTGCCGCGCAGTTGGTCGAAGCGCACGCCCTGCTGCTCGGCCACCGCCAGGTACATGGCCCAGATGATGGCGGCCGGCGAGTTGATGGTCATGGACGTGGAGACCTGGTCCAGCGGGATGCCGGCCAGCAGGACCTCCATGTCTTTGAGCGAGCTGATGGCCACGCCGCACTTCCCGAACTCGCCCAGCGCCTCGGGTGCGTCGGTGTCGTAGCCCATCAGCGTGGCCAGGTCGAAGGCGATGGACAGGCCGCCGCCGCCCTGCTCGAGCAGGTATTTGAAGCGGGCGTTGGTCTCCTCGGCCGAGCCGAAGCCCGCGAACAGGCGCATGGTCCACAGCCGCCCGCGGTGGCCGCTGGCGTGGATGCCGCGCGTGTACGGGTACTCGCCCGGGAAGCCCAGGTCGCGCTGGTAATCCAGGTCGGCCACGTCCCGCGGCGTGTACAGCCGCTCCACGGTCTCAGACGAAGTGGTGATGAACTGCGCCTGCCGCTCCGGCAGCCGGGCCAGGGTCTTCGGCAAGGTCACTGCTTCCCACTGCGCCTGGGCTAGGCGCAACGCCTCGAGCTTGGCTTTGTCGAACATGAGCTCCGGCCTCCTGGTTGTCTGGGCTGCGGCGATTATAAAGGAGACTCGCGCCCGCTGCACCGCGCCCGGGAAGCGCAAGAAATGTCAAGAAGCGACCGGGCCGGTGAGGTAGAGTCAGCGGCACGAGGACGTGATGCAATTCAAGGCCGACGAGAAATACCAGACCGCGCTGCTGGCGGCGCTGGTCCACATCCAGACTCACCTGGACGGCGACCTGTCGCTGCCGGTCCTGGCCGAGCGCGCCGGCTTCTCGCCCTACCATTTCCACCGCCTGTTCACCGGCTACGTGGGCGAGCCGGTCAAGGAATACGTCCGCCGGCTGCGGCTGGAGCGCAGCGCGTACCGGCTCAAGATCAGCCAGGCCCCGGTGCTTGAGATCGCGCTGGAGGCCGGCTTCAAGACGCACGAGACCTTCACGCGGGCCTTCGCGCGCCGCTTCGGCCTGCCGCCCAGCGCCTACCGGGAGGACTTTCTGAGCGCGGCCCGGGACCGCCAGCGGCGTCTGCAACTGGAGCGGCGCCCGCCGCAAGTCTTCGCCGCCGACGCGGCGCTGCTGCCCAACGGCGCCACCGAGGCCCGCGTTCGCCTGGAGCGTGTCCGGCCGCTGCTGGTGGCCTTCATCCGCCACGTCGGCCCTTATGCTGGCGTCCTGGAGCCGGGTTCGTCCCTCGCCTCGCTGTGGGAGGCGCTGTTCGCCTGGGGCCGTGCGCAGGGCCTGGTCGGCCCGGATTCGCTCCTGATCGGCGTCCCTCAGGATGACCCGTCCGTCACGCCGCTCGAGAAGCAGCGCTTCGACGTCTGTATCCAGGTGCCGGAATTCCGGCGCCCGGCTGGCGGCATCTGGGCCCAGACGCTGGGCCCCGGCCTGTACGGGGTTGGGCGGCATTATGGCTCGTTTGAGAACCTGGCGGCGACCTACGCCCACGTCTACGACACCTGCGTCCTGAACGGCGCGCACCAGCTCCGCGTGGCCCCGCCCTTCGAGGTCTACGGGCATACGCGTGTCAACGATGACCTGCGCATTGATTACACCGACGTGTTTCTGCCCATCGAGCCAGCCGCTGGGCAGCCCAGACCGTGACGGGTCCGGCGCCGCTCAGCCGTTCCGGACGCGCACCTACAGGAGGTCAACATGGCAGGCTTTGAACAAACCGAGTGGATCGCGCGCCCGCCCGCAGCCGTGTTCCAGTTCATCACCGATACCGGCAACGCGCCCCGGATCATGCCGTCTGTCCAGAGGCTGGAGGCGGTGACCGACGGGCCGGTTGGGGCGGGGACGCGCTACCGGGAGACGCGGCTGGTCAACGGCCAGGAGGCCCAGGCCGAGCTGGAGGTCACGGGTTTCGAGCCGCCGGAGCGCTACGCAGTCCGTAACGTCACCGATGGCATCGAGACGGTTTACACCTATCGTTTCCAGCCGGAGCGCGACGGCACGCGCGCAACCCTGGAGTGCGTGGTCAGCGCCGCCGGCCTCAAGAAACTGATGGTGCCGATGGTGGTTGCGGTGTTGAAGAGGGAGGACGGCGATCACCTGGCGCGGCTCAAAGCAGCCGTCGAGACCAGCTGACGGCAGCCGGCGCCGGTCATTCTTCCGGGGCAAGCTCTGGCTCAGAACCCGGACGGTCAGGCGGCAATCCGTCTCACCGTCTGGAAAAGCGCGGCTCCCATACCGGGCGTTGACGGCCTCCCAGGCCGCGAGCCGCGCCGCGCCCTGCGCCTCGGCCAGAGTGAAGCCCGCCTCCGAGGGCCACGGCCTGACAGTCAGGATACCCCGGTCCGGAGGCGGCCAGAGCGGGCGGTTACCTGTCCGTGGGCGTGTTCTGATGCAGGCCCGGCACCTGCACGATCAGGGCGTAGTAAACGTCGCCGTCCTGCACCAGGGCGCCCCAGCGATCCTGGTTAACGACCTGCCAGGCTGCGGCCAGGGCCGCGTCATCCACCCAGCGTCCGCCCTGCACGTCCGCCAGGGAGAGGCCGGCCTCCGCCGGCCACTGCGCGGTCACGGGCGTCTGGGCCGGGTTGAAGTTGTCGAGCCGGCGCGCCGTCAGGTAGCCGCGGGTGGGCTGATACTCGGCGCCGACGGCGCCCGCCCCGCCGGCCAGCTGGGCGTACAGTTGGTGGAAGGCCCTGGGCGCGCCCTGGTAATACTCGCACACGGTCTTGGCCTCGCTGGTCAGCCGGATTGTCAGGCACTGGCTGGCCAGGTCGGTGACGCTGTAATCGGCGTAGCTGTTCTTCCAGCCGAAGAACCCGTCGTCGACGGCGCCTTGCAGCAGCGCGCGCAAGGCTTCGCGCGTCAGGCGCCCCTCCAGCACCAGCCGTTGCTCCGCGTCGTAGGCCGTCCACACCACGCGTCCGTCCCCCCAGACTGTGACATCAGGGATGTAGTTGAGCGCCACCATCTCCGGGACCAGGCCGCAGCAATACGTGCCCTGGATGATCATGGCGTCAGCCTGAGTGTCCCAGCTGACTTCCGGACGCGGCGGCAGCAGGGTGCTGCAGGCCAGCGTCGGCAGGACCAGCAGGAGCGCCAGCAGGGTTGACCAATACCGGGGCATGCCGGCCTCACGGGGCGGTGACGACGATCGTCAGCGGCTCCGCGGCCACCGCCGGATAGGGCGGCGCCGCGCTCACGGTGACGTTCAGGCTGCCGGGCGCGGTCGCCTCCAGGACCAGGTACAGGCGCGCCCCGCTGGCCTGCACGGTGACCAGGCTCAGCGTGGCGCTGCTATTGAAGAGATCGCGGGTCTGGTTTTCGGCGCGGGCCAGCACCCCGAAGGCGCCAAAACCCTCGGCGTCCCGGCCGTCCACGCGGAATTCGGGCCGCTCGGTCGTGTTGCGGACCTCGGCCAGAAGCTGGACCGTCTCACCGACCTTGACGGTGAGGGCGCTGGCGCAGACCGCTATGGCCGGGTCGGTTGAGTTGGCGGCCGGCAGGGCGCAGACGGCCTCCGCGGCCGGAAAGATCGGCGTTGGGCTGGCGTCCGGTCCGGGGGTGTGGGTGGCGCAGGTGGTGCCGCAGCCGCCCGGGCAATTGCCGGCGCAGAAATAGGTCTCATTGGACCAACACGGCGGCGGCGTGCACATCGGCGGCGGGTAGGTGGGCGTCGCTGAATCAGCCGACGGCGTGGGCGTGGCGCAGATGGTGCCGCAGCCGCCGGGGCAGTTGCCGTTGGGGCAGGCGAACACCTCGCCCTGGGCGCACGGGGGCGGGGTGCATTGCAGGATCGGCGGCGTGGGAGAGGCTGGTTCGGGCGTGGCGGTGGCGCCGAACGGCCATTGCAGCGGCTGGCAAGCGGTCAGACAGAGGGCCAAACAGGTCAGTAGTAAGCGGCGGCGCATATGAAGCTCCTGAGCCTTGATTGTAGCCCCGCTTGGCGTCAACCGCTATCGTCCAGGATTGCTATTGGCGCGGACAGGCGGCATTGAGCGCAGCGCTTGGGCGCAGCCGAGCGGGGCCGTGCTCCGCCGGCGGCAGCGGCTGACGAAATAAAACGCCCGCGGCCGAATGGCACCGCGGGCGCGAGGGCGGGCAGTCTGGGCGGAGAGCGCTACAACGATTCGCGCAGGTTGTGCTTGGTGGCGTAGGCGGCCGCTTCCGCGCGATTGGAGAGGCCCAGTTTGCTCAGGATATTGCTGACGTAATTGCGGACGGTGCCTTGCCCGAGGTGAAGCTCCTGGGCGATTTCGCGGTTGGTTCGGCCGTCGGCCACCAGAAGCAGCACCCGGCGCTCCTGCTCGGTGAGCTGGGAAAACGCCGCCGATTCCTGGGCGCGGGCGGCGCGGCGCACTTCGGCGAAGACGCGCTCGGTGAGCGACGGGTCCAGCAACGAATGGCCCTGGCTCACGGTCTCGATGGCGCGGATCACCTCCTGGCCGCCGGCCTGTTTCAGGACGTAGCCGGACGCGCCGGCGCGGATGGCCGCGAACAGCATTTCGTCCTCGGCGTAAGAGGTCAGCATAATGATTTTGGCATCGGGCAGCTGCTGACTGATCGCGCCGCAGGCGTCGATGCCGCTGGAGCCGCCCAGCCGGATATCCATGATGATGACGTCCGGCTTGTGCGCCTGGCTCTTGGTAACCGCCTCCGTGGCGCTGGCGGCCTCCGCCACCACCTCCATGTCCTGCCGGCGGTCGATCAGGGCCTTGAGCCCGAGGCGGACGACTTCGTGGTCGTCCACGAGCATGATGCGTTGCTTGTGCATGGAGTGCATTTTACCTTCGCCGCGCCCCGTCCCGCAAGCGGATTGCCGGGATCGGCATAGTCGCTTAAAATCGCGTTAGATGGACGCGCAAACCTTCCTGCCGCCGGCGCTGCCCGAAATCCTGAATCGCCGCCTTGTGGCCCTAGACATGGCCGTCTTGGCCATTTCGGCGGATTTGTCGCTGGGCGAGACCCTGAAGCGCATCGTCGCGGCGGCGGTGACGCTGGCGGACGCTCAGTTCGGGGCGCTCGGTGTCCCGGACGAAAGTGGTGAATACCTGGTGGAATTCGTCACCACCGGGATGAGCGCCGAGGCCGAAGCCCGCATCAGCCACCGCCCGCGCGGCCACGGCCTGCTGGGGATCGTCCTGCGCGACGGCAAGACCGTGCGCGTCGCAGACATGCGCCAGCACCTGGCCGCCGCCGGGTTCCCGGCCCATCACCCCGCCATGATCAGCTTCTTGGGGGTCCCGATCCGCTACAAGGGCAAGTCGCTGGGCAACCTGTACTTGACCAATAAGCGCGGCGCGGCCGAGTTCTCTGAGCAGGATCAGAATCTCATTGAGCAACTGGCCGCCCATGCGGCCATCGCCATCGAAAATGCGCGCCTGTACGAGAAGGTCCAGCAGCTGCGCGTGCTGGAAGAGCGCCAGCGCATCGGCATGGACCTGCATGACGGCGTCATCCAGTCGATTTATGCGGTCGGCCTCAACCTGGAGCTGGTCAACAGCCTGCTGGACGACGGCGACGTGAGCTTGGCAAGTGAACGCGTTCGCAGCGCGATCGACTCGCTCAACGCCGTGATCCGCGACATCCGCGCCTACATTTTGGACCTGCGGCCGCGCCGCTTCGAAGGGGACGAATTGGTGCCGGCCCTGCGCCAGCTGCTCAGCGAGTTCCGCGGCAACACCCTGATGAACGTGGAACTGCGCGCCGGCCCAGGCGCCGACCGGGTGCTGCCGCCGGAGGCCCGCCGCGCGCTCTTCCACATCGCCCAGGAGGCGTTAAGTAACGCGGCCCGGCATAGCCGGGCCACGCTGGTGGAGATTCATCTGGCCGAGTACGAGCACGATATCGAGCTGGTGCTCAAGGACAATGGCCAGGGCTTTGAAGTGAACCGGGCCGAACGCCGGGTCGGTCACGGGCTGATGAACATGCGCGACCGGGTCTCGGCCGTCGGCGGCAGCTGTTCGGTGGAGAGCCGGCCGGGCACGGGTACAGAAGTCCGCGTGCGCGTGCCGAAGCGCCGCGCGCCCTCCGCCTGAGACCCGCCCGCGCGGCTCAGCTTAACTCGACTTCGGCCAGCGCCGGTACCGCGGCCGGCCGGGACAACTGCTCGAACGTCGTCTTCTTCAGCCGGCTGACCAGGTCGGCGCGCACATCGCACCACACCTCACGTACGCTGCACGTTTCACCCATAATGCACAGCCCCGGATCGTGCGTGCACTCATTGAGGGCCACAGGCCCATCGATGGCCTCCACGATCTCCAGCAGGCTGATCTCCTCCGGCGGCCGGGCGAGCGTGATCCCGCCGCGCGCGCCGCGGGTGGCCCGCACCACGCCGGCCGTTGAGAGCTGCGAGATGATCTTGGCCAGGAAAGTCGGAGGAATATGCTGTTCTTGGGCCACCTGCGCGGTTGAAACGCGCGCACGGGTGCCCTGCTGTGCGAGGTACAGAACGGCGCGGACGGCGTAGTCCGCCTGACGAGTGATCTGCATGCGACACCTCCCTGAGCACACCAGCCGATCGCCGGTGTGTTGGCGCTTCAAGTCCGACTACATCGTAGGAAGGGCGGTTGACCTAGAAAAGTGACAATCTTCCCCTGTTTAATATGTGATAAGGAGTATCTCTTTGGATAAACTCAGTCCAAAGATGTTGCTTTGGACCGGATTTGGTGGACACAGGCTAGTCAAGCCGGCTGACCAAACACAGGCTACGTATTAAGTACCAGGACAATGATCACCAAATCCATATGACATTTATCAGACAGGATAGGACGGCTGATACTGAGGAGGCTTCTGGGCGCTGGCTATATTGGCAGCATGTCGCGGCCCATCCGCCTGTTGATCGTTGATGACCATGCCGAAGTGCGCGAGGCCCTCAAGTACCGCCTGAGCTCCGCGCCGGATATGGCCGTGGTCGGCGAGGTCGCGGATGCCGAAACGGCGATCGCCATGGTCCGTGACCTCCACCCGGACGTGGTCCTGATTGAGTCAAAGCGCGCCGACGGGCGTGGCCTGGAATTGATCAGTTGGGTCGCCGAAAGCGGCCTGGGCAGCCTGGTGGTGGTGTTGACGTCCTACCCGAGCGAATGGGAACGCTGGTCGGCCCATCGCGCCGGCGCCGTGAATTACCTCCTCAAAGAGATCGATTCGTCGCTCCTGATCGACCGCATCCGCCACGCCGCTGCCCTCTACCCGGCCCGGGCGGCCTCGGTGACGAAGGAAAGCTAGGACCCCGTCCGGGCCGGCCGCCTCGGCGCCGCGTGGGCTCCCCGCCCGCGCTTGACGACACCGCCTCTGAAAGTTACGATCGAGCTACTCTCACAGCAGGAGACAGGCTGATGGCCGTCATGCACGAATTCACAGACGAGAACTTTGCCGGCGAAGTGCTCGGGAATGCTGCGCCAGTCCTGGTCGATTTCACGGCGGCCTGGTGCGGGCCGTGCCGGATGCTGGCGCCGGTGGTGGAGAAGCTCAACGAAGAGTGGAACGGCGCCGTGAAGGTGGGCAAGCTCGATATCGACCAGCACACCGCCGTCACGATGCGCTTCGGCGTGATGAGCGTCCCCACCCTGATCCTGTTTAAGGGCGGCCAGCCCGTCGAACGCGTCGCCGGTTACGTGCCGCGCGAGCGCCTCCTGGCCAAGCTCAGCCGCCACCTCTCTTAATCAGCCGCCGAACTCGCCGATGTCTCCGGCGATTACCCTCGTCTTGCTGCGGCATGGCCGCTCGCGCGCTGACGACGAGGGCGTCCACGAAGGGCGCTACGATTCCCCGTTGACCGATGTCGGCCGCGCCCAGGTCCGGGCGCGGGCCGCAGCTTTTCTGGCGCAGGGGCAGAAGCCGGAGGGCATTATCACGAGCCCGCTCAGCCGCGCCCGGGAGACCGGCCAGATCCTGGCCGAAGCCCTGGCCGCCCCGTGCGAGGCCGACCCGGATTGGCTGGAGTTCGACAACGGCCCCTTGGCAGGTGTGCCTGTGGCCGAGGCTGAGCGCCGCTTCCCGCCGCCGGCGTTTCGCAATCCTTATGACGCCTTTTGGGGGACCGGCGAGAGCGAGTGGGATTTCGCCCAGCGGGCGGGCCGCGCCGTCCAGCGACTCGTCCGGCGCGGCCCCGGGTTGTACCTGGTGGCCGCCCACGGCGGCATCCTGAATGCGGCGCTGCGCCACATCCTGGGCGCGCCGCCGCCCGTCAACGGGCAGGGTGTGTGGTTCGCCTTCGGCGACACCGGCTACGCCCGCGTGATCTACCGGCCAGATCGGCACACCTGGCTGCTGAAGGAGTTCCAACCCGCTGAGTGACCGGCCTCCCCTGAACCGGCCCGGGCACTCCCGGGCCGGCTAAATAACACACGCCCGCCGGCATTGGCGGGCGTGTGTGTTGTCTGGGCCGAACCGGTTCAACCGCTGGTGCCGTTGGTGGGCGGCGTCACGGGCAGCTGCAGAAAGAACGTGCTGCCCGGGAAAGTCTGCTCGTCGTGGCCGGGGCTCTCCACCCAGATCCGGCCGCCGTGGGCGCGGGCCACGCCCTTGGCGATGGCCAGCCCCAGGCCCGGCCCGCCGCCCTTGAACGCGGTCTTGCTCGAGGAATGCAGGGCGACCGCCCCCACCTGATAGAACTTCTCGAAGACCAACTCGCGGTGCTCGGCGCTCAGGCCGATGCCGGTATCGGCTACCGAGATCTCGGCACCGGGCCCGTTCTGGTCGAGCGTCACCGGCCGCGTGCGGATGGTGATGGCGCCGCCGTCCGGCGTGTACTTGAAGGCGTTCAAGATGATGTGGTAGAGCGCCTTCTGGATCAGCGTCGGGTCGGCCATGATCAGCGGCGTGGCCGGATCATGCTCCACCACCAGCTTGAGCGTGCGGCCGACGGCCTCTTTCTCGACGCGGTGGGCGATATCGTTGACGACGCTGCGCAGCGGCACGGGGACCGGCGCCAGCCGCAGCTTGTCGCTGTCGATGCGGCTGACGTCCAGCATGGTGTTGACGATCTCGTGCAGCCGGTCGGTGCCCTTGCTCAGGCCGTCCAGCACTTCCATCAGCATCGGGTTGCCGCGCACGGCCTGGTCGAGCTTCATCACGTTGATGTAGCCCTTCATCACGGTCAGCGGGGTGCGCAATTCGTGGGCGGCCACCTGGATGAACTCGAGCTTGTTGCGGTCCAGCTGCTGCAGGATCTGGTTGGTGCGGCGCAGGTCCTGGATCAGCATCTGGTCGTTCTGGCGCATCCGGTTGAGGGTGGTGCGGATGATGCTGATGGCCATGTGCGGGCTGCGGCTGAGCATGGCCTCGAAATCGGCCTTGGCCATCTCCAGCACCGTGCAGGGCGTGGTGGTGCGGACGCTGGCCGCGCGCGGGGCGTTCTGGATCAGGGCCATCTCGCCCACAAAGTCGCCCTCGCCCACGTCGCGCAGCTTGCGCTCGCCCTCCATCTCGCCGACCTTCTTGGTGATGGCGGCCTCGCCGGCGGCGATGATATAGAAGACTTCCTCGTAGGCGCCTTCGCGGCACAGGTAGTGGCCGGGCGGGTAGGCCTGGGCGCGGGTGACGCGCGCCATGTCCTCGAGCTCGTCGTCGCTCAGGCCGGTGAAGGTCTGGCTCAGGATCGCGATCTTGTTGATGGCGGGCGCGGCGGCGTGGGTCACGCGGATGCTTGCCTTTCGGGTGACGTCGGCCGGACAGGTGGGTCCGTCTGAGTATAAAGGACTCTCGGTCGGCTGGATAGGGTCGTCAGACGGCCGGCTGGCCTTCCGGCTCGGCGCTGAGCGGCACGGTGAAATGGAACGTGCTGCCCTTGCGGAACTCGCTGTCGAACCAGATCTGCCCGCCCTGCAGCTCCACCAGGCTCTTGACGATGCTCAGCCCCAGGCCGGTGCCGGGCGCCATCTCCCGCGCCTGGCGGTCTTCGGAGCGGAAGAACTTCTGGAAGATGCGCTTTTGCTCGTCCGGCGCGATGCCCAGCCCGTTGTCCTGGACCGAGACCTGCAACACCTGCGGCGGGCCGGCCGGGTCCTGGTGGTTGGCGGTCTTGGCGACGCGGACATGGAGGTGCCCGCCCTCGGGCGTGTACTTGTGGGCGTTGGAGACCAGGTTGTTGAGCACCTGGGTGACGCGGTACGGGTCGGCCCAGGCTGGCTCGAGGTCGGGCGGGAAGTCGGTGGTGATGGTCTGGTTCTTGGCGTCGGCTACGGACTTGATCGTGCGCAGCACATCTTCGACCAGGGCCGGCAGCGAGATCGCCTTGGGGTAGACCTTGAGCTTGCCGGCCTCGATCTTGGCCGAGTCGTTCAGGTCGTTGACGATCACGTTCATGCGCTCGATGTTCTTGCGGATGGTCTCCAGGAACTGCTTCTGCATGTCGTTGACGGCCCCCACCGAGCCGCTCGACAGCAGGTCGGCGTAGCCCTTGATGGGCGTCATGGGCGTCTTGAGCTCGTGCGCCACAAACGACATCAGGTCGCTCTTGGCGTTGTTGGCGGCTTCGACCTCGGCGTACAGGCGCGAGTTGGTCAGCGCGATCGAGGTCAGGTCCAGCAGGCGCGTGACGAAGGCGGCGTGCTCGGTGGAGAAGCTGTCTGGGTGGATGCTCTCCAGGGTCACCAGGCCCACCACCTGGGCCTCGCGCCGGATCGGGACGGTCAGCTGCGAGCGCGTCGATTCCAAGACGGGCTGGTAATCCGGCTCGGCCCGCACCTCGCGGACCAGGCCGATCTCGCCGGTGCGCAGGACGCGCGCCAGCGGGCCGCGGTCGGCTGGCAGCGGTCCGGCCTGCAGCCGGGCGGCGGCCTCGCCGTAGCCCTCGGTCTCGATGACGATCACGCCGGGCTCCTCCACTAGCCCCACCCAGCCGGCCGTCGCGCCGGTGTTCTTCAGCGCCCAGCTCAGGGTGATGTTGGCCACCAGGGCCGTGTCCAGGGTGGTGTTGAGCTCGCGGCTGATGCGCTGCATGACCGAGAGCTCTTCCACCCGGGCGGCCAGGGCCTGGTCGGTCTGCGTGAACAGCCGGGCGTTCTCGATGGCGATGGCGGCCGGGGTGGCGAAGGCGGTCAGCAGGCTCTGGTCGTCCTCGCTGTAAGGCGCGCCGTCGCGCTTGTTGATGAGCTGGATGGCCCCGATGGGCTGGGCCTTCAGGCGCAGCGGCACCGTGATCAGGGCATGGGTGACAAAGCCGGTGGCCTCGGCCGTGCCGCGGTACCAGCGCGGGTCGTTCTCGACATCGTTGACGATGACGGCCCGCCCGCTCTCGATGGCCTCGCCGACGATGCCCTTGCCGGGCGCGAGGCGCATCCCCACCAGGTTCTGGCCCACCGGGCCGACCGCCACGCGGAAGACGTACTCGCCCGTCTCGGCGTCGGTCAGGAACAGGCTGCCGGCCTCGCAGTTCAAGATGGTGGCCGCGCTCTGCACGATCTTCTGGAGCAGGGGGTCGAGCTCGAGGGTAGACGCGATCGTCAGGCTGACCTCGTTGAGGGTGGCCAGCTGGCGGGCGCGCTGCTCGGCCTGCTGCAGCAGCCGGGCGCGGGTGATGGCCGAGGCGGCCTGGTCCGCGATGGTGGCGATGACCTTGGCCTGGTCCTCACTATACGTCACGGTCGGATCGGAGGCCGCCACGATCATGGCGCCGAGGGTCTCGGAGCCGGCGTTGAGCGGCACGCCCAGCCAGGCGCGGTACAGCTTGGCGCCCGGCACCAGGCCGCGGCGGTGGCATTCCTCGGTGTAGTCGTCCACGCGGATCGGCTGGCCGACGCGCAGGACTTCGTTCTCCAGGCCGCGTTCGCGCGGCACCAGCTGCCCTTCGGCCTCGCCCAGGCGCTCGTCGTTTTCGATGAACAGGCTGTAGCGCACCAGCCCGCGCGGGTCTTTGAGCAACAGGTAGAAGTTGCGCGCGTCCACGATCTTGCTGGCCTGGGCGTAGATCAGCTCCAGGACGTCGTCGTAGGCGCGCGTGAAGCTGACCGCCTGCGACATCTGGCTGACGACGTCGAGCTCTTTGACGCGCCGCTCCAGGTCGGTGAGCACGGACGCGCGTTCGATGGCCAGGGCGGCCTGGTCGGCCAGCGACTCGACGAAGCGCAGGTCGTCGGTGCGGAACGGCTCGCCGGACAGCTTGGGGCCGACGGCCAGCCAGCCGGTCAGGCTGCTCTTGCCGGACAGCGGCACGAACACGGCCGAGCCCTGCACGGCCAGGCGGGCCCGGTCGCGGAGCAAGCGCTGCGGCAGCGGCTGGTCCGGCGAGAGCAGCAAGGCGTTGCGCTCGGTGGCCAGATAGCTGGCCAGCGGGCCGTCGGCGGCGTAGCGCAGGTCGGTGGTCGGCCGGCCGCTTTCGTCCGGGTAGGCCGCGAATTCGTCGCTGGCGGGATCCCGCAGGAAGACGTGCACGTGGGCCGGGCGGATCACGTCCTGGAGCGGCGCGGTCAGCGCGCGCGCGATCGCGGTCAGGCCGGGGGCCTCCGTCAGCGCGCGCCCGAACTGCTCCAGACGCTGGGCGTAGGCGCGCGAGCCGCGGAAGAAGGTCTGGTTGATCAGCCGCTGCAGCCAGTCGCGCAGCCGGTTGAAGCTGGCCACCAGCAGGAACACGATCAGGCCGACGGCCAGCGGATCGGTGGCGCTCACGGCCGTGCCGGCCAGCAGGCTCAGGCCGGCGATGATCAGGCTGTAGCCGACCAGGGTGATGACGCCGATGATGGCGTAGACCAGGGCCTGGCCGACCACGATGTCGGCGTCCAGCAGGCGGTAGCGCAGGATGGCATAGGCGACCGCGGCCGGGAAGAGCAGCAGCGGCGCCAGGTTGAAGAGCACGTTGAAGGTCGGCGTCAGCCCGAACACCAGGGCCTGGATCACCCAGATGAGCAGGGGCGTGAAGCCGAAGACGGTGCCGAAGAAGATGACGCGGCTCTGCGCGCTGACGATGGGCGACGGGTTGGCGCGCCAACGGTAGAGCATCATGCCGATGAGCGCCGCCAGCCCGGCACCCAGGCCGTAGTACCCGAGCCGCCAGGCCAGGACGTAGGCATAGGGGTCGAGACCGGGGACGTACAGCGTCAGCAGGGCGTAGACGGCCAGCACCAGGCCGGGCACGAAGGCGATCAGCCGGATGATCGGCCGGCGCAGCACGAAACTGGCCGTCTTGGGGAAGACCATGGCCAGCGCGAACGTGGCCGCCCCGATGTTGGGCACGGCGATCGTCCAGGCCCAGGTGAAGGCGTGGGTGGTGTACAGGTCGAACAGCGTGCCGACGGCGATGGCGGTCAGGGCGCAGGTGAGCGCGAAGGCCCGCCCGGCCGCCTCGCCGCGCCGCAGGCGGAAGACCCAGGCGCCGATCACCAGGTAGATCAACCCGATGAAGTACGGCAGGATGAAGAAGCGGACCAGTTCGGTGAGCGGGAAGGCGACGAGCGGCACCGCGGCCGCCCCGGCTTCGCCGGCGCGCGTGCGGTAGGCGACGTCCACGGTCTCGCCGACCTGGTGCTGAACCAGGACGGCGCCCAGCGCGCCGCTGGTGGCCACCGGCTGGCCGTCCACGGCCAACAGGTGGCTGCCGTCCGGGATCAGATCGCGCGCGGGCCAGTGCGGGTCGCCCAGGTTGCCGATGCCATTAAAGATGAAGGTCTTCTCGACGAAAGCGCCGAGGAACGGGCGCTGGGCCCAGCTCAGCGCCAGGAAAGGCGCGAAGGCATAGATGATGACGGTGCTGACCAGGACGGCCAGCACCACCCATTCCAGGACCCGGTCGACGGCGTCGGTGCGGCCGGCCACAGCTGGCGGGGCGTCCACGGCGCTCAGGGCTCGCGACATGGCTGAATTGTATGTGGTCCGTTAACGACAGGCAAGCACTGCGGCGAAAGCTCAAAGTTAGACTTGGGGTATAATGCCGCCCAGACCCCAGTTGTCAGTTGCTCCAGCCACAACCAAGGATCCCCACAGCCCATGGACCAGCGGAAGATTCGCGTGCTAGTCGCCAAGCCCGGCTTGGACGGCCACGACCGCGGCGCCAAGGTAATTGCGCGCGCCCTGCGGGATGCCGGCATGGACGTCATCTACACCGGCCTGCGCCAGACGCCCGAGATGATCGCCGAGGCCGCGCTGCAGGAAGACGTCGACGTGATCGGCCTGTCGATCCTTTCCGGCGCGCACCTGGCCCTGGCGCCGCGCATCCTGGAATTGCTGCGCGCCAATGGCCAGGGCGATGTGCCCGTGCTGATCGGCGGCATCATCCCGGACGATGATGTGCCGCCACTCAAGGCGCTGGGCATCGCCGACGCCTTCGGCCCCGGCACCAGCACCGAGACGGTGGTGGCCGCCGTGCAGGCGGCAGCCCGGCGCAAGTGGCAGGCCGACCCGCCCGGCGCCGGATGACCACGCCCTCCCCGTCCGCGGCCGCCTTCGATCCGGCCCCGATCCTGGCCGGCGACCGGCGGGCTGTGGCGCGCCTGTTGACCCAGGTGGAAAACGGCAGCCCCTTGGCCGAGGCGGCCTTGGCGGCGTTATTCCCGCACACCGGCCGCGCCCATCTGATCGGCGTCACCGGCGCACCCGGCACCGGCAAGAGCAGCCTGGTCAACGAACTGGCCAAAACCTACCGGCGCCAGAACCGGACCGTGGCGGTGGTAGCCGTCGACCCGACCAGCCCGTTCACGGGCGGGGCCATTCTGGGCGACCGCATCCGCATGCGCGACCTGGCCGGCGACGCCGGCGTCTTCATCCGGTCGATGGCCAGCCGGGGCGCCCTGGGCGGTCTGGCGCGCGCCACCGCCGATGTCGTCAAGGTGCTGGACGCAGCCGGCTTCGACAAGCTCATCATCGAGACGGTCGGCGCCGGCCAATCCGAAGTGGATATCGCCCAGACCGCGCACACCACGCTGGTGGTGGAGGCGCCCGGCCTGGGCGACGAGGTGCAGGGCATCAAGGCCGGCATCCTGGAGATCGCCGACGTGCTGGTGCTCAACAAGGCGGACCAGCCGGGCGCGGAAGGCGCCCAACGCGCCCTGCGCGCCTCCCAGGAGATCGGGCGGGCGGCCGGGCCGCACCCGACGGCCGGCCGGGCCGCCTGGCTGCCGCCGATCCTGCCGACGGTGGCCGTGCAGGGCCAGGGTGTCGCCGAACTGGCGGAGGCCATCGACCGGCACCGCGCTTATCTGCGCGAAACCGGCCTGGACCGGGAGCGCGAGCGGGCCCGCTTGACCGCAGAATTAGAAGGCCGTTTGCGCGAAGCCCTGCTGGCGCACTTGCTGGCCCGCCTGGACTCTGGACAGTTCCGCCAGACCGTGGATAAACTAATGAGGCGCGCCGTTGATCCGGCCGGGGCCGTGGCCCAGCTGCTGGACGCCGCGCGACCCGCCTAGCCTGAGAAGGGAAAGCCGCCGTGATTCCTGGTAAACGTGTCCGCCTGCGCCCGGTGGAGAAAGACGACCTGGCCCGCTTCGTGAAGTGGCTGGCCGAGCCGGAATTGCGCGGCTATCTCGACTCGCACCTGCCCTACAGCCAGGTGCAGGAAGAGCGTTGGTTTGAGCGCAACCTGAGCGCCGGCAACGAGCAGGTCTGGTCGATCGACGCCCAGCCGCCGGACACGGTCGGGCCGTGGGTGCACATCGGCTCGTGCGGCTACCACGACGTCGACTGGCGCAACCGGGTGGGCGAGGTCGGGATCATGCTCGGCCCGCGAGACTACTGGGGGCGCGGCTACGGCACGGATGCGCTGCAGACGCTGGTGGCCTGGGGCTTCTACACGCTCAACCTCAACCGCGTGCAGCTGCGCGTCTTCGCCGACAACGAGCGCGCCCTGCGCAGCTACCAGAAGGTCGGCTTCCAGCTGGAGGGCCGGCTGCGCCAGGGGAACTACGCCAACGGCGCCTACCGCGACGTGCTCTACATGGGCGTGCTGCGCGAGGACTGGGCGCAGGCTCTGGTCGACGCCAAGGCCGGCTGAGCCGCCGCTATGCCGCACGTACGCGATTCGCAGATGTACGGGCAGATCAAGCTTTTCGCCGGGACCTCGTGCCGGGGCCTGGCCGATGAGATCGCGGCCTACCTGGGGCTGCCGCTGAGCGGGCGCGACATCATCAAGTTCCCGAACGAGAACATCTTCGTGCGCCTGCACACCAGCGTGCGCGGCCAGGACTGCTACATCATCCAGACCACGTCGCCGCCGGTCAGCGACAACCTGCTGGAGCTGCTGATCGCGGTGCAGACGCTGCGCCTGGATTCGGCCGCGCGCATCACCGTGGTCATCCCGTACCTGGCCTACGCGCGCTCCGACAAGAAGGACCAGCCGCGCGTGCCCATCACCGCCCGGCTGGTGGCCGACCTGATCCAGGTGGCCGGCGCCGACCGCTACATCTGCATGGACCTGCACGCCGGCCAGATCCAGGGCTTCTTCTCCATCCCCGGCGACGTGCTGACGGCCTTCCACATCCTGAGCGATTACTTTGTGGGCATCCGCAGCCAGCTCAAGGACCCGGTCATCGTCACCGCCGACCTGGGGTTCGCCAAGAAGGGCCGCAACTTCGCCGCCCGCATCGGCTGCACCATGGCGTTTGTGGAGAAGCGCCGCACCGGCAACGACGCCAACGCCCATGCCCTGACCGTGATCGGCGATGTCGCCGACCGCGACGTGATCATCGTCGACGACGAAGTGGACACGGCCGGCTCGGTCTCGCAGGCCGTCAATATCGTCAAACAGCACGGCGCGCGCGACATCTACCTGTCCTTTGTGCACGCCGTGCTTTCGCACCCGGCCGTCGAGCGCCTGCGCGGCCTGCCGGTGAAAGAGATCATCACCACCAACACCGTGCCGATCCCGCCGGAGAAGATGCTGCCCAACCTGCGCATCCTGTCGGTGGCGGCGCTGCTGGGCGAGGTCATCAAGCGCGCGCACGAGGGCCGCAGCGTCGGCGAGATGTTCAACGAGTGAGCCTGGCCGGCGGCGGCCGGCCGCTGCGGATGAATGGGCCGCGCCGCGGGCGTGGCTCATTTGTTTTGCCGCGCGAATCTCCCACTTTCCCCATGCTATAATCCTCCCGCTCAAAGAGGTACTCCCCGAATGTTCCGCAACTTAATCAAGTTCATTGCGGGCGACCCGAACAAAAAGGATATCGAGCGGTATTCCAAGGTCGTCGCCCAGATCAACGCCCTGGAGCCGCAGTTCCGCGCCCTGGAGGACGGCGAGCTGCGCGCCAAGACCGACGCGTTCCGCGCCCGCCTGGCCAACGAGCTGAACGGCGTCAGCGACGCCAAGGAACGCCGCCAGGTGGAACAGGCCGTGCTGGCCGAACTGCTGCCGGAGGCCTTCGCCACCGTGCGCGAGGCCGCCATGCGCACCCTCGGCCAGCGTCACTACGACGTCCAGCTCATCGGCGGCATGGTTCTGCACGAAGGCAAGATCGCCGAGATGCGCACCGGCGAAGGCAAGACGCTGGTCGGCACGCTGCCCACCTACCTGAACGCGCTCACCGGGCGCGGCGTGCACGTCATCACCGTCAACGACTACCTGGCCCGCCGCGACGCCCGCTGGATGGGCGCGATCTACCGCTTCCTGGGGTTGACCGTGGGCGTGCTGCAGGACGCCCACCGCACCGACGGCGCGCAGAAGGCCTTCCTCTTCGACCCCGAGAAGGAGGCCACCCAGGAGGATCAGCACCAGCTGCGCATGGTGCCGCGCCGGGAATCCTACGCCGCCGACATTGTCTACGGCACCAACAATGAGTTCGGGTTCGACTATCTGCGCGACAACATGGCGCTCAGCCTGGAGGCGCGCGTGCAGCGCGAGCGCTACTTCGCCATCGTCGACGAGGTGGACAACATCCTGATCGACGAGGCGCGCACGCCCCTGATCATCTCCGGCCCGTCGCAGGAGGATCCCAAGCTCTACACCGAGTGCGCGCGCGTCGTCCGCCAGCTCAAGCCCGAGCACTACGAGATCGACGAGCGCAACCGCGGCATCTCCCTGACCGAAGCCGGCGAGGCCGCCCTGGAGCGCCTGTTCAACCAGCCGCTGCGCGACCCCGACCGCCCCGAAGAGCTGACGCCGGACCAGGCCCGCCTGCTCGGCCACATCGAGCAGGCCCTGCGCGCCGAGTTCCTGTTCAAGAAGAACAAGGACTACCTGGTCCAGGCCGGCAAGGTCATCATCGTGGACGAGTTCACCGGCCGCATGATGCCCGGCCGGCGCTGGTCGGACGGCCTGCACCAGGCCGTGGAAGCCAAGGAGGGCGTCGCGGTCCAGCAGGACAACGTCACCTACGCCACCATCACGCTCCAGAACTACTTCCGCCTGTACCAGAAGCTGGCCGGCATGACCGGCACGGCCCTGACCGAGGCCGAGGAATTCGACCGCATCTACAGCTTGGCGGTCGTGTCCGTGCCGATGAACCTGGAGTACCTGGCCGGCCGCCCGGACTCGGCGCTGACGCCGGTAGAGGTCAAGGAGGACGGCCAGAAGTTTACCTACTTCGCGCGCAAGGACGACGCCGAGAAGCGCCCGATCTTCTGGCGCCGCAAGGACTACCCGGACCTGGTCTACCGCACCGAGGAGTCCAAACTGCGCGCCGTGGTGCACGAAATCCTGCGCCGGCACCTGCACGGCCAGCCGCTGCTCATCGGTACCACCTCGGTGGAGATGTCTGAGCATGTCTCCGAGCGCCTGCGCCCAGACCCGCTGCAGCGCCTGGTGATGGTGCTGCTGCTGCGCGACGCCTGGTTCAAGAAGAACAACAAAGAAGAAGACGGCATGCTGGTGGCGGACCTGAAGCCGCTGGACGAGCCCCTGGAGAAGCTGGACCGCGCCGAGCTGGCCCGCCAGCTCAAGGGCTACGGCCTGTCCACCAACCCGGCCGGCGACGACAACGTGGCGCGCCTGCTGCAGCTGCTGGACGTGCCGGCCGAGGCCGGGCCGACCCTGGTGAAGGTGCTGCAGGGCGGCATCAAGCACAACGTCTTGAACGCCAAGAAGCACGACGAGGAGAGCCGCATCATCGCCGACGCCGGCGCGCTGGGTGCCGTGACCATTGCCACCAACATGGCCGGCCGCGGCGTCGACATCAAGCTGGGCGGCGAGATGGCCGAAGAGGTCCTGACCTCCGTCAACCGCGTCCTGCGGCGCGCCGGGGTCCAGGACCCGTATGACCTGACCCACGCCGAGCGCAAGGCCAAGCTGCAGGCCCTGCCGGCCAGCGAGTGGGGCATCTACGAGGCCGAGTGCCAGCTCTTCCTGCAGATGATCGACGACGCCGAGCGCGTGCGCGTGGTGGGCGGCCTGCACGTGGTCGGCTCGGAGCGGCACGAGGCCCGGCGCATCGACAACCAGCTGCGCGGCCGCGCCGCCCGCCAGGGCGATCCCGGCTCGTCGCAGTTCTTCTTGTCGCTGGAGGACGAGCTTATGCGCCGCTTCGGCGGGCAGGGCGTCTCCGACCTGATGCAGCGCCTGAAGATCGACGACAGCATGCCGATCGCGGCCGGCATCGTCAACCGCACCATCGAGCAGGCCCAGACCCGCGTCGAGGGCGCCAACTTCGACATCCGCAAACACCTGCTGGAGTACGACGACGTCCTCAACGCCCAGCGCAATTCGATCTACGCCCAGCGTGACCGCATCTTCGTCAAAGAAGACCTGATCGAGGACTTCGACGAGATGCTGGTGGCCGAGGTGCAGCGGCGCGTGGACCTGAACGCGGCCGAGGCCGACCGCTGGAAGCTGTTCGCGTGGCTGGACGAAATCCAGCCGCCGGTGGTGCTGCCGGCCGCGGCCGGCGCGGAGACGATCCACCCGACCTACACACAGGCCGTGCTGCTGCGCGAAGTCGAGTCGGCCGCCGACAAGCGCGCGGCGCTGCTGGACCTGGCCCGCGACGCGCTCCGGGCCGAGCGCGAACATCTGCTCGGCGTGGTCGAGAGCCAGGTGGAGCGGGCCGAGGAGCGCCTGGACGACCAGATCAAAGAGCGCCGGCGCGCGGCCGAGGACGCCCTGGAGGGCCTGGAGAACGAGGCCCGCGAGACCGAACGCGCCCTGGACGCGCGCACGGCTTACCGCGTTGTCAGCGAGGCGCTGGGCCTGAACCTGCAGCCGTCGGCGGCCGAGGTGCGCGAGTTCGAGTTGGGCGGGTTCAAGCGCCGCCTGGCCGATTGGGCGGAGGCCAGCGTGTCGGCGCGCACCCGTGCCGGCCTGATCGCGGCCATCGAGCGGCGCCTGGGCGCCTCGCTCGGGCTGAGCCAGACACTGCGCAGCGACGAGCCCTGGGACACCGTCCGGCAGCAGTTGCTCCAGAGCGCCGAGAAGACCTTCGACGCCAAGGTCGAACGGGTGCTGACCGAGGTCGAGCGGGAGCTGAAGTCCAACCCGGTCCTGGACGCGCCCAACCCGGCCCAGCTGGTACGCGCCTTGCAGGGGACGTCCGTGGGCCGCGCCGTGGCGTTTGACCGCCAGCACCGCCGCCTGGAAGTGGCCGTGCAGCGCCTGCACTACGTCTACCTGGCGGCGGAGATGACCGACGACTGGACGCCGGCCGAGCTCAAAGACGAGGTCTTGCCGCACCTGCGCACCGCGGCCGAAGCGCTGCAACAGCTCTTCGGCGAGGCGGAAAGCCGCGGCCGTCAGGCGGCCGGCCAGGACGCCGGCGATCCCGCCGCGCTCGGACGCCAGATGATGAGCACCATTTATCGGCAGATCATGCTGCAGGTGGTGGGCAGCCTGTGGGTGGATTACCTGACTTCGGTCGAAGCCCTGCGCACGTCCATCGGCCTGGAGGCCTACGCCCAGCGTGACCCGCTGGTGGCTTACAAATCCCGGGCGACCGAGATGTTCCAGGACTTGCTGGCCAACATCCGCTCCGGCGTGGTGGCGCGCGCCTTCAATCTGCGCCCGCGCAACGTCGTGGCGCCGGCCGCCGCCCCCGAAGCGGCGGCCCGGCCGAGCGGGTCAACGCCGCCCGCTGAGGAGGGCGCGGCCGAGCCGCCCGCCGGCGAGAGCGAGGCCGCGGGGACCACGGGCGACGACGGCCAGCCGGCCAGCGGCGGCGGGCGTCGGCGTCGGCGCCGGCGCTGAGGCGGTGGGCCACGGGGGTTTGTCGTCTTTCAGCATTCAGGGTATCCTTACCGGTCAATGGCACAGGCAGCGGGCTACGCCTCCCTCCGCACCACACTGACGGCGCTTCCCAAGGTGGAACTCCACCGCCACCTGGAAGGATCGCTGCGACTCGAAACCCTGGGCGAGATCGTCCGCGCCTTCAAGCTGGACCTGCCCAGTGAGCCGGATGCGCTGCGGCCGCTGGTGCAGATAACGCCGTCGGACCAGACCACGTCCAGCGCCTTCCTCAGCAAATTCACGGTCCTGCGCCACTTCTACCAGTCGCCCGAGATCATCCGGCGCCTGACCTACGAAGTCATCGAAGACGCGGCGCGCGACAACATCCATTACTTCGAGCTGCGCTTCACGCCGATGGCGCTCTCCAAGACGCGCGGTTATCCCCTGCACGAGGTGACCCACTGGGTCCTGGTGGCGGTGGAAGAAGCGCGCCGCGCCTTCCCGCAGATGCACGTCGAGCTGATCGCCAGCGTCAACCGCCACGAGTCGCTCGAGATCGCGGAGAAGGTCACCCAGATCGCCGTGGACCACAAAGAGGACATCGTCGGCCTGGACCTGGCCGGCGACGAGGCCAATTTCCCGGCCGAGCCGTTCGCGGCGCTGTTCCAGGAGGCCCGGCGCTCCGGCCTGGGCATCACCGCGCACGCCGGCGAGTGGAGCGGCTCGGCCACGGTTCGGCACGCCATCGAGCGGCTGGGCGCTCAGCGCATCGGCCACGGCGTACGCATCGTCGAGGACAGCGCCGTGGTGGCGCTGGCCCGCGAGCGCGGCACCGTCTTCGAAGTGTGCGTCACCTCGAACCTGCAGAGCGGCGTGATCCGGCAGCTGGCCGACCACAGCCTGCGCGCGATGTTCGCGGATGGGCTGCGCGCCACCATTAACACCGACGACCCGGCCGTCTCCGCGATCACGCTGACGGACGAGTACGCCACCGCCGTGGACGCGCTCGGGATGACGCCGGAGCAGGTCAAGCGCGCGATCCTGACGGCGGCCCAGGCGGCTTTTCTGCCGCCGCACGAAAAAGACCGCATCGTCGCGCACTTCCAGGAGGCGCTGGCCCTGGCCGAATAGCTGCTCCGCCGGCGTGTCTTTAAACTGAAACGAGGTGGGCGGCCCGCAGGCCGCCCACCTCGTTTGCGTTGGCGGCCAGGCCGCTCAGTTATTCTGTTCCCACTGGCGGATGGCTTCGCGGAAGACGGACTGCACGGCGGGGTCGGGCAGGTCGTCGATGGCGTTGCAGGTCTGGCCGTCGGCCTCGAAGACCACGTTGCCGCGCGGGCCGGAGCTGACGCGCAAATTGCGGGCCGCGAACGGCGTGCCGGCGGTGAGGTGCTGCAGGACCTCGTCGATCTGGTCGGCGATCGACTGGGGCGCCGGCGGCTCGCCGATCTCGCGCAGCACCTGCATCTGCTTAAACGGATTCATCGTCGGTATCCGCAGCGGCGGCGGGTTGGCCGGCGCCGCCGGCTTGGGCGGCAGCGGCAGCGCGTTCAGGCTGGGCGCCGCGGCCGGGTCGGCGGCCGGCGTGGCCGCGTCCACGGCTGGGGCCGGCGCGCTCAGGGGCGGGTTGGCCGCCCCAGCCGGGAGCGCGCTCAGCCCCGCAAACTCCTGCAGGTCGCGCAGCGTCACCAGCAGACCCTGCCGCACGGCCGCATCGTCCACGTCGCTCAGCTGGCTGAAGCGGCGGCCGCCGATTTCCACCTGCACGCGTCCGGTCAGGGCCTGGCGCAGCACGCGCAGCACCTCGTGCGCGTCGGTGGGCGCCGGCGCCGGCGCCGGGGCGGCGGCCCGCGGCAGACGCGCGGTCAGGTTGGTCAGGAAGGCCGGCAGCTGGAGGCCGCGCCGGGGCGGCTCGGCCGGGTCGCCCGGCGCGTCGTTGGGCTTGCGCTCCTCGCGCCACATGTTCAGGCCGACGGCGAGCAGGATCAGAAAGCCGAGCACGCCGACGATGCTGATCCCGAAAATCAGAGGGGCATTCTTAATCAGGGCTTCTGCGTCCATACCGGCTGTCCTTGTGGCTACCGTCGCTTGAGCGGCTGGCAGTGCGGGCAGAAGTGCGTGCTGCGCTGGCCGACGACGATGCGCCGGATGGGCGTGCCGCAGCGGTGGCAGGGCTCGCCGGCGCGACCATACACGTGGAAGTGGTTCTGAAAGCCGCCGCCGCGGTAGGCCCAGTCTATGCTGGCGCCGTTGTGGCGCAGGCCCGCCCGCAGCGCGCGTCGGACGGCCCGCCACAACGCGTGCGCTTCGTCTGGCCGCAGGCCGTCGCTGCGCCGCAGCGGGTGCAGCCCGGCCAGGAACAGGGATTCGTCCGCATAGATGTTGCCGACGCCGGCCAGAAAGGTCTGGTCCAGCAGCAGCGGCTTGAGCGGCCGGCTCTTCGCGGCCAGCCGGGCCGCGAACTGGCCGGCCGTGAAGGCCGGGTCGAGCGGCTCCGGGCCGAGCGCGCCGGTGACGTCCTCGGCGCGCGCGGCGACGAAGACCTTGCCGAACTTGCGCGTGTCCGTGAAGCGCAGTTCCCAGCCGTCGTCGAACTGGAAGATGGTGTGGGCGTGCTTGTCGGGCGGGGCCCCGGCCGGCTTCATCTCCAGGTCGCCGCTCATCTTGAGGTGGATGAGCAGCACGTCGCGGCTGAGCTGAAAGACGAGGTACTTGCCGCGCCGGCCGACCGCCTGCACACTCTGGCCGGGCAGGCGCGCCTGAACCTCGCGCGGCGCCGGGCGCGCGATATGGCGCGGCCAGCGCACGGTGACGCGCGCGATGGTGCGGCCGACCACGCTCGGGCCGCGCGTGCGTCCGCCTTCGCGCAGCTCGCGCGCCACGGTCTCGACTTCGGGCAGTTCCGGCATGGCCGCGATTATACCTCTCCGGGAATCACCCTCGCGCGCGCGATTACGGAAAGCCGGGTTGCCGCTATAATCGCGCGCGGGCGGGCTTCGAAAGGCGGGATCACCCATGGAATCGATGCGGTATTTTGAAAAGCAGCTGACGGCGGCGGAGCGGGCGCTGTGGCGCGGCCTGCGCAGCCCGGTCCAGATCCAGGCCTTCCTGGACGCGGTGCCCTACAGCGGCGAGGAGCGCTACCGCTGTCCGCTCACGTTTCTGCGCGAGCGGGCCGGCCACTGTTTCGACGGGGCTTTGTTCGCGGCCGCGGCCTTGCGCCGGCTGGGCCACCCGCCCCTGATCGTGGACCTGCTGCCCGGCGACGACGACGACCATGTGCTGGCCCTCTTCAAGCGTGGCCGGTGGTGGGGGGCGGTGGCCAAGAGCAACTACGCCGCCTTGCGCTACCGCGAGCCCGTCTACCGCAGCCTGCGTGAGCTGGTGATGAGCTACTTCGACGGCTACTTCAACTTCCACGGCGACCGCACCCTGCGCGGTTATACCCGCCCGCTCAACCTGGCCGCTTATGACCGGGTCGGCTGGCTGTGGAGCGACGCGCGCCTGGACGACATCGGCGTGAAGCTGGGCGAGATCCAGAGTTACCGGGTGCTCACGCCGGCCCAGGTCCGGGCGCTCCACCCCGTGGACGAACGCTGGTACAAGGGCGGCTCGTACGGGATGGACCCGGACGAGGTCTACAAGCCGGGCGAGAAATGATGAGTGATGGGAGGGGTGAGCGGCGATCAGCAAGCCGGGATTGGCAATTGAGGCGATGGGCCGATGCTATAATCTTTTGAGACTAGCCTGCTCGAAGGAATGGCAGGCAAGCCGGTTGTCCCCCGTCGTGACCGTCTTGTTGATCAAGAATTGATTGCTGCCGGCGGCTAGAGAATTATTCCTTGCCAGTTGCTTCATCACTAATCACTAACCGTTATTCACCAACTACTGGCCGCTGATCACTAATCGCCAATCCCCCGCTATGTCCTTCGTCCATCTGCACTGCCACTCTGAATACTCTCTGCTGGACGGCTTCAGCAACATCAAGCGGATGGTGAAGCGCGCCCAGGAGCTGGGGATGCCGGCCCTGGCGCTGACCGACCACGGCACGATGCACGGGACGATCGAGTTCTTCAACCAGGCCGTGGAGCAGGGCGTCAAGCCGATCGTCGGCCTGGAGGCCTACCTGGCGCCGCGCGGGATGGGGGACCGCGACCCCAAGCTGGACAAGCGCGCCTTCCACCTGCTGCTGCTGGCCGAGAACCAGACCGGCTACCAGAACCTGCTCAAGATCGCCAGCGCCGCGCAGCTGCAGGGCTTCTACTATAACCCGCGCATCGACCACGATTTCCTGGCCGCGCACAGCGAGGGCCTGATCTGCACCTCCGGCTGCATGTCGGCTGAGGCGCCGCGCGCCCTGCAGGAGGGCAACCTGGACGAAGCCCGGCGCCGGCTGGACTGGTATTACGAGGTCTTCGGCCCGGAGCGCTTCTTCATCGAGCTGCAGCATCACGCCATCCCGGAGCTGCTCGAGCTCAACAAGACCCTGCTGGAGCTGGGCGGCCGTTACCAGGCCCGCTTCCTGGCCACCAACGACGTCCACTACATCCGGCAGTCCGACGCCCGCCTGCAGGACGTCCTGCTCGCCATCCAGACGGGGTGCGTGCTCAAAGACCCGAACCGGATGCGCATGTCCGATAACTCCTACTATCTGCGCACCGCCGACGAGATGGCCGCGCTCTTCGGGGAGGTCCCCGGCGCGCTGAGCAACACACTGCTGGTGGCCGAGCGCTGCCAGGTGGACCTGAAGAGCAAGGGCTACCATTTGCCGGAGTTCCCGGTGCCGGAGGGCCACACCGCCGAGACCTATCTGCGCGAGTTGTGCGAGGCGGGTCTGCGCCGCCGTTACGGCGCGCGCGCCGACCAGGCCGAGACCCGCGCCCGCCTGGAGTACGAACTGGGCGTCATCGTCAAGATGGGCTTCGCCGCGTACTTCCTGATCGTCTCCGACCTGTGCCGCGAAGCCCGCGCGCAGAGCATCTGGTACACGGCCCGCGGCTCGGCGGCCGGCTCGATGGTGGCCTATGTGCTGGACATCACGCTGGTGGAGCCAGTGGACCACGGCCTGATCTTCGAGCGCTTTCTCAACCCGGGCCGGATCTCCATGCCCGACATCGACCTGGACTTCCAGGACGACCGGCGCCAGCGCATGCTCGAGTACTGCGTGCGCAAATACGGCGGCGACAAGGTGGCGCAGATCATCACCTTCGGCACGCTCGGCGCGCGCGCGGCCATCCGCGACGTCGGCCGCGTGATGGACATCCCGCTGCCGGAGGTGGACCGGGTGGCCAAGACCATCCCCAACATCCCCGGCAAGCCGGTGACGATCGCCGGCGCGCTGGAGGAAGTGGCCGAACTCAAACAGATCTACGACGAGGCCGCCGCCGACCCGGAGAAGGCCTACCTCAAGGAGCTGATCGACACAGCCGCGCAGATGGAAGGCGTGGTGCGCAGCGTGGGCACGCACGCCGCCGGCGTGGTCATCGCCGACAAGCCCGTCAGCGAGTATCTGCCGCTGCACCGGCCGACCGGCGGCTCGGACGAGACGCCGATCAAGACCGTGACCCAGTTCGAGATGGGCATCCTGGAGAAGCTCGGGATGCTCAAGGTGGACTTCCTCGGCCTGATCACGCTGACGATTATGCAGCGCGCCTGCGACATGATCGCGGCCCGGCACGGGCGGCGCTTCGACCTGAGCAACATCCCGCTGGACGACCCGGCGACCTTTGAACTCCTCGGGCGCGGGCAGGTGGCCGGCGTCTTCCAGGTGGAAGGCACGGGCATGAAGCGCTATCTGACGCAGATGAAGCCCAGGAACCTGGACAACATCATCGCCATGATCTCGCTCTACCGGCCCGGGCCGCTGGAGTTCATCCCCAGCTACATCCGGCGCATGCACGGCGAGGAGGCGGTGGAGTACAAACACCCGTCGCTGGAGCCGATCTTCCAGGAGACCTTTGGCATCCCGGTCTACCAGGAGCAGATCATGCGCGCGGCCGTGGACCTGGCCGGCTACTCCATGTCCGAGTCGGACGAGCTGCGTAAGGCCATCGCCAAGAAGCAGAAAGAAGCCCTGCAGAAGCACCAGACCAAGTTCATCCAGGGCGCCACGGACAAGGGCATGCCGCAGCCGGCGGCCGAGGCCATCTTCGCCGAGTGGGAGGAGTTCGCGCGTTACGGCTTCAACAAGTGCCTGCCCGGTGACGTCGAAGTCGTCGATGCCGACACGGGCCGCTTGGTGCGCGTGGAGGACCTGTATCGCGGCACGGCCCGGTTGGCGCGCACAGTGACGTGCGACCCGTCTGGCTTGCAGCTACAGGCTGGACGGGTGGCGGCCGTGATGGATAACGGCGTCAAGCCGGTGTTCCGCCTGACGACCCGGCTCGGGCGCACGCTCGAGGCGACCGCCAACCATCCGTTTCTGACGGCCGAAGGCTGGCGCTGGCTCGCCGAACTGACGCCCGGCGACCGGGTGGCGGTGCCGCGCCGGCTGCCGGTGGAAGGCCGCGCGACCTGGCCGGATCATGCCGTCATTGCGCTGGGACATCTGTTGGCGGAAGGCAACCTGTGCCATCCGCACTCCGTTTACTTCTATAGCCAGGACCGCGCTCAGGTAGACGACTTCGTCCGGGCCGCCCAGCAGTTCTCCAACGTGGCGTGCTCGCTCGCCCGGCACAAGGGGACTTTCTCGGTGTACGCCCGGAGGGTCGATCGGACGCAGCCGCCGGGGATCGTGACTTGGGCCCAGGCGTTAGGGATCTGGGGCAAAAACGCGCGCACGAAGGCAATCCCGGCGGAGGTTTTTGAGCTGAACAACCGGCAGATCGGCTTGCTGATCAGCCGCCTGTGGGAAGGGGACGGCCACATCAATGTGCGCGGGCGCAGCTTGTTCTACGCCACCGCTTCGGAGCGCCTGGCGCGCCAGCTTCAACACCTGTTGCTGCGGCTGGGCCTCATCAGCCGCCTCCGGCGCGTCGTCTTTCCGTACAAAGGCGGCCGGACCGGCTATCAGTTGTTCATCACCGGCGCCGACAATTTGGACGCGTTTCGCGACCAGATCGCCGTGCACTTCGTCAGCCCGGCGCGGCGCCGCAGCCTGCAGCGTCTGACGGCGCTGCGGCCGGCTCTGGTCGTCGGCACACAAGATGTGGTGCCGGTCAGCGTCAAGGGGTTGGTGCGGGCGGCCAAAGCGCGCGCCGGCGTTACCTGGACCGACCTGCGCGCGGCCTGCGGTGTCGCCCCACGTGAGTTCTATCCCACCGGCGCCGCCGCCAAAAATGGCTTCACACGCCAAACGATCGGCCGACTGGCCGCGTACTTCGATGACCCGGCGCTGCGCCGCTTGGCCCACAGCGACATTTATTGGGACGAGATCCTGGCGATCGAGCCCGTTGGCGAGAAGCAGACATACGATCTGGATGTGCCCGGCACGCACAATTTCGTCGCTAACGATGTGCTGGTCCACAATAGCCATGCCGCCGTCTACGGCGTCATCTCGGTCCAGACCGGCTATCTGAAGACGCACTATCCGGCCGAGTACATGACCGCCGTGCTCTCGGCCTACAAGCACGACACCGAGAACGTCGCGCTCTACAGCGAAGACTGCCGCAGCCTGGGCATCCAGGTGCTGCCCCCGGACGTCAACTACAGCCTGATCGACTTCGCCATCGAGGATGCCCCGGTCGGCGCCAAGCCGCTGCCGGGCGGCAAGAAGCAGAAGCCGCAGCCGGCCATCCGCTTCGGCCTGGCCGCCATCAAGAACGTCGGCGAGAGCGCCGTGCAGGTGATCTTGGACGCGCGCCAGGCCGGCGGCCCCTTCGGCTCGCTGGACGATTTCTGCCAGCGCGTGGACCTGCGCCACGTCGGCAAGCGCGCGCTGGAGTGCCTGATCAAGGTCGGCGCACTCGACCGCTTCGGCGCGCGCGGCGGGCTGCTGGAGGGGCTGGACCAGATCGTCAACGCCAGCGCCGCCCATTTCCGCGCCCAGGAGGCCGGCCAGCTGTCACTCTTCGGCGCCGGCGGCGGCTTCGCGGGCGTCCAGCTGCCCAAGGTGAAAGTCGAGGTGTCGCGCCGCGAGCTGCTCCGCTGGGAGAAGGAGCTGATCGGCCTGTACGTCAGCGATCACCCGCTCCAGCCGATCATGGAACAGCTCGGCCAGTTCGTCACCCACTACAGCGGCCAGCTCACCGAAGACGACCACGGCAAGCCGGTGGTGATGGCGGGCGTGGTCACCAGCCTGCGCACGCACGTCACCAAGAAGGGCGACTCGATGGGGTTCGTCACGGTGGAAGACCTGCAGGGTTCGCTGGACCTGGTGATCTTTCCCAAGACCTGGCGTGAGGTCAACACCTGGCTGGCCGTGGAGCAGATCGTCGTCATCTACGGCAAGGTCGACGCCCAGGGCGCCGGCAGCGCCAAGATCCTGGTGGATGTGTTGAAGCAGGACTTCAAGCTGGCCGCCGGCCAGGCGAACGGGCCGACGCCGCGGCCTGCGCCGGTGCAGTCCATCATCTGGGCGGACGACGAGGTGCCCGCGCTGCCCGCCGCTGACGAGGCGCCGCTGCCCGCCAACTTCGTCCCGCCGCCGCCGGACGATGACTGGCTGCCGCCGGACGATCCGCCCGTGACCGCCGCGGTCAAGGCCGCCCAGGCGCCGGCGGCCCGGACCGCCCCGCCGGCCACCGTCAAGAATGGCGGCAATGGCAACGGCGGGAACGGCCACGGCAGCCGCCTGGCCCAGGCGCCGGCGCCCGCCCGGCGTGACCCCCCGGCCGCCGATCGGCCGCCGCAGCGCGTCAGCGTGACCCTGCGCGCCTCCGGCGACAAGGAGCGCGACGCCCGGCTGGTCCGGCGCGTGCACGGCCTGCTCACCTCCTATCACGGCGCTGACGTGTTCGAGTTTGTCGTCCACGAGACGGACCAGGCCCGCTATCAGCTGCGTTTCCCCAACCACAGCACGCGCTACTGCGACGAACTGGCCGAGAAGTTGACGGCCCTGCTCGGCGCTGGCGCCGTGGAAATCCGGCCGCTGTAGCACTCCTGCTCAGGTCAGAGACGGTGGTTCCCGGCCGCTGTAGCGGCCCTGCTTGGTCCAGGCTCTGTCGAAGCCCGGCCGTTGT
>CALFZO010000024.1 GCA_937952305.1 uncultured Anaerolineales bacterium | reverse complement strand
CCGCCGGCTGCGCGCCGGCCGCCGGTCCCACCCCGGCGGCCGGGGGGCACACGGCGCCGTCCGGCTTCGCCTGCCCGGAGCCGGAGCCGCGCCTGGAGGTGACGGCGCAGCAGATCAACTTGTTCGTCTGGACCGAGTACATCCCCCAGGACATCCTGGACTGCTTCGGCCTGGTCTATGGCCTGCAGGTCAACCGCGAGGAGTTCTCGTCCAACGAAGAGCTGTACGCCAAGCTCAAGGCCGGCGCCTCCGGCTACGACATCGTCCACCCCAGCGACTACATCATCAACGTGATGATCCGCGACGGCCTGCTCCAGCCGCTGGACACGTCACGGCTGCCCAACCTCAAGAACATCGACCCGGAATACCTCAAGCTGTACGGCGACCGGGCCGCCTACGTCTCGCCTTACCAGGTCGGGTCGCAGGCCATCGTCTACGATGCCGAGCGTGTGCCCAACCCGCCGCAATCCTGGGCCGACCTGTGGAAGCCGGAGTATGCCGGCCACCTGGTTTTCGTGGATGATTCGCGCATCATCATCGGCATGGCGCTGCTGACCCTCGGCTACAGCGTTAACGCCACCGACCCGGCGCAGCTGGCCGAGGCCGAGGCCAAGCTCAAGGAGCTGATCCCCAACGTCAAGCTCTTCGACAGCGACAGCCCCAAGACCGCGCTCATCGCCGGCGACGCCGACCTGGGCATCGTCTGGAACGGCGAAGCCTTCCTGGCCCAGCGCGAGAAGCCGTCCATCCAGTACGTCTTCCCGACCGAGGGCGCGATCACGTTTGAGGACGGCTTCGGCCTGACCACCGACGCGCCGCACCCGGACGCCGCCTATGCCTGGATGAACTACGTCCTGCAGGCCGATGTGGCCTGGCTGCTGCTCCAGGACTTCCCCTACACCGTGCCGAATCGCGCGGCGCTGGAGTACGCGCAGGCCAACCACCCGGACGTCTACGCCGCCTACGCCGACTCGATCATCACCAATACGCCGGCCGCGACCCTGTTGGCCGGGCACCGCGTGGAGGATGTCGGCCAGGCGCTGCAATACTATGACCGCCTCTGGACCGAGGCCAAGGGCGGCCAATAAGGTTCGGCGTTCGCCTGAGGTGAATTCGGACTTGACTTGCGGAAAAAGCCTGTGTTAGACTGACCGAAGCTTGCAGAAAGGCAATTTGGCGCAAATGGTTTCTAGCTTTCTGACCAAGGTACGCCTCGGCACCCCGGCGGGCATCGCCGGTGGAGCCTTGTCGTATTGCGCCTGTTGCCCTTAGAAGTTTGTTGACACACTGACTTCCGAGGCCGTGGGCGCGATCGACAAAAGCGCCGCCCACGGCCTTTGTGTTTCTTCTCGAATTGGGCCGTGAGCGTGCGCCAGAGCGCAGCGCTGACGGCCCTTTTTTTGTTGCGACGTTCCGGAGACCGCCCGTATGACCATCTCGTTCCGTGACATTACGCCCGACAATTTCCGCGCTGTGATTGGGCTCAAGGTGGCGCCTGATCAGGAGCACTTTGTGGCCGCCAACGTCTACTCGTTGGCCCAGGCGCGTGTGTATCCGGGGATGACGCCGGCCGCGCTCTATGCCGGCGAGACGCCCGTGGGGTTTGTGATGTATGCCTGGGAGGCGCCGGAGTATTACATCATCCGCTACATGATCGCGGCCGAGCACCAGCGGCAGGGGTATGGCCGGGCGGCGCTGGGCCGGCTCCTGGAGCAGTTCCGGGGCAACCCGGAGTGTCGGACGGTCGCCCTGAGCTACGAGCCCGAGAACCGGGTCGCGGCCGCGCTCTACGCCAGCTTCGGCTTCGTGGAGACGGGCGAGGTGGACGACGGCGAAGTGGTGGCGCGTTTGCGCTTTTAGGATCGGCCAGCCGGGGCGACCCAGATCCATCCGACTTAGCGCGCCAGGCCAGGCCCCGCGGCCGGGCCGGCGCGAGCACCGTGAGTGAGGCATCGATGAACAACCCTGCGATAGCCGTCCAGGTCGAGAACGTCGTCAAGCGCTTCGGCGAACAGGCCGGCGGCTGGCTCGGCCCCAAGCGGCCGGCCGCCAAGATCGCCGTGGACCGCGTCTCGCTGCAGATCCGGCGCGGTGAGATCTTCGGCGTGCTCGGCCCCAACGGCAGCGGCAAATCCACCCTGATCCGCCTGATCGCCACGCTGCTCCTCCCGGACGACGGCCAGATCGGCGTCTTCGGCCACGACGTGGTGCGCGAGGCGCGCCAGGTGCAGACGCTGATCAACCGGGTCTCGGTGGAGGCCAGCTTCTTCAAGAAGCTCTCGCCGATGGAGAACCTGCTCTACGGCGCGCGCCTGTACGGCGTGCCGGCCGACCTGGCCCGGCGCCGCGTGGTGGAGATCCTCCAGCGCCTGGGCCTGGAGGAGCGCGCCATCTACAGCCCAATGGAGGAGATGAGCCGCGGCATGCAGCAGAAGGTCGCTATCGCGCGCGCCTTCCTCAGCCAGCCGATCCTGCTGCTGCTGGATGAGCCGACCACCGGCCTGGACCCGCGCTCCAAGCGTGAAGTCCAGGCCTTTGTGCGCGAATTGCGCGACAACCACGACGCCACCATCCTGCTGACCACCCACGACATGAGCGAGGCCGAAGCGTTGTGCGACCGCATCGCCATCATCGACGGCGGCCGGATCGTGGCCCTGGACACCCCGGCGGCCCTGAAACAGCGCCTCCCGCGCAACGGCCACGCGCCGACGCTGGAGGACGTCTTCCTGGAACTGACCGGGAAGCCGCTGACCGCCGACGACGAAGCCTGAGGCCAGCCGGCCGGGAGACCCGCATGGACATCGGAGTATCTCTGTACGAAGGCGAGCGCACGCGGCTCGGCGGTATCGACCTGGACAAGGACGCGGCCGTCATCGCGCGCTGGACGCAAGATCCCGTTTACCTGCACCGGACCGGCGCGGAGCCGGTCCGGCCATTGGCGGCGGGACAGGTGAAGAAGAAGCTCGAGGCGCAGGCCAAGGAGGCCCAGGAAGGCCGCCGCCGCTTCGACTTTGCCCTGCGCCTTAAGGACGACGGCCGCCTGATCGGCCTGGCCGCCCTGGAGGGCGTGGAGTGGAGCCATGGAAACGCCTGGCTGCGGTTGGCGCTGGGCGAGCCCGCCGACCGGGGCCACGGCTACGGCGGCGAGGCCCTGCGGCTGCTGCTGCGCTACGGCTTCTACGAGCTGAACCTCTTTCGGCTGACGGCCGAATGCGGCCAGGATAACCCCGGCGGCCTGCGCTTCCTGGAGCGGCATGGCTTCACGCGCGAGGTCTGCCGGCGGCAGGCGCTCTACCGCGCCGGGCAGCGCTGGGACGATTACTGCCTGGGGCTGCTGCGCGCTGAGTGGGAGGCCCGGTCATGACCCAAGAACTGTTGCGCGGCGAACGCGTGCGGCTGGCAGCGCCCGACCCGGATCAGGGGGCCGAGCAGGTGGCCGGCTGGCACCGCGACAGCGAGTACAGCCGGCTGCTGGACAGCGATCCGGCCCGGCCGGTGGGCGTCCGCGAGGTGACCGACTGGCTGGGCGGCGAGCCGAAGCCCACCAGCTTCAACTTCTGGATCCGGACCCTGGCCGACGACCGCCTGATCGGTTTCGGCGGGCTGTGGCTGCACCACTGGACCCACCGCGATGCCTGGCTCGGCATCGGCATCGGCGAGCGCGCCGACTGGGGTCAAGGCTACGGCACCGACGCGGTGCGCGTCCTGGTCCGCTTCGGGTTCCTGGAGTTGGGCTTGCACCGGGTCAGCCTGAGCGTGTTCGGCTACAACCCGCGCGCCCAGCGCGCCTATGCGAAGGCCGGGTTCGTAGCGGAGGGCCGGATACGCCAACTCCTGGCGCGCGACGGACAGCGCTGGGATGAAGTGGTGATGGGGATCTTATACGCCGACTGGTTACGGACCCAGGCGCCCGCCCCGGGATAAGCGGGGCGGCCCGGGGACGCCCGGCGAGGAGGACGGACAATGGACGTCCAAATAGAAGTCACGACGGAAATGTCTGAGCTGGAACAACAACAGTACTGCGACCGCCTGAGGTGGGCGGACGCGCAGGTGGCCGACCAGTGGCAGGCGGGCTGCTGGTGCATCACGCTGAAGACCCAGGCGTTGGTTCTGAGTTTTCTGCTGCCCAAGTCCGCCCAGCCGATGAGCGTCGCCTTTGAGGCGCGCTGAGACGGCGAGTGAGGTCTGCGATGTCGGTCATCGTCAACGAACTGCGAGCGTCTTACGCGTTCATCGAACGCAACGTCAACATCGTCAAGCGCTACTGGGCCTGGGAGCTCGTCTGGCTGGTGTACACGGTCGCTAACAGCCTGTCCATCAGCTTTATCGGCGTCGGCGCCGGGCAGGTGAGCGGCGGGTCGGGCATCGACAGCCAGTACCTGGTGCTCTACCTGGCTATCGGCACTATCGTCTGGCGCTACCTGTCGGTGATCTTCTACTGGGTCACCGATGTGGTCGGCCTGGAGCGCTGGGAGGGCACCATCGAGTACACGCTCATGGCCCCGATCACGCGCTTCATGCACATGCTCGGCCAGACGGCCTTCGCCGTGCTCTACAGCCTGGTGCATACCGGCGTGGTGCTGGTGGTCACGGTGCTGTTCTTCGACCTGACCATGGCGAACGCCAATCTGTTCGGCTTCCTGGTGCTGCTCATCGCCGGCAGCCTGTCCTTCATCGGCATCAGCATCGTCGGCTCGATCCTGCCGCTGCTCTTCCCGGAGCGCGGCTCGCAGATGACGCACCTGATCATCGCCGGGCTGCTGCTGGTCTCGGGCGTGTACTACCCGGTGAGCGTGCTGCCGGGCTGGCTGCAGGTCTTCTCGTACCTGTCGCCGGCGACCTACGTGCTGGACGGCGCGCGGCTGGCCCTGCTGGAGGGCGCTCCCACGCTCAGCCTGTGGCCGTTCATCTGGCCGCTGCTGGTGATGGGCGCGCTCTCCATCCCCGCCGGACTGCAGGCCTTCCACTGGGCCGAGCGCTACGCTAAGCGGACCGGCAAGCTGCACCGGAATGGTTGAGGCGAAGATGACTAAGCCCGTTTTCATCCCGCTTACCGCGGAGTTGTGGGTGCTGCGCTGCGCGGCGCTGGCCTACAACACCGGCGCCTTCATCAGCGGCGGCGAGGCCGTGCTGATCGACCCCGGCCTGCTGCCGGACGAGTTCGCGGCGATCCGGCGCCTGCTGGAAGCCCAACGGGCGCAGCCGGTTGGACTGACTCTGACGCACAGCCACTGGGACCACGTCCTGGGGCCGGAGCAGTTCCCGGGCGTGCCGGTGCTGGCGCAAGCCGAGTATCCGGCCGCCGCCGCCCGCGACGAGCGCGGGATCCTGCGCGAGATCGCGCGCTGGGAGGCGGCGCACAAGGTGCCGCGCCGGCAGCCGTTCAGCGTGCCACAACCCCACCGCACCTTCGCGGCCGAGCTGACGCTGGCGGTCGGCGGCACCAGGCTGCGCCTGGCGCACACGCCCGGCCACGCCGCGGATCAGCTGGTGCTCTATCACGCCGCCACCGGCGCGCTGTGGGCGTCGGATTTCCTGAGCGACGACGAGATCCCGTTCGTCAGCGACAACCTGGCCGCCTACGAACGGTCGCTGTCCATGCTGGCCGGCTGGGACATCCGGGTGCTGGTTCCCGGCCACGGCGCGGCTACGGCCGAGCCGGCCGAGATCCAGGGGCGGCTGGCGGCGGACCGCGCTTACCTGGCCGAGCTGCGCGAGCGCGTGACCCGCGCCGTGGCCGCCGGCCGCAGTGCCGCCGAGACCGTGGCCGACTGCGCGGACATGGCTTATCGCCAGCGCGCTGCGAATGAGGTCTATCACGGCCTGAACGTCGAGAGCGCCTACCTGGAGCTGGGCGGTCAGGCCGATCCCCACAAGGTGGGCTGGGGCCAGGACTGGGAGGTGCGCGATGCTGCCTGAACCGCGGCCTTATCGCGACGAGCGCGACTGGCAGGCCATGCTGGATCTGCTGGTGGCGGGCCGGCGCGCTGCCAACGGCACCTACTACGTCCACACCGGCGACGTCAGTTGGTGGCTGTTCTACCATGACGGCCTGGATCCGTTCGCGGGCCAGATCTGGCTGTGGGAGGCCGCCGGCCGCCTGTTGGCCTGGGTGCTGTTCACGCCGGAGGACGGTTACTTCGACTTGTTCGTCCAGCCGGAGCTGCGCGGGACGGCCGAGGCCGAGGCCATGCAAGCCTGGGCGGAGGCCCAGATCACGGAACGCGTCCGCGCGCAGGGCGGCCGCCAGATCCGCGCCTTCTGGATCGCGGCCACGGATGCTGTCCGCCAGGAGTCGCTGGAGCGCCGGGGCTTCCGGCGTGGCGCGGACACCCTGAACTACATGACCCTGTCCCTGGAGGCCTTGCCGGCCCCGGCGCCGGTCCCGGACGGCTTTGTCGTGCGGCCGGTGGCTCTGCCGGCTGAGGCCGAAGCCCGCGCCCGCGCCTCGTACGGCGCCTTCCGCTCCAAATGGGAGTGGGGACGGTACTTCGGGCGCTACCAGCGGTTCACGCGCTCGCGCGTCTACGCGGCGGAGCGCAATCTGGCGGCCGTCGCGCCGGATGGCCAAGTGGCGGCCTTCACGATCTGGTGGGTTGATGACGTTAACGGCCTGGGCTACTTCGAGCCGGTCGGCACCCATCCAGACTTCCAGCGCCGCGGCCTGGGCCGGGCTGTGATCCAAACGGCCTTGCGCCAGATGCAGGCGCGCGGTCTACGGCAGGCCGCCGTCTGCTCCGAGGCCGACAACCCCGGCGCGGTTGCTTTTTATCAGGCGTGCGGCTTTCAGGTCGTCACGCAACTGTGTCTGTACGAGAAATCCAGCGTGTGAGCGGCAGCCGGCTTCGCCCGGCGGCCAGAAAGAGATCATCAGAATGAACACCCAGACCTCCGTCGCTGACGCCGTCCTCGTCCCGAACGCGCCCGCCCTCCCGGGCCTGGTCTTCCGCCGGTTCCGCGGCGACGCCGACTTCCCGCAGATGACGCGCGTCCTGGCGGCGGCCGAGGCCGCTGACGGCAATGAGCGCGTCGTCACCCTGGACGAGATCCGCAACAACTACGCCCACCTGACCGACACCGACCCGGCCCGCGACATCCTGATGGCCGAGGTGGATGGCCAGCTGGTGGCCTACGGGCGGGTCGAGTCCTGGCGCGAGGACAGCGGCGCCCGGCTCTACAACCATTTCGCCTTCCTGGACCCGGCCTGGCGGCGGCGCGGCCTCGGCGGCGCTATGCTGAAGTGGTTCCAGAACCGCCTGCGCGAGATCGCGGCGGCGCACCCGGACGATGGGCCGCGCTTCTTCCAGTCCTTCGCCTCAGACAAGGCCGCCGGGACGGAAGCCATGCTCCAGCGGGACGGCTACAGCGCCGTGCGCTACTTCTACCAGATGGTGCGGCCCGACCTCGAGAACATCCCGGACTTCCCGCTGCCGGAGGGTGTGGAGGTGCGGCCGGTCCTGCCCGAGCACTATCGCGCCATCTGGGAGGCCAACGTGGAGGCCTTCCGCGATCACTGGGGCTTCGCCGAGCCGACCGAGAACGACTACGAAGGCTGGCTGAAGGACCCCACGATCTTCACGCCGGAGCTGTGGCAGATTGCCTGGGACACGGCCACCAACCAGGTCGCCGGGCAGGTGAAGGGCTTCATCAACCCCCATGAGAACGAGCGCTTCAACCGCCAGCGCGGCTATACCGAGTTCATCAGCGTCCGGCGGCCGTGGCGCAAGCGCGGCCTGGCGCGTGCCCTGATCGTGCGCACGCTGCGCGTCTTCAAAGAGCGCGGCCAGACCGAGTCGGCGCTGGGCGTGGATACGGAAAACCTGAGCGGCGCGCTGCGCGTCTATGAGGATTGCGGCTTCCGGCCCGTCCAGCGCAACGCCACGTATCGCAAACCACTGACTTAGACCGGCGACCCGCCGGGGAGAGACTCTTATGCTGACCCAAATTGCACCGTCTGATCTCGTCCAGGTCCCCAACGCGCCGGCCGGCTTCGTGTTCCGGCGTTTCCGGGGCGAGACCGACTTTCCGCGCATGGCGGCCTTGGTGAACGCCATCTCGCTGGCCTACCAGCACGAGTACATCCAGAACGTGGACGAACTGGCCAACGACTACGCCCACCTGGTCAACTGCGACCTGGCCACGGACTTCCTGTTCGTGGAGACCGAGGCGCCGGGGACGGACGGACGCGATGTGGCCTACTGCCGGGTGTGGTGGGATGAGGAACTAGACGGCCTGCGCCGCTACCTGGTCGTCCTCAACGTCCATCCGGACTTCCGCCAGCCGTCAGACCTGGAGCGGGCCCTGCTGCACTGGGCCGAGGCCCGGCTGCGCGCCATCGCCGCTGCACACCCGGCCGACGTCGCCAAAGTCCTCCAGTTCTGGGTGTCCAGCAGCGACCTGGACCAGGACCGGACGGCGCTCCTGGAATCCGAGGGGTACACGGCCGTGCGCTGGGGGTACCTCATGCGCCGCGACCTGGCTGAACCGATCGAAGAGCGCGCGCTGCCGGCCGGCCTGACCGCGCGGGCGCCGCGCCCGGACGAGTACCGCCAGGTGTGGGACGCGCTGCAGGAGGCCTTCCGTGATCACTGGGGCTTCCGGCCGAACACCGAGTCCGAGTACGAGGGCTGGCTGACCTCGCCGACCTTCGACGCCAGCTTGTGGCAGGTGGCGTTCGCGCCGGGCGCCAACGGGCACGGCGAGGAGGTCGCCGGTATGGTGCTCAACTTCATCCCGCGCGAGGAGAACGAAGCGCTCGGGCTGAAGCGCGGCTGGACGGACCCGATCTGTGTGCGGCGGCCGTGGCGCAAGCTGGGCGTGGCCAAGGCCTTGATCCTGCGCAGCCTGGAGTTGCTCAAGGCGCAGGGCCTGACCGAGGCCGCGCTGGGCGTGGACACGCAGAACCCGAACGGCGCTCTGCAGTTGTACGAGAGCTGCGGCTTCCGGCCGATGCGGCGGAGCGCGAACTACCGCAAGCCGTTAGACTGAGAAATAGAGACCGGTGACTGGAGATTGGCGCACAAGCAATCTCCAGTCACCGGAGCCTGAAGGAACACGGCAACCCGCGCAGGATCGATCAGATGGGCGTTATCAGCGGCAAGATCCTCAAACTGAACGGCTGGCCGGACGGCCCGCTGATCCGCCTGGCCAAGGAGGCCGCCGAGGCGTTGTGGCAGGCCGGGCTGGACCGCGACCAGATCCTGGAGCGCCTGGAGACGGTGCGCGCGACCCCGGCCGCCTTCTTGAAGGACGAGGCCCTGGGCGAGCTGGCCGCTGCCCTAACGCAGGCCAGCGCCGCGCCGCGCGAACGCGACGAGCGCCTGCGCGAGGCCGGGCTGCCGTATCGCGTTTGGGGCCGTGAGTACATCGACCCGGGCGCGCTGGCCCAGATGGACAACGCCCTGCGCCTGCCAGTCAGCGTGGCCGGCGCCCTGATGCCGGACGCGCACATCGGCTACGGGCTGCCCATCGGCGGCGTGCTGGCGACCGAGGGCGCCGTCATCCCGTACGCCGTCGGCGTGGATATTGCCTGTTTCACCGGTGACACGTGCGTGCCGCTGTTGGACGGCCAGGATCACTCTCTCCAGGAACTCAGCCAGCGCTCGGAGCCTTTCCCTGTCTTTGCCTGCAAGCCGGATGGCAAGGTTGTGGTTGCCCTGGCAACCGCGCACAAGACCCGCGCCCAGGCAGAGCTTATGGAGGTAGAGCTTGACAGTGGAGACGTCATCACCTGCACGCCCGAACATCAGTTTATGCTGCGCGACGGCCAGTATTGCCCGGCCGAGCAGTTGCAGCCCGGCGCCTCCTTGATGCCGCTCTATCGCCAACTCGACCAGGAAGGCTACGCGCGGGTGCAACAGAACTACTCAGGGGCCTGGCTGCGTGCTCACTGGATGGTGGCGCGCGCCGGGTTGCTTGGTCCGTTGCCCCGGTTTCCGGGTCAAAAACTGGTCATCCATCATCGTGATTTTGTCGAGCACAATAATCTGCCTGAAAACCTGGAATTCATGGGCGATCGCGATCACTCCGCCTATCATCGCGGCCTGGTTGAGCGCAACAATCACTGGCAGTCGGAAGAATTCGAGCGCAGCCGCAAAGAGGCGCTGGCCCGCAAGGCGGCCACACCGGAGGGACGCCAGTATTTCGCCCAGCGCGGTAGCCGCAATCTCAAGAAATACTGGAGCGACGACTATGAACGCGCCAAGGCCAATTGCGCCGGCAACGGTCAGCGCGGTAAGCCCTACCTCATCGCTCGAAATCAAAGTGACCGGGGTCGCCAGCTAAGCCGCGAGATTGCGCAGCGAGTCCACGCCTGCGATATCTGCGGGGCTGAAGCCAAGTCTTATATCGGCCTCTACAATCATCGCCGCTTGGTGCACGGCCTGAAGGGTAAACTCTTCAACCATCAGGTTGTCGCCGTTCGGCCCAGCCAACGTCGCGAAGCGGTCTATTGTCTGAATGTCCCAGTCTACGCGAACTTCGCCCTGTCGGCTGGAGTGTTCGTACACAACTGTCGGATGCGCCTGTCGGTGTACCCGCAGTCGCCGATCATGCTGGAGCAAAAGCCGGCGCCCTTCGAGCGCGCGCTGCTCTCCCAGACGCGCTTCGGCATGGGCGCCAAGTGGGAGAAGAACCAGCGCCCCGAGCACGCCGTGTTGGACGACGACGACTGGGAGGCCACGCCGCTGCTGCGCCATCTGCACGCCCTCGCCTATGAGCAACTCGGCACCAGCGGCACCGGCAACCACTTCGTGGAGTGGGGGGCGCTGGAGCTGACGCAGCCGGACGAGCGGCTGGGCCTGGAGCCCGGCCGCTACCTGGCCCTGCTCTCGCACTCCGGCTCGCGCGGCGTGGGCTTCAAAGCCGCCGACTACTACTCGCGGCTGGCCATGGACCTGCGCCCGCGCCTGGACAAGGCCGTGCGGCACCTGGCCTGGCTGGACCTGGACTCCGAGGCCGGACAGGAATATTGGATCGCCATGGAACTATCCGGGCGCTTCGCGTCCGCCAACCACGCCGTCATCCATCAGCGCGTGGCGGCCGCGGCTGGGCTGCAGGCCAGCGCGGTGGTTGAAAACCACCACAACTTCGCCTGGCGCGCGCGACTGGAGGACGGCACGCCCGTCATCGTCCACCGCAAAGGCGCCACCCCGGCCGGGCCGGGCGTGCTGGGCGTGATCCCGGGCTCGATGGGCGATCCCGGCTACGTGGTGCGCGGGCGCGGCGTCGCCGAGGCCTTGCACTCGGCCGCGCACGGCGCCGGGCGGCAGATGAGCCGCAAGCAGGCCCTCAACACCATCGCCAAACGCGTGCGCGACGACTACCTGCGCGAGCGCGGTGTGACCCTGCTGGGCGGCGGCCTGGACGAAAGCCCGCAGGCCTACAAGCGCATCGACCAGGTCATCGCGGCCCAGGCCGACCTGGTGGAGATCATCGGGCATTTCACGCCGCGGATCGTCCGAATGGCGGATGAACCCGGCGATTGGTGACCCTAAAGTATCAGGGCCGCTCCGGCGGCCGAGGTGAAAGAGATGCCCGCTTACCTGGACCGCCCGCTGCTGGGCGCCGACGACAAGGACAAAATCCTGGGCCTGGCCTACGCCGACCCGGACGGGCAGCGCCACGTGGTGGACCTGCCCTACCGGTTGAGCGCCTGGTCGCTGGACACGCTGGACAACACCCGGCTGTGGGAGGACGCCGCCGGTCAGTTGGCCGGCTACGCCATCGTGCAGGGGCCGTGGGGCACGCTTGATTTTGGCGTCCGCGCGGCCGCGCGCGGCGACGGCCTGGAGGCCGCCCTCCTGGCCTGGGGCGCCGCCCGCGCGCAAGCCATCGCCGACCGGCGGCGCCAGCCCTTCACGCTGGCGGTGGAAGCGCCCGCCGGCGATGCCGACCGGATCGCGCTCTTCCAGGCCCACGCCTTCACGGAGTCCGGCTGGGATCTGGTGCGCCTGGCCCGCCCGTTAGACGAGCCGCTCCCCGCGTCCGAAGTGCCGGACGGCTTCCACCTGCGGCCTTTGCGCGGCGAGGCCGAAGCCGCCGCCTACGTCGCCGTGCATCAGGCGGCCTTCGGCAGCAAGAACATGACCCTCGAGTGGCGCCAGCGGACGCTGCTGATGCCACAACACCAGCCGGACCTGGACCTGGTGGTCGAGGCCCCTTCAGGGGCGCTGGCCGCCGTCTGCATCGGCTGGGCCGACCCGGCCGGCACGCACGGCCAGGTGGAGCCGCTGGCCGTGCACCCAGACTATCAGCAGCGCGGCCTGGGGCGGGCCTTGCTGTTGGAGTTGTTCCGCCGTCTGCAGGCGTCGGGCGCGCGCCGCGTCAGCGTGGAAGCGTACGCGGACGAAGCCGCGCCTCGGGCGCTGTATGAGGCGGTCGGTTTTCGACTGCAGGCCACCCTCGCGGCCTACACCCGGACGTTCGAGCCGCAAGTGCGCCGCCGCGGCCAACCCGCGCTAACCGGTGACGCATGAGCGCCGCGACTGTGGCATGGCGTTCGAGCCTGTATGCCCTGGTGCCGCACCCGGCCGAGCCGCGCGTCTGGCTGCTGCCGGATGAGGCCGGCTGGACGCTGCCGGCCGTCGTGCACGCGGATTACGTGGCCGCGACCGAACCCGGCCTGTTGAGCCAGGCGGTCCAAGCGCGCTGGGGCCTGGAGACCGTGGGCTTGCGCTGCGCGCGTTCGTGGCTGGACCACGACGCGCACACGGCTGAGCGCCTCTTTGTGCTCGAACCGCGCTCGCCGGGTTGGACGCCGGAGCCGGAGGGGCGCTGGGTGGCCCTGCCGGAGCTGGCGGCGCTGACGTTGGCGCGGCCCGCCCAGCGCCCGGTCATTGAGGCACACCTGACGGAGGCCGCCACCGGCGTCGTCCCCGCCCAGCGCGCGCTGTGGGCGCACCCCGGCTGGATCGGGCCGGCCTTCGGCTGGGTCGCCGACCGCCTGGCCGAGTTGGGGTTGACCCTCACCGGCCCGCTCATCCAGGTGAAGCACTGGAGCCTGTCCAGCGTGTGGCGCGTGCCCACCGAGCGCGGATCGCTTTACTTCAAGGCGACCACGCCCAACTCGCCCTGGTTCGTCAACGAGGGCGTGCTCCTGCGCGGACTGGCCGGCCTCTTCCCGGGGCGGGTGCCCGCGCCGCTGGCCGTGGATGCGGAACGGCGCTGGATGCTGCTGCCGGACCTGGGGAAGCCGTTGGGCTGGGAGGCGCCGCGCGCCATCCGCCTGGAGGTTTGGGGCGCTTACGGCGCCTGGCAGGTGGAGGCCGCGCAGCGGACCGACGACCTGCTGGCCTTGGGATGCCTGGACCGGCGCCTGCCGGTGCTGGCGGACCAGCTTGAGCCGCTGGCCGACTTCTACGCCGGTTGCGCCAACGTCGCCGCCGAGGACAAAGCCCGCCTGCGCGCGGCGCTGCCGCGGCTGCGCGCGCTGTGTGAGACCGCGGCCAGTTACCGCGTGCCCGCCTCGCTGGTGCACGGCGACCTGCATCTGGACAACGTAGCGCGCCCGGACGGGCAGTTTGTGTTCTTCGATTGGACCGACGCCTGCCTGGCGCACCCGTTTCTGGACCTGATCGACATCGTCGGTGAGCCGGACGCCGCAGTGCGCGGCCAACTGCAGGCCCAGTACCTCAGCCTGTGGACCGACTATGAACCGCCGGAGCGCCTGAGCGCGTTGTGGGCCTGCGCCAGGCCGCTCAGCGCCGCGCATCAGGCGGTCAGCTATCAACACCTGATCCAGGGCGTCGAACCCAGCGAGCGGCCGCTGCTCGATTGGGCCATGCCGCACTGGTTGCCGAAAATCCTGGCGATGCCGGAGTAAGCGCCGGCCGCCGAGAGTGCTGCTATGTCCATTCTGTCTTTCTCCAACCTCGGCCTGTCGTTCGGCGCCTTCGACCTGTTTCGCGGCCTGACCGAGTCCGTCCCGAACGACGGCAAGATCGGCCTGATCGGCCCCAACGGCATCGGCAAGACCTCGCTGCTGCAGATCCTGGCCGGTCTGAGCGCGCCGACCACGGGCGGCGTGCACGTCGCGCGCGGCCGGCGCCTGGGCTACCTGCGCCAGGAGGCCATCGAGGCCTTCGCCGACGACGAGAACACAGTCTTCGGCGAGATGCTCACCGTCTTCAACGCGCTGCGCGCCCAGGAGGTGCGTCTGCGTGACCTGGAAGCGCGCATGGCGGCCGGCGACCATTCGCCCGCGCTGCTGGACGAGTACGGCGCGGCCCAGGCCGACTTTGAGCACGCCGGCGGCTACGCTTACGAGCTGCGCATCACGCAGACGCTGGAGGGCCTCGGCTTCGACAAGGGCCAGCACGCCACCCCGCTGCGCCACCTCAGCGGCGGGCAGAAGACGCGCGCCCTGCTGGCCAAGCTGCTGCTGCAGCAGCCGGACCTCTTGATCCTGGACGAGCCCACCAACCACCTGGACAGCGATGCCGTGGAGTGGCTCGAACAGACCCTGGCCGATTGGCCGGGCGCCCTGCTCATCGTCAGCCATGACCGCTACTTCCTGGACCATGTCGTCAACCTGGTCTGGGAGATGAGCCGCGCCGGCATCGACGCCTTCCACGGCAACTACAGCGCCTACCTGTTGCAGCGCGACGAGCGCTGGGAGCGGCACCGCCAGGTCTTTCGCGAGGAGAAGGCGCGCCTGCAGAAGGAGATCGACTTCGTCCAGCGCAACATCGCGCGCCAGAGCACCAACGCCCGCGCCGTCGGCCTGCTCAAGCGCATCCACCGGGACCTGCTCGTCATCGAGCAGTACGGCCTCCCGGCGCTGCGCAGCGGCCGGAGCTGGTCAGAGATGGGTATCTCGCTGCCGTCCAGCCTCATCGGCGTCGTGGACGCCATCCGCCAGATCAACGCGCTGGAGCCGCCCAGCGGCCGGCAGGCGCGGCCCAAGGTCCGCCTGGACCCGCAGCGCGTCAGCGGCGAGTTGGTGGTGCGCACCTACGGCCTCCGGGTCGGGTATCCCGGCAACGCGCTCTTCACCGTGCCGGACCTGGAACTGCGCCGCGGCGAGTGCGCGGCCGTCGTCGGCCCGAACGGCGCCGGCAAGACCACATTCCTGAAGACGCTGCTGGACCAACTGGCGCCGCTGGCCGGCACGGTCAAGCTCGGCGCCAGCCTGAACGTCGGCTACTTTGCGCAGGCCCAGGACGCGCTGCCGGCCGAGAAGACCGTGATGGAAGCGCTGCAGGCTCACCGCTACATGCCGCCGGGCGAGGCGCGCAACTACCTGGCGCAGTACCTGTTCCGGGGTGAAGACGTCTTCAAGCGCGTGGAGCTGCTCAGCGGCGGCGAGCGCGCCCGCCTGGCGCTGGCGATCCTGGCCCTGGAAGGCGCCAACCTGTTGTTGCTGGACGAGCCCACCAATCACCTGGATATCCCGGCCCAGGAGGTGTTGCAGGACGTGCTCGAAGATTACGCCGGCACCATCCTGCTCGTCTCGCACGACCGTTACCTGATCGACCGGCTGGCGACGCAAGTGTGGGAGGTGCGCGGCGGGCGGCTGACCGTGTTCAAGGGCACGTACCGCGAGTGGGTCGCGGCCAAGAGCGGCGTGGCCGCGCCTCCGGCCGCTCCACCCGCAGCGGTCAACGGCAAGGCCGCCAACGGCCGCGCGCCGGTTGCGGCCCGCGCCGCCCAGCCGCCGGCCGCCCCGCTGCCGGAGCCGCCCAAGCGCAGCCTCAGCGCCGACCGCGCCGCCAAGAAGCGCGCCCAACAGCTGTTCGCGCTGGAGGAGAAAATCGCGCTCAAGGAGGCCGAGCTGGCGACGCTGACCGACCTGATGCAGTCAGCGGGCGACGACCATGCGCGCGTGCGCGAGCTGAGTGAAGAATACGCCTATGCCCAGGCCGACCTGGAAGCGCTGCTGGCCGAGTGGGAGGGGCTGGCGGCCGGGCAGCCGGGCTGAAGGCGGGAGCCGATCATGCAGAGCTATGACTACGCTCACCGCGCCGGCGTCGACGCCATCACGTGGCCGCGCTTCGCCGAGCTGGCGGCGCGCCTGGCCGAGGGCCTGGCCGCCGCGCGCGTGACCATGATTGTGGGCATCGCGCGGGCCGGGCTGTTCCCGGCCACGGCGGTGGCGTGCGGCCTGCGCTGCGAGCTGTACCCGGTGCGCGTCACCCGGCGCGTCGACGATCAGGTCGTCTTCGCCGAGCCGGTCTGGCGCGTGGACGTCCCCGCCGAGGTGGCCGGCCAGGTGGTGGCCGTGGTGGACGAGATGGCCGACACCGGCGCAACGCTGCGCCTGGTCGCCGAACGGGTGCGCGCCCGCGGCGCCGCGCGCGTGGTGACGGCCGCGCTGGTGGCCCACTCCTGGGCGCAGCCGCGGCCCGACGTGGCGGCGCTGACCACCGATGCGCTGGTGATCTTCCCGTGGGATGAGCGCGTGTACGCCGACGGCGCCTGGCGGCCGCATCCGGAGATCGTGGCCGCGCTGCGGCAACAGGAGCCGGCGGCCCCGGCCGAGGCCAACGGCTCCACCGACAAGACCTGATCCGCGGAGGCGTTGAGAATGGAAGTCCCATCGGAAATTCTGTCCGTGACCGCCGAACTGCGGCCGGTCTTTGAGCGTCTGTTCGAGCTTTACGAGTACGACTTCAGCGAGCTGACGGGCGACGACATCGGCGTCGACGGAAGCTTCACGTCGGCGTCCTTCTGGGGCGACGTCTGGCAGCGGCCCCAGGCCCGCCACTACTTGCTCAAGGTGGACGGCCGCTGGGCGGGTTTCGCCTGGCTGGTGAGCGGCGAGAGCTACCTCGCGCCGGGCACGGACTGCACCTGGGTGGACGAGTTCTTCATCCTGCGCAAATTCCGGCGCCAGGGTTGGGGCGAGCACCTGGCGGTCAGCCTGTTCGAGCGTCATCCTGGCGCCTGGGAGCTGGGCGAGATCACGATCAACACGCCGGCCCAGGCCTTTTGGCGCCAGATCATCCGGCGCTACACGGGCGGGGACTTCCGCGAAGCGGTGCTGGACGACGAGCGCTGGCGCGGCCCGGTTCAGTTCTTCTGGAGCCGCGCCGCCCGGCCGGAATGAGGACCTGATGCTGCACTACGCCACCTACGCCGCGCGCCCGGACCTGTTCGCGCAAGCCCGCGTGCTCAACCCGTCGGTCTGGCCGGAGTTCATGCTCAACGACCCCGTCGCCGACCGGCTCTGGGATCGGCTGGACGGCGACTGCGCCGCGTTCCAGTCGCTGCTGTTCGACGAGACCGGCCGGGTGGTGGCGGTGGGCAATGCCCTGCCGCTGACATGGGACGGCACCTTGGCCGGCCTGCCAGGCGGCTGGGACGACGCCTTCGAGCGCGCGGTGGCCGGCCTGGACGCGGGCCGCGCCCCGGACACGCTCTGCGCCATCCAGGCCACCGTCGCGCCGGATCGGCAAGGCCAGGGCCTCAGCCGCCTGGTGCTCAAGGCCATGCGCTTTACCGCCGCCCAGCACGGGCTGAAGGCCCTGATCGCGCCGGTGCGGCCCACCTTCAAGAGCCGCTATCCGCTCACGCCCATCGAGCGCTACGTCACCTGGACGCACACGGACGGGCGCCTGTTCGATCCGTGGCTGCGGACGCACCAGACTCTGGGCGCGCGGCTGCTGCAAGTTTGCCCGGAGTCCATGCGCATCCCCGGCACGGTCGCCCAGTGGGAGGCCTGGACCGGGCTGCGTTTCCCGGAGACCGGCGATTACATCGTGCCGGGCGCGCTGGTGCCGGTGCGCGTGGACTGCGAGCGTGACCGCGCCGAGTACGTCGAGCCCAACGTCTGGATGCAGCACGCCGTCACCGCGGACGATCTGGGCTTTGAGGCGGGCCTGGCCTGAGCGCTGGCGCGCTGGGCCGGCCCATGAACGTTGGCTTTCGCGCTCAAGCCGAAACCGACCTGAAAACAGATGAGGTAATCATGACGACTGGATCGAAGACACCTACACCGGCGGCGCTCACGCCCGCGGACTACACCTGGCGGCCGCTGCGGCAGGCGGACCTGCCGGCGCTGCACACGCTGGTTCTGGCCATCGCCGCCGCCGACCAGTTGGAACGCGTCGAGACGCTGGCCGACCTGGAGACCGGTTTTGTCGACCCGTGGTCGGACCCGGCGGCCGATGCCCGGGTTGTGCTGGCCCCGGATGGGAGCCTGGCCGGACATGTCCGCTGTTACGCCCATCCGGAACCCGAGCACGAAGCCGTCGCCTGGCTGCGCTTCGACATCCACCCGGCCCATCGCGGCCACGGCCTGGAAGACGCGCTGCTCGATTGGGTGGAGGCGCGCGCCACGGAACGGCTGAGCGCGGCCCCGCCCGGTCTGGCCCGCTCGCTGCGCAGCTCGGCGCCGGACTACGTGACCCACGAGCTCGAGCTGTTCGAGCGCCGCGGCTTCCAGCCGATCCGCTACTTCTACCGCATGCGCCGCGACCTGCGTGAACCGCTGCCGTCGGCGGTGCTGCCCGCCGGCTTTACCTTGCGGCGCTACGGCCCGGACCTGGATCAGGCCCTTTTCCAGGCGCACAACGAGGCCTTCGCCGACCACTGGGGTTACGAGGCCGAGACGCCCGCCGACTGGCGCGACCTGATCATCGGCCATCCCGGTTTCCGGCCGGACCTGACGCTCGTCGCCCTGGACGGCGACCAGGTGGCGGCCTACACCCTCAACCGGGTGATGACCGACGGGCTCTCCGCCGACTCCCGGCCGTTTGGCTACCTGGACAAGGTCGGCACGCGCCGGCCGTGGCGCAAGCGCGGCCTGGCCGCGGCCCTGATGTGTGAGGCGCTGCGGCTGTTCCGGGCCGAGGGCCTGGACGAGGCCTTCCTGGGCGTGGACGCGCAGAACCCCACCGGCGCGCTGGGCATCTACGAGCGCCTGGGCTTCACTTCCGTTCGGCGCTTTATCGCCGTGGCCAAACCGGTTCGGTGAGCGCGGCCTGCGGCCGAGCGGCCTGCGGCCAGGCGTGAACGTGTCCGCGCGCTGGCGGCGCCTGCCGGCTTATCCACTCTACGTCGGCCTCAACGCCGCCAGCTGGTGCTTCCAGCTGATGGCGTTCCCGATGCTCTCGGTCTATTACCTGACCGTGGTCGGGATGAGCCCGCTGCAGCTGGCCATCGTCGGTGCGGTACTGCAAGCCACGGTGCTGCTGGGCGAGGTGCCCACGGGCGTCGTCGCCGACACGTACAGCCGGCGCCTGTCGGTGGTGCTGGGTGTGCTGCTGACGGGAGCCGGCTTCGCGCTGGAGGGCGCGCTGCCGCGCTTTGAAGTGATCCTGCTGGCCCAGGTCGTGCGCGGCCTGGGCCAGACCTTTCTCAGCGGCGCCCTCACCGCCTGGATCACGGACGAGGTCGGCGAGGCGCAGGCGTCAGCGGCGCTTCTGCGCGGCGCGCAGGCCGGGCAGCTGGGCGGCCTGGCCGGCAATGGGCTGAGTGCGGGGCTGGCTTCGATCTACGTGGGTCTGCCGATCCTGTTGGGTGGGGTGTTGCTGATGGGGCTGGCGGTTGTTTTGGCGGCGGCGATGCCTGAGCAGGGCTTCCGCCCGGCGGCGCGGGACCCCCACCCGGCCGCGGCGCTGGCCGGCACGCTGCGCGCGGGCCTCGGCGTGGTGCGGGCTCAGCCGGCGCTGCTGACGGTCTTAGGGGTGGCGTTGTTCTGGGGGATTTTCGGCGAAGGGATCGACCGCTTCTGGGAGGCGCACTTCCTGCGCGGCTACGCCTTCCCGCCGCTGGCCGGCCTCCAGCCGGTGGCGTGGTTCAGCCTGTTCAACCTGGGCGCCATGCTGGGCAGCCTGGCCGCCGTGGAGGCCACCACCCGCTGGCTCAGGCGGGGCGGGCACCAGCCGCTCGGGCCGCTCCTGGGCGTGTCCACAGGGCTGACCAGCGCGGCCGTTTTGATCTTTGGGCTGACTGGTGATTTTTCAGTGGCGTTGGCGGCGTTCTGGGCCAGCGTGCTCTTCAGCGCCGCCACGACGCCGCTGACCGAGATCTGGCTCAATCGGCGGCTGCCGGCGGCCGTACGCGCCACCGGGCTTTCCCTGCGCGGCCAGGTGGCGGCGGCCGGCCAGCTGGCCGGCGGGCTGCTGCTCGGCGTATTGGCCACCCGCGTGTCGGTGGCGGCCGCCATCGTGGCCGCGGCCGTGGCTTTGTGGCCGGCGTTGGCCTGGCTGGTCGGCGCCCGGGCGGCTGAACCGCCGGCGGACGCGCGCTGACCGGGTTCAGGTCGGCTGCCTCATCAGCCGCGCAGGCGGGCGCGCGCCCACTCGTAGAGCTGCTGGTAGCCCAGCGCCGAGTTGCGCCAGGACAGGTCCAGCGTCATCCCGTTGCGCTGGATGGCCCGCCAGCTCTGCTTGTCCACGTTGTAGATGTACAGCGCGCGCTGCAGGGCGTGCCAGCAAGCCTCGGCGCTGAAGTCGTTGAACAGGAAGCCGGTCGCCGTGTCACGGACGGTGTCGGCCAGCCCGCCCGTGGCGCGCACCACCGGCACGCTGCCGTAGCGCATGGCCACCATCTGGCCCAGGCCGCACGGCTCGAACAGGGACGGCATCAGGAACAGGTCGCTGCCCCCGTACACCAGCGGCGCCAGGTCCGGCGCGAAGGCCAGCACTGCGCGCAGCTTCTGGTTGTGGTAGCCCTCCAGGTGCCGGAACATGGTCTCGTAGTGGTCGCTGCCCGTCCCCACCACCACGAACTGCGCGTCGCCGGCCCCGCCGTTCATCAGCAGGTGGACCACGTGGCCGACGATGTCCAGCCCTTTCTGCCAATCCAGGCGCGTGACCATGCCCACCAGCGGCACGTCGTCGCGCACGGGCAGGCCCAGGCGCTGCTGCAGAGCGCGTTTGTTTTCGACGCGGTCGTCCAGCGTGTCGGCCGTGAAGGGCCGCGCCAGCTTGCTGTCGCGCGCGGGGTCCCACACGTCGTAATCGACGCCGTTGAGGATGCCGTGCACGTCGTAGTGGCGGAAGCGCAGCAGGTTGTGCAGGCCGGCGCCGCCTTCGGGGGTCATGATCTCGCGCGCGTAGGTCGGGCTGACCGTGTTGATCATGGTGGCGTGGTAGAGGCCGCGCGCCATGAAATTCACCTCGCCGTAGGCTTCCTCGGCCATGCGGTTGGTCAGCAGGCCGAGATAGTTGAAGACGTCCCAGTGCGTCTTCCCCTGGTGGGCCAGGTTGTGGACGGTGAAAATCGCGGGCACGCCGCGGGTGCGCTCGTCGGCCTGGCCGGCGGTGGCCAGCCAGGTGACGGCCGGGGCGGTGTGCCAATCGTGCGCGTGCAGGATGTCGGGTCGCCAGCCGAGGACATTGAGCAGTTCGAAGACCGCGCGGCTGAAGAACGCGAAGCGGTACGCGTCGTCGTCGTAGCCATACACGGTGGGCCGGTCAAACAAGTTGGCCTGGGCGATGAAGTAGATCGGCACGTCGCTGCCGGGCAGGGTGCTGTCGAAGATGCCGGCCGCGATCGGGCCGGCGCCGGTGTTGACGATCATGCCGCCCGGCCGGACGCCGAGCTGTCCGGCGCGGCCTTGGGCCTCGAGGTTGCGATAAGCCGGCATGACGACGCGCACGTCGTGGCCCAGGCGGCGCAGCGCCTTGGGCAGGGCGCCGGCCACGTCCGCCAGCCCGCCGACCTTGGCGAAGGGTGCGACTTCGGCGCTGATGAACAGGATCTTGAGCGGTTCAGGCATGGTGTTTTTCCGAGTGGAGAGATCGTGCGGGGATTGTAGCCGAATCTGTAGGCGCAAGCCAACAACCTCGGTCTTTATGTGCGCTTGACGCCCGTCCTCGCCGGCTGATAGACTTTTCGCGGTGGGGGAGGGAGCCCTTTTTTGTCGACACCATCACACAAGACACCGGATCGTATTGATCCGGCGGCCTGGCTGCGGCGGATGGCCTCACCTGAGACTTGGCTGCGCCTGGCGTCTCACGTCCTGACGCTGGTCCTGATCCTGGCCGCCGTGTGGATTGCGCGCCTGGATGTGCCGGGGGCGGAGGCCACCGCGCCGCTGCTCCAGGCGCCGGCCGCCACCCAGACACCGCCCCCGGCGGGCCTGCCCACGTTTGAGCCCTTGCCAGCCGCCCTGCCGGAGCCCGCCCTCGTCACGCGCCTCGCGAACCTGGATACCAACATCCCCACGCGGGCGCGGGCGACCATCGAGAAATATGTTGTCCAAAAGGGCGACACGATCTTCGGCATCGCCGCCAAGTACAACCTGAAGCCTGACACGATCCTGTGGGGCAACCCCGAGCTGGTTGAAAACGTCAACTTGCTGGTGCCCGGCAAGGAGCTGAACATCCTGCCCGTCGATGGCGCCCTGCGGATTGTGCAGGCCGGCGACACGCTGGACAAGATCGCCACGGCCTTTCACAGCACGGTCGAGGATATTGTGCGCTACGCCGGCAACGATATGGACCCCAACGAGCCGGCCATCGCCGACGGCCAGCCCGTCATCATCCCGGGCGGCTGGCGTGACTCGATTACGTGGTCCTTGCCGGTAGCCGCCCGGACGGCCGCCAGCCGAGGCCCGGGCAGCAGCAGTGAGCCGGGCTCGTGCGCGGGCAACTACTCCGGCCCCACGGGCACCTACACCTTCGTTTGGCCCGCCAACAACCATTACCTCTCGGGCTGGGATTACAGCCCCAACACCCACCCCGGCCTGGACATCGCCGCTGGCATGGGCGCGCCGCTGTACGCGTCCGACACCGGGGTGGTGGTCTTCTCCGGCTGGAGCACGCGCGGCTACGGCAACCTGATCATCATCGACCACGGCAACGGCTGGCAGACCGCGTACGCGCACCTGAGCCAGATCAACCTGGGCTGTGGGGCCACGATCTACCAGGGCCAGCTCATCGGCCTGGCGGGCAGCACCGGCAACTCCTCCGGCGCGCACCTGCACTTTGAGATGCGCAGCGACCAGTACGGGCGCGTGAACCCGTGGCTGTATTTGCCCTGATGCCCCGCCGCCGGGCCGCCGGTCGACCGGAACGATGACGCCTAAACCTTCCCGCAGCGCGGCCTCCAAGCCTCCGTCGGCGCTGGCCCGCATCTGGGCCGACATGGTCGCGGCCGGCTGGCGCGAAGCCGTGTTGCGCTACGTCTCGCACGCGCTGCTGTTGGTCCTGATCCTAGGGGTCATGGCCGTCAGCCGGTTGCGGCTGCCGGTGTTGAGCGACCTGACCGCGCCCATCGCCGTGGCGCGGGCGGCCGCAGCGCCCACGCCCACCGTCTCTGCGCCGGTGGAGGCCGTGGTCTCGGCGCCGGCCAGCGCCGGGGCCGCCGCGCCCACGCCCACCGTCTCTGCGCCGGTGGAGGCCGTGGTCTCGGCGCCGGCCAGCGCCGGGGCCGCCGCGCCGCCGGTTTTCGGGCCGGTGGTGCTGGACAACACGGCCCTCGCGCGCGCCGCCGACCCGCACACCCTCATCCCCACGCGCGGCCGGACCGACGTCATCACCTACACTGTGCAGTCCGGCGACACGCTCTTCGGCATCGCCGAAGGTTTCAACCTCAAGCCGGAGACGATCCTGTGGGGCAACTACTTCACGCTGAAGGATGACCCCCACCTGCTGCGGCCGGGCCAGGTGCTGACCATCCTGCCCGTCGACGGCACCTATCACGCTGTGACCGCCGGCAACACAGTGGAGCAGATCGCCCAGTTCTACGGGGTCCCGGCGCAGGCGATCCTGGATTGGCCCGGCAACCAGCTGGACCCGCAGCAGCCGGCTTTGCAGACCGGCACGGCGCTGGTGGTGCCGGGCGGGACGCGCGAACTCCAGGCCTGGGTGCTGCCGAGCCTGCCGCGCACGGCGCGGGCCAGCGCCCGCGCGGCCAGCAACTTCGGGCAGTGCCCGGGCGGCTATACCGGCATCCTGGGCAGCGGCGTCTTTGTCTGGCCGGCCGAGGCGCGCACCCTGTCCGGGTACGACTACTCGTTCATCCACCGCGGCCTGGATATCCGCGCCGGCACGGGCGCGCCGCTCTTCGCCGCCGATCACGGCGTGGTGACGTATGCGGGCTGGAACGATTGGGGTTACGGCAATCTGGTGGTGATCGACCACGGCAACGGCTGGGAGAGCGTCTACGCCCACCTCAGCCAGTGGAACGTGGCCTGCGGTCAGAGCGTGACCCAGGGCGAGATCATCGGCCTGGCGGGCAGCACGGGCCGCGCCTCGGGCCCGCACCTGCACTTCGAACTGCGCTTCAACGGGGTTTTCGTCAACCCCTGGACCGTCCTCCCCTAGCACCACGTCCTTGAAGTTCAAAAGAACGGGGCAACGGCGGCCGCTCGTCCGTGGCGAATGGGCGGATTCCCCGAAAGCTCAATTGGTCATTGAAGGGGCCGGTACCCCGAGCGGGGCCGCTGGGCGGCGCAGTGGAGGGGCGCCTGAGGCTGCGCGAATGCTGGAGTCCTTTAGCGCGCGCCAGTGGTCAGCGGCACCGCGAAGGCAAACGTGCTGCCTTTGTTTTCCTCGCTAGACACCCACACGCGCCCGGAGTGGCGTTCGACGATGGCTTTGACGATCGCCAACCCCAGGCCGGTGCCGGGGCTGCGCCGGGTCGCTTCGCCTGGCACGCGGTAGAAGCGCTCGAACAGCCGCGCCTGGGCCGAGGCCGGGATGCCGGCGCCGGTGTCGCTGACTTCACAGAGAGCCTGGCCGCCGTTCTCGGAGTAGCGCACGCGCACGCGCCCGCCGCGCGGCGTGTACTTGAGAGCGTTGCTCACCAGATTGGCGACGGCCCGATGCAGCCAGCTCTCATCGCCCAGGACGCGCCCGGTGGCGGTCTGGCCCTCGAAGCTCAGATCAATGCCCTTGTCCTGGGCCGCCAACCGGAATTCGTCGGCTACCTGCTGAGCCACGTGAGCGAGGTCGATGCCGGCCAGGTGCGGGTCGCTCCGCCCGACCTGGTCCAGGTTCAGCACCTGTTCCACCAGGCCGCCCATGCGGTCAAGCCCGGAGCGCAGCATGGCCACGCATTCGCGCTGCTCGGGCGTGGGCTCGCGCAGAGAATCGCGCAGCAGATTGAGCGCGCCGTTCATCAGGTTCAGCGGGTTGCGCAGGTCGTGGGTGGCGGCCTGGATGGCCTCGGTTTTCCACTCCTCGGCCTTCTTCAGGTGGGTGACTTCCTGGAGCACCAACACCCAGCCGGTAACCGGCTCGGCCTCGCCGCGCACCGGCGAAAGCGTGGCTGCAAAGAAGTGGCCGGAGCGGAGCTCCAGGCTGAAGACCAGGGGGCCGTCGGCGGGTTCGGAGCGGGCGCGGTCGAGCCAGGTGCCCAGGGTGGGGTGGAGGCTGGCCAGCGACCGGTCGATCAGTTGGGGCGCCTCCAACTCGAACAGCCGCGCCGCCGCCGGGTTGGCGAGCGTGATCTGGCCGCCCGGCGCGACGGCGATAATGGCCTCGGCGACCGAGCGCAGGATCGCGGCTAGTTGGCGGGCCTCACCGGTGTCTGAAGTCATGGCCACCTATTGGGGCGTTTCGGCGACGGAGCAGGGACCGGCGGGCCGGCGCGGCGTTCAGCCGGCGGCGCCGAGGTGCTGACCGCTGGCGCCGCGCTTACGGCCCGTTAGCCGGGCCCTGATTGACAAAGCGCTTGTACCACGTCAGCAGCGTCGCCTCGGCGTAGCTCGACAGCTTCAGCTGATGCCCCCAGGCCAGGGCCACGATCGGCGCCGGCAGTTCCCGCTCATAACGGCTGACAACGACCTTGACCGTGTTGAACTGCGTGTCTTTCGGGGCCTTCTCCAGGAAGGTCTTCAGATCTGCCTCGAGCGTTGCGCAGTCCTCGGCACACTCGTACAGCACCACGACACCGCCGCGCGCCAGGTTGTTGAGGTAGTAGCCCTCGGCGACTGGTTCGGCCGCGAACCCCCAGGCGGCGCCGGTGTCATAATGAGTGCCCGACGACGGCGGGTAGTTCTGGAAAGTCAGCGGAGTGCCCACCGGCACCTCGCCGCGGCCCTCGTCGAGGATGATCTCCTCGCCCGCCAGCGGACCGGGGCGCAGATTGGCCACGATGTAGACCACCACCAAGAGCGCGGCGACGCCCAGGATCCCGAGGATAAGGGCGTTCCAGAACAGCGACGTGCGCCGACGCTCCGCGCGCCGTTGCTCGCGCCGGCTCGCCTTCACGTTCTCTTTCTTATTCAACCCGGCCTCCAACCATTGTGAGGATCGCCCGGTGCGCCTCCCGCCGAGCGGGTGCCGGAAGAGGCAGGTGACGGGGCGGATGCCAAAGCATCGCCGGGATTATAGCACGCGGCCTTGCGGCAAAAGCGCGCCAGGCCGGTGCGCGTCCACCGGAATGATCGGCGCAGAGGCGCGGCCTCGGCTCCCGCGCGAATTGGCTGAGTTTCTGGGCTGCGCTGCGGGCGCCCCGGCGCACCGGTATGCCGAAAAGCCCGAAGACCGGCCGAGGCGCCGCTCGGCGGGCGGCGGCTTCAGGGTGCGGCCCGAGGACGCTGGTCAGGGTATTTCCCCGACTGCGCCCGCCCGTCCCTTGGCGCGCGCGCCGTTCCGCAGCCGTTCGATATCGCGCAGCGGCGGCAGGCCGAAGAGGTTCTTGTAGTCCCGGGTGAAGTGGGAGGCATCGTGGTAGCCCACCTGGTGGGCGGCGCGCAGCGCGTCCAGGCCCTGCCCCAGCATGAGGCGGCGGGCCTCCTGCAGACGCAGGCGCTTCTGGAACTGCAGCGGGCTCAGGGCCGTGACCGCTTTGAAGTGATGATGGAATCCGGAGACGCTCATCCCGAGTTCGTGGGCGAGGCGGTCGATGTGCAGCGGCTGGTCGAACTCCTGGCGCAGCCGCTCGATGACCCGGGCCAGGCGGAAGGTCCGCCCGTGCAGGGCCGCGATGTGCCGGAGCCGGTCACCCTGTTCACCCAGCAGCAGCCGATAGACGATCTCGCGCGTGATCAGTGGCGCCAGGAAACGGCTCTCGCCGGGGCGGTTGCTGAGCCGGACGAGCCGCACCACCGCGTCCAGCAGGCTGTCGTCGAGGCGGCTGACGTCAAAGGCGCGCACCTGCGCCGGGCGGTGCGGCGGCAGGTGGCCGGCCTCCACCAGGACGGAGGCGACGACGGCGGGGTCCAGGTCCAGGCGCAGGCTGAGGTACGGCTTGGCCGCCGAGGCGACGTCCACGCGGCTCACGATCGGCAAGGCCGCGGTGGTGAGCAGATAGTGCGCCGGGTCGTAGGGATAACGGTGGTCGCCCAGGAAGATCACCTTGCGGCCCTGAGCCACCACGCAGAGGGCCAGGTGCGACAGGCTGTGGGCCAGCGCCGTCGGCGCCGAGGCGCGGAAGCAGTGCAGGCCGGGGAGCGGCTCGGCCTGCCCGTCCTGCGGCAGCAGGCCGGTGAGCCGGGCGAGGAGTTCGGCGCGGCTGGCTTCCCCCGCCGGCCGCGCGCTGGTGTTAGGCGGCATCGCCTCTCCTTGGGCTAAACCGCGGGCGCTCGCCCGCAGCCTGCAGAATCGTCCAAAGATCTTCCAGAATCATTATACCCACCGGCGCGGGGCGGTGCGACAATACAGCCGGCGCCGGCCGGGCGGCTGCCCGCGCCGGGGTCTGCCACACTCTACACCGCCCAACAGGAGTCTCGACCATGGACAAGCGCAAACTCGGCAACAGCGGCCTGGAAGTCTCGGCCCTCGGCCTCGGCTGTATGCGCATGAGCTTCGGCGACCGGCCCACCGACAAGCAGGCGATGATCACGTTCCTCCATAAGGCCGTGGAGCGCGGCGTCACCTTCTTCGACACGGCGGAGGTGTACGGCCCCTTCACGAATGAGGCGCTGGTCGGCGAAGCCCTGGAGCCCTTCAAGGGGCAGGTGGTGATCGCCACCAAGTTCGGGTTCAAACATGACGGCGAGAAAGGCCCATTTCCCGGCACTGGCCAGGACAGCCGGCCGGAGCAGATCAAGCGCGTCGCCGAGGCCTCGCTCAAGCGTTTGCGGGTCGAGGCGATCGATCTCTTCTACCAGCATCGGCCTGATCCGAACGTGCCCGTCGAGGACGTGGCCGGCGCCGTGAAAGACTTGATCCAGGCCGGCAAAGTGAAGCACTTCGGGCTCTCGGAATCGCCCGCCGACGCCATCCGCCGCGCCCACGCGGTGCAGCCGGTCGCCGCCCTGCAAAGCGAGTATTCGATCTGGTGGCGGACCATCGAGGACGCCATCCTGCCGACCTGCGAGGAACTCGGCATTGGCCTGGTGCCTTACAGCCCGCTGGGACGGGGTTATCTCACCGGCAAGATCGACGAGAACACGACGTATGCCGGCGCCGATATCCGCAGCCGGAATCCGCGCTTTACACCCGAGGCCATCCGGGCGAACCGGGTCGTGATCGAACTGCTGGAGCGGATCGCCGCTCAGAAGGGCGCCACCCCGGCCCAGATCGCCCTGGCCTGGCTGCTGGCGCAGAAACCGTGGATCGTGCCCATTCCGGGCTCGCGCCAGCTCGAACGCCTCGACGAGAACCTGGGCGCGGCGGCGGTGGCGTTGACGGCGGCAGATCTCGCCGAAATCGCCGACGCCATGGCGCAGATCACCGTCGTCGGCGACCGGTATTAGAGCAGGAGCGCCGTATGACCGCCTGGACACCGGCCGAGCTCGACCGCGTGGGAGCCGCGGAGGAACTGCAGATCGCGGTGCCGCGCGCTGACGGCACGTTGCGCCGGCCGGTCGTGGTCTGGGTCGTCCGGGTTGGTGACGCACTGTATGTGCGCGCTTACCGAGGCCGGGCCAGCGCCTGGTTCCGTGGCGCCCAGGCCCGCCGCCAGGGCCATATCCGGGCGGGCGGCCTCGACCGGAGCGTGCTTCTGGAGGAGGAGACCGACCCCGAAACCAACGACCGGATCGACGCGGCGTACCTCGCCAAATACCGCCGTTACCCCGAGTATGTTGCCCCGATGGTGAGCCCCGTGGTGCGGGCGGCCACGTTCCGATTGATGCCCGTGCCATGACCCCGTCCAAACCGTCGCTGAGAGCCAGCCTGAGGGGGGTCGGCTTCCTCGGGCTGGCCATGCTCATCCTGTCGACCCAGAACATCGCGGTCAAATGGATCGGCGGCGACTATTCGGTGCTGGAAATCGTCACCGTGCGCAGCCTGGTGGCTCTGCCGCTCACCTTGTTCCTTTTCCGGCTGGAAGGGGGACGGGGCTGGCCGTCGACGCGCCAGCCCAGGCGCGAGTATGCGCGCGGGGTATGCCTGTTCCTGTCTTACACCACCCACATGATGGGCCTGGCGGCCTTGTCGCTGGCCGATATCGAGGCGATCCGTTATTCCGGGCCGCTGGTGATCACCGGCCTGTCGGTGGTGCTGCTGGGCGAAAAGGTCGGGCTGCGCCGCTGGTTGGCGCTGGGCGTCGGTTTTGCCGGCGTTCTGCTGGTCGTCCAGCCCGGCGCCGCGACCTTCAACCTGGGGTCGGTGTTCATCCTGATTTCGGTGTTGTTCTATGCGCTCAACGTCATCCTGACGCGCCGGCTGCAGACCACCGACAGCAGCGCGACCATGGCCTACTACAGCTCGCTGGTGTATCTGCTGGCGGCGCTGGTCTTGTCGCCGTTGGCGCTGGGTGTGGGCGAGCGGCCCGCGGCCCATCCGAGCCTGGCGTTCCTGTTGCGTGCCTGGACCTGGCCGACCCTGTTGGATGGGGGCATCATGGCGGGCCTGGGCCTGGTCTGGGCGGGGGGGATGTACTTTGTCGCCCGCGCCTACAGCACGGCCCAGGCCTCGCGGGTGGCCCCGTTTGAGTACCTGTCGCTGCCCATCAATATGCTGTGGGGGCTGCTCATCTGGCGTGAGGTCCCCTCGCTCGCGACCTTGGCCGGAGCTCTGCTGACGCTGTTGAGCGGGTTGGCGGTGATTGGCCCGGAGCAGCAGTCCCGCCCGGGCTTGCCGGGTCCGGCCCCGGACGAACTTGGTCTGGGAGAAGACGCTGCCTCTGGGTGAGCGCGGCGGTTCCCCGCTGCGGCGTTGGCTGCCGGCGGGCAGTGACAGCACAAAGTCAGGCCGCCGGATTATAATCAGGGGACCCTTGAGAACAATGGGGGTTCCGCCAGGCACTCGGCCTCCGCAACGCGCCGGCTAAGCAACTCGCGCTCCCACTCGACCTCATTCAGTCACCGCCAATCCATAGCGTCGGCCGCAGCCCAACCGGCCGGAGACCGGCGTCACACAGAGGACATCCTATGACGACAATGCAGCAAACCGGCGCGGTGTCTGTGCCCACAGACGCCGAAGTCTCGGCGCGGGTTGAGGCGCTCCTGGGGCGTCTGAGCCTCGTGGAGAAGATCGGGCAACTCAATCAGATCGGCGGCGCGGACTTCACGCCCGGGCCGCGGCCGGATGACGTGATTCGCCAGAGCGGCGCCGGCTCGGTCCTGTGGCTGAACGACCCCAAGAAAGTTAACGGGCTGCAGAAGATCGCGATGGAGGAGAGCTCGGCGAGAATCCCGCTCCTGTTCGCCCTGGACGTGATCCACGGCTACCGCACGATCTTCCCCGTGCCGCTGGCCCTGGCCGCCTCCTGGGACCCGGCCGTCGCCGAACAGGCCCAGGCTGTGGCGGCGGCCGAAGCCCGCGCGGCCGGCCTGCACTGGACGTTCGGCCCGATGCTCGACATCGCCCGGGACGCCCGCTGGGGCCGTATCGTCGAGGGCGCCGGCGAAGACCCGTACTTGGGGGCGGCCATGGCGGCCGCCCAGGTGCGCGGCTTCCAGGGGCCGGTTCTGGGCGCCCCGGACCGCGTGGTGGCGTGCGCCAAGCACTTCGCCGGGTATGGCGCCGCCGACGGCGGCCGCGACTATGACCCGGTCTATCTGTCCGAAGCCCAGCTGCGCAACGTCTACTTCCCGCCCTTCCGGGCCGCCGTTCAGGCCGGCGTCGGCACGTTCATGAGCGCCTACATGGACCTCAACAACGTCCCGGCCGGCGCCAACCGCTGGCTGCTGCGCGACGTGCTGCGCGGCGAGTGGGGGTTCCAGGGCTTTGTCGTCAGCGACGCCTTTGCCGTCGGCAACCTGGTCATCCAGGGCTTTGCCCGCGACGGCCGGGACGCCGCCGGCCGGGCCTTGCAGGCCGGGCTGGACATGGATATGGCCAGCGGCACTTATCCGCAGCACCTGGGCGAGCTTGTCGCGGCCGGCGTGCTGGGCGAGGCCGACATTGACGCGGCCGTGCGGCCGATCCTGGCGATCAAGATCCGCCTGGGCCTCTTCGAGCAGCCGTACGTCGACGAGGGGCGCCTGGCCGAAGTCGTCGCCCGGCCGGAACACCGCCAGGCGGCGCGGCTGGCCGCGCAGCGCTCCCTGGTGCTGCTGCGCAACGAGGGCGGCCTGCTGCCGCTCTCCCGGAGCCTGAAGAAAGTGGCCGTCCTCGGGCCGCTGGCCGATTCGATGGAAGCCACCGAGGGGTCCTGGACAGTCTTCGGTCACATCCCGGCCGCCGTCACCGTGCTCCAGGGTCTGCGCGCCAAACTGCCGGGGGCCGAGATCGCTTACGCGCCCGGCCCCGAGATTCGGCGCGATATCGCGAGTTTCTTTGAGGATATCGAGCCCCACAAGAAGAGGCCGGCGCAGCTGCCGGAAGCGGCGGAGGCCGCCTTCCAGGCGGCGGTGGCCACGGCGCGCGGCGCGGATGTGGTGATCATGGTCCTGGGTGAGCTGGATAACATGGCCGGCGAGGCCGCCTCGCGCGGCTCGCTCGCGCTGCCGGGGCGCCAGGAGGAGCTGCTCAAGGCCGTGGTCGCCCTCGGCCGGCCGGTGGTGCTGGTCCTGCTCAATGGGCGTCCGCTGAGCGTGGGCTGGGCGGCCGAGAACGTGCCGGCCATCCTCGAGGCGTGGGAACCGGGGACCGAGGGCGGTCACGCCGTGGCCGACGCCCTCTTCGGCGACGTGAACCCGGGCGGCAAGCTGCCGGTCACTTTCCCGCGGCACGCCAGCCATGCGCCGCTCTACTACGCGCGCACCCTGACACACCAGCCCGAGGACCATCCCATGTATCGCTCGCGCTACTGGGACAGCCCGACCACGCCGCTCTATCCGTTCGGCTTTGGCCTCAGCTACACCACCTTCGCCATCACCAACCTGCGGCTCTCGGCGGCCTGGGTGAAGGTGGGCGGCGCGGTGAGCGTGACCGCCGACGTCACCAACACCGGCCCGGTCGCCGGCGACGAGGTCGTGCAGCTGTACGTCCATCAGCGCGCCGGCAGCGACTCGCGCCCGCTGCGCGAATTGAAGGGGTTTGAGCGCGTCACGCTCCAGCCCGGCGAGACGCGCACCGTCACCTTCAGGCTCGGCCCGGACGAGCTCGGCTACTGGAGCACGAACGCCGCCCGGTGGCTCCAAGAGGCCGCCGCCTTCGACCTGTGGGTGGGGGCGGACTCGCTGGCGACTCTTCACGCGGAACTGGCCGTCGTCGCCTGAGACCGGCTCCTGAAACAAGTCCCCCGCGCCGGAAGGCGGACCGAGAGTAACCGGGTCCACCTTCCGGCGCGGGGCTTTTTTGTTGGCGGCCTTGCCGGGCCGCTTGGTCTGGACGAGCGTTACAGACTGTGGACCTGCTTCAAGAGATCGGCCACGATGTCTTCGGCCGGCCGGGGCAGGGCGCTCTGCTGGAACAGCAGTACGCTCAACACCGGCATGTCGCTGAACATCTCCAGGATGTCCATGCCGATGCCCCCGCCTTCGGCATGGCCGTCGCCGCCGAAGAACTGGCGGCTGGCCGCCTCCATCTGGGCGAAGAGCGGGCCAAACACCACCCGGCCGCGCGGGTCGGCCAGCCACTCGCGGACAGTCGACTCCTGGTCGAGCACGCAGGGCAAGTTCAGCGTGGACTCGAGGGTCACCGTCAGGGTCTGACGGATGTCGGCGGCCGAGGCGCCGATCAGGATATCGAACTCGCCGGCCTCCGTGATCCACTGCTTGTATTCCGGGTGGTAGTAGGCGAAGGCGCGAAAATCCAGCGGGATGGACACGGTCCGGGTTTCGCCGGGCTGGAGCTCGACCTTGGCGAAGCCCTTGAGTTCTTTGGGCGGGCGCGCCAGTTCGGACTGACGGTCGTGGACATAGACCTGGACGATCTCCTTGCCGGCCCGCTGGCCGGTGTTGGTGATCTCCACCGTGACCACCAGGCCGTCGACATCCTTGAACCTGGCCGCCGAGGCGCGGGCGTTGCCGTAGGCGAAGGTCGTGTAGCTCAGCCCGTGGCCAAAGGGGAACAGGACGGGCATCTCTTTGGCGTCGTAGTAGCGATAGCCGATGAAGACGCCTTCTCCATACCGGACGACGCCGGCCCCGCCGGGCCAGTTGAGATGGGCCGGTGTGTCGGCGAGTTTCAGCGGGAATGTCTCCGCCAGCTTGCCGCACGGGTTGACGCGGCCAAACAGGACGTCGGCGATCGCGGCGCCGCCGGCCTGCCCCATCATGAACGCCTCCAGGACGGCGGCCACGTCGTCGATCCAGGCGCTCATCGCCACCGGCGCGCCGTTGTTCAGCACGACGATCGTCCGGGGCTGAACCTTCGCCACCGCCTTGATCAGCGCGATCTGCTGGGCCGTCAGGTCCAGGTCGCCGCGGTCATAGCCTTCGGATTCCTTGGAGCTGGGCAGCGCAATGTACAGCACGGCCGCATCCGCCGCCTCGGCCAGGCCCACCGCCTGCTCGATCAAGTCCGGGCGCGGCGCCTCGTCGGCCGGATACCCTTCGGCATAAGTCAGTTCGGCCTCCGGGGCGCGGGCTTGCAGTTCCTTGAACGGAACCGCCACCTTGGTCGGGTTGATGTGAGAACTGCCGCCGCCCTGGAAGTGGGCGCTTTCTGCCGCGCGGCCGATGACGGCGATCTGTTGGGCGTCCTGGAGCGGCAGCAGGCCGTTGTTCTTGAGCAGCACCAGGCCCTCGGCCGCCAGGTGGTGCGCCAGCGTGTGATGGGCGTCGACGTCAAAGGAGCCGGTCTTGGGGGTGGCCTGGGCCTGGAAGACGAGGCGCAGGACGCGGCGGACCGCTTCATCGAGGACGGATTCAGTCAGGGCACCGGAGCGCACGGCTTCGATCACCGCCTGCACGCGCCGGTCCTGCGGGCCCGGCATCTCCAGGTCCAGCCCGGCCTTGAGCGCGGCCACCCGGTCGCGCACAGCTCCCCAGTCCGAGACCACCAGGCCCTGGAAACCCCACTCCTCTCTGAGGATTTTGGTCAAGAGCGGGTGATGCTCCGAAGCGAAGGTGCCGTTCACCTTGTTGTAGGCGCACATCACCGTCCAGGGCTGGGCCTGCCGGACGGCCTTTTCAAAGGCCGGCAGATAGATTTCGCGCAGGGTGCGCTCGTCCACGTCGGCGCTGATCGTAAAGCGCTGGAACTCCTGGTTGTTGGCGGCGTAGTGCTTGAGCGAGGTGCCCACGCCCTGGCTTTGCACGCCGTTGATGAAGTGGGCGGCCAGCTCGCCGGCCAGGTAAGGGTCTTCGGAGAAGTACTCAAAGTTGCGGCCGCCCAGCGGCGACCGCTTCATGTTGGCGCCCGGCCCCAGCAGCACATCCACGTTCAGGGCCCGGCATTCCTCCGCCAGCGCCACGCCCAGCCGGCGGATCAGGTCGACGTCCCAGGTCGCCGCCAGGCAGGACGCCGTGGGGAAGCAGGTCGCCGGCAGACTCTCCGCCGCCAGCGCGGTGACATCGGGCACACGCCGGACGCCGTGCGGGCCATCCGAGACGGTGATGGCGGGCACGCCCAGGCGCTCGACGGGCACGGTCGTCCAGGCGCTGGCGCCCGTGCCGAGGGCGGCTTTTTCTTCCAGCGTTAAGCTGGCGACCAGGGATTCAAGATCGACGGGCATGGGTGCTTCCTGTTGTCTCTCACTGAGAGTAAGTGTCGTAGACGGAGCGGACCCGGAAAGCGGCCCGGGCCTGGGCCAGATCCCAGCCCGCCGGCAGGGGCGCTGCGACGACAACGCGCGTCTGCGCGGGCAGGTCGAAGTAGTTGTCGCTGAAGACCACGTCCGCGCCGGCCAGGCTGCACTCCACCAGCCGGGCCAGGGAACGCGCCGACAGCGCAACGGTCAACTGGCCGGCCTGCGCGGACAGCTGGGCCTCGATCTGCGGGTCGGCCAGGGACAGGTGTTTGGTGGGGGCGAAGAACGCGGTCTGCCGGGTCAGGCACTGGGCGCCTTGCCACAGCTCGGCCGTGAACGCCAGGGCCCGGCGCGTGTCGTCGTCCAGGTGCTCGGAGAAATCAAACTGCCCGAGTGCGGCCACGCCGCCCGCCGGCACCTCCGCCGGCAGTTCGCCTTCCGCCAGGCGCTGGCCGGCCAGAGTCTGCAGGCACCAGCGCACCGTGCCGCGCCAGTCGGCGCGCAGATCGCTGCTGACGAAGACCGCCTGCCGCGGCGGCGCATCCTCGATCGACAGCAGCAGTGGCGCGTAGAAGCGGCGCGCGGCATAGTGCAGGGCCTTCCAGCGGCCAAAGTAGTCCAGGCTGGACCAGGAGGCCACCGGCCAGCAGTCGTTGAGCTGCCAGTAGATGGTGCCCGAGACCCGGTGCGTGTGCCGGCGCCAGTGCTCCACCCCATAGCGGATCCCTTCGGCCTGCAGCACCAGGCTGAGGTAGACGAGCGCCTCGAAGTCCTTGGGCAGGCGGAAGGTGTCCAGCATCTGGCCCACCATCAGGGCGTTGCCGCTCGCGTTCTTCTGGTGCTGCTCCATGATGTAGGAGGTCATGTTCCAGTCGGCTTTGGCGGCGTAGGTGCGGATGGTGTCCAGCGGCGGCAAGGCCTGGAAGCCGAACTCGCTCATGAAGCGCGGATACTGGTTGCGGTAGGCCGTGAAGGGCTTGCGGCCATGCCAGACGTCCCAATAGTGGGCGTCGCCCTGGATCTGGCCGTTGGGGTTCTCGAACGGCGTATCCGACGAGGGCGAGCTGGGCCAGTAAGTGTGGTCGGGGTCCTCGGCCGCGCACCAGGCCGGCAGCGTGTGATGGAAGAAGCGGTCGTAGGCCGCCTGCAAGGCCTCCAGCTCGGGCCGCTGCCAGCCCCACTCAGCCCAGCCCTGTTCCATCTCGTTGTTGCCGCACCACAAGGCCAAGCTGGCGCGGTGGCGCAGGCGGCGGACGTTCTCGACCACCTCGACCCGGACGTTGTCCACAAACTCCGGCTCGTCCAGCGGGTAAATGCTGCAGGAGAAGATGAAGTCCTGCCAGATCAGGATCCCGTAGCGGTCACACAGATCGTAGAAGCGCTCGTCCTCGTAGAAGCCGCCGCCCCAGACGCGCAGCATGTTCTGGTGCGTGTCCGCCGCCGCCCGGATCAGGCCTTCCAGGCTGGCCTCGGTCAGGCGGGTGGGGAAGGAGTCAGCCGGGATCCAGTTGGAGCCCTTGGCGAAAAACGGCTGGCCGTTGACCACGAACGTGAACGAGCGGCCCCATTCGTCCGGTTCCTGCCGCAGGGTGAGCGTGCGCAGCCCCAGCTGGTAGGTCTTCTCGTCGAGCACGGCCTGAGCCTGCTGCAGCCGCACCTGGACCTGGTAGAGCGGCTGGGCGCCCAGGCCGTTCGGCCACCACAGCTGCGGGTGGTCGATGTCCAGCACCAGCCGGCCGCCGGCGGCGCTCTCCAAGGCGGCGCTGACCGCGCGCGTGGTGCCGTCGGGCGCGGTTACGCGCAGAGAGGCCGAGAGCCCGGCGACCCACTGGTCCACCGTCACGCGGGCCTCCACCTGGACGGCGCCGGCCTGGTGCTGCTGGCGCACGTGCACGTCCGCCAGCCGGGCTGAGGTAAAGGCCTCCAGGCGGATATCTTTCCAGATGCCGATGGGCGGCAGCTGCGGGCCCCAGTCCCAGCCGAACTGACACGGGGCTTTGCGCAGGTGCGGCCCGCCGGCGATCGCTTGGGAGACGCCGGCCAGGGCGCGGACCGCCTGGTGTTGTTCGGCGTAACGCACCGGCGACGCGAACCGGACGTGCAACTCGTTTCCGTCCGGCTGGAGCAGGCCTTTCACGTCCCACCGGTATTGCCGGAACATATTGGCCGTGCTCCCCAGCAGCTGGCCATTCAGCGTCACCGTCGCCAGCGTGTCCAGCCCGTCACACACCAGCCAGACGTGCCCCTGCTGCCGGAGCTCGGCGTCCACGGAGAAGACGAGCTGATACTCCCAGTCCGCCTGGGCCACCCAGGCCACCCGCCGCTCATTGTCGCCGGCGAACGGATCCGGGAGGCGGCCGAGCGCCAGCAAGTCCGTGTGGACGCCGCCCGGGACCTGGGCGGGCAGCCATTCCGGCGTGCCCACCTGACGAAACTGCCAAATGCCAGTCAGAGAGTGAGTTTTCATAGAAGGGTGTCTCCCAACAGCGAAGCGCGGCCAGGCGCCGCGGCGGGCCGGGGCCTGGTGCGTTCCGGCGAAATCAGTGTTGCCGCCAGACCGCCTGCAAGGGGCGGTAGTCAAGCAGGTGGATGCCTTCGGCCTGGATAATCTCCCGGGCTTGCGGCGACACCAGGAAGTCGAAGTCCGTCTGGCGGATGTGCTGGCCGTGCGGCTCGATGGCCTGCAGTTCCGGGCTGTCCAGCCCTGGGTGAACCGCCCACTCCGTCAGGCCGGGCGGCAGGGCGCGCAGCAGTTCGGCGAACTGGGCGGCCTTATCGGCCGGATCCAGCAGGTAGCTGTCTAGGAAATCGAAGTCATTGGTCGGCAGGTCCAGGCGCTGCACCTGGTCGATCCAGGCTTGGCCTCTGACCCGGAGCGCCAGCCCATATTCGCGGGCCAGCTTCAGCAGGAGCGCGGCGATATCGGCCCGGCTGCCGAGACGCAGCGCATGCCAGTCTAGGTGGGTGGGCTGGAGCCCGGCCGCCAGCACGGTCTCGATCTGGGCCCGGAACTCGGCTTCCAGTTGGTCAAGCGCGGCCCGGGCCAGCAGCTCCGGCATCTGGTCAAAATCGTAGAAGCACCCGTCCGCGTCGAGCAGCGTCGGCACTTTGTCCCGCGCCAGCACCGGCCCCCAGCGGTACTCTGGCCATTCCGCGATCGCGGTGAGATGGACCCCAAAGGCGAACTCGGGGTGGCGGGCCAGAAAGCGCAGGGCGGACCGGGCCCACGGGCAGGGCACCATCACTGTGGTGGAGCGCAGCACGCCCGCCTGCAGCGCGCTGATCACGGCCGCGTTGACGGCCTGGCACATCCCGAAGTCGTCGGCGTTGATAATCAGCAGGCGGGCTTCCGGCGGATAGCCGAGGAGGCGGTTGGTCTGACCGGGGATCAAAGGGCGTCAACTCACCGCTGGCCGCGGCTGGCGGCCGGGCGCCGGGGCAGCGCCGGCCCTACACCGTGGACAGATCCCATTCCTCATGGATCTTGGGCACGTCGCTGATCAGGCGCTGCGTGTAGGCGGCGCGCGGACGCAGGATCACCTCATCCGCCGACCCGCTCTCGACGATCTTGCCGCGCTCCATGATGTAGACCTGGTCGGAGACGTAGTAGGCCAGGCCGATGTCATGGGTGATGAAGATGATCGTCATCTTGATCTCATCCCGCAGCTTCATCAGCTCGTCCAGGATGGTCGCGCGCGAGCAGGCGTCGATCATGGAGGTGGGTTCGTCGGCGATCAGGATCTTCGGTTTCAGCAGGAAGATGCGCGCGATCATCAGGCGCTGCATCTGCCCGCCGGAGAGCTCGAACGGATACTTGTTGGTCAGCTCTTCGAACTTCAGGTTGACGAAGCTGCAGGCCTCTCTCATCAACTCGACCTTGGCCGCCCGCGCCAGCCCGCGCCCGCCGCGCATGTTGATGCAGTCCAGCAGCACGGAGTCGATCTTGTTGAAGATGTTGTAGGACGAGAATGGGTCCTGGAAGATCGCCTGGATATTGCGCCAGTACTCCTGGCGCTTCTGGTGGCTGCTGATATCGCGCTTCTGACCCTGGAAAAACACGTCGCCGGCGGTCTCGTTGATCAGGCCGAGCAGGATCTTGGCCAGCGTTGTCTTGCCGCTGCCGGACTCGCCCACGATCGACACGACTTCGCCCTCATACAGGTTGAGGTCGACGTGATCGACCGCGACCGTTTGCCGGCGGCCGAACCCGAAAATCTTGGTGAGCCCGGACGTGCTCAGGCAGATCTGTTTAGTGATGGCCATGGCTGTGGGCCTCCCGGGCGTAGAGTTCGCGCAGTTCCGCTTCTGGTATCAGGCAGCGGTAGGAGCGGCCGCCGCTCACCTCCTGCAGCGGGATGGACGGCAGAGATGTGCACTCCTTCATCACGTACTTGCAGCGCTCGGCAAAGCGGCAGCCCGTCGGCGGGTTCTTCAGGTTGGGTGGCACCCCGGGGATGGCCGTGAGCTTGACGTCGCGCAGGCCCTGCTCGGGGACGATGATCGAGCCCATCAGGCCCTTGGAGTATGGGTGGAGGGGGTCGAACACCGCCTCTTCCGAGGTCGCCTTCTCCACGATCTGGCCGGCGTACATGACCATGATGTCGTCGGTGACATTGTAGAGCAGCGGCAGCTCGTGGGTGATGAAGATCATGGCGCTGACGAAGCCCACTTCCATGAGCTGGCGCAGCATCTTGATGACCATCTTCTGCGAAGTGACGTCCAGCGCCGACGACGGCTCGTCCGCGATCAGCACCTTGGGGAAGAGCATGACCGAGATGGCGATCACCGTGCGCTGTTTCATGCCGCCGGAGAGCTCCACCGGGTACTTCTGCAGAACGGCCGCCGGCAGCCCCAGCGTCTCGAACAGCTTGCGGGCGCGCTCGTAGATGTCCTTCTTGGTGATGTACAGGTCGTGGGCCCGGATGACGTCCTCGATGAAGTGGATGACCTTCTGCGTCGGGTTGAGCGCGTTCATCGCGGCCTGGGGGATGTAGGCGATCTCCGCCCCCAAGACCGATTTGCGCACGTCATCCGGCGACATCGCCGAGATATCGCGCCCATCGATGAGAATCTGGCCGCTGGTGTAGTGCAGCGGCGGGAAGTAGTAGCCCATCAGGCTGAGCGCCAGGGTGGATTTCCCGCAGCCGGATTCGCCGGCGATGCCCAGCGACCGGCCTTCCTCGACCTTCAAAGAAACATGGTCGACCGCGTAGACGTTTTCGCGATACCGGGTCACGTACTTGGTCGTCAGTTCCCTGACTTCCAGCATGGTTTTGCCCATAGCGGTCACCTATTCCCGGAGGGCCGGGTTGAACACCTGATCCAGGCCCGTGTTCATCAGGTTCATCGAAAAGGACACCAGCGCGATGGCGGCCAGCGCGGGCAGGTACGCCCACCACTTCCCCAAGATATAGGCCTGGTAGATAAAGGCCCAGTTCATCATCTGGCCCAGCGTCGGCACATCCGTCGTCCGCGGCCCCAGCCCCAGGATAGACAGGCCGGCCTCCGCCAGGATGGCCGAGGAAATCTGCAGGATCAGGGCCATCACCACGTACGAGGCGATGTAGGGCAGAATGTCGGCCACGATGATGCGGAAGATGGAGTGCCCGGATAACTTCGACAGGTTGACGTGATCGCGATTGCGCAGTGAGATCACCTGGGCCCGCACCGCCCGGGCCGTCCAGACCCAGCCCGTCAGGCCGATCACCACGGCGATCGTGAAAGCGCCGCGCTGTTCCTGGCCGATGCTGAAGGAAATCAGGATCAGCAGCACAAAGGACGGGATGACGATGAAGAGATTGGTGACGAACGTGATCACGTCGTCCACCAGGCCGCCCACGTAGCCGGCCAGCAAGCCCAGCGTCAGGCCGATCAGGGTGGCCACGAGGCCGGCGACGATCCCGATTTGCAGGGACACCCCCGTGGCAGTCACCAGTTCCGTCAGCACGTCCCGGCCGAAGTTGTCGGTGCCCAGCGCCAGCACCCGGAGGTTGGCCACCTGGCTGACGTTCGCGTAATCGGTCTGTGCGACCTGGCCGGTCTCGATCAGGGCGCCGGTTTGCGGGTCCTTGGTCGCCAGGCTCAGTCCTTCCGTGGCGAGCAGCCCGTCGAGCGAAGCGTCCAGCCGGACATAGTAGTTGCGTTTGGCGTTGGTCAGGCCGGGGATCCGCTTGGCGGGGTCGTAAGTGGCCTCCCACAGCCCGAGCAGCCGGGCGGTGTCCGTGGTGTCGATTTCGCTCTCTAAGAGCCCGGCTCCCACCAGCCATTCCTTCATGGCCAGGCGGTCGTCATCGCTGAGCCGGCTGGCCAGGCGCTTGGCCGCGGCGTCGTCCAACTGCAGCGTGTAGCGCGGAGACGTCAGGCTGTCGTAAACGCTCACATAGATCCCGGGCGGGAAAAAAGTGCCCTGGCCGATGATCGTGAGCGGCGATTCACGGACGAGCAGCGGATAAATGGTGACGATCAGCAGGATGGCGGCAAATATCGAGAAACCGACCACGAATTTGCCGGAGCGGAAAATCTGGCGCAGGGTGTGTTGCATGCCAGCCTCTTTCCCCGGTCAGTCGGCCTGCGCGGCCCCGATGCGCGGGTCGAGAAAGCCGTACAGGATTTCGATAAGAAAGTTGGCGATCAGGGCCATGAGCGTGATGATCAGGGTGACCGCCGAGATCAGCGGGTAGTCTTGGCCGAGGATGCCGTTGAGCAGGGTGGTGCCCAGCCCCGGATAGCTGAAGATGATTTCAGCCACCAGCGCGCCGCCCACCATCGTGCCGATGGCCAGCGCCAGGCCCGTGATCTGGGGCAGCATGGCGTTGCGGAATACGTACCAGACGATCGTGCGGTCCTTGATCCCCAGGAAGCGGCTGTACTTCACGTAGTCGGCGTTCAGTTCGTAAATCGCCATCGAGCGCATGCCGATGGCCTGGCCGCCGATGGCGATCAGCACGATGGACCAGAAGGGCAGCTGGTAGTGGGTTATGACCGACCAGAGGAACGTCCGGCTGACGCTGGGGATCAAGTCAAACCCGTAGCCGCCGGAGGTGGGGAACCATTGCAGCTGAACCCCGAAGATCACGAGCAGGATCACGGCCATGCCGAACGGCGGGAGATTGCTGATGAAGATGCTCACCGGCAGCAGGGCCTTGTCGAAACCTCCGCGCAGGTACGCGGCCAGCGCGCCGAGGGAGTTCCCGATCACCCAGCCGACGATGATGGCCGGGAACTGCAGCGCCAGCGTCCACCCGATCGAGGCGGCGATGACGTCGGCCACCTTGCGGGGATACTGGCTGAAGGAGAAGCCGAAGTCGCCCCGAACCACGTTCTGGATGTAGATGAAGAACTGCTCGATGATGGGCTTGTTGGTGCCGAATAATTCCGTGTACTGCTCGTAGATGGCCTGGACGCCGGTGGCGTTGCTCATGCCCTGGGCCAGCCGGGCCGCGATGGCGGCGACCGGGTCGCCCGGCATGAGACGGGGCAGGATGAAGTTGAGCAGAAAGGCAAAGACGAGCGTGACGAAGAACCAGGCCAGTTTGTTGAGGAAATACTTCCGATAGCCTTTCACCGCCATTTCCTCCTTAGAAAGCGCGATCGTCGTCTTTCCCGCTCAGCCCGGAACGGTTGCGTGTCTCGGCCGCCCGAGGCCACCTCGTCAGGCGGATGGCCTCGGGCGATTGTGACGGGTAGTATAGCCGGTCTTGAGCCTGGCCGGGAAAAAACAGCCATGGTCTGAGGGACCATGGCTGTTTTAGCTGCCGTGCCGGTTACGGGTTAACCAGCGTCAGGTTGTAGAGGCCGGCGATGCTCCAGCCGTCCGTCAGGTCGAGCGGCGGGACGGGCGGGTTGGTGCCGTCTTCGCCGTGCGGGAAGTTGGTCCAGACCGTCTCGTTCACGGCGTGGAACGACTGCGGGCGGTACATGAGCGTGAAGGACGGAACATCGGTCAGGTAGGCCTTGACCAGTTCGGTGTAGGTCGCCTTCAGCTTGGCCGGATCGGTCTCCGTCGGGATGGACTTGATGAGCTCATCCACGGCCGGGTTGCTGTACTGGCCCCAGTTGCCGTTCCAGTTGCTGGCCATGCCGATGAACTCGGAGCTCAGCAGCTTGCGGATGCGGCCCCACGGCTGGGTCGGGCCAGCGCCGTCGCTCCACATCATGAAGATGTCGTAACCTTCGGTGGGCAGGGGCGCATCGGACTTGGTGACCACCGTCTGGTAGACGGACCACTCGGGGTAGTTGGTCGTGATCTCGATGCCGATCTTCTTGCCGGCGGCCGCCACCACTTCGATCGCGGCTTGCCAGTCGGACCAGCCATTGGGGCAGGTGGCCACGTAGCTCAGCTTCTGGCCGTTGTACTCGCGCCAGCCGTCGCCGTCGGTGTCCACGATGCCGGCTTCATCGAGCAGTTGCTTGGCGCCCTCGATGTCGTTGCCGACCCACTGCAGGTCCTTGACGGCCTCACGATCGTACAGGGCTTGCTCGCCGGGGGTCGGGTTCATGAGCGAGCGCGGCGCCTGCTCGAACGTGGCGGACTGGTTGGTCATCGCGTTGGCGATGATGGTCGGGTAGTCGACGGCGATGGCGATCGCCTTGCGCACGGCCACCTGATCCAGGCCGGGCGAATTCAGGTTGTAGAAAGCGGTCGGGAGGCTGGCGCCGATGCCGTAGGGGGCTTCGGGCAGATAGGTGGAGATCGGCAGGCCGTAGTTCAGCCACAGCAATTGGATGTTGGAGTTGAACTGCTGGCTGACGTCCACCTCACCCTTGGCCAGGGCCAGCGAGCCGGCAGCGTTGTCCTTGAAGATCGTGTGCGCCAGGTACTTGGGCGCGGGCAGCTTGCCCCACATGGAGGCATCCTGGCCCCAGTAGTTGTCGTCGCGGATCAGGACGACCTTGGTGTCGTCGGTGAAGAACTTGTGATACGGGCCGGAGTAGACCACGTCCTCGGCCGGGTCGGCCAGGAGTTTGGTGGCATCGCCGCCGGAGCGGTCTTCCAGGGTCTGGGTCCAGGCCTTCTGGATGACGTAGTTGGTGCTCACGTAGGCGGCGACCAGCAGCGGGTTGACCGCCTTGCCGTCCGCATCCAGCTTGGCCTTGATCACCACCGTCTGGGCATCCACCGCCTGGATGTCTTCGACGTAGTCCTTGTTGGCGGCGCCGGTCGGGGTGTTGTACTTGATGTGCGTGGCCCAGGTGTAGGCCACGTCTTCAGCGGTCACCGGGGTGCCGTCGCTCCACTTGGCGGCCGGCTTGAGCTTGAAGGTCAGCTCGGTGCGGGCGTCGTTCCAGGTGAAGGGCCCATCCGCCAGCAGCGGGTACATCTGGCCATCCAGCATGTTGTACAGGTACGGGGTCTCGAACATGGTGACCCGGGAGTTATCCTGCTGGGCGATGGTCAGCGCGTTGTTGTTGCTGTTGGAATACGGATTCCAGCCGACGACCGGGCCCCACTGCTGGCCGTTGAAGTACAGGGTTTCGTTGCGGGGCAACGACTCGGAATCTTCCACCGGGACCGGCGTGGCCATGACCTCGACGATCTCGGTCTCTTTAACAATCTGCGTTTCTTTCACCACCTGCGTCTGGACGACGACTTGTGGCGTGGCGGCGGGGGCGCAGGCGCTCAGCACGAGGCTGAGGACCATGGTGACCCCCACGAGACTAAAGACTACCTTGCGCATGGAAATCTCCTCCGGGAAGGAATGGGCAAACGGCGACCACTACAGGTACGTGGGTTTTCATCAGTAAGTCCAACCGATACTGTCACCTCCTCAGGATGGGCTAATCAGCCGAAGGGCTGGCCAACGCGCCACACGATTGGCGGATGACCAATTCCGTGGGCAGCAGGATTCGGCGCGGCGGCTGCTGGGGGTGGGCCACCAGGTCGATCAGCGTCTCCGCCGCGATCGCGCCAGTCCGGGCCACCGGCTGACGGATGGTGGTCAGCGGCGGCGTGGTATTGGCGGCAAAGGGCATATCGTCGAACCCAACCAGGGCGATCTCGTCCGGGATACGCAAGCCGATTTCGCGGATGGCGCGGAGCGCGCCCAACGCCATCATGTCGCTGGCGGTGAACACCGCGTCCGGGTGGTGGGGCAGCAGGCGCCGCATCGCCACGTAGCCGCCCGCCTCACTGAACTCGCCGTCGGCGATCAGCTCCGGCTCCACCAGCAAGCCGCGTTGGCGCAGGGCGGCCTCATAGCCGGCCAGACGGTCGAACCCGGCGATCATGTTCTGCGGTCCCGTGATCGTCGCGATACGCCGCCGTCCCAGCCGCAGCAGGTGCATCACCGCTTCCTGCGCGCCGGCCAGGTTGTCCACGTCCACATAGTGGAGCGTGTCATTGGTGGGGTGCCGGCCGATGTGGATGAAGGGCAAATTGCCCTCAATGAGCGCATGCCCGATCGGATCGTCGTTCAGTTGCGAAGCCAGGATGACGCCGTCAATGAAACTGCCGTGCAGGATCTGGCGGATCGTGCGGCGCTCATATTCCGGATCCGCCAACCAGAGCATGATGGAGTGGTCACGCGCGTTGCAGGCGGCTGAGACGCCCTGGATCAGCAGCGGGAAATAGGGATCGCTGAACAGCGCGGCCACCCCCATGGGGATCACGAGGCCCAGGACGCGGGTGCGCCCGGCCGCCAGACTGCGGGCCGCGGCATGGGGATGGTAATTCAGGCGCTTCACGACTTCTAGGACTCTGTCGCGAGTCTTGGTACTGACGTTTGGGTCATCATTGATGACCCGGGACACGGTGGAGCGGGACACACCACTGGCCCGGGCGATGTCCTCGATATTCATAACGTCATTCACGAAGGGCGCGGTCTATTCTTTCGGCGGGCAGAGCGCTATTGCGATCAAAAAAGTCCAGGCTTTGGGAGCGCTCCCAGGCGATCTCAGAATATAGCAAAAACCTGATTTGTCAACACACACTTTCAAGATCGCTGCGCCGATATTGGAAGGCGCGGCAGTTCGCGGCGCCGCTGCTGTGAGCAATGGCTGATTCTCCAGCAGCCAGCGGCCAGCGCGCTGCGAGAGTGGCATCGGCCCGGGAGGGCAGGAGGCAGTCGGTGGCGGTGGACCTGGAGGCTCCGCCGGGCGCCCTCTCGGCCAAGGCCAGTAAAACGGCGCCGAGGCAAGTCCGTCGATTGCGCAGGGCTGTCCAGGGTCTCAGTGCGGCGGCTTCAGGCTGGGCAAACGAAAAAGGCTGGTCCTCTCAGAGACCAGCCTTCTTCTTGTGCGCCTGAAGGGATTCGAACCCCTGGCCTTTTGCTCCGCAAGCAAACGCTCTAATCCAACTGAGCTACAGGCGCAGACAACAATGTAATTGTATCAGACAAAAGGCGGGGAGGGAGGGATTTGAACCCTCGGTAGAGGTTTAATGCCCCTACAAGCACTTAGCAGGCGCTCCCGATCGACCATGCTCCGGCACCTCCCCGAGTGCTTTCACAGGCGGAGGGAGAGGGATTCGAACCCCCGGTGAGGAATAACCCCACAGTTGTTTTCAAGACAACCGCCTTAAACCGCTCGGCCATCCCTCCTCAACTGCTCCTCCACTTGCGGGGCTGATTTTACCATCCGCATCCGGGCCTGTAAAGTGAGAATACCAATCGCAGGTCCCGCACCGCCTGACGGCCGGGCCGGGCCGGCTTCGCGGTACAATGCGGCCGGCGGCAATCCGATGACCCAAAAGAATGTGATGACGGCGCCGGCCGGCGCCGGGCGCGCCTCCTTCTGGCGACGGTCCGCGCTGGTTGAAGGCGCTCTGCTGGCTATTATCGTCGTGGCCGGCGCGGGCCTGCGCTTCTATCGACTGGAGAGCGTGCCGCCCGGCCTCTATACCGATGAGGCCTACTACGCCCTCGACGCGCTCGACGTCCTGGCCGGCGCCCGGCCCGTGTACTTCCCGGCCAACAACGGGCGCGAGCCGCTGTTCATCTACGGGCTGGCGGCCAGCCTCGCCGCCTTCGGTCGGACGCCGCTGGCCGTGCGGCTCCCGGCCGCCGGGCTGGGCGTCCTCCAGATCCTGGCAGCCTATGTCCTCGGGCGCGTCCTGTTCGGCCGGCGAGTGGCGCTCCTGATGGCGGCCCTCGCCGCCGGCAGCTTCTGGGCCGTCGCGCTCAGCCGTATCGGCCTGCGTGCAACGACCCTGCCGCCGCTGGCGGCCCTGATGCTCGCTGCTGCGGCCGCCGGTTTCAAGTTGCGGCGGCGCTGGCTGATCGCGCTGGCAGGGGCGCTGTGTGGGTTATGTTTCTACACCTACCTGTCGGCGCGCCTGATCCCCCTGCCTCTCATCGGTTTCGGCGTTTTCTGGTATAGTGCCCGGCGATTACGTGGCGAGAAGCCGGGGGGTCCCGCGGCAGCGTTGGCCTGGGACTTGTCGGCTTTTGTTTTGCCTGCCGCCGTCGTGGCAGCCCCGCTGGCGCTGTACGCCCTGCGCGAGCCACAGATCTACCTCGGCCGAATAGAGCAGGTGGCCGTCTTTGGCGGCGGCACGCCCAACGGCTGGTCCGCGTTGCTCGGCAACCTGGCGGCCGTGGCCGGCATGTTCCTCGGCCCCGGCGATCTGAACGCGCGCCATAACCTGCCGGGCCGGCCAGTCTTTGATCCGGTCCTCGGCGTGGCTTTCTACGCCGGCGTCGTCCTGGCATTCCAGCGGGTCTGGAAACGCGGTGACGGCGCCAGCGCCCTGGTGCTGCTGTGGACCGGGACGATGCTGGCGCCGACCGTCTTCTCGCAGGACGCCCCGCACTTCCTGCGCGCCATTGGCGCGCTGCCGCTGGTCTTCGCTTTCCCGGCGCTGGCGTTCGAGGCGGCTTGGAAATGGGCGGCGGCGCGCCAGGGCGTCTACCGGGGGCCGGCCCTGGCTCTGGCACTGGCCATCGGCACGCTGGCGAGCGTGGCGCAGGCGGCCCGAACCGCGTACGATTACTTCGGCGTCTACGGGCGCGATGCCAATACGGCGCTGTACTTCCAGGCAGCTACGGTAGATCTGGCGCAGGCCGTCAACGCGTACGCGCTGAACAACCCTGGCCGGCCGGTGTATCTGGATCGGCGCCTGTGGGACTTCCCGGCGGTCCGGTTTTTGCTCCAGCCGGAGGCGGCGGTCCAGGTGGTGGAGACCGCGGCCCCGCCGGCGCCGGCTGACCAACTCGGCGGTCTGGCCGTCATCTGGCCGCACGCCGGTGACCCGTGGCCGCTGGCCCAGGGCCTGCTGTCCGGCCCGGCCCTGATCACAGTTGACGTCGGCGCGCTGTATCGCAATGACCACGAGCCAGCGGCGTATCCACTGGCCGTGACGTATACCGCTCAGGCGCTGCCGGAGCCGACGCCGACGCCGATGGGTGAGTTTGCCTCCGCTGATGGCGGCGGGATCATTCTGCAGGCCGCCGACGTCTATGGCGACGGCCGGAATGTGCGCATCCGCCTGACCTGGTCCGCCGCGGCGCCGCCGGCCGATGATCTACACGTCTTTGTCCACCTGCGGGAGGGCGAGACGGTGGTGGCGCAAAGCGACGGGCCCTTGGGCGGTGAATGGTATCCGGCCCGGGCGTGGCGCCCCGGCGATTGGACGCGGCACACCGAGACGTTCCAATCGCCAGCTGGGCCCGCAACTGGGACGCGCCTCGTCGTTGGGCTCTATCACTACCCCGCCGGCGATCGCCTGACGGTCGCGGCGACCGGCCAGGACACCCTGGAACTGCCCTGGCCCGGTCCGTGAAAGGAGTGGGACCATGTTAACTCGCAAGTGGCTGACTGGCTGGTTGGCGCTCAGCCTGGTGGCGGCCCTGGCGCTGCTGGGGGCCCCGGCTGCGCCGGGAGCCTCGGCCGCGCCGGCGGCGCAGTCTGGCAACCTCATCACCAACCCGGGTTTTGAAGACGCCGGCACGGCGGCCACGGCCACCGGCTGGCTGCCGTGGTGGCTGGAATCGGCCAAGCCTTCGGATGGCTCTTTCAATTACGCTTTCCGCCCGAGCTGGAACGTTGAGAAGCTCAGCTCCGGCGCCGCGGCTGAGTTCATCCGCAGCGGCAACAACTCCCAGCGCGTCGTCAACAACTGGGACCCGTGGTACGCGGGCCTCAAGCAGACGGTGAGCGCGCCGGCCGGCGCGCGCGTGCGCCTGACCGCCTACGCGCGGGTCTGGACGGCCAGCAACTTTTACCCGGCCGCCTCGGAGACGGCCGTCGCCGTTAAGGTTCAGGCGGGCCTGGACCCGAACGGCAGTGATAACCAGTTCGCCAGCGGCGTCGTCTGGTCCATCGCCGGCGGCTCGCACACGGGCTGGCAGGCGCTGTCGGTGGAGACCGTGGTCGGCTCGGGCGGGCGCGTGGGCGTCTTCCTGGGCGCTGATTACCGCGGCTACTCGCGCCTGTTCATGACGGCGTTCTTCGACGACGTGACGCTGGAGGTGATCTCGGTGGGCGGCACGGCGCTCCCCACGAGCACGCCGACGCTCACGCCGACCCGCACGACCACGCCCGGGCCGTCGGCCACCGTGACGACGACGCCGGTCCCGCCGACGCCCACCGGCGCGCCCGAGTTCTACGTGGTGAAGGCCGGCGACACGCTGGGCGCGATCGCGCGGCGCTTCGGCATCCCGCTGTCCGCGCTGCTCAACGCCAACAACATCAAAAACGCCGATCGGATCTATGTCGGTCAGGTGCTGATCATCCGCGGCGGCGCGGCTGGGACGACGCCGTCGGCGGCCCAGGTCATCCATGTGGTCCAGCGCGGCGATACACTTAACCGCCTGGCCCGGCGCTACAACACGACGGTCGCTCAGATCAAGGCCTGGAACACGCTCAAGACCGACATCATCTATATCGGCCAGCGGCTGGTGGTCGGGCCGTAAACGCGGCCATCCAACGCTGGACGCAAAGACGCCCGGAGCGGCGCCCGGCCAAGGGCGCGCGGTCAAACGCCGCGCGGCTGTTCGGGGCCGTTCTGGCGGAGGTTGAAAGACGACTATGAAACTCGCACGTTTCCTGATCGCGGCGGCGCTGGCCGTCTTGTTTCTGACGCCCGGCCAGGCGCCGGCCACGGCCGCCCCGGCGGCGCAAGGCGCCAACCTGCTCGCCAACGCGGGTTTTGAGACGGCCGGCTCCACGGGCTCCGGCTCAGCCAACTGGCTGCCATGGTGGGCGGAGAGCGCCAAGCCGAGCGACGGCTCGTTCAATTATGCCTACCGGCCCCAGTGGAACATCGAGAGCCTGAGCGCGGGGGCCGCCGGCGCCTTCGTCTTCGCCGGCAACAGCGCCCAGCGCGTGATCAACAACTGGGACCCCTGGTTCGCGGGCGTCAAGCAGGTGGTCACCGCCCCGGCTGGCGCTACCGTGCGGCTGACCGTGTACACGCGCGTGTGGGTGGCCTCGGCTGGCTGGCCGACGCCGTCCGACACGGCCGCGCCGGTGCGCGTGCAGGTGGGCCTGGACCCGAACGGCGGCGATAACCAGTTCGCCGGCGGCGTCGCCTGGTCCGGCGCCGCCGCGCCTTACGACACCTGGCAGGCGGTCAGCGTGCAGACCACGGTCGGCGCCGGCGGCAAGGTCGGCGTCTTTCTGAGCGCCGACTACCGCGGCACGTCGCGCCAGTGGCTGGCCGCTTTCTTCGACGAGGCTTCCCTGGTGGTGGTGGACGCGGCCCCGGCGCCGGCGCCCACCAGCAGCGGCGGCGGCCAACCGGCCCCCACCTCGCCGCCGGCGGCGCCCGTAGCGACGGCCGTGCCCTTCGTCATGCCCACGCCCGGCCCGGACGGCAACATCGTCTACGTGGTCCAGCCCGGCGACACCGGCTGGGGCATCGCCGCCAACGCGCGCATCACGTTGGACCAGCTCAGCGCGCTCAACGGCGGCATCAATCTGAACGTGTTGACCGTGGGGCAGCGGCTGGTGATCGGCCAGGGCGCGCCGTCCGCCGCGCCGACGCCGACGCCCGCGCCGACAGCGACCAACGACCCGAACGCGGCGCCGACCGCGGCCGCACCACCCACGCAGGCCGCCGCGGAGACGCCGGGCGCACAGGCGACGGCTGTGGCCGCCGCCAACACCGGCAAGCTGTGCGCCACGATTTACGAAGACGTGAACGGCAATGCGCTGCGTGAGGAGGCCGAGGGCGCGGTGGCCGGCGGCAACCTGACGTTGATCGAGGCTGGCACCGGCGCGCCCGTGCAGAGCTACATCACCCAGCCCGGCGAGACCCAGCACTGCTTTGAGAACATCGCGCCGGGCGTGTACACGCTGGCGGCGGCGCCGCCCAGCGGCTACAACGCTACCACCAGCGCCAACGCCCGGCTGGAAGTCCAGGCCGGCGCCAGCGTCAACATCGAGTTCGGCGCGCAACAGGGCAGCGGCGGCGGTACGACCACGGCGTCGGGCGGCGAGGACACGCGTCTGCGCACGGCCCTGTTCGGCGCGGCCGGCATCATGCTGATCCTGCTCGCGGCCGGCATCGCCGGTTTCCTGGTGCTCCGGCGGCGGTGAGTTCGTCCGCCCCACGGCCGTTGGCGGAGGGCAGCCGGTGGTCCAGCCTTACTCGCTGGCTGCCGGCGGCCCTCTGCTTTTTTGTCACGCTGGTCGCCGTCGGCCCGCTCTTCGCCGACGGGGGCTTTCTCATCACGCGCGGCATCGGCGACTCGCCCAACCTGCTCTTCCGCGTCCACCAGTGGCTGGCCGCCTTCACCAGCGGCCAGTTCCCGCCGCGCTGGATGCCAGACGCCGCTTACGGCTACGGCCTGCCCTATTTCACCTACTACGCTTCGTTCTCCACCCAGGTCGCGGCGCTGCTGAAGCTGTACGGGTTCTCATACGTGCTGGCGATCAAGCTGGCACAGGCGCTGGCGCTCCTGACCGGGGCGGTGGGTCTGTACGGCTGGCTGCGCGGCTCGGGCGCTGATCAACCCGCCGCCGGCCTGGCCGCGGCCGCGTACACGTTCGCGCCCTTCCATCTCGTCAACGTCTACATCCGCGGCGACTCGCTGGCTGAACTCTGGGCGATGGGCCTCTTCCCGGTGCTCCTGTGGGCGGCCCAGCGCGTGCTGGCGCAGCCAGCGCCGGGCCGCGCCTTCGCGCTGGCGGCCGCGGTCGCGACGTTGGTGTGCACGCACAATATCTCCGCGCTCAACTTCCTGCCTTTCCTTGGTATCTACGTGATCCTGGGCGGGGCCGGGCGCGGCTGGCGGCCGTTGGGCGTGAGCTTGGCGGCGCTGGCCTGGGGTCTGGCGCTGTCCGCGTTCTTCTGGCTGCCGGCGCTGCGCGAAGGCGGCTTCGTGCAGCTGGGCGACCTGACGCAAGGCTACTTCTTCTACGGCAACCATTTCCGCGACGCGGATTTGCTGCAGGCGACGCCGCTCTTCGACTACACGTCGACGCCGTTCAGCCTGGGTTTGGCCCAGACGCTGGCGGCGGCGGCCGGCGCGCTGGCGCTGCTGGTGCGCGCCTGGCGGCGGCGGCGCTGGGCCTGGAGCGACCTCTTTCTGCTGGGCGGGCTGGCCGTCGCCACGCTGATGATCACGCCGTGGTCACGGCCGGTGTGGGAGGCGGTGCCTCTGCTCGGGTACACGCAGTTTCCGTGGCGCTTCCTGTCCATCCAGGCCGTGTTCACGGCCGCGCTGACGGGCGCGCTCGTCGACGGCGAGGGGACGCCGCGGCCGGGCTGGCACTGGCCGGCGGCGCTGGCGCTGGCGGCGCTGCTGGCGCTGGCCGGCTTGGGCGGGCTGCGCCTGCAGTTTGTGCCGCTGGCCGATACCGAGGTGACGGCCGAACGCCTGAACCTGTACGAGTATTTCACCACCGCCGTCGGCAACACTGTCAACGCCGAGTATCTGCCGGCAGCCGTGGTCCCGCGCCCGTTCACGTCTGAGACGCTGCTGGGCCGCCCGCCGGGCCTCAAGGCGCTGACGGGCACGGCGGAGGGCGAGCGCCTCAGCCGGGCGGGCGCGCGGGAGACCTGGCGCGTCAGCGTAGCCGGGGATCAGCCGGCCGCCGTGGCGGTGCCGACGTATTGGTGGCCGGGCTGGCTGGCCGAGGTGGACGGGCAGCCCGCCGCCACGCGCGCCGCCGACGGTCTGGGCTGGATCGTGGTGGATGTGCCGCCGGGGACGCATACCCTGACGGTGTGGCTGGGCTGGACGCCGCTGCGCGCCGGCGCCGAGGTCTTCAGCGCGGCCGCGTTGGTCCTGCCGCTGGCCGTGTTCGCGCTGCGCCGGCGCTGGCGTTGGCCGCGCGTGTCCGGGCGGGCGTTGGGGTGGGTGGCGACCGTCCTCGGGGTTGCGGCGCTGGGCAGTCTGGCCCTGAGCAGCCTGCCCGCTGCGGCCTCCACCGCGCCGCTTAACGCCGACTTCGATCTGCTGGCCTATCCGCACCGGGACGGGGTGCGTTTTGCGGACGGGACGCGCCTGACGCGCGCCGAGCCTGAGTCCGCGCACCTGGCGCGCGGCGGCACAGTGACGCTGTCCACCGAGTGGGAGCTGACCCGCCCGGTGACGGCCACCTTCGCACTGAGGCTGCCGCCGCCGAGCCTGGCCGAGCCGCTGGCGACGACGCGCGTGGCGTTCGCTCCGGACGCGGATGGCCGCGCGCGCGCCGCCGTGACGCTGCCCGTGTCGGCCCAGCTGCGGCCGGGCGTGTATTTCGTCTCCGTGGAAGTGCAGGGCGAAGGCGGCGGCGAGCCCGCCGTCACGGCCCAGGGGCAACGGCGCGGCCTGGTTTATCTGGCGCCGCTGGTCATCGACGACGAGACAGCTCTGGCTTCACCCGGCCACGCGGCGGCGCCGGACCTGGGCGCGACCCTGCGCGTCCTGACGGCGCAGACCACGGTCGAGGCCGCGGTGCGCGTCGACGTGACCTGGCAGGCGTTGGCGGACCTGACGCGCAACTATCAGGTGGCGCTGCGGCTGACGGACGCGGCCGGCCTGGAGTGGGGGCGCGGCGGCGACGTGCAGCCGGGCGCCGGCTTCTACCCCACCGCGCTCTGGCGGCCCGGCGAAGTGGTGACAGATCAATATCGCTTGCCGTGGGGCGGCCTCGGCGAGCCGCCGGGGGTCTACACGACCACGGTCACGGTCTATGCCGTCGACACGCTGCAGCCGCTGGGCGAGTTCAACGTCGCGGCCATGTTCGATCGCCGCTACCCGCGCGCCGGGCATACCGCGCAATTTGAATTGACCCCAGACCTGGCCCTCGAGAAGGTGGAGGCGCCGGCCGAGGCCGCGCAGGGCCAGACGCTGGACCTGCGCGTGCACTGGCTCACCGGCGCCGCGCCGCCAGCCGATTTCCACGCCCGCTGGTCGTTGACGGACAGCGCCGGCGCGCGCTTCACGCAGGTGCTGGCGTTGGCGCCCGGTTCGCCGGCAAACACCTGGCCGGCCGAAGCCTGGCTGGTGGGACGCGCGGCGCTGAGATTACCGGCCGATCTGGCGCCGGGCCAGTACACGCTGGCGCTGCAGCTATTGGCCGAGGCTGACCGCGGGCTCGGACCGGAGGTGGCCGTGGGGGCGGTGACCGTCACTGGCCGCGAGCGCGTCTTCAACGTCCCGGCGCTGCCGACCGCGCTGGCCGCCACGTTCGACGGGCAGCTCCAACTCTGGGGCTATGCCGCCGAGCAGACCAGCGCCGCGCTGGAACTCACGTTAGCGTGGGGCGCGCTGGCGGCGCCGCGCGGCGACTACAAATACTTCGTCCACGTCTTCAACCCGGCCGACGACGTCATCGTGACGCAGGCGGACGCCATGCCGCGCGCCTTCACGTATCCGACCTCGCAGTGGGCGGCTGGTGAGGTGGTGACCGACACGGTGACGCTCAGCCTGGCCGAGGTGCCGCCCGGCCAATACGGCGTGGCCGTGGGTTGGTATAACCCCGCCGCGCCGGACCTGGCCCGGCTGCCGGCCCTCGACGCCCAGGGCGCGCCGCTGCCCCTCGACCGCGTGCTCCTGCCGCTAACCGTCAGCGTCGGCGATTAAACGCCATCGTCACGGCTGAAGTTGCGGGGCGTTGCCCACGCCCAGGTCCAGCAGCAATTGCCCGTCCGCAACAGAATAGACATGGATGCGCCCGCTCACGCTCAGATTATCCGGATAGTAGGCGGCCGCGATCAGGCGGCCGGTCCGATCGTAGCTGGGGTTGGCGAACAGGCCCGGGATTACCAGCCGTTCGCCGCCGGCCAGGTCGAGCACGGACAGCTGCGCGGTGGGTGGCGGGACCGTGGCGAGGTCGGCGCAATCCCTGACCAGCGCGCTCATGGCCACGGTGTCGCCGGCCGGGCTCCAGGCGTAATCCAAAGCCAGGTAGTACGTCTCAGCCGCGCCGGCCGTCAATGCATTCAGGGTGGGGCTGACCAGCTCACGCCGGTCCCCGCCGGCAGCAGTCTGCACGTACAGGCCGCCGCCGGAGGCGCAGGCGTTGACGTGATACGAGGTGGTGAACGCGATCAGGTCGCCGGCCGGCGAATAGGCCAGGTTGTAGGGCAGCCGGCCGCCGTCGAAGCTCTCGGCCGCTGGCAACGCCGTGAGCGTGCCGCTCCCGTCCAGGGCCAACTGTTTAAGCAGAAAGGCCGTGTTGCCCTGCGCGCCCATGAAGTCGCGCGAGGTCTCGGTCACCAGCAAGGCGCGGCCATCCGGGGTGAAGGCCGACCGGCCCCAGGCCCAATTGTCCTGAGTGGTGAGCTGGCGCGGGGCTGGGGCGTCGCTGGGCGTGAGCCAGAGGTTGCCGGCCTGTTCGTAGGCGATCTGGGTGCTGTCCGGGGACCAGACTGGGTTGTAGCCGAGGCCGAAGTCCACGGGCGTGCCGGCGCCCACAGCGTAGACGACGAACAGGTGCGGCTCGCCCAGGGCCAGCGCGACGTAGGCCAGGAACTCGCCCGACGGCGACCAGGCCAGGTCGATGACGAGATCGTCCACGCCGGCCAGCGTGTACTGCGTGGTCCCGCCGGCGATCCCGCCGCTGACGTCGGTCACCAGCAGTTCGCCCTCGCGGACATAGGCCAGGAACTGCGGCCCGGCCGGCGTTGGCGTGTCGGTCGGCGCGACGGTGGCCGTGGGCTCAGCCGTGGCCGTGGGCGGCGCCAACGTAGCCGTCTCGGTCGGCGGCGCGGTGGTGGTGGCTGGGGGCGGCGCCGTGTAGGTGGGCGCGGGCGCGGGCAGGGAGCAGGCGGCCAGGAGCAGGGCGAGGACGGGCCAGAGACGAGCTGTTGTTTTCATAGGGTGACGGGCAAAATCCTGATAAGACAGCGGGTTGATTGTAGGCGACGCCGCCGGTTCCGCCATCCGGCTTTGGGCCGAGGCCGACCCAACAAAAAAGCGGGCGCCGCGCGGCGCCCGCTTGCGGTCGGAAGCTGGGCGCTACAGGCTGAAGCTCTCGCCGGGCTTGAGCACGCGCACCTTGGAAGGCGTCTCGGCCTCCACGCGCTGAGCCCAGGCGGAGCCATCCTGGGCGATCAGGCCCCAGGTGTTGTAGTGCACGGGGATGAGGTGCCGGGCTTGCAGCAGCTTGGCCGCGCGCAGGGCGTCGTCCGGGCCCATCGTGAAGTTGTCGCCGATGGGCAGCACGGCCAGGTCCAGCCCTTCCTCGCCGATCAGGCGCATGTCGCCGAACAGGCCGGTGTCGCAGGCCAGGTAGACCTTCTTGCCTTCGGCCGTGAGCAGGAAACCGCACGGATTGCCGCCGTAGGAGCCGTCCGGCAGGCCGGAGCCGTGCAGGGCCAGCGTGAGCTTGAGGTAGCCGAAGGGGTGGTGAAACCCGCCGCCCAGGTGCTGGGCATGCGTCTTGGCCACCCCCTGGCCCGTGATCCAATTGCAGACCTCGAAGTTGGCGATCACCGTGGCGCCGGTGCGCTGAGCGATGGCGATGGCGTCACCGACGTGGTCGCCGTGGCCGTGCGAGATCAGGATGTAATCGGCCTGGACGGCGTCGGCGGACAGCGGCGCGGCCGGGTTGCCCGTGAAAAAGGGGTCCACCAGCAGCCGGGCGCCGCCGGCCTCCAGCAGCATCGCGGCGTGTCCGTACCAGGTGAGCTTGATTGTCATAGAGCCTCCCGTGGATGATCGCAGACAGCGGCGACCACGGTGACTGCGGTCACCGCAAGGCGCGCACGTTCCAGGCGCTGACATCGCCCTCGATGCCCTTCAGGTGCAGGCCGTGGACCTCGTCGGCGACGATGAAGTCACGCACCAGGGCATAAGTGGCGGCGCTGATCAGAGTCTGATCGCCTTCGGCTGCCCCGCACAGCCGCGAGGCCAGGTTGACGTCGGCGCCGATGGCCGTGTACTCCAGCCGCTTCTCGGAGCCGAAGTTGCCCATCATCGTGTCGCCGGTGCTGATGCCGATGCCGATCGGCGGCAGGGGCAGCTGGCCGGCCCAGCGCGCCATCACCTGGCGGTGGGCGGCCTGCATCTCCAGGGCCAGCCGCACCGCGCGCAGGGCGTGGTCCACCTGGCGCTCCGGGGCGTTGAAGAAGCACATCACGCAGTCGCCGATGTACTTGTCCAGCGTGCCTTCGTAGGCCAGCACCAGGTCGGTCAGAGCCGAGAGGTGGTCGTTGAGCACGGCCTGAAGCAGCTCCGGCGAGATCTTCTCGGACATGTTGGTGAAACCGCGGATGTCCGAGAAGAGCGTGGTCACCTGGATGCGCTCGCTGTTGAGCAGATCGCGGTCGGAGATGGACAGCAGCCGGTCCATCACCTGCGGGCCGACGCTCTTGCCGAAGGCGCTGCGCAGTTTCTGGGTCTCCAGGCTTTCAAAGATGGCGGTGTCGATCTGGCTGCCGATGGCCTGGAGCATGTCGGCGTCCATGCGCGTGAAGGCCGGGCGGCCTTTGCGGTTGACCACGCCCAGCACGCCAATCAGGCGGTCCTGCAAGATGAGCGGCATCCCGACCATGGCGCGCAGCGGGCCGGCCTCGAAGGCCTTGCGCACCAGCTTGGCGCTGCGGACAGCTTCCTCGGAGGCGGCCCGCACGAGCGGGAAGGCGTCGCCGGCCGAGAGCAGGTCATGGTCGGTGTCGGCGCGCAGCTCCAGCTCGGTGCCGGCCCGGTCGTAGAGCATCAAGAAGCCGCTTTCGGCCTCGATGGCCTGGCAGACCTCGGCCAGGACGCTGTTGAGCATGGCCTGGAAATCGAGCTGGCGGTCGCGGATGCGGTCGATGCGGAAGATCGTCTCCAGCTTGGTGGTCTGCCAGCGCAGCTGGCGCAGCGTGCGCATGTGCTCGACGGCCGAGTCGATCTGGGTGATGGCCTTGGTGACCAGGTCGTGCTCGCCGCCATTGAAAGGCCGGTCGGCGTTGAGCAGCAGCAGCGCGCCCAGGCTCTCGGCGCCGAGGCGCAGCGGCAGGGCCAGGCCGAAGGCCACGCGCCGGCCGCGCAAGGTCAGGCTGGTGTGAACGAAGTCGGCGTTGGGCAGCTCGGCCGCCCGGGCGGCCAGGGCGCGCAGTTCGGCGGCGCTGTCGGCGTCGTACAGCGTGGCCCGGTCCAGCACGGCCCGCAGCTGCACCTCGCCGGTGTCGTCATCGCGCAGGCTCATCAGCGCCAGTTCGGCCTCCACGCCGTCGGCCAGGGCCGACAGGATGGCCGAGAGCAGCTCGCGCTCGTCGGTGGCCTGGTCGCGGATGCGGTCGATGGCCAGGATCAGGTTGACGGCGCGCGTCTTCCACTTGAGCTGTTCTTGCAGGTCGGAGAGGGTGGTCATGGCGGGTCCTCGTGCGCGGCGGGTCAGATGACGCCGAGTTCGCGGCCGACGGCGGCAAAGGCCGCCAGGCCCTGGTCCAGGTCGGCGCGTTCATGGGCGGCCGAGATCATCACGCGGAGGCGCGCCTTGCCGCGCGGCACGGTCGGGAAGCCGATGGCCATGGCGAAGACGCCGCGCTCGAACAACTGCCGGCTGAACTGCTGGGCGCGCGGCGCCTCGCCCAGCATCACGGGCGTGATCGGGGTGGCGCTGACGCCGGTGTCGAAGCCCAGCCGCTGCATCTCGGCTTTGAAGTACCGGGCGTTATCCCACAGCCGGTCCACCAGCTCGGTCGAGGCTTCCAGCAGGTCCAGGGCCGCCAGGCAGGCGGCGGCGTCCGGCGCGGGCATGGCCGACGAGAACAGGAACGGCCGGGCGCGCTGGCGCAGCCATTCGACGATGACGGCCTGGCCGGCCACCACGCCGCCCACCACCCCGAAGGCCTTGGAGAGCGTGCCGACCTCGATGTCCACCTGGCCGTGCAGGCCAAAGTGGTCGACGATGCCGCGCCCGCCGCGCCCCAGCACGCCCTCGCCGTGGGCGTCGTCCACCATCAGCAGCATGGCCTCGTCGCGGGCCACGGCCGAGAGTTCAGGCAGCGGCGCGATGTCGCCGTCCATGCTGAAGACGCCATCGGTGATGATCAGGGCGCGCCGCGGCCGGCCGTCGGCGCCCGGCTTGGCCAGCACCCCGTCGGCGCGCTCGGCCGCGATGCAGGCGCGCAGGTGCTCGGGCGAGTTGTGGTCGTAGGCCACGATCTTGGCGCCGGACAGCCGGCAGCCGTCGATGATGGAGGCGTGGTTGAGGCGGTCTGAGAAGATGACGTCGTCTTTGCCGACCAGGGCCGGGACGACGGCCAGGTTGGCGTTGAAGCCGGATTGGAAGGTGAGGGCGGCTGCCACGCCCTTAAAGGCGGCCAGGCGCCGCTCCAGCTCGCCGTGCAGGTCCAGCGTCCCAGCGATGGAGCGCACGGCCGCCGGCCCCACGCCGTACTTCTCAATGGCCGCCGCCGCCGCCGCGCGCAGGCGCGGGTGGTTGGCCAGCCCCAGGTAATTGTTGGAGCAGAAGTTGAGCACCCGCCGGCCGTCGACCACCAGCCAGGCGCCTTGCGGGCTGGCGATGGTGCGGATGGTGTTGTACAAGCCCTGGTCTTTGAGGGCGGCAAGCTCGGCGGCGATCCAATCGGTTTTGGACATGGGGGCCTCGTCAGAAAGATCCGCCCCGCCGCGCGGTCCTGGAGGAGGCGGTCAGCGCGATTATACAGTCATCGTCCGGCCGCCGCCGCGCCGCGCGCGTTGGAAATCTGGTGCTGGAGAAAGGCGCGGACGCCGGCCAGGCTGGCGGCCCAGGTGGGGTGGCGCTCGTAACGGGCGCGCGCCGCCCGGCCGTGGGCGGCCACCCGCGCGCGGTCGTCCACATACGCCTGCATCGCGGCGGCCAGCGCCTCGGCCTCGTCCGGCGGCACCAGCGCGCCGTCCTGGCCCGGCGTGATCAGCTCCGGCGCGGCGCCGGCGGTGGTGGCCAGCACGGGCAGGCCGTGGGCCATGGCTTCCAGGTAGACGATGCCGAAGCCTTCGTAAGACGAGGGCACGGCCAACACGTGGTGGCTCGCCAATTGCTCGGCCGCGGCCGCGTCGCTCAGGCGGCCGGTCCACTCGACGCGGCCAGCCAGCCTCAGGTTGGCGGCCAGCGCGCGCATGGCCCGCGCGTAGGCCGGGGCGCTGTCCAGGGCCCCAACCACGGTCAGGCGCCAGTCGCCGCGCACGCGTGCCAACGCCTGCAGCAATGTGTGCAGGCCTTTGCGCGCGATGACGTTGCCGAGGAAGAGCACGCGCAGCGGCCCGGGCTCGGCGGCGCGCCGTTCGATGACGCCGGGGGCCAGGGCGGGCGCGGCGTGGTCGGCGGCCGGGTAGGCCACGACATCCGGCGCGCTCCGGGCACGGCGGTCAGTCAGCAGGCCGCGCACCACGGTCTGGGTGGTGCGGCTGTTGTAGATGAAGCCGTCGACGTGGTTGAGGTAGGCGCGCTCCACCAGCCGGTAGCCCGCGTTCTGCCAGGCCGGCCGCGCTTCGCTGCAGCGCAGATGGTGGACGAGCGTGACCGTCGGGTAGGGCGCGCGCCGCTGTTGGTTGAGCAGGAACAGCGAGGGATGGTTGAGCTCATCCTGGATGAGCACGTCCCAGCCGCCGCGCCGCAGCCGGCCGCGCAGGTCAGCGGCGAAGTTGTCCAGCAGATGTCGGCCGTAGTCGCGCCAGGGCAGGCTGATGACCTCCACCGCGTCGCCGTGCGCGCGCAGGTGGCGGACGAGCTGGCGGTCATACAGGTAGCCGCCGGAGACCGTGTCCAGCGAGCCGTAGATCAGCAGGCCGACGCGCACGGGCGCTCAGTCGCGCAGAGGCAGCCGGTAGGCCGCCCAGGCGATCTCGTTCTCCCACAGCTTGACGACGACGGCCGTCAGCGTGTCCGCCTGGATGCGCGCGACCAGGCGCTGGCAGAGCAGGCGCGCGAAGTGCTCGATGCTCGGGTTGAGCCCGGCGAACTCGGGCCGGTCGTTGAGAGTCTGGTCGCGGTACTCGTCCACCAGCGCGTTCAGGTGGCGCTCGATGTCCACGATGTCCACCAGGTAGCCGTGCCGGTCCAGCCGGTCACCGTCTAGTTGGACCTCAAGCGTGTAGTGGTGCGAGTGCTTCTGGTTCTCGGCGCCCCAGTCGCCGCCGACGAGGTAGTGCTGGGCGACGAAGGTGCGCTGGACGGCGACGGTGTAAGCGGGAGGTGTCTGGGTCATAGGGCTCTGGGGGTTAAAGTTGAAGAAGGATCTGGATGGCTTCAGCGGGGCGCTGGTCGACGAGCGCGTACGCCGCCGCGGCCTCGCTGAGGGGAAACCGGTGCGTAATCAGGCGCGCCGGCCGGAGCGCGGCCAACTGCTGCCAGGCCACGGCCAGCCGCCGGGCCTTGGTCCAGCGCGCCTGCAATTCCGGCGTCAGCGTGCTCACCTGGCTGCTGATCAGGCGCAGCCGGCCGCGATGGAAGCGGCCGCCCAGGTCCACGGCGTGGCGTTTCTGGCCGTACCAGGAACCAACCACGATGCGGCCTGCGAAGCCGGCCACGGCGATGGCCAGGTCGAGCGCGGCCGGCGCGCCGCTCAACTCGTAGACCAGGTCGGCGCCGTCGGCGTCGGTGGCGGCCCCCAACGCCTGGCGCAGTTGCGCGCCGGCGTCCTCAGCCGCAGGGTCCAGGCTGGCGGGCGCGCCCAGTTCCAGCGCGGCGGCGCGCCGGAGCGGGAAGCGGTCGGCCGTGGCCAGCGCCGCCAGCGGGAAACGCGCCAGCAGCGCCGTGGTCAGCAGGCCGACGATGCCCTGGCCCAGCACGGCCACGCGCTCGCCGAGGAGGGGCGCACCGTCCAGCAGGAAGTTGACGGCGGTCTCCATGTTCGGCAGCAGCACCGCGTCTTCGGGCGCCAGGCCGGCGGGCACCGGGAACAGCTCGGCGGGCGCGGCCACGAAGGCGCTGGCGTGCGGCTGGAAGGCAAAGACCAGGCGGCCGGCCCACTCCGGGGCCACGCCCGGCCCCAGCTCGGTCACGCGGCCGACGGCGGCGTAGCCGTAGCGCAGCGGGTAGCTGAAAGCGCCGGCCAGCGCGCCGAGGGTGGCGTCCACGGCCAGGCCGGACGGGAACTGGCCGCGGTAGACGAGCATCTCCGTGCCGGGGCTGATGGCCGAGCACAGCGTCTGGACCAGGACCTGGCCCGCGGCCAACGGCGGCAAGTCCGTCTCGCGGACTTCGACCTGGAAGGGGGCGGTGAACCAGAGCGATTGAAAGCGCATGTCTCAGGGTACGGCCGGCAGCTGGGCCTCGACGATCAGGTCCTGCCCCAGCCTCCGATATTGTACGTCGCGCAGGGCCAGGTCCAGCGGCGCGGCCACAGCCGGCACGCCGCCGACCAGGCGCGGCGCCACGGTGACGATCAGACGCTGTGCCAGGCGCTGTTTCAGGAAGGCCGTGATGACGCGGGCGCCGCCCTCCACCATCAGCGTGGTCAGGCCGGCCGCGCCCAGCGCGTCCAGCAGCGCGCCCAGGTCCACACGCCCGTCGGCCTCGGCTGGCAGCGCCAGCACGCGGGCGCCGGCGGACTCCAGCGCGGCGCGGCGCTCAGTGGGCGCGTCGGCGCGGGCCGCAATCCACAGAGTATGGGTCGGGTGTTGCAGCAGGGCCGCGTCCGGCGGGCAGCGCAATTGGCTGTCCAGGAGGATCGGCTGCGGGTTGGGGCCGGCGGCGTGGCGGACGGTGAGGCGCGGGTTGTCGGCCAGGACGGTGCCCAGGCCCACCAGGATGGCGGCGTGGGCGGCGCGGAGTTGGTGCGTGTAGCGCAGCGCCTCCGGGCCGCTCAGGGTCAGCGGCCGGCCGGGCGCCGCGGCCAGGCAGCCGTCCAGGCTTTGGGCGTAGGTGACGGTGACGGCGGGCCGGGCAGGGGGCATGGGGCGGGGCGCGGCCGGCGGCCAGGCCGAGGGGCGTTACGGCAGCGTCAGCAGGTGGCGCATGCGCGCGACCTTGGTGCGCAGGTATTCGGCGTTGTCGGGCGTGACGCTGGACTGCAGCGGGACGCGGGCGGTGACGTCGATGCCGAGCTGGCGCAGGCTCTCGATCTTGGACGGGTTGTTGGTCAGGAGCCGGATGGAGCGGATACCCCAGTCCTGGAGGATGAGGGCGGCCACCGTGTAGTCGCGCTCGTCGGCCTGGTGGCCCAGGCGCAGGTTGGCGTCCACGGTATCGTAGCCCTGGTCCTGCAGGTTGTAGGCGTGCAGCTTGTTCAGCAGGCCGATGCCGCGGCCCTCCTGGCGCAGGTAGATGATCAGGCCGGCGCCGGCCTCGGCGATCAGGCGCATGGCGCGGTGGAGCTGCTCGCCGCAGTCGCAGCGCTGCGAGCCGAGCACGTCGCCGGTGAAGCACTCAGAGTGGACGCGCACCAGCACCTCGGCGGCGCCGGTCGGTTCGCCCATCACCAGCGTCAGGTGTTCCTTGTCATCGCGGTTGTTGTGGTACAGACACAGCTGGAACTCGCCCTCCGCGGTCGGGATCCGCGCGCAGGCCATGCGTTGCACTGAAAGGTCGTCGTCCATCGAACTCACTCGCGAGTCACTTGGCCGTCAGCCGCAGGTGCTGCCAGAGCGCCGCGATCAGCACCACTTCGATGACCTTGTCCACCAGGCCGACCGGGTTGCTGAAAGAGGCGGCGCCGTTGACGGCAAAATAGGCCACAATGGTGACGGCCGTGAAAGCCATGAAGGCATAATGGAAGAGCCGCTCACGCCCGGCCAGGAACCCCGGTTTGAGCCACAGCGCCGCCAGGAGCGTCAGGTAGCCGAGCCCGTTGAGGATGAACGGCACCGTGGCGCCAGCGCCCAAAACCTGCGCCATCGGCGGCACCAGGGCGAAATGGATGCCGGCCGTGGCGAGCGTCAGCACGGCGATGGCCGCGCGCACAAGCGACAGGTTCATGGTGGCGCTCCCTTCCACTGTACGTTGAAATACCAGTAAGATGGGTAGGATTGTATCAAACTACATGGAAGAATACGATGAGTGATCCAAAGCTGGATTTGCGCATGTTGCCGGAGGTCCTGGCGGTGTGCCGTCTGCCGGCTGGCGCGCCGATGCCGGCGTGGGCGCTGGCCGGCAGCTGGTGCGCGGTGACGCGCACGGCCGACGAGCTCTCCGTGGTCTGCCCGGAGGCGCTGGCGCCGGCGGACGTCCCGGCGGAGCGGGGCTGGCGCCTGCTGCAGGTGCAGGGCCCGCTGGATTTCGGGCTGACCGGCATCCTGGCGGCGTTGGTGGTGCCGCTGGGCCAGGCCGGCGTCAGCGTATTCGCCGTGTCGACCTATGACACCGACTACGTGCTGGTGAAAGCCGATCGGCTGGCGGCGGCGCTGACAGCGCTGACGGCGGCCGGCCATCGCCTGATCGATTAAACGCCCCGGCGGCCAGATGGCCGCCGGGCTGCGTCTTCGCCATAGATCCGGGCCGCTCAGCCGACGTTGCTCTTGGGCATGTTGGCGGGCACGCCTTCCGGCCCGCCGCGGTCGATCTCCCACGGGTAGACGATGTAGGCGTCGGTGAAGGCGGCGTAGTAGGTGGGCAGGCTCTTGGTGAAGAGCGAGCGCTTGGGGTTGTAGTGCAGCACGCACAGCTCCGGCGTGCCGCCGGCCGCCTCCACGCGGTTCTTGACGGCCGTGATCGTGCGGCCGCTGCCCCACACGTCGTCCACCACCAGCACACGCCGGTCGGCCAGCAGGTGATCGTCCGGGAATTGCAGGAAGTTCGGCCAGACCATCAGCTTGGCGGCCTGTCCGCCCTGCTGCAGTTCGCTGGGGAAGTCCACGGCCGCCGTCAACACCACCTGGATATCGAGCGCCTCGCACAGCATGCCGCCCGGCACCAGCCCGCCGCGCGTGATCATGATCATGGCGTCGAAGTGGCCGCGGAACTGGGGCAGCAACGCGTCGATCAACCGGTCGACTTCGGTCCAGGCGAGGATTTCTTGGCGCATCGCGGTTCCTTTCAGTGAAACGGTCTACCGGCTCGACATACCCAGGACAGCGGCCACCGGGGCCGGGGCCGTGACGGACTGCGCGCTCTGTCCCTCGGCCACGGCGCGCTCGGCGTCGCGGGCCCACAGGAACATGCAGGTGTGGTAGGCGGTGGTGACGTAGGACGAGAAGGCGCTGATGATGGCGAGCAGACCGCCGGCCACCAGGGCCGCCAGCAGGCCGCCGATCACCAGCGGGATCACGTTCGTCTCGCTGGCCGTGGCCGCGAAGGCCACGAACAGGCCGACGCCCAGCAGCACGGCGATGAAGCCCAGCAGGCCGCCGATCAGGCCGACCACGGTCCCCACGCCGATCTCGGTCACGGCCACCAGCAGCAGGTTCTTGCGGATGATGTCGGTGGCGCGCTTGACGCCCTGCGCCAGGTTGAGGTCTTCAATCACCATCGCCGGCAGGATGAAGTAGGTGCCGGTGGTCCAGACGGTGTTGAGGATGTTGGCGAACAGTTCGCCGAGCGGGTTGCGGCGCCGGCCGCGCCCGCGCAGGAACCCCTCCACCAGCTTGACCAGCGTGGAGGCGCCGGCCAGGCTGAGGATATCCAGCCAGTCTCGGCGGATGACGTCCCAGGCCTTGTCCATGCGCCCGTCGCCCTCGGCCAGGTAGCCGTAGATCAGGTAGGCCGTCATGCCGGAGAAGACATAGGCGATGGCGTACTGCACGAAGACCAGGACCGCGCCCAGCGCGCCGACGATCCAGTTGCCGAAATCCGAGCCGCCCACCAGGATGGCGGCGGCGATGATCGGGATGGCGCCGATGATGGAGACGATCCCGCCAATGACCATGCCGTACAGCGACGGCTTGATCAGGTCGCCGTCGCGGCGGGCCATGTCTAGCGCTTGTCCCAGGAAGCTGAAGCCCCGCTGAATCGATGCGAACACGTTGACCCTCCGCCCTCCAAGATGCGCGTGCATGATAGCACCGCGCCTAGCGCGGCGCAAACCCAGGCCGGGCTATAATGGCGCGGCCGGCGCGCCCTCCGCTGCGCCGCCGGCGGGAGCCGCGATGGGCACGCTCTTGACGATCGAGTACAAAAGCCAGCTCGACCCGGACGCCAGCGCCTCGCGCAACGACTGCGGGCCGGCCTGCCTGGCGATGCTGCTGAACGCCTTCGGCCGGGCCCTGACCACCGACGCCGTCTTCCAGCGCACGGGCGCCCCGCCGGATGGCTACATCTCCATGGCGCAGCTGGTGCGCGTGGCCGAGAGCTACGGCGCGCCGCTGGAGTTCCGCAAGGATTACAGCCTCGGCCAGCTGCGCGCCATGCTGGACCTCGGCCGGCCGATGATCGCGCTGGTGCATTACGGCGTCTTCGCGGCGGTGCGGCCGGGCGTGTCGACTCAAAGCCTGTTCCAGGGCCCACACTTCGTCCTGGTCGTCGGCTACGACGACGGGCACGTCATCGTCCATGACCCGCTCTGGATGGGCCCGCGGCGCGGCGAGGGCGCCTACCGCAAGTGGCCGCACGCGGTCTGGCAGCAGGCTTGGGGCAGCGCGCACCTGGACTGCGATGCGGCCGGCAACTGCAACCCCGATAACGCCGTCCTGATCTCGGTGCGGACGCTCGACCCGCAGACGCGCGTGCGCGTCGGCGCGGACGTGCTGCGGCGCATCCGTGCCAAGGCCGCGCTGGAGGGCCGGCCGCAGCCCGACCTGAGTCAGCCGCGGGTGCTGAGCGACGCCGTCATCGCGCTGGGCACCTGGGGCCAGCGCCTGGTCACCCATGTGGTGCGGCCGACCGACACGCTCTGGCGCCTGGCCAAGGCGTATTATCGCGACGGCGCCCGCATGGACGTCATCCAGTATTTCAACGGCCTGGCTGAAAGCGATGTGATCCGCGACGGGCAGCTGCTGCTGATCCCGGAGCCGCTCGGGCCGGGCGTGGTGCCGGCCGAACGCGCGCCGCAAGGCGTCACGCCGGCGCGTCTGCCGCGCTGAGGGCGGCCTCCCGGCCCACCAGCACGTACGGCCGGCCGGCGACGTGCGTCAGGAAGATCAGGCCGCTCGCCTCCCCGGTCAGCTTTAGCTGGCGGATGAGGGCCTCCGGCTCGAGCGGCGAGCCGCGCTTCTTGACGGTCAGGCGGCCGATGCCGCGCGCGCGCAGATACTCCCGCAGCCGCTTCAACTGAAATGGAAACGCGTCGAAGATGGCGTAAGCGCGCGCCCACGGCGTGGGCGTCAGCGCGTCCGCGGCCAGGTAGGCGATGTCGGCGTCCAGCTGATGCGCCGCCAGCTGCGCGGCCAGGGTCGTCACCAGCCCGGCGCGCAGGATGGCCGGGTCCGGCTCATACAGATAGTTGGCCGGCGGCCCCAGCCGCTGCGCGGCGTCCGGGTCCGCGATGAGGGTGTGCGGGCCGGGCAGCCGGGTGGCGCGGCGCGCGGCGGTGCGCAGCGGCCCGAACCACAGCACGGCCTCCTTCAGCTCACCGTGGAGCGAGATGAACTCCAGCTCGGCCGCCAGCGCGGGCGGCGCCAGGAACTCCGCCAGCTCGGCCAGGTCTACGCCCGGCGAGAGCTTCACGCCCAGGGCGGGCGTGCGCGCCCGCCAGCCAGACACGATCCCCAGCGGCGGTTCATAGTCCCGGACTGAGAAGCGGCGCCGGCCGGCGGAGCGGCGCGCCGGATCGAACCACAGGCCGTCGGCGGCGGGCAGCGGCGCGGCCGCCAGGTCCTGGTTCAGGACGTCCGCCGCGCGGCCGTAGGCGGCCAGGTTGGCCTGCGCCAGGGCCAGGCGCAGCGGATCGCGTTCCAGCAGGGTCACGGCGGCCACCGCGCTCAGACCGATGGCGTCGCCGCCGATCCCGCAGCCCAGGTCCGCCACCCGGCCCCGGCCCAGGAAGCGCGCGGCGCGGTAATGGGCGATGATCTCGGCGGAGGCCTGTTCCAGGGCCTCGCGCGTAAAGTACATGTGCTCGGCGCGCGTGAATTTGAGGCGGGCCTTCTGGCGCAGGAGCGCGGTCTCCAGGGCGGCCTTGGCCAACGCCGGGTCGAAGCGCTTCTGTAGCCGCGCCAGGTCGGGCAGGAAGGTCTCGTCGGAGGGGGATAGTTCAGCCGCCGCCGCCAGCGCGGCCTGGCCGGTGGGGCCGCGCAGTTGGGCCAGCCGGGCGAGGTCCATCACTCCCCGCCTGTCACGGCGGCCCGCGGATCAACGGAGTGCCACGGACCCAGGCGCGCGGTGCGCCAGTCTTCGAAGCGCGGGTTGACGAGCACCGGCAGATCCCAGGCCGCTGTGGACGGGAACTGGCCGACCTTGTTGACGCCGCTCAGGAAACCGGCCAGCACGGCCGGCTGCAGGAAGGCCACGGCCTTTACCAATGAGGTGAAGGCGGCCAGGACGGGCTGGCCTGTGCCCGGGTCCACGAGGGTGGCGGCCCGCCAGGTGAGCGTCTCGCCCGGCTCCAGCCGCCAGGCGGGTTTGTTCGGGGATTGTTGGACGAGCAGGAAAAGGTACGGCCCGGCCGCGCCAGCCGTTTCAGTGTTGGCGGCGGCGCGCACGCGTTCCAGCGGCGTGCCCGGCGGCGGTCGTTCGCCGCGATACAGGCTCCCGGCGGCCTGCGGCTCCACCAAGCAATGGATGTAGCCAGCCTCGGCCAGGGCCGCCAGCAGCGCGGCGCCCGCCTCTTCCGGCGCGGTTTCGGGCGCGGCCGGCGCGGCCAGGATCAGGCGGCCGCCGGGCCGCAAGCGCTGCAGACAGTCCGCCAGGTCGGCGGCGCCGCTCCACCCGACGATGGCGTCGAACAGACCGGGTGCGGCCAGGTCGCGCACCACGGCCACATCCGGCGGCAACCCGTCCGCTGAAGCGGCGTCGAGGGCCAACACGCGCGGCCGCCCGGCGCTCGGCGGCAGATGCTTGGCGAACATGCGCCGGCCCGGCGGGGTTACTTCTTGGTGGCCGCCCGCACCAGCCGCACGAACTCGTCCCATTCCTCGCGGAAGAAGTGCAGGGTGACGTTGCCGAGCTCGAGGTTGTAGGTGAGCTCGCCCTCCGGGTCCTCCAGCGTGTAGATCATGAAGTGATCGGTCTCGGACAGCGTCGTCATCTTGGCTTCGCTCTCGTCGTGGGAATGCGCAGACATAGCTTCTCTCCTGATGAGGGTCTAGGCTTGATCGAGTTGGGCGGCTTGGCCGAGGAGCGCCGCCAGGACTTGTGCCAGCGCCGCCAGACTGGCGCCGGCGTGGGCGCGCGCGCCGGCCGGCGCTTCGTCGTCCAGGCCCGGCACAGAGTAGCGGCGCGCGTAATCGTTCGGCTCAAAATCCGGCTGGCGCAGGACGGCGCGCACCGCGTGCAGCACCGCGGTCTGGCGGGCGGTGTCCCACTGGCGCGCCTGCTTCGTCCAGAAGACGGCGTAAGAGAACGCGATGCGCGGGGCGTCAGCGCTGCCGCTCAAAACAGACCTCCGTGTCCGCCCAGCTGCGCCGGAACCCGGCCTGGAGCAGCTCCGCCAGCAGGTCGGCGCGGGCGGGCAGTGCCCAGCGGACCTGACGCCGGCCGAGCGCGGCCGCGAGGGCGCGCGTGTCGCGAAGAAAGTCGGTGCGCTGGGCGGCCGCGGCCGGGAAACGCAGGAACAACGTCGGCTCGTCCGACTCATCGTCTAGGTCAACGGCGGCTAGCAGCACACCTTGATCGTGGCGCCAGCGGTAGCCTTCGCCGGCCGCCAGCCGCCCGGCCAGGAACTCCGGCGTCAACGCCTGCCACTTCCAGTCCTGGTCACACAGCCCGTGCTGCTCGGCATACAACTCCGTCCGCGCGATAAGCTCATGCGCCCAAGCCGCGTCGGCAGCCGCCAGCGGCGTGAACGCGTGCGGGCCGGCTTCGGCCGCCGCCGCCGCGAACGTGAACTCGCCCAGGCGCCGAAAGCCGGTGCGCGCGCACAGTGCCAGCATGGCGTCATTGCGGCAGTGCGTCACCAGCCGCAGCGTACCCGGTTCGCGGGCCTGCTCCCACACCTCAATGAGGTGAGCGTGCAGCGCGGCCGCCAGCCCGCGCCGGCGGAAATCTGGATGGACGCGCATCCCCTCCAGCCAGTACTCGCCCGGCGCGAAGCGGACAAGCCGCCCCAGGCCGGCCAGGCGCCCATCGACCTCGGCGCCCACGAACCAGGCCGTGCCGCGCGGCGCCGCCACCCACTCGTCGAAGGCCTCCGGCAGATAGTCGTTCCCGTCCCAGACGGTGGCGCAGATATCCGCCACTGCGGCGCGATCGGCCTGCGTGATGAACCGAAAATGGGGCGGCATAGGCGGACGCGGCGCTAACGATCCTGCGCCGGCGGGGTCTGGGCGGTGGTCTGGTCGGTGGTCTCGTCCGCGCCGTTCGACTTCTTGTCGGCGGCGGCGGCGGCCTGCCGCAGCAGGCGTGTCAGCCAGTTGGGGGAGGGCGGTTGGGGCGGCAGCGCCGGCTCACGCGGCGGCGTCAGCGCCCACGGATCCAGGTCGAAAAGTTTGCAGTAGACGTAGCGTCCGAACAGCTTGATCGTGGCCAGCAGCGGGGCCGCCAGCAGCAGGCCGACAAACCCCAGCAGCTGCGCCATGACGATGGCGCCGAACAGGATGACGGCCGGGTGCAGGCCCAGGCTCTGGCCCATGATGCGCGGGTAGAACAGGTTGCCCTGGATCTGCTGCAGCAGCGCGTAGGCGGCCACGATCACCAGCGCGTAGATGACCGGGTTGAGCCCCAGCCAGTTGCCGCCCTGAAACAGGCCGATGAGCGCGCCCGTCACCGCCGCCAGAGTCGGGCCGATGTAGGGGATGAACTCGGTCACGACCGCCATCAGGCCGAGCACCGGCCCGTAGCGCACGCCCATGGCCGTCATGGTCACGCCGACCATCAGGCCGATGATCAGGGCCAGCATCACCTGGCCGCGCAGGTAGGCGTTCCAGATCGGCGCCAGCTCCTCCGTCAGGCGCCGCAGATCGTAGCCATAGCCGGCCGGGGCCAGGCGCTGGGCGGCCGGCATCAGGCGCTGGGCGTCGTGCATCAGGTAATACGAGACCAGCAGGATCAGGAAGAACCAGCCGAAGAAGGTGACGGTGCCCGAGGCGATGGAACCCACCAGGCTGCCGGTCTGGCTCAGCGCCGGCTGAATGGCCGAGGCCAGCTGGTCGTACAGCGGCTGCAGGTCCAGGTTGGCGAGCGTGAACGTGAACGGGCCGATGGCCCAGTTCTGGCGCAGATACGGCTCCAGGAAAGCGGGCAGGTCGCCGCTGATCTCCAGCACGGTGTTGTACAGGCCGACGATCTGCTGCTCGATGGCGATGCCGGCCACCGTCAGGGTCCCGATCAGAGTCAGGACCAGTGACGCGTAGGTGAGGTTGACGGCGGCGCCCCACGCCAGATGGAAGCGCGTATGCAGGGCCTGGGCCAGCGGGCTGAGCAGATAGGTGAGGATCAGGCAGAAGATGACCGGGCCGGCCAGGTTGCTGAACTGCACCAGCAGGCCGCCCAGCAGCGCGATGACGGCCAGCGAGATCAGGAACTTGGTGGGCGTGCTCCAGCGCGGCGAGATCGTCTTCTCCGACGGGGGCAGATTGTCACTCATGAGACGGTGGCGGGCCGGCTGAACACTGGCCCGCGACGATTATACACGACGGGTTGCGGCGGGATTTCTTGACGCTGCCTGCTGGGTGTGTTAGCGTACCCGCCATCCCCCTGCGGCGAGGAGAGCCATGGACTTCAGCCTGTCCGACGAACATCTGCGCGTGCAAAAAATGGTGCGGGACTTCTGCCAGAAGGAGGTGGCGCCGCTGATCAAGGACGCCGACCGCGACCAGACCATGCCGCCCAGCTTTTTGCCGCGCCTGGCGGAGCTGGGGATCCTGGGCATCTGCCTGCCGGAGAAGTACGGCGGCCAGGGCTTTGATTACCTGACGCTCGGCCTGGTGTGCGAGGAACTGGAGGCCATGGACACCAGCCTGCGCGTGGTCCTGTCGGTGCACGTCGGGCTGAACAGCCTGGCCCTGCTGCAGTGGGGCACGGAGGCCCAGAAGCAGCGCTTCCTGACTCCGCAGGCGCGCGGCGAGAAGTACGCGATGTTCGGGCTGACCGAGCCCGGCGTGGGCAGCGATGTGGCCAACCTGGCCTCCACCGCCCGCCGGGACGGCGGCGACTACGTGATCAACGGCGAGAAGATGTGGATCAGCCTGGCCAGCAAGGCCCACCACATCCTATGGGTGGCGCGCACCAATCCGGAGCGGCCGGACCCGCACGACCAGCTCTCGGCTTTCATCGTCGAGACCGACCGGCCAGGCGTGACGCGCGGCGACCTGCACGGCAAACTGGGCGTGCGGGCCGGCTCCACCGGCTGGGTCAACTGCCAGGACGTGCGCGTGCCGGCCGAAAACCGCCTGGGCGAGGAGGGCGAGGGCTTCAAGATTGCCATGGCCTGCCTGGACAACGGCCGCTACACGGTCGGCGCGGGCGCGGTCGGCCTGATCCGGGCCGCGCTGGAGGCCAGCGTGCGCTACGCCCAGACGCGGCGCGCCTTCGGCAAGGAGATCGGCAAGCACCAGCTCGTCCAGCAGAAGATCGCGCGCATGGTGCGCGATTACGAGTTGGGCCGGCTGATGTACTACCAGGTCGGCTGGCTCAAGAATCAAGGCCGCCGCAACACGCGCGAGACCTCGCTGCTCAAGTGGTTCGCCACGGACGCCTCCTTTGAGGCCGCCAACGAGGCGATCCAGATCCACGGCGCCTACGGCTACAGCGACGAGTACGACGTGGAGCGTTATCTGCGGAACGCGCGCGGCGCCATCATCTACGAGGGCACCAGCGAGATCCACCAGCTCATGCAGGCCGGCTATGCCCTCGGCTACCGCGAAGACGGCGCCTTGCGCTGCGAACTGCCGGCCTACGCCGAGCAGGTCTGGCGGGCCTGAGCCATGACCAAGTCCGCGCCGACTCACGCGCCTGGCCGTCTGGACCAGGCCGGATTGCAGACCCTGGCCGTGCACGCTGGCGAGGCGCCGGACCCGGTCACCGGGGCCTCCGCGCCCAACCTGGTCATGTCCACCACCTTTGTCGTGGACGGCGAGACCGCCTTCGCCTCCGGCAGCGATCAGGAGCAGTTCGTCTACACCCGCCACTCCAACCCCACCGTCCAGCAGTTGGAGCAAAAGCTGGCGGCGCTGGAGGGCGCCGAGGCCGGCGTGGCCTTTGGCAGCGGCATGGCCGCCGTGGCCGGGCTGATGCTGCACCTGCTGCGGCCCGGCGACCACGTCGTCATGACGGATGTGGCTTACATGGGCGTGGCCGAACTGACGAAGGACTACCTGCCGGCCCTGGGGGTGCGCGTGACGCGCGTCAACACCGCCGACCTGGAGGCGGTGCGGGAGGCGCTGTCGCCGGAGACGAAGCTCATCCACATCGAGACGCCGGCCAACCCGATCCTGCGCCTGACCGATATCGCCGCCGTGGCGGAGCTGGCGCACGCGGCCGGCGCGCGGCTCTCCGTCGACTCAACCTATGCCACGCCGGTCGCGACGCGGCCGTTGGCGCTGGGCGCCGATTTCGTCGTGCATTCGCTCACCAAGTACCTGGGCGGCCACGGCGATGCGCTGGGCGGCGCGCTGCTCGGGCCGGCCGCCGCTCTGGCTCAGGTGCGCGCGCGCGAGCTGGTGCACCTCGGCGGCGTCCTCAGCCCCTTCAACGCCTGGCTGATCTTGCGTGGCCTGGCGACGCTGCCGGTGCGGATGCGCGCCCACGCCGAGAACGCCCTGCAGGTGGCGCGCTTCCTCGAGGCGCACCCGAAGGTGACGCGCGTCTTCTACCCCGGCCTGCCCTCCCACCCGCAGCAGGCGCTGGCCGCGCGCCAGATGCGCAATTTCTCGGGCATGGTCACGTTTCAGACCGCCGCTGGCTCCCGCACAGCCCGCCTCCTGAGCGAGCGGCTGGCGATCATCCATTACGCCGTCTCGCTCGGCCACCACCGCAGTCTGGTCTTCTACATTGACACCGCCGATTTGCTGGCGAACTCGTACGCCCTGGATGCCGCCCAGGTTGAGGCCTATCGCGTCTTCGCCGGCGACGGTGTCTTCCGGCTGTCGGTGGGCCTGGAAGACCCCGAGGATCTGTGCCGGGACCTGGACCAGGCGCTGGCTTGAGTGGAAAAAGTAAGGGCGGGTCTCAGACCCGCCCTTACGCTTGGCTTGTTTAGCGCCGGCCGCCGCGATCGCCGCCGCGCCCGCCCCGGTCGCCGCCGCGGCCGCCGCGATCGCCGCCGCGTCCGCCGCGGTCACCGCCGCGCCCGCCGCGGTCACCGCCCCCGCCGCCGCCCTTGCGGTCACGCGACTGGGCTTCCTCGAGCGTCCAGCCCTCCAGCACCGCCTGCCGGCTCAGCCGGACTTTGCCGTTGGCGTCGATGCCGGTCACCATCACCGTCAGCTCGTCGCCCAGCTGGGCCACGTCTTCCACCCTCTCGATGCGCTCGGAGGCGAGCTGCGAGATGTGGACCATGCCGTCGGTGCCGGGCAGCAGCTCCACAAAGGCGCCGAAGGACTCGACGCGCACAACGCGCCCGGTGTAGATGGCGCCGAGCTTGACGGTCTCGGTCATGCTCTCGATCGTCTCGCGGGCGCGGCGCGCGCCGTCGCCGTCGGTGCTGGAGATGTAGACCGTGCCGTCGTCGTCGATGTCGATCTTGGTGTTGGTCTCGTCCTGCAGCTTGCGGATGTTCTTGCCGCCGGGGCCGATGATGGCGCCGATCTTATCCGGGTCCACATGGACGGTGATGATGCGCGGCGCGTAGGGCGAGAGGTCCGGGCGCGGCGCCGGGATAAGGCCGGCCATGAACTCCAGGATCTCGCCGCGCGCCTCGCGCGCCTGCGCCAGGGCCTCGGCCAGCAGCTGGGCCGTGAGACCCTTGATCTTGATGTCCATCTGCAGGGCCGTGATGCCCAGGGCCGTGCCGGCGACCTTGAAGTCCATGTCGCCCAGGTGGTCCTCGATGCCCTGGATGTCGGTCAGCACGGCGTACTGGCCGGTGTTACTGTAGATGTCGGTCACCAGGCCCATGGCGATGCCGGCCACGGGCGCCTTGATCGGCACGCCCGCGTCCATCAGCGCCAGCGTCGAGCCGCACGTCGAGGCCATCGACGTGGAGCCGTTGGACGAGAGCACCTCCGAGACGACGCGGATGGTGTACGGGAACTCCTTGGCGTCCGGCAGCACCGGGATCAGCGCGCGCTCGGCCAGGGCGCCGTGGCCCACCTCGCGCCGGCTCTGGCCGCGCAGCGGCCGCACCTCGCCGGTGCTGAAGGGCGGGAAGTTGTAGTGGTGCATGTAGCGCTTCTCGTCGTCGGGCGAGAGCGTGTCCAGTTCCTGGGCGTCGCCGGGCGTGCCGAGCGTGGCCAGGCTGAGCGCCTGGGTCTCGCCGCGCGTGAACAGGCCGGAGCCGTGGGCGCGCGGGCTCAGGCCCACCTCGCCGGAGAGCGGCCGGATCTGCTTGATCGTGCGGCCGTCCGGGCGGATGCCCTGGTTGAGGATCGAATCGCGCACGGCCTCCTGCTCGAGGTCATGCAGGATGGCGAAGAGCGTGGACGTCTTGACCGGGGCGGCGCCCTCGGCCGGCGTCGCGAAGGCCGTGATCACGTCGTTCTGGATGACGTCGCGCGCGGCGGCGCGGGTCTGCTTGTCGGCGGGCGCGGCCACGGCCTTCATCCGGTCGCCGACGAGCTGGCGCACCTTGGCCACCACCTCGGCCGGGTGCTGGAACTTGGGGTAGTCGGTCTTCTTGGCCTTGCCGACCTCGCGCTGCATCTGCTCCTGGAGCTCGATGAGCGGCTGGATGGCCTTGTGGCCGAACTCCAGCGCCTGGACCATGGTGTCCTCGGGCACTTCGTTGGCGCCGCATTCCACCATGACGATGGCGTTGCGCGTGCCGGCCAGGCGCAGGTCCAGGTCGGAGCGGTCCATGTCTTCAAAGGACGGGTTGATGACGAACTGGCCGTCGATCAGGCCGACGCGCACCGCGCCGACCGGGCCGTCGTAGGGCGCGACGCCGAAGGGGACGTCGGAGATCGTCAGCGCGGCCGAGGCGGCCACGATGGCGAGCACGTCCGGCTGGTGGACCTGGTCCACCGACAAGGGCGTGACGATGATCTGGACGTCATTGCGGAGGTCGTCCGGGAAGAGCGGGCGCAGCGGCCGGTCGATCAGGCGCGCGGTCAGGATGGCGCCTTCGCCCGGCCGGCCTTCGCGGCGGAAGAACGAACCCGGGATGCGGCCGGCCGCGTAGAGCTTCTCTTCGTACTCCACGCTGAGCGGGAAGAAATCGATGCCCTCGCGCGGCTGCCCGGACATCGTGGCGGCGGCCAGCAGCATCGTGTCCCCGACGCGCAGGGTGACGGCGCCGCCGGCCAGGCCGGCCAACTTGCCGGTCTCCAGCGTCACGGTCTGGCCGGCAAACTCAAGACTGAACTGTTTTACGTCTGGCATGGTGTGGAACTCCTCAACACCGGGCCGCGCCGGCCGGGAGACGGCGGCGCGCCCACTGGGGCCCGGCGCAAGGTCAGGGACTGGAGATTGGCATCAACGCTGCCGGCGGGGCCGGGACCGTTGAAAGGTGCCAGTATCCAATTCCCGACCGCGCTCGCCGAGCGATATCAATGAATTATAGTTTTGGTCGCCGCGCAGGGCAATCGGCCCTGCGGAGCGGCAACCTGGGCCGGCCGGTTCAAGATTGTGCGGCGCTGGACCGGGGTCACAACCAGAGCGGGACGGACGGACGAGGCAGGAAAAAGAAGACGAGTAGATGAGCACTTTCCATCTACTCGTCCCGGTTGACCTTAGCGGCGGCGCAGGCCCAGCCGACTCAGCAACTCTTCGTACGCGCGCGGGTTCTGCTTGCTCAGGTAGATCAGGTGGCGTCGGCGCGCACCGACCATCTTAAGCAGGCCCCGGCGCGAGGCTTCGTCGCCGCGGTGAATCTTAAGGTGCTCAGTGAGCTGGGTGATGCGCTTGGTCAGAAGCGCAACCTGGACTTCCGGCGAACCGGTATCGCCCTCATGGCGATGGTAGTCAACAATGATCTTCTGCTTCAGGTCCTTATCGAGCGACATGACCTCTGCCCTCCTTTTGGCAGGTCACCCAGCGGTGAGTTGCGCCGGCGGCGCCAACCCGGCCGCGGGTCTAGTCAAGGAATACGGCTGGCATTATAACAAGCGCCCACTGAGTCGTCCAGACAGTCCGCTGGTCCTGGCCGCCGCGCTGAGGCGCGGCTTAGGGCGCAAGCCTGGGGCTGGCGCTGACGTCACCTCGACCCCGGTCCCCCACTTCGCTTCGCTGCGGGGGCCAGGGTGCGCCGGAATGACCGAGTGCAAGTCAGATCGGGAACCGCTCTGGGGCCCCAGCCTGGCGCTGGCGCGGATAGGCGCGCAGTTGGCCGCCGCGCTGAGGCGTGGGTTAGGGCGATTCCGCTTGCGCTGACGTCACCCCGGCCGGGGTCCAGAGCCCGCCAAACTCGACCGGCCCTCAGCCGCCCGGGCCTCTCCTATCCAACTCAGGATATCAGCAGTGCGGAGTGAGATAGCCTCGTATTGGCCGGTTTGAACCCAGGCCTGGCGAATCAAATCCGAACCAAAACCAAGCACACTCGCGCCGGCCTGCAACCAACTGTGCACACTCTCGCGTGTGGCCTCGATGCCGCCGGAAACCAACGTGCGCGTCCAAGGGCAAGGCCCCAGCACGGCCCGGATGAACTCGGGGCCACCGATCGGCATGGCGGGGAACACCTTGACGATCTCGACACCGAGGGCCTCGGCCTGCGAGATCTCGGTGATGCTGCCACAACCAGGAAAATAGGCCACCTTGCGCCGATTGCACAGTTGCGCCACTTCTGGCGAAAGCGTTGGCCCGACGACGAAGTTGGCGCCCAGCGCCAAATACAGGGCCGCCGTAGGTGCATCCAGGATCGTGCCCACTCCCAAAATCACGGCGGGATCAGAAGACCGGGTCGCCTTTACCAACTGGCCGAAGACCTCGTGCGCCAGATCACCCCGGTGGGTGAACTCGACGACACGCGCCCCGCCGGCCGCCAAGGCCGTAATTACTCTGCCCGCGACATCTGCCTCCGAGTGGTAAAAAATCGGCATCAAGCCGGTGTTGATGACCGTGTTTAGGACAGTCAACCGGTCAAAACGAGCCACAGGGCGGCCTCCTGATGGGTGCGCCGGAGGCGGGCTCAAGCCCGAGCCCGCTCGCGGGGCAAACCAAAGGTTTCCCGAACCCAGACGGCACTCTGCCGGTGGGCCTCCGCCAGCGACATAGTCATGGGGGTCCCCGGCTCAGACCCTAACTCAATATGGAGCGCCCCCGCGAAACCGTGCGCCTGCAGAGCGGCCACGACCGGGCGATAGTCCACATCGCCTTCGCCCAACGTCTCCGCCCACACCCCATTATGCGATTGGCGCAGATGGAGCGTGGCAAGACGGTCGCCGTAAAGCTTCAGCCAAGCGCGCACGGCCACGTTGCTATTGCCACAGCCGCGGTACGCCCAATGCACGTCCAGGCAGAGCCCCAGCAGTTCAGCCGGCACGCTGAGCAACATATGGTGCGCCTCCCGGGCCCCCTGGCGTAACTCAGGCTCATGGAAGTGATAGATGAGCCGGGCCCCCTCGGCGCGCACACGCTCGCCTAATCGAGCCAGTCGCTCCGCCTGTCGTTCAAGTTGCTCATCAGTTTTGTCGGTCGGCATTCCCCAGGCGACGGGGTCCGGGTTGACGCAGATCAGGCGCGCTCCAAGGGCAATGCCGCGCGCCGCCTGGCGGAGAGCCTCATCGCTGCTAGCCTGCCAGGCGCCGTCGTGCAGCCGGCAGCCGACATAGATGGACGGCATCTGAAGTCCGTGCGATTCCAGCAGCCGCCCGAGCCAGGTTGCCGTTGCGTCGCTGGGCAGGCCAGCCTGCTCCCAAGCCTGCAGCCCGGCCGCGGCCGCCGCGCCGAGCGCCTCGTCAAGATGATCCAGCAGTTGCTCGCCGCTGGCCCGGTAATGCTGCAGCCATCGATAACTGTTCGCACCAATCAGCAAGTTGAGCTCCTCTTCGGCCTGTGACGCCGCTGACCCACGCCAGCTTAATGGGGAAAAGAAGGTTGGACACCCGAAATGGGCGTGCCGGCTGGTGCGCGCCTACGCCGGCGTCTGGCGCCGGAGCTCTCGGCGGTGACGAATGTCCGCCAGGAAGGCTGGCCACCACTCCTGTTGAGCTGAGAGCGGCCTCAGCGTCTCCCAGGTCTGGGTCCAATTGGCCCGGGCGGTCTCGGCCGCAGCGCGCATCTCCTCCGGGCTCCCGAACTCGCTCGCAAGCCAGCGGCGACCGATCTGAGCATGGAGCACCTCGTCCGCCCAGTCAAAATCCTGGAACACCGTCGCCAACGGGTCGTTCGCCTCCTGGGCGATGTTGAACTCCCGCCGCTTCCCGGTGTGCGGCATCAGCCCCTGCTCAATATGCCAGAGCACCAGGTGGGCCTCGAGCGGGCTCATCTGTGTGTTAAGCGACTGTGACGACTTCAGGTCCAGCGGATACGCGTAGAAGGGCATCCCGTCCCGATACAGGCCCACTTCACCCAGCATGGCGTGGCGCGCCTCATCCCACAGCTGGCGGCTCAGGTCAGCATAGTAGTCCCAGGGTTTGCCGTGCGCCTTATAGATAATGGGAGCCATCCACTCAGGCACATCCATCTCACGGAGCCGCTTGTATAGCAACGCGTAGACCCGCTCGTCCAGCGGGCGCGCCTCGTCGGCATAATACTCGTCGATCCGGGCCGAGCTATTAAAGCTGTCGTGGAAGCGCCCGTCACGCTGCGGCACGGCGTCCATTTCATAGGGCCGGCCATCCGCACGCGGGGCCGGCAGACGCGGCCCTTCCGGAAGGGCGGGGCCGGCAATGCCGCCGGCGGCCGCCAGGTAGGCCTGCAGATGCTGCTCCCAGCTGGCCGCCTCGGCGGCGGCCTCCGCCCGACGGGTTAGCGCCGCCAGCGCCTGAGCCCCCCAGGCGACCATTTCTTGCTGCTCGCGCAGGATGAGCGTCAGTGTACGGCGGGTCGGGTGATCGGCGAGCGGGTTCATCTCCGCCAGGTGGCGCGTGAGCGCTTCGATCAGCGCCGGCTTGACGACCCGGTAGACCCCGATCAGCAATTCGACGGTCGACCGCGCGCGGAGGACCTCCTCCAGCCAGGCCTGCAGGCGCGCCTCGGGGACCTGGTCCAAATGCAGCGGCGGCTCGCGCATCTCGCCCACGCGGCGGCGCAGCGCGGCGCTATGTTCGGCGTCCAGCCAGAGGTGCAGGCTTAGGGCGCACTTAACCTCCCACTCCGGGGTGTGGGCCAGGTGGGCGGCGAAGATGGCGTTGAGGCGCGTCGCCACGTAGTTGTAGCGCTTCAGCAGATCAACCGTCTGTTCCACCTCGTAACCGGGACGGCAGGCCTCCGCATAGCTGCACAGGCCGGCCAACGGCGGTATCCCCAGATTGTCGATTTCGACGGTTGCCATGTCAAGTGCCTCCTTGAGTATTCGTGGTTCGGCTGCGGGCTCTCCCTGCCTGCAGAAGCCGCCAGTCAACCTCATTCAGCCTGTAAATGCGGGCAGGGCATTTGTCACTCTGTGCGCCAAATAATAGGATACGTTCGGCTGTGTTCGGTTGTATGATCAGGCGATCTCTTTGTCAAAAACGATGATCACCCACTAACACCCAGGACACCCAGCGGAGATCGCTCATGTTGCCCGCACCGATTCTGCCGTTCATCCGGGTGGCCGATTTCGCCGTCCGAAAACCCTGGCGAACTGATCAACGGCGCCTGCTGGACTATCTCTTGATCTATGTCCAAGAAGGGCGTTGCGTTGTCACCCTCTCGGATACCAGCTATGACGTCCCACCGGGCCACTTCTGTCTGATCCAGCCCGATGAGCTGCACACGCTCGACGGGGTGACCAATACGATCACGCCGTTTGCGCATTTTGACATCTTCTACAACGCCCAGCGTGAAGAGAGTTTTGTGACGCGGCCGATCCATACTGATCTGACCGCTCTGCGTCATCTGCTGCAGCCGCGCCTGAACGATATCCCGGCGGTGAAGATCCCGGTGGTATTCCGGCCTTCAGACCCTGAACAATTTCGCACGATCATGCTGAAAATGATCGGCCTGTGGCAACAACGGGATGCTCTCAGCCAGTTCCACGCCCAGCACCTGGCAACAGGCCTGGTTTTGACGCTCCTGCAGGACTTCAGCCGCCTGGCGAACGCGCAGATCAGCCAGCCGCAAGCGCTAAACTGGATAACCGCGTTCCTCTCCTTCCACATGGCCGAGCCGCTGACCGTGGCCGACATGGCGCGGCGGGCCCAGCTTTCGCCATCGCACTTCACAGCGCTCTTTCGACAGACGTTTGGCACGTCACCGCACCGCTATCTGACCCAGCTGCGTGTGCAGCGCGCCCAGGAGCTCCTCCGCAGTTCCCGGCATTCAGCGCAGCATATCGCGGACGAGTGCGGGTTCGCCGACGTTCAGCATTTCTCGAAGGCGTTCAAGCAGATTGCCGGCGTGTCGCCGCGGGCCTACCGCGCTGGCGCGGCGCCGCACCTGGGGCGGTGACGGCGTCTGGTGACGGCGTCTGGAGACGGCGTCTGCGCCGGCCGGGCCGCCGGCCGCAAGCCCAGTTCAGCCTGAATCTATTTGCAGCAGCCGAGCAGGCGTTTCCACCAGCAGAGTCTTCACTTGAGCCCTGGACACACCCCGCTCGTGAAGCCACGGCACGAAACGCCACAGGAGGTAGGTGAGGCCCGGACCACGTCCGGGGCCATAGGCCGGCCAATAAGACTGGCGGGCCAGATCGCCGGCCAAGACCAGTTGAGAGCCGTAACCTTCGGCGACCAGCGCCAGGATGAGCTC
>CALFZO010000023.1 GCA_937952305.1 uncultured Anaerolineales bacterium | reverse complement strand
GGCAGACACCGGGTGCGGGCCGGGGCACCTCGGGCGCCCGGCCCCACGGCGGCCAGAAGTTCGGGTGCCACCAGTAAGGCACGCCGTCGATCTTCCCGGCCAGGCCGCTGCCATCGGCGAAGAGCAGCCGGCGCTGCTCGGTGTTCTTCTCGAAGTGCCAGTACAGCAGCTTGCGGCCATCCGGCGTCCAGGCCACCGCGCCGCCGGTCCCGCAAGCCTGGTCGCAGGCGTATACCCGGCGCGGCTGGCCGCCATCGGCGCCGATCACCCAGATGCCCGTCACCCGGCCCTCGGCGTACGAAAGGTAGGCAATCTGCCAGCCGTCCGGGGACCAGGCCGGAGCGAGCACGTCGTAGTCAGCGGGCTCCAGACGGGGGTGAACCTCGGAGCCGTCCGGGCGGACCAGCCATAGGTCGCCGTAACGGGCGAAAACGATCCACTCCCCGCCGGGGGACCAGGCACCGTCATCATCGTAGCTTTCACCGCCGGTCACCTGCCCGCCGCCGGTGCCGTCCGCGAAGATCCAGTGCAGCTTCTGCGGCTGGCCGGCCTCCCGGGCCGCCGAGTAGACCAGGCGCTGGCCGTCGGGCGACCAGGAGATGACGCCGCGGTCGCCCTGGAAACGTTCCGCCTGATCGGTGGTGATATTCCACGTCCGGTCAGCCCGCAGATCATGCAGGCACAGTTCCCCCGGCCAGCGCTCATCGCACCAGTTGGCGACGATCTGGTCCACTTCTGGATGCGGTCCCAACGTCATCACCTCGGCCAGGCGGCCAGCCGGCACGATCAGGTTGCGCGGAGTGGGCGGGTTGCAGCCCTCCACGATGTAGTCCTTGATCAGGACCGGTTCGCCGACTGACAGGTTGAAGAACTCCACCTTCAGCGTCCCCAGGCAGCCTTTATCCGCGTTGAAGCGCACATCCCATCCAGTGGGCACGCCCGCCAGGACCAGGTCCAACACCAGGGCCGCCTGCTTCCCGGCCTCGGCGGCCTCCATCAATTGGTCCAGGTCAATCGTCCGGCGCTGGAGGTCCATGGCAGCCAGAGTGACGTCCGGGCTGAACTCCACCGTGGTGGCCTGGACGATCTCGACGTCGGGCAGCAGCAGGGCCAGCTCGGCCCAGTCCGAGGTCGAACTCAGGCGCAGGCGCAGCGTCAGAGTCAACTTCTCGGGGAGCGGCGATGCGGCGGGGGGCGCGGTCGCCGCAACTACTGCCGTGGCCGGCGGGCGGGTGGTTGTGGTACTGAGCAGGGCGGACTGCTCGGCGACGGTGGCTGTGGGCGCCGGCGCGGCCAGCCGGGGCACCAGCCAGATCAGGCCGAAGAGCAGGCCAGTCACGGCCAGCAGGCCGCCGGCCAGGATGACCTGTCGGGCGCGCGGCAATTGGGCGCGCCGCTCGGCCGGCGCTGGCGCGGCCGACACTCGGGCGGGCTCGGCGGCCGCGGCGGGCCTTGGCATCCCGACCGCCGCTGGCCTATCGCTCACCGCCGGGGCCGGGACGGCGGCGATGGTCGGCGCTTCGGCCTGCGCCTGGCGGACCGCCCGCTCCAGCGCCTGGGCCAGCTCGCCGGCCGAGACGTACCGGTGGGCCGGGTCCTTGGCCAGCGCCTTGAGGATGACGCGCTCCACCCCTTCAGGCACATTCGGCTCGACGGCGCGCGGCAGCGGCAGCGCCTCGGTGATGTGCTTGAGCACCACCCCCATCGGGGTCTCGGCTTCAAACGGCACATGGCCGGTGACCATCTCGTACAGGATGACGCCCAGCGAATAGATATCGCTGCGGTGGTCCACCTTCAGGCCCTGGCCCTGCTCAGGCGACATGTAGGCCGGCGTGCCCAGGCCCACGCCGGAGGCGGTCAGTTGCTGGGAGGTCTCCAGCATGCGCGCCAGGCCGAAGTCGGTCAGGTAGGTGTTGCCCTGTTCGTCCACCAGCACATTGCTGGGCTTGACGTCGCGGTGGACGATGCCCTGACGATGGGCATGATCCAGCGCGCCCGCGATCTGGCCGATCAGCCGGTTGATCTCCTCGAGCGGCAGGCGGCCGCGTCCCAGGCAGTCGCGCAGGGTGCCGGCGCGGACATAGCGCATGGCCAGGAAGGTGATGTCGTCGTATTCGCCATAGTCGTAGACCGGCAGGATATGCGGGTGCTCCAGCCGGGCGATGGCCTGGGCCTCGCGCTGGAAGCGGATGGCGAACTCCTCGCCGCGGGCGAAGTGGATGGGCAGGATTTTGAGCGCCACGTCGCGGTCCATGCCAGGCTGGTACGCGCGGTAGACCGTGGCCATGCCGCCGACGCCGATCTGCTCCAGGATGCGGTACGGTCCCAGGGATTTGCCGATCAAATCGGGCATGGCCCACCTCGCGTGGGGAAACCGGACCCGCCGGCGTGCTCGCGTGGAGTTGTGGCGCAGGGCCGCCTATTCCGGCCTAATTAGGAATAAACGGCCCCCGGTCATTTGACTGGTGGCCTGGAGGGCATCAAGGAAAGCTTCTCGCCTAGGGCATGGGGCGAGATGTTCATGTGTAGAGAATAGCACACAAACCTGGCGCAGCCGCAGCCACCTCGACTAGTGTTGGCCGCGCCAGTCCGGTGCGATGCGACAGACGGTTTGGTTGTATCATAACTACATGAACCGGCCGCCGCCGGACCGATGGAACAGCCGATAACACACAGCCCCTGAGCCGAAGCTTGGGGGCTGTGTGTTTCTATATCGGTCGGATTTGACCTGAATAGGCGGCACAGTCAGGGCAGGAGCCGAATGGACAGTCCCTTCAGGCGAATCTCGCGCCTGCTCTTTGCGCTCCTGGCCTATCGCCCGCCGCGCACAGAGGTCCCGCCGCAAGGAGCCTTCCTGGCCGGCGTGACCGTGGTCAATCCCGGCCTGGATCGGCGCACGGATCAGACGCTGGTCGTGTCCGGCGACCGGATCACGTCACTCTCAGCGGGGCCGGCGGCGCCCGATCCGCCCGACGCCGGGCGCTATCGCGGCGCCTACGTGCTGCCCGGCCTGATCGAGAAGCACATCCACTTCCCCCCGCCCGAGCGTGAGTTGGCCCATCTGCTCCTGCTGGCCCACGGCGTGACTTCCGCCCGCGGGGCCGGCGACGCCGACGGCACCACCTGGCCCGCCCGCCGGCGCATCCGGGCCGGCCGAATACCCGGTCCGCGCCTGTTTGTGTGCGGACCCGTGCTGGATGGCGAGCCGCCCTACCTGCCAACCTCCTGGATCATTCGGGACGCGGCTGAGGCTGAGGCCGCCGTCAACGTGGTCGCTGACTTGGGCGCGGACTTCATCAAGGTCCACCACAAGCTCTCCGCCGAGGCCCTGGCCGGCATCCGGGCAGCGGCTGAGCGGCGCGGCCTGCGGGTGGCTGGCCACATCCCAATGGCCGTGCGCTTCGAGGACGCCCGGCTGTGGGACGTCCAGCACCTGGACGGCCTGGTGCCCTACGCGCACTCGGCTGAAGCAATCCGGGCCGCGCACTGCGCCTGGCGGTGTCTCAATCCGGATCGGGTGGACGCTTACGTGCGGACCTCGGCGGAACAGGGATTGGTGCATACCCCAACCCTGGCCTCCTTTCAGGCTTTCGCGCGCCTGGCCGCGCCGGCGCCGGCTCTGACCGCGGCGGCGCAGTGGCTGCCCCGCTACTACCGGGATGTGGTCTGGAGCCTGGACGGTGCGCTGCGGATGTTTGCGCCGTTCGTCCAGGAGCCATCGGAAGCATTGTGGCAGGAAGTGGAGCAAGCGCAGATGGTCGTGGCCCGGCTGCACCGGGCCGGAGTCCGCCTGCACCTGGGAACGGACGCGCCCGGGAGCCCTACTTGGTGCCGGGCGCCAGCCTGCACGAAGAACTGCGGCTGTTCGTGGGCGCCGGCCTCAGCCCGGAGGCGGCCTGGGAGGCGGGGACGCGCGCGGCTGGCGCTTCGCTGGGCGTGCCCGGCCTGGGCGCCGTCGCCCCGGGCGCGCCAGCTGACATGCTGGTGTTCGCCGAGGACCCGACGCGCGACCTGGGCGCGCTGGGAAGCCTGCGCGCGGTGATCGCGGCCGGCCGGCTTTACCCGTGCGAGGCCCTGGACGCGGCCTTGGCCCGGCATCGGGCGGCCTTTGAAAAGCCGCTGTATGACCGGCTGGCAACCGCCCTCATGCGTCAGGGGATGCGTTTCATGCACTGAGAAGCCCGCCCGTCGCCTGGGCCACCCGGCCTGGCCGGCCCAGGCAGGAGTAAACGATGGACAACGCTCTGCGCGATCGCCGGCTCGAGCTGCGCGGGAGCCTGAACTCCCCGGTTTCCGATACTCTGATCGACAGCCTCCTGGAGGGCGCCGGCCTCGTGATCGGGCGCGTGACCAGAAACCGACGGCCCATTTCGGTTTGGTACAGCGCGGCCGTGCTCTGTCTATTGATCTCACTGGCCGGCTTCGGCACGTCGGCGGCATTGGGTGAGCGCTTCCCACGGCGCCAGGCCATCATCCCGGTTGAGCTCCTGGCCGTAGCCCTGTCCTTTGCCAGCCTGATCATCTTTCACGGTGCGACGCGCTGGGTCCGGATGATATTGGACCACGACGTCGTCCGGCACATGATGCGCGCTGAGGATGTCACCGACCTCCAGGCCTGGCTGCACTGGCTGACCCGCCGCGGTCTGCACCTGGCCTTTTGCCTGGTGTATGGGCTGAGCCTCGGGCTGTACGCGACCTTCAGCCTGTCCCGCGCCGGCTTCGTCGGTTTTGGGCCAGCCGTGACGTTCGGGCTGGTCGGGGTCGTCTGGGGGATTCCGATGTATGAGTTGTTGGTATTTCTGGGGCTGCCGGCCCGCCTCGGCCAATATGATTACCGCCTTTTCCAGCCGGATCCAGCCAGCTCCGAAGTGATCGGCCACCTGTCCCGCCTGCTCACGGGCCTAGTCCTCCTCTACGCGGTGGTGGCCGCCGGCAGCTTGCTCTTTCTGGCCTACGCGGGTGTGCTGATCGATTTCGGCCTGATCGCGGTGGTGGTGGCCTGGCTGCCGATCATCGTCCTGTTCGCCACCGGCCAGTCTGCCCTGGCCGGCTTGATAGCCCGGGCCAAGGCGCGCGCCCTGGCCGGCGTCCAGGTCGAAATCGAGCGTCTCCTAACCGGCGAAGGGCTGGCGGAAACGGACCGCCGCGAGGCCGTCGCCGGCTTGTGGAACTATCACGACCGCATCAAGGGTTCGCCCAATTCAGCTCTCGATCTTGGCGCCGTCTTGAGTTTCGTCAATTCGCTGCTTCTACCGCTGATCAGTTTCCTGCTCAGTCTCCTGTGACTCGGCGCCGCAGTCACGGTTAGGCCGTCATATGACTCAGACCACGCTAAACTCGGAAGCCTTCCTCCGCAAGTTTCATGCCCAATATGCCGGCGCCACCGCAACCTTGCGGGCGGCGCGCGCCAGCGATGGGCGTACCTCGTATGAGCGCCGGACGCAGCTGGTTCCCGGCGGCCGAGAGCCGATCATGGTGCTCGACCTGGCCTGTGGCGACGGGCCGCTGCTGGAGCTGCTTCTCCAGCGCCACCAGCCCCGTCTCCGCCTCGTCGGCGTCAATATGAGCCCCGAAGAATTGGCGCTGGCGCGCCGGCGGCTCGGGGCTGACCGGGTCGATCTCCGGCTCGAGCGTGCGCAACAGCTGTCGCGGGCCAACGCATCTGTGGATTGCGTGTTGTGCCATCTGGCGCTCATGCTGATGGATCCAATTGAGGGGGTCGCCAGCGAGATCCGCCGGGTGCTCAAGCCCAGGGGCCAACTGGCGGCCGTGGTCAATGGCGAGTTCATCCAGGGGGATGCCATGGAGGCCTTCGTCCTGGCGGCCACGGATCTGATCCTCCAGGAAGGCATGGGCGGAAGCGTCGCGCTGGGCGACCGCCGCACGTGTTCGGTCGCAGGACTCAGGAGCCTGTTCAATGCGAGGACTGGCTTTGACGAGCCGCCCACGATTGAGGACTTCCTCCTTCACCTGGACGGTCCGCTCGAGTAGGTAAAGCAGCATCTCTTGCAGACCTACTATATCGGGGTTCTCTCGCCCCTGGGATCAGAGACTCTCCGGGCTCGCACCCAGGCAGCGCTGCTGTCGCTGCAACGGGCAGACGGAAGTGTGCCTTGCTCCTAGGGGCTCTGGCTGGTCGCCTGCCAAAGGGGCACAGGACAGATTGTGGACCAAGGCAGCCGAGCCTGAGGAACCGGAGACCCATTCACTCTGCCCAGGAAGAGCGCGATGAAGACGCTCGTACCCTCACGTTCATTGCGCTGCTCGCCGTCTTGTGCGGCGCTTGTGCTCAAGCGGCCCCACCGGCCACGGCCGAGGCGCTCGAGTTCATAAGGAGACTAACCGTGAAAAACACCCTTCGCTTGGCGGCCGTCGTGATCCTGGCGGCCCTCCAGGGCGCTTGTACTCAAGCGACCCCGGCGCCTACGGTTGAGACGATCAACCCGGGAGACACCATCGGCGATTTCCTGATCACGACCGGGCCCGAAGCCGAAGACGTTCTTTATTCCTTTGACGTGTCCCGCAGTTGCACCAATCAGGGAGAGATGTCGTTTTCCTGCACCGTCAGCACGGGCAAGTATGTCAACATCACCACCGGCCTCTACGACGACACAGCCTATCGCGCGACACCAACGGCGAAGCTGAATGAGGATTGGGCGGCCCTCAACTACAAACTGTTCGTGGCCGACCATCCGATTAATCTGCAAGCATTCGGCTACGTCGAAACCGTTCACCCCGTTCGAGGGATCATCCGCTTCTGGAACGTCGTCGTCGTCACCGACAAGCCGGGCGAGATCACCGTCCGCGATGCCGGGGTGGCTGGCGGCAAGGCCTTTGAAGGCAGCACGACCTATGTGTTCAGCGAGCCGTAACGGGCTACGCTTCAGGGGTCGGTCCGCCGGCCGCCAGGGGCCTTGACCCGGCAGTCAACTGATCAACCAGGGGTCCGCATGATCCCGGTCCTGATCCAGGTTAGCGCGGGTTCACGCGACCGGCATGTCTACGACGAGCACACCTTGACTCATGCCGGAATACACCCCGTATCTGGGTCGTATCCAGAGCCGTGCGGTTTCGTCGTCGGCACCGCCGCGGCCGACAGCGAGGGCGTGGATTGTTATCTTTTGACCCGCGACCATCTCGAGCCGGGATCGATCGTGGATTGCGAACCGATCGGATTGCTATTGCAGAAGGAGGGCGGAGAAATCGACCCCAAGGTACTGGGTGTTTTGCCGGGTCAGGAGGTCGAGATCGGGCCCAGCCTGTTGTCGGAGCTGCAGGCCTTCATCTCCGCGTTGTTTGCCGGGTTTCCCGCGGTCAGTGTCAGCGTGGGGCCCATTTTTCCGCGCGAGGCCGCCCTGCGCTACATCCAGATCCTTGGCCGCGCCTGAGCTTGTCCACGCTCCGAAGCTGGGGCGGCCGAGTGTCTGGCGTAGACGGAGAACTGAAGCAGCCGGCCCAGCGCCAGGCGTTGCTTATGGAGGTCGAGTGATGGGTGCTTATCGCTTCATCCCACGGATTTTGCTGGCCGTTTGGTCGGCGATAGCGCTCGCCGCCTGTCAGCCGGCGCCCGGCGCTCCCCCGCCGGCCACGCGATCCCCGGGCGCACCCATTCAGGCCACGCCGCCGACGCTGCCAGCTGCCGCGCCTGGGCTGGTAGCCACAGCACCGACCAGCACCGACCTCCCCGGCCGGTGGGCGCGCCTATCGGAGCTGCGCCGTCAGGTCGAGGCCTGCGCTCGAAGCGGAGCGGATTGGGGCGAGGCCGTCGAGGGGCAGGAAATCCGCCTGGGCGGCCAGGTCCGGACGGGGGAGGCCGCCCAGGTCCGGCTGGACTTGTGCGAGGGCGCGATCCTGCGCCTGGCCGCCAACAGCCACTTTGAGCTGTTGGAGCTCTCGCCGGCCGGCGCTGACTTGCAGGCCCGGTTGAGCCTGACGGCCGGGCAGATCTGGGTCGGGGTGCTCCAGGGGCTGGGTCTGGTGGCCATCGAGGTAGAAACACCCACCGGTGTAGCCACCGTGCGCGGCTCGTATATGAGCGCGGCTTATGAGCCGGCCACCGGCCGGATGTCCATCACCTGCCTGGAGGGCCATTGTCGCCTGACGGCTGCCAGCGGCCGCTTCACCGATCTGGTCGCCGGGCAGCAGGCCGAGATCAGCGCGGCCGGACAGGATCCATCACCGGCGCGGCCGATGGAACCCAACCAGTTCACGGAGTGGGCCCGCCTATTCCCTGAAGCACCGACACCCCCGCCACTGGCCTCCAACCTGCCCGCCCCGACTGCTACCCCTCCAGCCGCGGAGACCCAATCCGTCGGCCACTATGTGCCGGATACCACCTCCTGTCCCAGCCAGCCGGGGACCAAGACCGCACCTGCCGGCCGGGCCTACGTCATCGCCGTCAGCGACGGCGCCTATCCTGACGCCGATATCGCTCAGTCTTTGAGCTTCGAAGTGTTTCTCGATGGGCGGTCATTGCCGGCGCTCGAGGCCGCACACGCGGACGAGTTGGGCGGCCAGCGCTACCACGTCCGCCAGACCTTCGACGCCGGCCAGTTGCCGCCGGGAACGTATCAAGTGACCATTACCCTCACCCTGGCCGGCCCAGTCCGCGCTTACGACGATGTGACGGGCCAGATCGTCTCCATCGGCCCGCAGACCTGGGCCGGCCTGTCTGGATGCACCTGGATCATCGGCGAACGGTAACGGCCTGACCGGGCCGGAGCGGTTGGCCGCCCGCACCGGTCATGCGCACCGGACGGCTGACGGGCAGGCAATACCGGACGAGAATCATTCTTGTGACTTGCCGGAGAAACGGCCTTGGAACACCTCAAATCCGAAATCGACTCGGCGCAGAAAGCACGCGACGATCTGATGAAATGGAAGCTCGTCGTCGTGGCCGTCATTGGAGCGGCGGCCTTGGGATTGACCGATAGGATGTCGGCACCTAACGCCCAACTGGCTCTAGCGATCATCCCGTTCGCCTGTGCCTACATCGACCTGCTGTGCCGCAATCTGTCGTTGCGCAGCAAGTTGGTGAGCGCCTTTCTGGCGCAGGAGGCTGCCCTGCAGGCCAACGGCCCCAGCGAGCGCTTCGAAGCCTTCTACCAGGAGTTTCAGAGGACCTGGGGCGGGCGCTCGCTCGAAACGTTTGCGTTGGTCTGGTCAACCGTGCTGCTCTCGGTCGCTATCATCCCGGTCGGGATCGCCGTCTCCACCCAGACGCCTGGAGACCCAGCTGCCTGGGCCCTCTTCCAATGGCCCAACCTCCTCTTCTATGTTTCAGGGTTGGCCGGCGTTGTGATTGGCGTCCTGATCCAGAGGGCCTATTCTTGGCGAAGCGGGCTAATCCGCGCCCAGGCGCAAGCGAACTATCAGCGCATAGCGGCTCCGACCAAATAGGCTATAGGCGATCCGCCGCCAATGCTTCAGTGGTCGCGGGCACGACAACAGCGGACCGCCTGTCATGGAACAAGCGGATACGGCAGTCAGGCGAGGGCCGAGCGCCACAGCCGCTGTGATCGATGTAAGCCTTTGGCGGTGGGTGTTAGCGGGATGTTCTTGAACAACGTCCCGGGCAGGCGACGAAAAGCGCCGCCCAGCTTCACGGGTGCCCGGCGCGTCATACGCACAGGCCGTCCAACGGGGGCAATGAAAGTATACCGATGCGGTAGGTATAATCCACACATGGCGGGGTTTACACCTACCTCGGTCGTCTGTCCCATTCTCATCGGCCGACACGCCGCCCTAGACCAGTTGGTCCAGGCGCTGAGGCAGGCCGCGGCTGGCGCCACCCCGCGGGTGCTGTTAATCTCGGGCGAGGCCGGCATAGGCAAATCCCGGCTAGTGGCTGAGCTCACGATGCGGGCCGCCCAGGCTGGATGGACCTGCCTGACAGGCCGGTGCTATGAGCCCGATAGCGTCCTGCCCTACGCCCCCTTCCTCGACCTGCTGAATGCCCGGCTCCACCCGTCGGCTGCGCCGACATCGCCCGATCCCGAGCTGACGGGCCTGTTCTCGCAAGGGCGAGCACACCAACTTGCCCCCAATCCAGAAGGCGAGGCAGCAGCGCCGGCCCAGCGCCGTCTGCATGCTGCGTTGGCGCGCGCGCTGCAAGAGCTGCCGCCTGCCGGCCCGCGTCTGCTGATTGTGGAGGACCTGCACTGGTGCGATGAGGCCAGTTTGGAGTTCCTGAGCTATGTGACCCGGCCGGCTCCGGCTCCATCGCCGCTGGTATTGGCGTTGACCTATCGCAGCGAAGACGCCCCGGCCGGGCTGCTGCAGTTTCTGGCGGAGATGGATCGCCGCCGCCTGGCCATGGAGGTGACCCTGCCGCGGCTGAGCGCGGCCGAAACCGAGGCCATGATCCGCGCCATCTTCAGACAAGCGCAGCCGGTGCGGGCCGAGTTTGTGGACGCTGTCCATCGCCTGACGGATGGCAACCCCTTCTTCATCGAAGAGACGTTGCAGGCGCTGGTGGCCGCCGGCGACATCTATCACGATGGCAGCGGCTGGACCC
>CALFZO010000022.1 GCA_937952305.1 uncultured Anaerolineales bacterium | reverse complement strand
GGTGTGCATGGTGTTGACACAGTCGTCGAGATCGCCGTGGAGCAGGCCCAGGTGCAGAGCGGGTGTGGCGATCGTTTCGCCGGGCGCGATCACGCGCTGGGGTGCCGGGGCATCCGGCCCAGCCCGGAAGAACAAGCGCGCCGAGCCGTCGCCCACCCCGGGGTCCTGGTCCAGATCAAACTCAAATTCATAGCCGCCCGACCAAGCCAATTGCCCGATGAAGTGCTCGCCGGTGGCGTGGTTGCGCAGCACAAACATCGGGTGCCGAAAGCGGTCTCGGCGATAGCGGCCGGCGATCCGATAGTTGGCGTTGGGCAGCGTGTGCCAGTGAAAGTCTCCTTCGTCGCTCCAGCGGTCGCCGGTGAAGTAGCCGACTGAGAAGAGCGGCGCCGATGGGTCGGGCAAATGGGCCGCCCAGTTCCGCACCGTTTTCAGCACGCCACTCCACGACGCCAACGCCCCCATTGCCGCCGCGCGGTCGCCGGTGTTGGTCACTTCGAGCCAGCGGGCCAGGATCGGCGTGCCGTCGAGCTGGGTATGGACTTTCACCGTCACGGGCCGCAGCCGGTGGCGCAGGCTGACGACGGCGTGCCGGCCGGTACCGGTCTCCGTTTGTTCAAAGCCCTGCCAGTCCCAGTGCGAGGCCAGCAACTGGCCATCGATTTCGAGCCAGAAGGCCTGCGGCGTCGGGTGCCGCTTGAGGTCCACCTGCTCACCGCTCCCGGCGTTCAGAAAGCCGGCTCCGTTCCAAGCGCGGCCGACGAATTGCCCGTTGATCAGGGCTTCCGTGTACACCACCAGCCCGGCCCGATAGTGCACTGTCGGCGTGCCCGCGGAGTCGCAATGGGCATCAGCCCACAGATCGGTCCTCACCCCCGGATGCTCCCTGTCAGGCGGTGTGGCATCACGCGGCTCAATTAACCTCCCGGCGGTAGGTAATGAGGCCAGATTGGCGCGGGCCGTCGAGCGTGATCGCCAGCGCTCCCCCCGCGGCCTCAGCCCCGGTAAGGATCAGCACCGCGCCGGTATCGGCGTTGGTGAATTCATAGCTTGCGGCCGGCTCCAGCCCGCCGAGAGCGGGATGGAATGAGGCCGCGCCCTGCCCCTCGCGCCGGAAAGCCAACACCATACCCGCGCCGAGGTCGGGCCGGTCGAACTGGTACGCCACCCACAGTCTGCCGGCGTCAACGTCCGAGACCAGTGGGTAGTAATCGCCGGAGAAATAGTCGCGAACAAGGTTGTACTCGGCGAGGCGCTCGCGCAGCCACTCCCAGGGGGCTCCCGCCAGGTAGTTGTAGGCCAGGGCGACGCTGGTCCCCATGCCGCTGCGGAAGGTGTAGGTGTCCTGCGTAGCGTGCACGCCCATGGCATGAATCGGCAACCAGTGCGACAAAGCATAAGTCATGTCTTGGTCGGCGTTGGCCGCCCAGAAGTGATCCGTGCGGAACAAGGGGACGCTGCGGCGGATGGTCTCCAGGTCGAGGCGGCGACCGCCGCTGGCCGAATTGTCAATCACCAATCCGGGATGCTGGGCGAGGAGACAATCCCAGAACGCATACAGCCCCTCAATGTAACGGATCTCCGTCATGCCCTGGCGGCTGGGTGTATCGTGGGCACGCCAAGCGTAAAGCGGGAACATATTGAAGTCGTGCCGATAGATATCCACGCCGTACTCAGCGATCATGCCCGAGACTTTCGTCTTTACCCAAGCCAGCGCGTCGGGGTTGCCCAGGTCGAGCAGGCGCCACTGTGCCTGGTAGGCCAGATCCGCTGGCACCTCGGCCGTTCCAAGAAGCCACTCGGGGCGATTGGCCATCAGCCAGGTGCCCGGCACGACCCGTTCGGGCTCAAACCAGAGGATGAAGCCCAACCCGAGGGCATGCACGGCGTCGCCGACGGGTTTAAGCCCACGCGGAAAGCGCGTGGGATCGGGCTCCCAGGTGCCGGTGTTGGGCCAGCCATTCTCAAACCAGCCGGCGTCAATTTGGTAATACTCAATCGGCACGCCCTCGGCCACGATCGCCTGCGCCGAGGCGATCTGGTTCGCCTCAGTGATGCCATTGAAGCCCAGGTCGCCTGTGGACGAGGACCAGATCGGGCCGCGGTAAGGCTGGCCGCCGAATCGGGGCGTGTAGTGCTCCAAAATCAGCCGCCGCAACATGTTGCTGGCGTGCAGCGGGTCACCCTGCCAGAAAAGCAGCAACATGCGCGGCGAGCGGATCTGCTCGCCTGGCAGCAGCGACAGATGGGTCAACTGCATACCGGCCTGCACTAGCAGGTTGGCTCCGGCGTCGCGTGTAAACGTCGCCTGCCATTGCCCTGACCACCCTACGGCAATGACCATGCCACCGCCCTCAGGCCGAGTCAGGTTGAAGAACGGCAAGACACCGTCCGAGGAACGCCCGCCCTTCGGAGCGAGCGTGAAGACGGTGCCCAGTTCCAGGCGCCGGTGCTTCAAGGCAAAGTCCGTCGCCAGGGCCGAGCTGCCGTTGGCGTAGTAGAGCGTCGGCGGCGGCGTGGCTGGGTCCGCCGTGGGCGGCCCGGCCAGGTTAGCATCCAGCGCCTGGATGCTTTCCAGAATGGGCGTAGGAGCCAGGCCCTTGTTTTGAAAGTAGAGCACCCAATCGACGGCCGGATAGTCGCTATACAGAGTGACCTCGGCTCGAACTTCCAGACTGGTGGCGGGATCGATGTAAGAGTAAGTCCGTCGCGCCAGAGTCGCCGCGCCTTCGGGCAGGCCCGGAGTTGCGCGCCAGCTTGGCAGCAATTCCTGGGACCGTTGGCCGTCATAGACAAAAGAAAACGGCACCTCGGCCAAGCCCGGCACAAAGCGATCAGTCAGCCAGGCATTGGCCAGCGCCCAATCAGCAGCTGTTGGAGTTCCATCACGTGACATAGCAACCTCGGGCAGCGCGGGGCGTCGGGCGCAGCAACCGGCCACCCACGCCAGCGCGACCAAGAGGCGCACCAGCCGCGCGGGCCGGCCCGCGCGCAGCATGGGCCACTCCAGCCCTTTCCAGAACGACGCCAACCCGCGCACGCAGCCCATCCCTCGGTCGAGCTGCCGTAAACTGTGGCAGCGGACTTTCCGGATAACAGACTAACCGCGCTTCGATCCCAACCGCACAGCGCATGAGGTCCAGCGTGATTGGCAAGCAGCCAATGGCCGAAGCGGGCAGGCGTCGGGCTAGGCTTTTACCGCCCCCGAGGTCAGCCCTGCGATGAAGTAGCGCATACCCGTGACGAACACAAGAAGCTGCGGGATGGAGGCGAAGACATACCCGGCCGCCTGGCCGCCGACGTCCGGCAGCGCCGATACTTCGACCGGGCCACCACCCGGGTTGTAGCGTTGAAGCGCCACGGTCAGCGTGTGGTTGTCCGGCGACGACAGCATCAAGGTTGGCCAGATCAAATCGTTGTAGATGCCGACGAAGTTCAGGATCGCGATGGTGATGACAATGGGCCAGGCCAGCGGGATCGCGATAGACCGCAGCGCCTGGAGTTCGGTCGCGCCGTCGATCCGGGCTGCATCGAACATCTCGGCGGGCTGTGCACGGAAGAAAGAGGTCAGGAGAAAGATCGCGAATGGCTGGCCGCCGGCAATGTAGAAGACAATCAGGCCCCACAGGTTATCCCGCAGGCCAAGTTGGTTGGCCAGGACAAAGCGCGGGGTCAGCAGGATGGTGCCGGGGATCATCATAATCAGCAAGATGAGCGAAAACAATTGCATGCCTCCAGGCAGTTTGAGGCGGGCAAACGCGTAGGCGGCCGGGGCAGCGCAGATCAGCATCCCCACAATCGACACGACATAGACAAACAGCGTGCGCAGCATGGGGGCCAGCAGATAAATGAGCGCACTGGTGTAGTTGGCGAAGTTCAGCGGCCAGGGCAACCCCCAAAAATCCGCGTAAATCAGGATGGTGGGACGAAACGACATCGTCAACATCATCACGATGGGAATGGCGGAGAAGAACAGGATCGTCAACAACAGCCCAAACTGCAGCAGCGTCCACAGCCCAGGGGCGCGCAGACGCAGCCGGCCGAGGCGCGCCTGCCCATTGCGATTGTGACTAACTGAGGCAACTGTCGTGGTGTCGGTCATCGGCTGTTCCCAGGAGCACTCAAGCGAGGCTCTCGCCCGACTCCGATCGCTGCGGATCGAGCCGATTGCGCACGAATACCAGGATTCCGATCACGGCGGCCAGGACGAACCCGATGGCCGAGGCATAGCCGAACTTGGCGTTCGTGCTGATCATCATAAACATCTGCAAAGCTGGCACGTAGGTCGCAGTGCCTGGGCCGCCGCCAGTGAGGACGTAGATACCCTCAAATCCCTGGATTGAGCCAAGAAAGGCAAAGAACAGGACCAGCATGATTTGCGGCCAGAGCCCAGGGATGTCAATGGCCCAGAACCGCTGCAGGCCATTCGCGCCGTCGACGGCGGCAGCGTCAAACACATCGCTGCTGATAGTCAGCAGCCCGCCGAAAAACACCAGGAAGGCAAAAATATCCACCCAGGGGAAGCCGGTGAGGATGACGGCCCACAGAGCTGTCGCATCCTCTCCGAGCCAGGCGCGTTGATACTGGCCCAGCCCGATGGCCTGGAGAATCTGGTTCACCAGGCCAAAGTTCGGGGCCCAGATGGTCTTCCATAGAAGGATCGCCACGATCCCGGGCACGATCGCTGGAAAGACAAAGGCGGTGCGAAACCAGTATTTGAGTGTGTCGGAGCGGATCCAGAAGATCAACTCCGCGACCAGCAGGGGGATGGTAATGTGCTTGACCACATTGGCGACCAGCAGGATGAGCATGTTCTTCACCCCGGCCAACAGGTAGGTGTCGCGCAACATGAGCTCGAAGTTGCGCAGCCCCACAAACTCCATCGGGCTGGATAGGTTGAAATCGGTGAACGAAATGTAAAACGCCATCAGCGCGGGATAATAGGTGAATATCGCCATGAGGAGCAGCGACGGGGCGACGAGCACATAACCCAGCCGGCCGCGGTACACGCGCCCGGCCAGCAAGACGATGGCTCCGGCCGTCCGGCCCCAGCCCGCCAGGCCTAGTCCGAGCGCGGCTACGACAAGCGCGGCCACGGCAATGAGGGTGACGGTCTGCAGCTGCTCGCGGGTCGCGGCAAACCGCAGTGTCGCTACTTTGACATCGAGCCGCGCGCCGCTGGTCGCCAGGGCCAAGACATTGCCCTGCGGGCCAGGTACCAGCGCCTTGATCGGGGAATCCGTGGCCCGCCGCCCAAGCTGCAGAGTCCCATCGCCGTCCAGGGCAAAGATGGAGCCGTCACGGGCGCCCACCACCACCCCCGCCCCGTCGGGCAGGGCCTGCAGCGAGTCGATCTCGTATTCGGTGAGGACCTGATACCAGAGGACACGGCCGTCGGCCGCCACTCGGCTGACACCGCCCCGCACGTCGCCCACATAGAGGGCCGAGCCATCCGAGGACGCCGAAATGGCGATAAGCGACTGCTGGGTCAGGGTTGTCCAGGAGCGCTGCCCCTGAGCATCCACCGCGCCCACTTCGCCCTTGGTGTTGATAAAGATCGACTGTTCATTAGAAAAGGCAACGCCCCGCGTTGCCTGCCCAACTAGCGTACTGCTCAGCAGGGTACCGTCGGGGGCGTATTGCTGAACCTGATAGTCCTGCGCGGCCGGGCCAGAGCCTGTCGCCAGCACCAGTCCGCCATTCGGACGGGCTGCCAGGCCGGTGATCCGGCCTGGCAGTTTCCAGCCCAGCCCCTGGTTCAGAGCCCGGTCATAGACCTGGACCTCGCCATTCACCAGACCCACTACAAACTGATCGTTCGGCAGCGGCGCAATGGCTGCTACCAGGAAAGGCAGTTGCCGCGCCGCGACCCGGCTGCCCGCCTCCCACACCGACAGCTCGTTGGTGACGCTGCCGACCACGATCGTTTGATCGTCGAGTGCGGCCGCCGCCGCCACACGCGCATCCAGCGCCGGCTGCGGCTCGAGCGTTGCTCCTCCAGGGGCCGAAAACGCAAGGTAGGCAACAACGCTCACGCCAAACGCCAGGGCCACCAACCCAAGTCCGACCCACAGAAGTACCGGCCGATTGGGACGCGCGGGAAGGGTTGCGAGTGGCCGGTTCGTCATCGCCCTAACCCGCTGGCTCCAACTGGGGATTCATTACTTCGTCTTCCGTCAGCTTGAGCTCCTTGAGGATGTCCACCCAGTAGGTCTCCGTGATCATCTCGTGATAGCGCGGCCCGAACTCCGACGGATCGAGCGTCCCTTCAAACACAGACTTCACCAATCCTTCGCTTTCTTTCTGCCACATGGTGCCCAGACCGCCGAAGGTCCATAGCAGGAAACCGTTCGGCGCCGCCTCGGCGTTGCCGAGTGGAACGACGGCATCGAGCACTTTGGCATACTTCTCCGGCACGACCACGTCGCGCACCAGCAGCTTGCCGCTGGGGGTCCACAGCCCGCTTTCGGCGAACCCGTTCACCCACTCCTGATAGCCAGCCTTGGACAGCCAGAACATCAGGAAGTTGACGTCCACTTCGGTTTGCTCGGCGTTCTTGTCGATGGCGTTCAGGTATTCGCCCTGGTAGGACTCGACCGCCCGGACCTTGTACTTCACCAGGGGGGTCGTCATGCCCGGGTAAGGGAAGACGCCGTATTCAAAGCCCTTGATCTCGACGTTCGGGTCGATCTTCAGCGCCTCGCGCCGCGCCGCAGTCAGCTGGGCCAGGTCCTGTTGCAGCGTCCAGTACGTCGGGAACGTATGCGGGATCATGGCGCACTGGCTCTGAATGAAGCGCGGGTAGCGCGAGATGCCCGACCAGAAGTCCGGGTTGACGTAGGGCGCCAGCTGCTTCCAGTTGGTCATCAACTCCGTCATCTCGGGCGTGTCGTAGGACAGCGTGCCCTCTTTGAGGTTCTTCAGCAGGCGCTGGATGCTGAAGGTGCACTTCCGGTTGGTGTCCTTGTCGTTCGGATCGAAGACGTAGGCATCGTCCTTGGCTGGATTGTAGTTCCAATCTCCGGGTTGGGCCCGTGTCTTGTCGATCCAGTCGCGATGGAACTGGTCGAAGTAGACCTCACCGCCCCACTGCAGCAGGTTGTAGTAGTGCGAGGTGATGGGCGGGATGCCGGTCTTGGTCAGGATCTGATCGCAGATACCCATCCACTCATCCCAGTTCTTGGGCGTGGCCGTCACGCCCGCCTGGTCGAACAGTTCCCTATTGTAGAACCACATCACCTGGGACTGCTGGGTGGGGAGAAAGCTGATGCTGGTCGCGCCGCTGGCAAAGAAATCGAAGTCAAAATCCTCGCTCCACTTGCGGCCGGTGTAGGGGTTAATGGCGTCGCGATAGGCGATCAGGTCAACATATTTGTCATAGGTGGGCTGATAGTTCCCGGAGACCAGGTCGGGGCGCGGCGTGCCGGCGGCCAGTTGGGTGCCTAACCAGGTCGCGTAATCGCCGCCGACCTGCGTCTCCCAGACGATGTGGACCCCCGCCTGGTGGGAGCGGTAGGCATCCGTGAGCATCTGCTGGGCCAGCGGCGACGGCACACCGCTGCCCTGGTGCCAGTTGGCGACGATGATCCGCCCCTGCAGGCTCTTCATCGCCTCCGTGGCGGTGGGCGCCGGGGCGGCGGTAGCAGTAGCACCCATTGTAGCGCTCGGTGGGGGCGTGGCGGTCGCCGGAAGAGGCGTACTGGTGGCGGGCGGGCTGCACGCTGCCAGGACCGCGCTTGCAGCGCCGAATCCAGCCATCTTCACAAATTCTCGACGACTCACGCGTGAGGTTCGCTTGGGGGATTCCTTGCCGGAGTTCATGATCGTTTCCTCTAGTAGAGATCAGCTGGCTGTCCGCTGGGGACAGGCTTAGCCGGCGGGCTCCAGTTGCGGGTTCATCACTTCTTCTTCGGTCAGCTTGAGCTCCTTTAGGATTTCGCTCCAATAGGTCTGGGTGAGCATCTCCTGGTAGCGGGGTCCGAACTCAGAGGGTTTCACCTCGCCGGCGAGGATCTGCTTGATCATCTCCTCGCTTTCCTTCTGCCACATGGTGCCCAGGCCTCCGTACGTCCAGAGCAAGAAGCCATTCGGGGCCGCTTCGGCGTTCCCCACTGACTCGATCGCGTCGAGCACCTTGGCGTACTTCTCGGGCACCGACACATCGCGCACCAGCAATTTGCCACTGGGTGTCCACAGATCACTCTGTGCGAACCCATCCACCCAGCCCTGGTAGCCGGCCTTGGACAGCCAGAACCGCAAGAAGTCCACCACCACCTCGGTTTGGGCCGCACTCTTGTCGATTGCGCCCAGGTACTCACCCTGGTAGTTCTCGATCCCGCGGGCCGGCCCAATGACGAGCGGCCCTTCCATGGACGGCCAACGGAAGGTGCTGGCGCCAAACTTCGGCGCTTCCGCAGCGGCTGGCAACTTCAGGGCCTCGCGGCGCGCAGCGTCCATTGAGGTGAGGTCACTCTGGAGTGTCCAGTAAGTGGGGAACGTCAGCGGGAACATCGCCGACTGCCCTTGAATGAAGCGCGCGTAGGTGTCGATCCCAGACCAGAAGTCGGTATTGAAGAAGGGCGCCATGTGGGCCCAGTTAGTCAGCAGGGCCGTCATCTGGTCGTCGGCGTAGGTCAGCGTGCCTTCCTTCAGGCCCTTGAGCAGCCGCTGCATGCTGAAGGTGGCCTTGCGGTTCAGGTCTTTGTCGGTCGGGTCATAGACAAACTTGTCGTCCTTGTCCGGGTTGTAGTTCCAATCGCCGGCCAGGGCTCGGGTCTTATCGACCCAGTCGCGGTGGTACTGGTCGAAGTAGACCTCCCCGCCCCACTGCATCAGCATATACTGATGCATGGCGATCGGCGTAATCCCGGTTTTGGTCAGGATCTTGTCGCAGACGTTCAGCCACTCGTCCCAGGTCTTGGGTGGGGCCGTGACACCGGCCTTATCAAACAGGTCGGTATTGTAGAACCAGTAGACGCCGGTTTGCTGGGTAGCCAGGTATTCGAGCGACGTGGCGCTGCTGGCGAAGAAGTCAAAGTCGAGATCCTCGCTCCACTTGCGGCCGGTGTAGGGGTTGACGGCGTCGCGATAAGTGACGAAGTCGACGTACTTGTCGTAGGTCGGCTGATAATTGGTGGAGACAATGTCAGGCCGCGGCGTACCAGAAGCCAGTTGGGTGCCCAACCAGGTGGAGTAGTCACCGCCCACCTGCGTCTCCCAGATGACCTCGACATCGGGCTGCAATTTATGGTAGGCTTCGACCAACATTTTTTGGGCCAGCTCTGACGGCACGCCGGCCCCCTGATGCCAGTTGGCGACGACGATTTTCCCTTGCAACCGCTTGACCCCCTCAGTCGGCAGGGGAACCGCCGTGTTGGCCAATTGCGTGGCAGCCGGAGCGGTGGGCGCGTTGGGCGTACAGGCCGCCAGGAGGGCGCCGGTCACGCCAAGACCGGTTGCCTGAAGAAACGCTCTACGACTCATGGTTGTCTTCAGCCTCAACGCACGGGAAAGATCCTTTTTGGTCATGGGCGTTTCCTCTCTCCAGTTGGTTGTCAGAGATTGACAGGGGTTCGGAATTCTGTATACTAAATACAGTAAACAATATTCCGCATACGTGTTATAGGGCACATCGATGGTTTTGTCAATAGGTCAGCCAAGAAGATCAAGGCCCGGCTAACAGAAAAGGGGTATGCCTTATGGGAAGTTTCACACCGCCTGTGGTCCAGCACGTCCCAATCCGCCTGACAATTGCCGACACAATGCGCGAGGCCATCATCAGGGGTGAGCTGGAACCGGATCAACGCCTCGATGAGCAGTCGCTGGCCGATAAGTTCGGCGTCAGCCGCATCCCAATTCGGGAGGCGTTCGCACTGCTCGAGCGGGATGGCCTGGTCCGGAGCGAACCGCGGCGTGGCACCTTTGTCGTCGGGTTGACCGACAAGGACATCCACGATATCTACGAGTACCGCAGCATTGTTGAAGGCCATGCCGTGCGTGTCGTCACCGCCTCAGTCAACGCCGACGGCCTGGCCCAACTCCGCAACCTGGTCGAGCAAACCGAAGCCGCCATGCACGCCCAGCAGGCCGACAGCATGGCCTTCAACGACTTAGCCTTTCACCGGCTTCTGGTAACCCTGGGGGGCAACAACCGCTCCCTGCAATCCTGGGAGATGATCGCCGACCTGGTGGCCGTCTTTTTGCGCATCAACAGCAGCATGTACCGGGAATTGCCCAAGCCAAGCGAGCCCCTCGACGCTTACCGCCACTCGAAGCTCATCCGCTTGATCGAGGCGCATGAAGTCGACGCCGCAGAGGCCCTTCTGTGGAAGCACTTGGAACGCAGCGAATGGGTCAGCCGCGAGTCCATCAAGCGCATCAAGGGACAGCGGCAAGCCCCCCGCCCGGTGGAGGGCGGCAAGGGCGGACCCATGCCACCATGACCCCGTGCCAGGCCGGGGAATGGATGGCGATCTAATGGCACTGCGTGCAGAGACCATGTTTCGGCTTGACGGCAAGATGGTGCGCCGAGGCTGACGCTGATGTCGCTGCTGCCGTTCGCCCAGACGGTGATGCAAACCGGATCTTCACTCTGTGACCCGGTCACGCGGCGCTGGCGGCCAATGGTCACCCGCCCATATTGAATTCCCTGTTACTCAAGGATGCCAACATGATACCGGGTTTGCCTGCGGGCATGGAACTGATCGTCATCCTCGTGATTATGCTGTTGATCTTCGGCGTAGGCCGCATCGGCAAGATCGGCGGCGAGCTAGGCAGCGCCATCCGCCAGTTCCGCGAGGGGTTGGGCGGCGGCGAGAAGTCAGACGACGGGAAGGCAGAAAGCAGCGACCAGAACCATAAGCCAACCGCCTAGCCTCAGGCCAGCACCGGCTTCGTATCGAGGGGTGAGGATGGGGGCCCAGCACCGCCTGGCTAATGGCAAGCTGCAGCATTGTCCACAAACGGTGGTGGTTCGAGCCGCTCCAACGTGGCGCTCAACCGCCAGGAGTGTGTTGAAAAAGCCGGTTGCACACGGCGGCAGGCCGCAGCCAGTGCGAGCGGCGCTGGGTAGCAGCGGCTTCCCGCGCCCAACGCCGTCCTGACTGAGCGCCGGCCTGGCCGCGCATTTAGGCACGGTCATTCAAGTCAAGATAGCGGGCGCGGCGCAACCCATGGTTCATCAAGATCTTGCGCTCGACGGCCGCCAGCGGGCGGTAAAGGGCCTGGAACTCGGACGTGGCCTGGCGCTTACGGGCCACCCCGGCCACCTGGACATTGCGCCCGTCGAAATATCGGCTTCGCTCTTGTGCCCGTGGGTCGTCCCACTATCCGCTGGAGATAATTCCGGGAGCTTGACCAACCCTTCGCCGGCGCTCATCCTCATTCCTCTGTACGCCGGCTGAGGTGAGCAGGATGAAGCCAGAAGCCTGGAAAGCCTTTCTCTTGATCGTGATGGTCGTCGGATTGGCCTGGGTCATTCTTCACCGGCCAGTGCCCGCCAGGCATCTGTCCCGTCAGAAAACCTCTCCACGCCTTCCCAAACCCGGACGGCAGATGATTGCCCAGAATGGGTCGTGCCAATATTGGCGGCAGACAATTCCAAGGCGGTTTTACGAACCGAGCTAACCCCTGCCTCCTCACCTTTGCTACTTCCGTGGTGAGGGGATTGTGTCCGCTCATCATCTTGAACTCTGGCTCACCTTAGGATTAGCTCTGCTCGTCCTAGCCCTGCTCCTCAAGTTGAGCAACTTCCTGGGTTGGCACCCTACCCCGCAATCGGCACAGCATCGCTCGCCAAGGCCGGCACTACTTTGACCGGGTCGAGGTTATCTGGCTGGCCAGCCAGTTGTTGAGAGTGCCCCGGCTGATCTCCAAATAGGCGGCAAAGTCCGTGAGCGTGCGCCAGGCGCCTTGTTGCGCCTGCCAGGTCAGGTGCTGCAAACGCAGCCAACGGCCGAAGAGTTTCGCGGGGTCTTCCATGGGGTAGAGTGCCTTGGGCTGGATACTGTGTGCTAGAGCTGGCCGCGCCGGCGCTGAGGAACTCCAACCCCGGGCGAACAGTGGCGGTACGAACGGGCGGCCGCCCGCTGGCGTACCGTAAGCGAAGCTACGACTTCCGCCGGCGCGCTCTCTCGATGATTTGCTGAATCTTCTCCCGGTCCTGGGCGTTGAGCTGGTCCCACTCCGTCAGCACCAGGAAATACGTCTCGTCGGGCCGCTCATAGCCCAGGGCGTCGTAAACGTCCAAACCCAGGTGCCGGGCTAACTCTAAGGCGTGAGTTGGATTGGGCTTGCGCCGGCCCTTCATCCAGTGGACATCGCTAACCAGAAAGGCGGCGTCGGCAAGACGACGACGGCCGTCACCCTGGCCCAGGCGCTCACCCTGCAAGGCCGGCGCGTGCTGCTGGTCGACCTGGACCCGCAGGGCCACGTCGCCACGGCCCTGGGCGTCGAGAAGGCGGACGGCCTGTACCGGCTGTTGGTGGACCACGAGCCCCTGCCAGCCGTCGTCCAGCCGGCCCGCCCGAACCTGGACATCCTGCCCAGCAACAAGCGGACCGAAGCCGCCAAACGCCACCTGACGACCGTGGACTTCCGCGAGCGGGCGCTGGCGGAGGCCCTGCGGGACGCGCCATACGATCTGATCATCCTGGACTGTGCACCGTCGTTCGACGTGCTGCACGTCGCCGCGCTGGCCGCCAGCGACTTCCTGATCATCCCGACCCGCCTGGATCACCTGGCGATCGACGGCGTGAATGAACTGCTGGCTTCGGTCGGGCAGATGCGGCAGATGGGCGGGCACGCGGAACTGGCCGGCATCCTGCCGACCTTCTTCGACCGCCAGACCAGGGAGACGGCCGAGCAGATGCGGTCGCTGGCCGACGCCTTCGGCGCGTATGTCTGGCCACCCATCCCGCAGGACACGCGGGCACGCGAGGCGCCGGCCTACGGCCAGACCTTGCTGGAATACGCGCCGCGTTCGGCGGCCGTTATGGGCTACCCGAGCGAGCACGAGGCGCGGATCGGCGGTTATCTGGCCGCCCTGGCGCGCCTGGTGGATGTGCTGGCATGACGGGCAAGGCCGGCGCCGGCCGGCGCAGCGCCCTCGACCCGGCCGTGGCCGAAATCCTGGGCCAGTTCCAGCAGCGTGACCGGCTGGCGGCCCTGTCGCCGGCCGACCGGAAGCGCGCCTGGAAGGACCGCGCCCGGAACCGCGTCATCATCGATATGCCTGTCAACCTGGAAGCCGCGCTCAACCAGGCGGCCCGGCGCGAAGGTGTTTCGTTCTCGGCGCTGGTCGCCTTTCTGGCGCGGCATGCGCTGGGCCAGTGGCGGCAGGGCCAAATCGACCTCGGGCCATACAAGCGCCCGTCGCGGTCGATGCGCTTCGAGTTCGTCCTGCAGGTGCCAGACGATGACTGAGCCGAAACCAGGCGCCGGCCGGGCACGGTACCCCACCAGGGCGCCGTCGTGGGCACCGTTGAAGGGTGCCCCCAGGGGTCCCCTTTTGGGGAACCGTCGTGGGTACCCCTGGCCCGCACAGGAAGGCCCAGGCGCCGTTTGTACGGCCGGACCCTATGCCAGGCCGCCCGAAATCGCCGGCCGGGGCTGAGGCCCACGCGGTCCATTTGAGACAAGAGCATGCCCAGATTCAACACCGTTCACCTGATCGGCTACCTGACGACCGATCCCGTCTTCGAAGTCCTGGAGCCGAGCCGCACCCCGTACATCCGCTTCAAGATGATGGTCCTGCGGGATGAAACGCAAGGCGGGAAGACCAACCATCCGCTCCCGGCCCCAGACCGCGGCGGCCGGAAGTTCAGCTGCGATGTCCTGCGGGTGGTCGCCTACGGCGCGCACGCGGCCGTGGCCTATTACTACCTGCGCAAGGGCGCCCAGGTCTGTGTGGCGGGTTGGCTGGAGGCGCGCCACTACTACGACAAAGCCATCGCCCGGGGGCGTTGGACACTGGAGGTCAACGCTCAGCATTTCGTCCATGGCCCGGGCTCGGATTTCGCGCGCGGCGACGCCCAGCGACAGCGCAAGCTGGAGGAGGCCGAGGGCCGCGCCGGCCAGGAGCTGCGCGACCTGCCGCCGGCCGCCATCCCGCTGGAACAGCTCGACGAGCTGGCCCTGGAGGGCGCGCCGCTGTGACGATCGAAGTCCGCCGCGAATGGCTGTGGGCGGCCGCCGCCACCACGGTCGCCGTGTTGCTGTACGGCCTGGGCCTGGCCTTCTCCGCCCGCGACGGCGCCGGCCGGCCGGTGCTGCTCCTGCCCGACGTGCGGGCGGTCGAAACATACCGCCAAAGGGCGCTGGCCTGGGAGCGTGATTGGACGGCCATCCATCTGGATCTGACCACGCTGCTGGCGGATGAGCCGGCTGATCTGCTGAACCAGAGCCGACGCGCCCAGAGCCGGCTGGAGCAGGCCGTCGCCATCGCGCAGGCGGTCGAAGGCGCCCAGGCGCCCGGTGTCCTGATTGGCCTGCACGATCAGGCCTTGGCTGCCGCCGGTGCCTTCGCCCACGCCAGCGCGGCCGTCAGCCGGTGGCTGTCCGCGCCGTCGTCTACTAATGAAGAAGCCGCCCAGAGCGCCTGCCAGGCGGCGGCCGTGGCCCTGGCGGAATTGCAGGGCAACGAACGAATGGCTGGCTGAAGATCCTGCCATCAGGCCGACTACAACTCTCGAACTCACTCCACAACAACCATGAGCTTATTCTCCGGCTACCATCTCATCGGCGACGGGGCAGAGCCGGCCGAACCGGGCCCCGCGCGCCAAATACTGGCGCCGGCCCCATCGGGTGAGGCAGCGGCCCCGGTCACCGTGATCCCGGTCAAGTCCTCGGCCGAGGGCGAGCAATGGAAGCTGTTCCGGGCGCAACTGCAGGCCACGCTGTCTGAACAGGGCCTGCAGCTGGACGCCGAACGGGCGGCCAGCCGGCGCACCCGGACAGCGCTGTACGCCCTGGCCGGCCACCTGTGCCAGCAGGCCCTGGAAAAGCAGCGCCGGCAGCTGGGTGACCGAAAGCTGTGGGACTGGACGGCCGAGGACTGGTGCCGCTTCATCAGCGAGCACGCGGCGCCGCCCGCTGATCAGGGAGGTCACCTGGCCGAACGAGATGCCTTCGCCCGGCTGCAGTTGGAGCACGCCGAGCTGCGCATTGAACACGTCCGCCGGCTGGAGGAGATCGCGCATCTTAAGCAGGCCCTGGAAGCGACGGGGCGAACCGCCAATGCGCCAGCACCACCCGACGCGGCTCCCAGCGCCGATCTGGCCCAGACAGCCGCACCGGAGCCGACCGATACGGACGCCGCAACCGGGCCGGCTGGGCCGAGCAACCAGAGCCGGGTCGATGACCTGATCCGTTTGATGGCGGCCACAGGGCTTGCCCGCCTGAGTGTGCTGCGAGAGCGCCTCACCGGGTCATGGGGCCAGGATCCCAAGAGCGGCACCTTCCAACGTGCCTTGAAAGCGGCCCTGGAAGCCGGGCTGATCGAGGAACAGGCCATCCAGGCGGACTGGCGCGGCGCCCCACGCTCGTCCGTCGTGACCCTGACGCGTGAAGGCCGGCTGCGGGCTGTTACCGATTTAGGCGCGCAGCTCATGCCTGGCGAACTGGAACCCGGCCAGGCGCGCGGCTATCCCCTGGAATTGAGCGTGCTCGTCCTCAAGGCTGCCGATCTGCTGCGCGAAGCCGGTTACCGCCACGTGCAGGCCTTCCCGACGGAGGTCGTGCTGGCTGACGGCCAGCCGTACCACCCGCCCCTCTCGGCGGTCGAAGAGACCGGGGAGTATGTCTTCATTAGACCTTATCGAAAATAAGGTATGCTTGTCTCGTGATTACCTACGAGACGCT
>CALFZO010000021.1 GCA_937952305.1 uncultured Anaerolineales bacterium | reverse complement strand
GCCGTCGATCTGCGCCACCAGGCTGTTCACCAACTGCAACCCCAGCGACGGCGTCGCCCGAAAGTCCACGCCCGCCGGAAACCCCACCCCGTCGTCGGCCACCCGCAGCCTCAGCCGCTCCCCCTCCGCCGTCAGCCCAATCACGATCGCGCCCGTCCGCCCATCCGGAAACGCATGCTTCAAGGCGTTCGACACCAACTCGTTCAGGATCAGCCCGCACGCCACCGACGTGTCGATCCCCACCCAGCACCCCGCCGCCTCCACCCGCAACGCCACCCGCCCCGCCTGGTCCGCATACGTCCGCAGCAACTGCCCCGCCAGGCTGCGCGCGTACTCGCCCAGGTCGATCCGCCCCAGGTCCGTCGACCGGTACAGCTTCTCGTGCACCAGCGCCATCGACCGCACCCGGTTCTGGCTGTCCCGCAGCAGCTCCAGCACGCGCCCGTCCGTCACCGTCCGCGCCTGCAGGTTCAACAGACTGCTGATCACCTGCAGGTTGTTCTTCACCCGGTGGTGGATCTCCTTCAGCAGCACTTCCTTCTCCTGCAGCGACGCCCGCAGCCGATCCTCCGCCTGCCGGCGCAGGGTGATGTCTTCCCCCAGGCCGGCCAGCCCGATGACGCGCCCGTCCGCATCCCGCAGCGTTGTATTGGTCCACGCAATCAGGCGGACCTCACCCGACCGCGTCAGGATCGGATTCTCAAAACGGGTTGGGACACGGTCCGCCCTGATCAGGTCGACGAACTGAGCCTGCAGGGCGAGTTCGGGCGGCACAAAGTGTGTGAACCACTCCTGGCCCAGGATCTCGGCGCGGTCCCAGCCGAGCAGACGCACCAGGTAATCGTTACAGAAGGTGACGCGGCCGCCGTCGTCCAGCCGGACGGCCACTAGCTCCACGTTCTCCAGGGTTTCGCGGAAGCGGCGCTCCGATTCCAGCAGCGCGGCCTGCGTCTGGCGCCGTTCGGTGATATCGCGGACGATGGCCAGAACGGTGTCTGGGCCATAGGGCATCAGGCGGGCTTCGAAGTGGGCCAGGCCTTTGGCCAGCGGCAGTGGATACTCCACTGTCTGCCGCTGGCCAGTGACGACCGCGGCGGCCAGGGCCGGCTCGATCAGGGCAGCCACCGCCGGCGGAAGAACCTCGCGCAGGGTGCGCCCCAATAGCAACTCGGGCGGCGCATACAGGCGGCTGGTTTCAGGGGCGTAGACGTCCCGGTACACGCCCTGGCCGTCCAGTATCAGAATCAGGTCCGGCACGGCCTGGAGCAGCACCCGGTTACGCGCTTCGCTGACGCGCAATTCCTGGTTGGCCCGCTCCAGTTGGGCCGTGCGTTCCTCTACCCGCGCCTCCAATTCCCGGTTGAGCTGGCGGACGGTAGCTTCCGTCTGTCGGCGCTGAGCGACTTCAGCCTGAGCGGCGGCATAGAGCTGGCGATTGTCGCGCATGACCAGGAACTGGCGGACCAGCACCAGGCCGACGACGATGAAGAAACCCACCTCCAGGATCGTCTCGGCGTAGCCGGGGCTGTTGGTGCGGCTCCAGGCGAGCAAGCCGCCCAGCAACGCCACCCACAGGTAAGGCAGGTAGTGCCACCAGACCGCCGGCCCGCGCTCAGCGGAGGCCTCCGGCGTCTTCTGCTGGGCGGCCAGCCACAAGAGGGCGTACGCCAGCGACCAGCCCACGTCCAGCCAGCCGCCATCCTCATAACGGCCCCAGGCCAGCTGCAGCGCCACGGCCGCATCGGTCAGGATCAGCGCGGTCAGGGAGGCGGCCAGGGTGGTGAGCAGCCCGTGCTCAGACCGCGCGTTGCTCCGGAACAGCAGGGACACCAAGGCCGTGAACAGCACGAAGTCCAGCACCGGGTAGAGCAAGGCCAGCGCCTGTTCCGCCGGATCAGCCGGCGTGCGCACGAGCGTGGGACCGATGACAAAGGCGCCCAGCATGCCGGCGCCGGCCACCAACACCAGGCCCATATCCAGCAGCCGCCAGACGGCCTCGGCGCGCGTGACACCGGCGGCCGGGATCAGCACCAGGCCGGCCGACATGAGCAGGTATGCCAGCAGAATGCCCGCTGTCTGAAGTAGCACGGCCAGTTCAATTTCAGGCGCAAAGACGGTCACGGCCCAGGCCAGGTTGCTCAACGTCGCCAGGCCCAGCGCCACCGCCAGCAGGCGCCAGCCCCAGGCCACGCGTCCCCGGGCAGGGCCGGAGCGGCCGGCGGCCTGCAGCAGGGCAAACGTCGCCAAGCCGGAAACCAGCGTCAGGTACACGGCGCTGAGCCGCGGGCCGAAGACGGGCTGCCCGCGGGTCAGGGCGACCAGGCCGAGATGGCCCGCCACCAAACCGGCCGCGCTGAGAGCCGCTGCGCGAAAAGGCAGCGCCGTGGTCCACCGTGCCCGCTGCGGCAGGATCGGCATGGGTTAGGGCACCTTGGGGCTGAGCTGCAGCCGGCCCGTGCCCTTCTTCATGTAGCGCAGGAAGGCGTCCGGGGCCATGGGATGGCCAAACAGATAGCCCTGGGTCTCGTCGCAGTTGCAGGCCTGCATAAAGCCATGCTGCTCGGCCGTCTCCACGCCCTCGGCGGTCACCTGCATATTCAGGCTGTGGGCCAAGGTGACGATGGCCCGCACGATGGCCTCGTCTTCGCGCTCGACATGCGCGGCGCGGACGAAGGCCCGGTCGATCTTCAGCCGATCCACCTGGAAGTGCTTGAGATACTCGAGCGCCGAGTAGCCGGTGCCGAAGTCGTCGATGGCCAGGGTCACGCCGAGCCGCTTGAGGGCCTGCAGCTTCGCCTGCGCGTCTTCCCGGTCGCGCATGATGGAGCTCTCAGTCAGTTCCAGTTCCAGGGCCTGCGCGTCCAGGCCGGTCTCGTCCAGGATGCGCGCCACCATCGGCACCAGGTCTGGCTGGCGGAACTGGCGCAGCGACAGGTTGACGGCGACGCGCAGGTCCAGGCGGGCCGCCCGCCAGAGCTTGGCCTGCTGACAGGCGGCGCGCAGCACCCATTGGCCGATGGGCACAATCAGGCCGGTCTCCTCGGCCAGCGGGATGAACTGGCCCGGCGGCACCAGCCCCAATTCCGGGTGCTGCCAGCGCAGCAGCGCCTCCACCCCCAGGATGCGGCCGGTGCCGAGCGAGACCTTGGGCTGGTAGAACAGCAGAAACTCGTCGCGCTGCAGCGCCCGGCGCAGGCCGCTCTCCAGCGTCAACTGGGTCAGCGCGCTGGCGTTCATCTCGGCCCGGTAGAAGGCGTAGCCGTTGCGCCCCTGCTCCTTGGCCCGGTACAGGGCCGTGTCGGCGTTCTTGAGCAGGGTCTGCAGGTCCTGGCCGTCTTGGGGAAACAGCGCCAGACCGAGGCTGCCGCTGATGAAAACCTCCTGGCCGCCTAAATCAAAAGGCTCGGCCAGGGCACCCAGGATCTTCTCGGCCACGCGCACCACATCCTGCGGATGTTCGATAGTCTCCAGCAGGATCGTGAATTCGTCGCCGCCCAGCCGGGCGACGCTGTCGCTCTGGCGCAAGACGTTGGTCAGCCGGGCCGCCACCGCCTTGAGCAGCAGGTCGCCCATGGCGTGTCCGAGGGTGTCGTTGACGTTCTTGAAGCGGTCCAGGTCCAGAAACAACACGGCCCCGGTCTGCTGCTGGCGCTGGGCGCGGGCCAGGGCTTCGCCCAGCACCATCTGCAGCAGCGTCCGGTTGGGCAGCCCGGTGAGCACGTCGTGATACGCCAGGTGCCGCAAGTGCGCCTCGGCCTGCTGCTTTTCGGTGATGTCGCGGAACACCAACACCGCGCCGGTCACCTGGCCCTTGTCGTCGCGGATGGGGGCGGCGCTGTCGTCGATGGGGATTTCGCGCCCGTCCCGCGCCACCAGCAGCGTCTGGTCCGGCAGGTCTACGGCGCCCTGCCGCTCCAGCACCTGCCCGACGGGGGACTCCACCCGTGCCCGGGTGCGGGCATGGATGGCGTTGAAGACCGTCGCCGCCGGCTGCCCCAAGGCTTCAGCCTGCGTCCAGCCGGTCAGCGCTTCGGCCACCGGGTTGAGGAACGTGATCTGGCCGCGGACGTCGGCGGCGATCACGGCGTCGCCGATGCCGCGCAGGACCGCCGCCAGCCAGCGCTCATGGGTCTTGAGCTTCTGCTCCATCTGGCTCTTGTAGCGCGCGATCTCGATGGCCATGTGCAGTTCGCGGTCCTCGAACGGCTTCAGGATGTAGCCGTACGGTTCAGTCAGGCGGGCGCGCGCAAGCGTCTGCTCATCCGAGTGGGCGGTCAGATAGATGATGGGCAGGTCCAACTCGGCGCGGATGCACTCGGCGGCCTGGATGCCGTCCAGCTCACCTTTCAGGCGGATGTCCATCAGGATCAGGTCCGGACGCAGCGCCCGGGCCTGCTCGATGGCGACTTCGCCGTAAGCGGCGGTGGCGACGACGGCGTAGCCGAGGCTGGTCAGGCGGTTCTTCAGGTCGAGCGCGATGATGGCTTGGTCTTCCACGACCAACAGACGGACGGGGGGCATAGTCACGGTTCCTGGTCTTCGGCGGGAAATTCGATCACAAACTCAGTGCCGGCGGCGCGGCGCAGCGTGATGACGCCGTCGATCTGCGCCACCAGGCTGTTCACCAACTGCAAGCCGAGGGACGGCAGAGTGCGAAAGTCGACGCCGGCCGGAAAACCGATCCCGTCGTCGGCCACGCGCAGCGCCAGGCGCCGGCGGTCAACCGGCCGCAGTTCCACCGTCAGGGTGCCGGCGCGCCCATCCGGGAAGGCATGCTTGAGGGCGTTGGAGATCAATTCGTTGAGAATCAGACCGCAGGCGATACAGGTGTCGATGTCCACCCGGCTGCCGGCGGCCTCCACCTGCAGGGCCACCCGGTCGGCCCGATCGGCGTAGGTGTGCTGGAGTTGGCTGGTCAGGCTGTGAACATACTCGGCCAGGTCGATGCGCGCCAGATCAGACGAGCGATACAGCTTCTCGTGCACCAGGGCCATCGAGCGGACGCGGTTCTGGCTGTCGCGCAGCAGATCCAGGACGACCGGGTCCTGCAGGGTGCGCGATTGGAGGTTGAGCAGGCTGCTGATAACCTGCAGGTTGTTTTTCACGCGGTGGTGGATCTCCTGCAGCAGGACTTCCTTCTCGCGCAGCGAGGCGCGCACGTCGGCCTCGGCGCGGATGCGCTCCAGGGCGCTGCCGCAGTGATCGGCCAGGGCCTGGAGGGTCTCCAGGGCGCGCTGGTCATAGGCCTGGTCAGCATAGCTCTGGATCGACAGGATGCCGATGAAGCGGGCGCCATTGCGAACCGGGACGAACAGCATGGCGCTGGCCGTGCGCGTCGACTCGCCAAAGTAGGTGATCCCGGGGATGACCTCGGCCGACGGTTCCCGCCGCAGCAGCACCCCGCCGGACGCCATCACGCGGCGCGCGGTCTCGGTCGGCGGGCTGGGCGAGTAGGCGTGGGTGACGTCCACGCGCCGGCCGTCGTCCAGCGTGTCGATGACCAGGGCCGAGTGCATCAGTTCGCGGTCGGCGAGGTAGTAATCCAGGAAGCACACATCCCAACCCAACAGTTCGTCGGCCGCCGCCATGATGACGGCGGCGGCTTCCGCCACGGTCGAGACCGCGCTTAACCGCTGGCCCAGGTTGGAGAAGGCGGCCGCCCGCTGCTCGGCCTGCTTGCGCTGGGTGATGTTCCGGCTGGTAAGGATGGCGCCGACGACCTGGCCGGCCTTGTCGCGCAGCGGGTTGTTCACCGATTCCAGCCACAGCTCGTGGCCGGCGGCGTGGCGCACGCGCAGCTGCAAGCTGGCAGAAACGCCGCTCTGGATGGCGGCCAGGGCGGCGAGCGACGCGGCCGAGTCGTCGGGATGGATCAGGCCGACGAAGGGCTGACCCTGCAAGTCGGCGGAGGCGAAGCCGAGCACAGTCTGATGCGATGAGCTGACGTACTCGCAGCGCCCGGCGGCGTCGACCTGGACAATCAGGTCCAGCATGTTGTCCGTAATGCGGCGCAGGCGCGTTTCACTGGCGCTCAGGGCGGCGTTGGTCTGAGCCAGCTCAGCCGTTCGTTCGGCGACGCGCGTTTCCAACTGGCTGTTGAGTTGCTGCAACTCGTCGGCCAGCAGCCGATAGCGGCCCTCGCTCTCCCGCAGAGCAGCCTCGGCCTGCTTGCGCTCGGTGATGTCCTGTTGCAGGCCCACGGTCGCCCGCGGGGAGCCATCGCCGCCCAAGACGACACGCCCGACGGCGCGCAGCCAGCGCAGGCAGCCATCCGGCCAGACAACGCGGAACTCGGTATCGAAGCCCTGACGCTGCTCGACGGCCAGCGCCACGGCAGCGGTGGCGGCCAGCTGGTCCTCCGGGTGGATCGCCTGGAGCCAGTGCTCGAGGGCAGGCGCAACACTGCCTGGCGCCAGGCCCATCAGGCGGAAGTTCTCGTCCGACCAGACCAGGCGGTTGGCGCTCAAATCCCACTGCCAGGCCCCGGCGCGCGCCACTTCCAGCGCCATCTGCAGGCGCGCCTCGCTTTCCCGCAGGGCCGCTTCGGCCTGTTTACGCTCGGTGATATCGACGTAGAGCGCGCGCGTACCGGCCGTCTGTCCGCGCTCGTCCGGGTTCGGCAACGCCCACAGCAGGGTGTGGACGATCCGGCCGTCCCGCGCGACCAACTGGCGCTCCTGGGAGATAAGCGGGCCGGCCAGGGCTGAGGCGTAGCCGCCGGCGTGCAACTGGTCGCGCGAGGCGGGGGTGTAGTACCGGTCGAGCGGCTGGCCGACGACCTCGGCTGCCCGATAGCCGAGCGTCTCCAGAAATTGGCGATTACAGTCCACGATCCGCGGCCCCTCCGGCTCAGCGCGGGTGACGATGTACATCACGGGCGCATCTTCAAAGAGTTTCCGGTAGTATTGCTCCACCGCCGAGAGGCGGGCTTCAGCCGCTTTGCGTTCGGTGATATCCCGTCCGACGCCGGCGAACTCCTCGATAGCACCGTCTGGGCCGTGTAAGGCGCGGTCCGTCCAATGCTGCCAGCGCACTGTGCCATCGGCCAGGATCACGCGGTGCTCCACCGTCTCGACCGAGTGGCCGGCTTGGAGACGCTCCAGGTGGGCCGCCACCAGGGCCTGATCTTCGTCCGGGATCAGGGGCATGAAACTGCGGCCCACCAGGTCTTCGCGCGGCCGGCCGAAGTAGCGGCAGTAGGCCTGGTTCACAAAGGTCAACGTCCCGTCCGATCGCCAGCGGCAGATCAACTCGGTCTGGTCTTCCACAATGGCCCGGTAGCGAGCCTCGCTGGTCCGCAACGTCTCGGCCTGGGCGGCCAGTTCGGCCTCGCGGGCGACCAGCCGGTCGGCCATCTGGTTGAAGGCTTCGGCCACCACGCCGATCTCGTCGCGGCGCGCCACCGGGATGCGGTGACGCAGGTCGCCGTGACCAACCCGCTCGGCCCCCAACTGGATCTGCTGGAGCGGCAGGCGGATGAGGCTGGACAGCAGCCGGGCAACCACGTAGCTCAGCGCCGCCGCGATGCCCAGCAGGAGGCCGCTCACGACGAGGCCGGCGGTGCGGCTGGCCGCGAACGCCTCGGCCTGCGGCAGCTCGGCCATCACCAGCCAATCGGTGCCCGGCACCGGCGCCGAGGCGCCCACCACCGCGGCGCCGCTCAGATCCACATAGGCCCCCTGCCACCGCCCGCCCGGCGCCTGGGCGATGGCGGCCAACTCGGGCCGGCCGGCCAGGCTGGTCTGGGCCAGCACCACCTCGGGGTCCGTGTGGGCAATCACCTCGCCGCGGCCGTTGACGATATAGGCCCGGCCGCTCTGGCCAAACTGGATGTCGGCCACAACGTGCCACAGGGCCGCCAGATCCAGCCGCGCGGCCAGGATATCGCCGCCGCCGGCCGGCAGCGCCAGGATCAGATACGGGCGGTTGGTGGACGAAATCTGCGCGTTGCTGAAGTAGGTCCGCCCGGAGCGTGCCGCTTGGAACCAGTTGGACTGAGGGATGGTGAAGAGGTCGGCCAAGACCGGCCGGTCGTGATGGGTCTGGGCCAGGAGTTGGCCGTGCTCATCCAGGTAGATGACCTCGAGATACTCCGGGTTGTGCTCCAGGAGGGCGGCGAACTCGGCCGGGCGCTCGGCCACCTCGTCCCGGCCCCAGATGGCAAAGGTCGTCAACGCGTCTACGGCCCGCTGGACAAAAGCGCTTACGGTGGTGGCGGCGTTCCGGGCGGCCTCGCCCTGCCGGCCCCGCCAGCTGCTTTGTTCGGTTTGATAGACGAAGGCGACGATCATGGCCGCCAGCGCCAGAGTGGTGATCAAGATCGCCACCCCAAACAGTGACATGAAACGGGCCCACAGCCCACGCGGGCTGCGCCGGCTGTCCGTCTGGCCGAAGGCCGGCGGCTGCGTCCTGGTGCGGAGGTTCATGTCATCCAATTCCCGTTTGGTCCCTGGCCTCAGGGCGCGGGCGCCTCCAGGAAGGCCGCCCAGGTCCGGTCATAGAGCGCCTGGCCTTCCGCGCTGAGCGGCAGCACGATTTCAGCCCGCCGGAGCAGGTTGTTGGGCGGAAAAACCACGGGGTCGGCCAGTAGGTCCGACTCGATGAACGGCCGCGCCGCCTCGTTGGGGGTGGCGTAGTAGTTCTCATTAGCGACCTGGGCCGCCACCTCCGGCCGCAGGAGGTAATTGAGAAAGACTTCGGCAGTGGCCCGGCGTGAGCTGCTGGCCGGAATGACGAAGTTCTCGCCCCACAGCAGCGCGCCCTCCTCGGGCAGCACATAGTCAACGGCCACCTGCGCTGCGCGGGCCTGGAGCACATCGCCGGCGTAGCCCATGCCCAGCGCTACATCGCCGGCCTCCAGAGCGGCCGCCAGGCTGTCGATATCGGAGTCAAGCCAGTGTGCGTGCGGCTTGAGCGCCACCAGCCGCGCCAGGGCGGCTTCCAGTTGAGCCGGCTCCTCCGAGTTGGCCGAGTAGCCCAGCGCTTTGAGGGTCAGCCCCAGCACCTCGCGCGGTTCGTTCAGCCAGAGCGCCACCTGCCCGTTGAGGCGCGGATCCCACAGGTCCGCCCAGCGGGTCACGGGCTGGTCAAGGTAGCCGTGGTGGATGACCAGGCCGGTGGTCCCCCAGTTATAGGGCACGGCGTAGCGATTGCCGGGATCGTAGACCAGGTCCCGGAAGCTGGGGGCGATGTATTTGAGGTTGGGCAGCCGGGCGTGATCCAACTCGGCCAGTCGGCCAGCCTGGATCAGCGCCGGAATGAAACGGTTGTCTAGATTGACGACGTCGTACACCTGGCCGGCCAGGAGGCCGGCGACGGCTGCTTCCATCGAGGCGTACTCTTGATACTTGATGGCCACGCCGTATTCGGCGGTGAAGGCCTCCAAGACCGAACGCGGCATATCCTCGGGCCAGTTGTAGAAGACCAACTCCGTGGCCAGGGGCAGCGGCGTGGGCGCGGCCGGCACCGCGGCGGGCTGGGCGCACGCTGTCAGCATCCCGAGCAAGGCCAGGCCGGCGCAGACGATGTGTCTCAGGCTAGGGACGTTCATCAAGAAAACGCCTCCACGTCTGGTCAAAGAGCTGCTCGGCGGCCGGGCTGAGCGGCGGGTACCACTCGGCCCGCTCGAGGTCCGCGCGCGGCGGAAAAATGACCGGGTTGTTGAGTAGGAGCGGGTCCACCAGGGTCAGGGCGGCCTCGTTGGCAGTGGCATAGTGATAGGTTTCCACCACCTGGACGCTCATCTCCGGCCGCAGGACAAAGTTGATGAACTGTTCGGCCATGGCCCGATGAAGGCTGTCTACGGAAATGATAAAGCTGTCGCCCCACAGCAGCGCGCCATCGGCGGGCAGGACATAGTCCACGGCCGGATCCTGCGCCTGCGCCAGCAGAGCGTCTTCAGACCAGCCGATCAGGCAGACCGCCGAGCTGTCCAGAAAGACCTGGACGACGTCGGCCACCTCCGCAATTTGCAGCAAGTTGGGGCGCAGGGAGCGCAGGCGGGCCAGGGCCGCCTCGAGCGCGGCCGGGTCGGCGGTATCCAGCGGCTGCCCCAGGGATTTCAGAGCGACGCTGAGCAGTTCAACCGTCTGAGCGCGGGCCATGACGCGGCCGGCCAGACGGGGATCCCATAGATCGGCCCAGGTCGTGATCGGCGCCGGGAGGCGGTCAGTCCGCACCACCACTCCTGTGGCGCCCCAGTTATAGGGGATCGAGTAACGGTTGCCGGGATCCGTAGCCAGGTCGCGGAAGTTGGCCGAAATGTTCTTGAAGTTAGGTACCCGGCTCAGGTTGATCTCAGCCAACCGGCCGGCCTGGACCAGGGCCGGAAGCTGCTCGTTGTCCACCACGGCCACGTCGTACACCTGGCCGGCGCGGATAGCCGCCAGGGCGGCCTCGGCGCTCTCGTAGGTGATCAAGCGGACCTCGGTGCCCGTTTCGGCTGTAAAGGCCGCCAACACGTCGGGCGGCATGTAATCGGCCCAGATAAACAACACCAGCTCTGCCGGCGGTGGCGTGGTGGGGGTGCGGCCCGCGCAGGCCGCCAGCCCGCCGGCCAACAGCAGACCCAGGAAGCTCCGCCAGAAGCCGCTCATTCGCCGGCCTCTACCACCACCCGATTGCGGCCGGACTGCTTGGCGCGATAGAGCGCGGCGTCAGCCCGAGCCAGCAGCGCCGAACCGTCGGTGAGCGCCGGCGTCAGGCCGGCCACGCCCACGCTCACCGTGATCTGGAGCTCCAGGCGTTGGCCCGCCTGGTTGGTCAGCACCAGGGCATGCGTTTCCACATGGCGGCGGATGCGCTCGGCCAAGACAACGGCCGCAGCCGGCTGGGTGTTGGGGGCAATGATCAGGAGCTCTTCGCCGCCGTAACGGGCGGGGACGTCCGCTTCACGCACCGAGCTGCGGATCAACTGGCCGAGATAGCTGAGGACCTGGTCGCCAGCCAGGTGGCCGTGCGTGTCGTTGACGCGTTTGAAATGGTCAATGTCCAGAAGCAGCACCGCCAGCGGCAGGCTGTAGCGCTGCGCCCGCGCCACCTCCTGCTCCAGCCGGCGTTCCAGGTACCGGCGATTGTAGACGCCCAGCAGGGGATCGGTGATGTTCTCCTGCTCCAGCACGGCCACCCGGCGGATGTCGATCGCGGTTTGCAGGGCCAGCCGGAGGGTCATCCAGACGAAGCAGCTGCCGAGGAAGAAGATGGCGGGCACCAGCAGGTCGGCCCAGCCGGCCGGACGGCCCCAGAAAACCAGCAGGTAACCCAGGTACCCCACGATGAACACCGCGATGACATAGGTCAGAATCTGCCAGCGGCGCTGAACCACGCCAGCCGGCAGCTGCCTCACCAACTGCCAGGCCGTGAGCAAGCCGCCGGCTAGCAGCCCGGCGCCGGCGCAGACGAGGATCGCCGCAATCCAATTAGTCATGGCTGAAGCCCGCCGCCGGCGCGCCGGCCACCTCAAGCCGCACCGGCCTCAGCGCTGTTCCGATTGTCATAGGCACCTCTCACCGGGCCGGTTATCCCCCGAGCACAGGGGACACTGGGTTACGTCTCCGGATTCGTTCACGAAACCACGCGCCCCACCTGGCGCAGCAGCTCGGCGCCGGCCTTATCCAATTCGGCCGTCACCCGCTCGACCTGACGGGAAAATTCACGGGTCTCCCCTAGGCGCGCCAGCTTTTCGGCCACGTCAGCGGCGTAGGCCAGGCGCTGAGCGCCCACCGTCAGGCTGCTGCCTTTCAGCGCGTGAGCGGCTTCCCGGCCGGCCGGCAACTGACCATAGCTGGCCGCGTGCCTGAGTTGCGCCAGCAGGCTGCCGGCATGCGCCAGGAACTCGTCCACCAACCGGCCCAGATGCGCCGGCTCGTCGAGTCGCAACTCGCATATCTCCTGCAGGGCTCCGAGGTCGATTACGGGCATTTCGGCCGGCCCCGACGGCGTTTCGGCGGAGGCCGGCACCGCAATCAAGCGGCTCTGCTCAAGCGCGGTCCGCAATTTGGCCAGGCTGAGCGGCTTGCTCAAGTAATCGTCCATGCCAGCCGCCAGGCAGGTCTCCCGGTCTCCGGGCATGGCGTTGGCCGTCATGGCCACAATCCGGACATGCCCGCCAGCTTGCCGCTCCCAATCTCGGATCGCGCGGGTGGCGGACAAACCGTCCAGCACGGGCATGTGGACGTCCATCAGCACCAGCGCGAACCCCGCGCCCGGCTGGCGGACGGCGTCCACGGCCTGTTGTCCATCGACCACCGCCTTGGCCTGGCAGCCCAGCTTCTCAAGTTGCAGGATGGCCAACTTCTGATTGGTGGGGTTGTCCTCCGCCAGCAGCACCAGCGGTGCCTCCACCGCCGGAGCCGGCCGCCGGGCGCCGGCCGCCGCCTGGTACGTCAGGCGCGCCGCCGGGTCATCCAGCACGGCCTCCGTCAGGGCATCCAGCAGCTGCGATTGGCGGACCGGCTTAAGCAGATAGGCCGCGAAACCGCTCCGCAGCGCGCGCTCCTTCTGCGCGTCTTCGTCATAGCTGGTGATCATCAGCAGACTGAGCGAGAGCAAGGCCGGATCCTGCCGGATGGCTTGGGCCAGGGCAAAACCATCCTGGCCGCGCATGACCAGGTCGACCAGGGCCACGTCGTAGGGCTGACCGGTGGCCACGGCCTGGCGCAAGCTGGCCAGAGCTTCCGGCCCGGTGTGGGCCTCGACCGCCGCGATGCCCCAGCTCTCCAGATAGCGGCACAGGATCTGGGCGCTGGCCGCATTGTCGTCCACGATCAGGGCGCGCAGGCCGCGCAGTTCCTCGGGGGCCAGCGTCCAGTTGGAGACGGCGGCGCCCGAGCGCTCAAACGGCACCGTGAACCAGAAGGTGGCCCCCTGCCCCTCGACACTATTGACGCCGATCTCGCCGCCCATCAGTTCGGTCAGTTGGCGGGCGATGGCCAGCCCCAGGCCAGTGCCGCCGTAGCGCCGCGTGGTGGAGCCATCGGCCTGCGTGAAGGGCTGAAACAGGCGCTGGCGCGTGGCTTCGGACAAGCCGATGCCCGTGTCACGGATAGTGAACCGCAGGCTGGCCGATTGCGCCTCAGCCTGCTCGCGGCGCACTTCCACCGCGACCTCGCCTTGCGTCGTGAACTTGATGGCATTGCCCACCAGGTTAAGGAGCACCTGGCGCAAGCGGGCCGGATCGCCGAGCACGTTGACGGCTGCTTCGGGCGCCAGATAGACGAGGAATTCCAGGCCTTTCTGCCGGGCCCGCGGCGCCAACATCTCGATGACGCCTTCGACCACCTCGGCCGGGTTGAACTGGACGCGCTCCAACCGCAGCTTGCCGGCCTCGATCTTGGAGAAATCCAGAATGTCGTTGATGATCTCCAGCAGAGCTTGGGCTGAGTCGTAGACCAGGCGCACGTAGTCGGCCTGGCGCTCGTCCAGGGCCGTGTCGCGCAGGAGTTCGGTCAGGCCCAGCACGGCGTTCATGGGCGTGCGGATCTCGTGGCTCATGGTGGCCATGAACTCGGATTTCAGGCGGGCCGCCTCCAGGGCCTGGTCGCGCGCCTGGGTCAGGGCCACGTTGGCCTGGGCCAAGTCAGCGTAGAGCCGGGCGCGGGCCAGGGCCAGGCTGGTCTGCGCGCCCACGGCCTGGATCAGGCGGTAGTCGGTCTCGGTCAGCGGCGCAGTGGCGCTGCCGGCCACGTCCAGCACACCCAGGAGGTCGTCGGCCTGCGTGAGCGGCACCGCAATTTCGGAGGTGGCCTCGCCGGCAAAGTTCAGGTAGTCCTGATCCTGGCGCACGTCGGGAACGAACACCGGCTGCCCGGTGCGCGCGACGCGGCCCCGGAGGCCCTGGCTCAGCGGGACCCGCTCCGGCGGCGTGGCGTAGCCCCGCTGATGCGCCAGGACCAGGTCATCGCCCTCTTTCAGCGCCAGGCAGACCCAGCGATAGCCAAAGGCCTTGGCCAACCGCTCTATCACGGTCTGCGCGATGACCTGAGGGTCTGTGACGGCCGCTAGCGCGGAGTAGTTGTCGTTGAGCAGCCGCAATTCCTGGGCCTGCCGTTCGGCCGAGGCGTACAACTCGCGGTAGCTGGCCTCGCCGATGCGTTGGGCCTGCCCGGCCGCCTCCAGCCCGGCCAGCATCTGGTTGACTGACTCGGCCAGGCTGGCCAGTTCGTCCCGGCCCTCGACCACCAGACGCGCACCGGCGTCAGCGCTGGCGCCGATCTGCCGTGTCTCTCGGCTCAAGCGCGCGACCCGGGCGATGACCAAGCGCTCCAGCAACCACACGACCACAGTGGCGAAGATCCCACCCACGCCGACGAGCGCGATCAGAAAGAAGCGGATGCTGGCCTGCGACTGCTGGTAGGCCGTGCGCGGCAGCTCCACTTCCAGCAGCAGCGGCTGGCCGTTCAAATCCTGGATCTGACCATAGCCAGCGATGACCTCATCGTCTACGGCGACCACCTTCGGCGCCGGCGTTGTTGAGAGGGCCGGCAGGCCAGGTTCGCTCGGCGCTACGATCGCCAGCGTCAGGCTGCTCAGATCGGCCTGACGCTTCATCTCCGAATCGGCCAGGTACCGCCCCATTACCAGGTAGCCGCGGCTGGGACCGGCGCCCTCACTGGTCAGAACTGGGTGAACGGTCACTAACCAGACACCCTCCGGCAGATTGAGAACACCGGTTGTGTGTACGTCGTCATCAATGGCAGAAGCCAGACGAGGATCGGAGGCCAGAAACGCTGCCAAGCCGGCCGGCATGGCGACGGGGGCGGCCTGGGCCAGATCAAAGGCCTGGGCATACACCAGGCCGTGTTGCCGGTGCACGAAGGCGATTAAGGTGAGGCGTAGATTCGTGAAGGTGGTGTCTGCCAGATTGAGCGCGACAAAGTCCGGATCGCCGCTCTCGAGGAAGGCGTAGCTGTCATCCCAGACGGCGTAATCGTGGCCGGTGCCGTCCAGGCCGGCCAGTTCACCCGCTAGCACATCTTGAAAGCGACGAACTTCCCGCTGGACGGCCTGGCCTTCGGCGCGCGCCGCGTCGCCGCCCAGGATCACCTGCGAAACGGCATACAGGATCAGCACTAACCCGGCCAGGGTGCCACCCAGGATGAGCAACGAACGATTGTGCAGTGACAGTCTCATTGATCTATTTCCGCGACGATCTGGTAGCGCCCGAGCTACTCGCGGCCAGGGTCCGTTGCTGCCGTTGAACCATCGCCCGCGAGCGGCTACGTTCGGCGAGGCCTCCCGGGGTTAGCCAGAACTAGTCTCGCCAAGCAGCGCCTGCACCCGCTCCACCAGCACATCAGGGCGCGGCAGAGGTTTGGCCAGGTAGCCATCGGCGCCGCTATCCGCCAGCAGACGTTCGGCGTCGCCGGGCATGGCGTAGGCGGTCACCAGCAGCACAGGCGGACTGTCCGGGCCGCCAGCGCCCTTGAGCAGCCGGGTCAAGGCGACGCCGTCGATGGCCTGGGCCTGATACGTGGACCGGCTGAGGGCCACATCCATGATCACAAGCTGGACCTGGCGCGCACGGACCAGGGCCACGACCCGCTCGACGTCGTCGGTGACCGTGACGACGTATCCGCCCAGCCGGACGAGGATCCGCTCGAAAATATTCGCGATAAAGCCGTCGTCTTCGACGATCAAAATATGACTGGTCATAGATCGGCCTGCCTCGGCCCGCCCGCGTCTGGCGGCGTGAGCGCGCGCCCATCCGCCAAAGGCAACCGCACCACAAAGGTGCTCCCCATCCCCACACCGGCGCTGTGGAGAGACAAGCTGCCCCGCATCAGTTCGGTCAGACGGCGCGAAATAGCCAGGCCGAGTCCGGTGCCGCCGTACTTGCGCGTGGAGGTGCTGTCGGCCTGGACAAACGGTCGAAAGAGCTGGGCCTGCAGGTCCGGTGGAATGCCGATGCCGGTATCCTCGACCCGGATTTCGGCTTCGCCCGTCCCGGGGTCAGCCGTGGCCACCACCCGCACTTCGCCGCGCTCGGTGAATTTGATGGCGTTGCCAACCAGGTTCAGCACAATCTGCATCAGCCGATCCGGGTCGGCCCGCACCTGCAGCGGCTCGGTGACCGGCAGGATGACGCGCAGCGGCAGCTGTTTGGCGTCGGCGGCGGGCCGGCACAGGATGCAGGCCTCAGCCACCACGGGGGCCAAGTCCACGGCCTGAAACTCCGCGTGCAGGTGGCCGGCCTCGATGCGCGCCAGGTCTAACAGGTCGTTGATCAGTTTCAAGAGGCGCTGCCCGGCCTCGCGGGCCATCCCCAAAAACTGGCGCTTCTCGGTCGGCGTCTCAACCACCTCGCCCAGAACCAGATCCAGGGCGCCGAGGACGCCGGTCAGAGGGGTGCGGAGTTCATGCGAGACATTCGCCAGGAACAGGCTCTTGAGCTGGTTCGCGGTTTCGGCCGCCCGGCGGGCATCTTCCAGGTGCGCCACCAATTCGGCCGTCTGCAGGGCGGCACCCACCTGGCTGGCGAAGACCGAGAGCGCGCTCAGATCGGCCGGGCGCAGACCCGGGCCCCAGATCGCGAGCAGCCCTAGCAGATTCTCATCGACGGTCATGGGCAGGATGGCGACGCTGTCGGCGGAGCTGGCTCCGATGAGGTCCAGGGCTTGTTGCAGTAACGGCTGGGGCAGACCTAACGGCAACGTCTCGCTGACCAGCGCCTGGACATCGAGCAACCGCTCAGGCCGACTCTGACCGAGGTGAAGGTGGAAGCCCGCAAAGTTCTCAGGCGTCAGCCGCAATCCCACCACCGCCACGCCTGTCAGCCGCTCCACGGCCGCCAACTGCTCCTGGCTGAGGGAGGTGGAGCGGATCACCACGGCCGCTTCGCCCGGCACGCGCAAACCAACGCAACACGCCAGGCCCAGGGCGCGCAATTCGGCCCCGAGCGTCTGCACCACCTGGGTCAGGTCGTTGGTGGACGGCAGCCGGGCGGCCACCTGGGCCAGGGCCGTGGTGAACGCGTTCGAGCGCTGCAGCTCGGCCACGCGCTGGCGCTCCGACTCGAACAGCCGGGCGTTGATGATGGCGATCGCGGCCTGATCGGCGAACACCTGGAGCGAGGACGCCTGCCGCTCCGTGAAGGCGTCCGGCCGCGCCCCATGCAGGCTGATCAGGCCGATGATCTGGTCACGGTAGCGCAGCGGAGCCCCGGCACAGCTCTGCGCCCAAGCGATGACCGCATGCAGAGCCGGGTTGAGACATTGCGGGTGGCCGACCAAGACCGTGGCCTGGCCGGTCTCCAGGATCGCGGCCACACTCGGCACTTCCACCAGGGACAGCCGCAACCCGCTCAACTGCCCGGCCGCGTCGCGCCGCGCAAAACCACGCTGAGCCGCCACGTGAACGGCCTGGCCATTGATGAGCAGGATCATGGCGGCGTCATGGGGGACCACCCGGCCCACATTGTCCAACACGCGCTCCAAGACTACGGGCAAGTCGAGACTGCTGTTCAGCGCCGCGGCCGTATCGCCCAGGGCCTCGGCCAGCACCCGCTGCTCACGCTCGGCCAGCTCGGCCAGGCGGCGGGCCGTCACATCGCGGCTGCTCAGGATGGCGCTGAGCAATTGCCCGGCCGGGTCAACGACCGGGTTGGCGCTGCTTTCCAGCCACAGATAATGGCCGGCGGCGTGACGGAAGCGGCAGGCCACCGAGGTGGGCTGCGGCTGGCGGGTCGCTGCCTGGAGAACCGTAGCCATTGGCGCCAAATCGTCTGGATGGATGAAATCAAAGACGGAGCGGCCGATCAACTCGGCCGGGTCATAGCCCAGGATCGTCCGATGGGATGGGCTGACGTAGCGCAGCCCGCCGGCGACATCGATCTCGCTGATCAGGTCAAGCATGTGGCCGGTGACAAAGCGCAAGCGGGCTTCACTGACGCGCAGGGCCTCCGCCGCCGCGCGCCGTTCGCGCCGGTTTTCGGCCTCGCGCAGTTCACGGCGCAGGGCCGGGCCGAGCCGCGCCAAGTCGTCTTTAAGCACGTAGTCGTGCGCGCCCGCCCTCATGGCGGCCACGGCGGTCTCCTCGCCGATGGTGCCAGAGACGATGATAAACGGGCAGTCCAGCCCGCTCGCCTGCACGCGCTCCAGGACCTCCAGGCCCGTGAAACCGGGCAGTTGGTAATCCGACAGGATGACGTCCCAGGCCTGGCGCGCCAGGGCGGCCTCCAAGGTGGCCACCGCGTCGACGCGTGTGCAGGCCACCACCAAACCGGCGCGGCGCAGCGCGCGCTCGATCAGCAGCGCGTCGTTCTCAGAGTCCTCGGCCAGCAGGATAGTCAACGATGTGCTCATGGGCTGGCCTCGGTGCGCCTGCTCACCAGTGAGCGGGAGCGGCGCTGGGCACACCGGCTCAGGAGTCCGTCGCTGGCTCTTGCGGCGCTGGTCGTGAATGTCTGGTGGGAGCCCACGCCTGGTCTGACCTCCGTTCACTGCGGCAGGACAAAGTAGACGGTCGCCCCGGCTCCGGGCCAGCCCTCCGCCCAGACGCGGCCGCCATGCCGTTGGACCACCCGCTGCACCGTGGCCAGACCGATGCCGGTCCCCTCAAACTCAGACTGGCTGTGCAGCCGTTGAAACGGACGGAACAGTTTGGCCGCATACTGCGGATTGAAGCCAGCGCCGTTGTCACGGACGAAGTAGACGCACTCGCCCTCGATCAGCGCCAGGCCCAGCTCGATGCGGGCGGCCGGCTGGTGGCGCGTGAACTTCCAGGCGTTGCCGACCAGGTTCGTCAACAGGATTTCCAGCAGGTGCGGGTCGCCGGTGACGACCAGGCCCGGCTGAACGGTGACGGCCACCTTCCGGCCGGGATCACTGACCCGCAGGGCCTGCGCCGCAATGGCCGCCACCGCCGAAAGGTCGACGGACTGCCGGCTCACCTCCTGGCGCGTCACGCGCGAGAGCAGCAGCAGGGCGTCGATGAGCTGCCCCATCTGCTGGGCGCCCTGGCGGACCCGCCGGAGATAGTCCTGGCCGGCCGCGTCCAGCTGGCCGAGATTGTCTTCGAGCAGCGCCTGGCTGAAGCCGTCGATGGCGCGCAGCGGCGCGCGCAGGTCGTGCGAGACGGAATAGGCAAAGGCTTCCAGTTCGCGGTTCGCCACTTCTAGTTGCGCGGTGCGCTCGGCCACCCGCTGTTCCAGCTCGGCCTCAATCCGCTTGCGGTCACCGATGTCCTGAACCGTGGCGACGAAATATTCCACGCGGCCATCCTGGGCCCGCACGCAGCGCACGTCGATGGTAGCGTAGACGATCTCACCATCTGGCCGGACGAAGCGCTTGTCCATCCGGTAGCCGTCGCTGGCGCCGCTGAGCACACGCTCGAACTCAGCCTCATCCGCCGCCAGGTCGTCCGGGTGGGTCAGCTCCGCCCAGGATTTCCGCACCAGCTCCTCGCGCGGGTACCCCAGGATTTCGCCCAGCCGTTCATTGACGCGCACCCAGCGCTTGGTCTGGGGAGAGGTGAGGGCCATGCCGATGAAGGGCAGCTCATAGAACAGGCGCAGCTGCGCCTCGCTCTCCCGCAGAACCTGTTCCAGGCGCCGCGCCTCCGTCACATCCAGCCCCAGGCTGGCGACGCCCGTGATCTCCCCGGCCGCGCCGCGCAGATTGGTGTTGGTCCACAGCACCTGCCGGCGCCCACCAGACGGCAGGATGATTTCGTTCTCATAGCTGGCCGGGAAGCCATCCCGCCGCAGGCGATCGTTGAAAACCGAGCGCAAGTCCAGCTCGGGCGGGATGAAGCGGGCGAACCAGTCCTGACCCAGCAGCGCCTCCGGCCGGCAGCCGGCGGCCTGCGCCAAGCGCCCATTCGCGAACGTGATCCGGCCGGCCGTATCGAGCACCACGGCATACAGCGGGCTGAGCTCCAGGGTTTCGCGGAAACGGCGCTCGGATTCGGCCAGCGCCTGCTCAGCCCGTTTGCGCTCGGTGATGTCCTGGATGGTGCCGATCATCCTGAGCGGCTGACCGGCCGCGTCGAACTCTAGCTCACCCAGACCGTGCACCCAACGCTCCTGGCCGTCGGCAGACCGGATGATCCGGTACTCTTTGTCAAAGCGGTTGTGCTGAGCCAGAACGTGCTCAGCCAGGTGGGCTTGCAACTCCGCCTGTTGATCCGGGTGCACGAGCCGCAGCCAGCCGGCCACATCTTTCGCAAAGGCGTCGTCAATGCCAAAAATCGCATCCAGGTTCGGCGAACTGATCCAGCGGCCAGTCTGGGCATTGAGGTAGTACGAGCCCAGGCCACCGACCTCCTGCGACTTGGTCAGGAAGTACTCGTTCTCCTTCAGGGCCAGCTCAGCCCGCTTACGATCGGTGATATCCCGATAGTGAACGGCGACGCCGTCTTCGAAAGGATAGATCGCCAGGTTGTACCATTGGATTCCCCGGTCCCCATAATCGTAGTAGACATCGGTCTGGGTGCTGACCTGGCCCTCGTCCCGGGCGCGCCGACACGCCTGATAGAAGGCCCCGCCCATCTCCCCGGGCGCCAGGTCCCAAATGCGCTGGCCCAGCAAGGCTTCCCGGGTGGTCAAGCCGGCGGCGGCCGCGGCGGTGTTGACGTAGGTATAACGCCAATCGTGGTCCAGGATGAAAAAGCCGTCGTGGATACCGTCCAGGATCCGCTCCAGGCGCTGATTGGCGGCCAGCAGCGCCTGCTCCATTGCCTTGCGCTCGGTGATGTCCAGGGTCAAGCCGCCCAACAGGCTGGGCCGGCCGGCCTGCGGAAGCGCGAACTTGTAGGTGGCCCAGGTGCGCCCGCCGAACGACTCCTCCACCATCTCGCTGCCGCCGGTCTCCAACACGCGCCGGTCGGCGGCCGTCAGCGCCTCGGCAAAGTCGGCCGGGAAGATCTCGGCATTGGTCCGGCCGAGGATGTCCGCTGGGGGGAGCTGCAGATAGGTCTCGAAGCCCTGGTTGACGAACACAGCGCGCGTGTCGGCGTCCTTGATGTAGGCCAGGCCGGGAAAGTGCTGCATGAAGAGATGGAAGCGCTGCTCGCTGGCCTGCAGGGCGCGGGTGCGCTCGGCCACGTTGGTCTCCAGCCGCGCCTGGAACTCGCGCAGCGCCACCTCGGCCTTCTGGCGCTCGGCAATCTCGCGCGCCAGGGCCTGCGATTGGAGCCGATAGCGCCGGAAGAGGTCACTCAGCCAGCCGATCAGGCCGCCTGTGATCAGGCCGACCAGGTGGCCGAGGCGGTAGCGGCCGATCAGATCCAAGACTAATTCGCCCGGCGCAGCCACCAGCCAGCTGTTCAACGGGATCGCCAGGACTCCGGCCAGGAGGCCGGGCCAGAACCCCAGCAGGCCGGCCGTCGTCATCACCGGCAAGGCGCCCAGGATGATGGCTTCCGGGCCCAAGGCGGAGCGGAAGGCCGCAAATGCGGCCAGGTAAAGGAGCCAGGTCAGCAGGGTCAGCGTGAAGCGCAGCCGGCGCCGAGTGAGCCCCGGATCGAGAAGAGGAGGCAGCAGCATACGCATCTCAAGCTAAACGACCGCTGGCGGCTGCGCAGCGCTGCACAATGGTCCACAAATCACCGAGCGAGAACCCCTTGATCAGCACGGCGTCCGAGTCGGCCTGCCAGGCCGCTGTCTGTTGGCTCTCGCCGCCCACCACGCTCACGCAGTAGGGGCGCGGCGTCTTGGCCCGGGCCGCGCGCAAGAGCGCCTCGGCTTTTTCGTCCCACAAGTCCCAGTCCAACAGGAGCAGGCGCGGGGCGGCCCGCGCGAGGGTGGTCTGGGCGGCGGCGGCCGTCTCCGCCTGGAAGACTGTCTGGATGCCGGGCAGGCTGTGCAGCAGCGTCAGCAGGCTGTCGCGCACCCGGCCGGGCGAAGTGACGACCAAAACGGTGACGGGTTGCAGCACCTCGGAGGCTACGGGTAGTTCGGCTGGCGGCGTCATAATCCTATTATCTTATCCCGCCCCCGGGCCGCTATTGCCAGAATGGCTTGGTTTGGCGCGCCGATCCGCTAGGAATCATGCGGGTTGGAGCGGCCGGCTAAGTAGAAATACTCGGCCGCCGGCCGCCGCCGCGTTGCCGTCCAGGTAGGCCAGGCCGGCCGCCAGCGTCAGACCCACACGCACCCGGCTGCTCAGGGCTGAGATCATGGACGGCGGCAATAGCATTCGGGCTCCTTGTCTACACGGTCACGCGCCAAGCGTCGTCCTGGGGAATTGCTGTCCCCAGGACGACGCTCTTCATCAGCTTAGTCGCGCAACCGGCCACACGCAATGCCTGCGCGCCTTATGCGGCGCGCGGCAAATGCTTATGGCCGCGCCCGTTGGCGTGCCCACTGATCTTTCTCTGGACCGCCGGATACAGGGGCGGCCCGGCCGGCCGGACCTGGGTCACCGCCGGCGCGGGCGCCGCCGCCAGCCGGAACCGGCCCACCACCGCCTGCAGGGCCTGCGCGAGCTCGGTCAGAGCTTCCGCCGAGGCCGCCACTTCCTCCACCTGGGCGCTCATCTCCTCGGCGCTGGCGCTCACTTCCTCCACCGCCGCGCCGTTCTCCTCACTGACGCTGGCGATGTTCTCCACGGCCTCGGTCACCTCGGCCGCGCCGGCCGCCATCTCCTCGGTGGCGGCCGTGTTCTCCTCCACCACCGCGCTGACCGTGTCCGTGGCATTCACCAGATCAGTCGCGAGGCTGGTCATCTGGCCGCTGGCGGCCAGGGCCGCGGCCGCCTGCGCCTGCACGGCCTGCGCCGCCTTCAGGATCTCGGCCAGCGCCTCGCCGGCCACGCTGGCCCGCGCCGCGCCGTTTTCCACCTCGCGCGCCCCATCGTCCATGGCCTTCACGGCCTCGCCCGCCGTCTGCTGCACGCCGCGGATCAGCCCGCCGATCTCCTTGGTCGCCGCCGAGGCCCGCTCCGCCAGCTTGCGCACCTCGTCCGCCACCACCGCGAAGCCCTGGCCGTGCTCGCCGGCGCGCGCCGCCTCGATGGCGGCGTTCAGGGCCAGCAGGTTGGTCTGGCCGGCGATGTCATCAATGGTCTCCACGATCGCCCCGATCTGGTCGGAGCGCTGCCCCATCTCCTGCACCCGGGCCGCCGCGCCAGCCACCTTGGCCTTGATTGCCTCCATGCCGTGGATGGTTTCCGTCACCGTGCGCGCCCCGGCCTGCGCCGCCTCGGCCGCGCCAGCCGCCTCGCGGGTGACCGCCTGGGCGCTGCCGGCCACCTGCCGGATGACCGCGCTCAATTGCCCGGTGACGGCCGCCGACCGGCCCACCGCCGCGGCCTGTTCCTGGGCGCCCTTGGCGACGCCGTCGATGGCGCGGCGCATCTGTTCCATCGAGCCGGCTGTCTTGGCCACGCCCGTGCTCTGCTGCTGGGTGCCCTTGGCCACCTGCTGGATGGTCGCGGCGATCTGGCTGGTGGCTTGGCCGGCCTGGCCGGCCGCCGCGGACAGCTGCTGCGAGGCGGCCCCCACGCTGGCCGCGCTCTCGGCCACCTGACCGACGGCGGCCTGCAGATTGGCGGCCGTGGCGCTGAAAGCCTGGCCGGCCGCCTGCAGGCGGTCGATGATGGCGTTGAAGGCCTGGGCCGTCTGGCCGACCTCGTCCCGCGCTTCGATGGCTACGGGCTGGGCCGTGATGGCCAGGCTGCGCGTCAGGTCGCCCTCGGCCAGCGCCCCCAGCTCAGCCGCCAGCGCCGGCAGATCGATCTCCGCCACCTGCCGCGCGACCTGGGTCACCTGCCGCAGCGGCCGGGTGATGGCCCGCGTGATTACCGCCCCCAGGCTGACCGCCAGCAACACCCCCACCAGGCCGACCGCCAGGGCGATGAGGGCCAGCCGGCTGCGGGTTTCATCGAAGGCCGCGTCAGCGGCCGCACTCTCCGCCTGGACAGCCTCCATGTAAGCCGCCAGCGGCACGGACATGGCGGAGACCAGCCCGTCGATTTCACCGTTCAGGGCGCGCGTCTCAGGCGTGGAGGCCCGGGCGGCTTCCAGCGCCGGCAGCAATTGGCCTTCCCAGCGCTCGACGATCTGATCGTGGAGGGCGGCGGCTGCGCTGACCCAGGCCTCTTTCTCCGGTGTGTCGGCCACCTCAGCCAGAAAGGCCAGGTCCGCGTCCACCTCCCGTTTGTTCTCGGCCCAGGCCGCGCGCGTGGCCGCAAAATCCAGATCGAGCTGGGCCTTGGCCACGACCTGGTAGAGTTTCAGCGCCCCGCCCTCAGCCTCCTCGGCGGCAATAGTCCCCTGGGCGCGCTCTGCGCCGGCATCCTGAAGTTCCCCCAATGTCTGTATTTGCCAGTACGTGAATGCCACCAGCACTAACTGGAGCAAGGCCAGCGTCAGAAATCCCCCCAGCAGTTTGGCCCCCACTTTCAGGTTGTGGAACAGTTGCATCCGCTTCTCTCCCGTTCTCCCTCAATAACGCGCCAGAGGCGCTGGCTGACAGGTAACCCCCTCACGAACTGGCCGCCGGATAGCCAGGCTATGATCCTGATTGGGCCGGTCCCGAGGCGGCGGCCAGCGTGCAACTCTGCACCACCCCTCCCAGGTCCTGAACCGAGAACCCCCGTAGCAAAGTCATCTCCACGCCGGCCTCCCAGGCGGCGGCCTGTTGGCTCTGGCCGTTGACGACGCCCACGCATATCGGCCGCAGCGCTTGGGCGCGGGTCCAACTCAGCAGGGCGGCGGCCTCCGGCCCCCACAGGTCCCAGTCCAGGATCAGTACGGCCGGGGCTTCCCGAGCTGCAGTGGCCCGGGCGGCGGCCACATCCACAGCCTGATAGACCTGCTGGACGCCCGGCAGGCTGTTGAGCAGCGCCAACAAGCTGTCACGCAACCGGCCGGGGACTGTCACCACCAGGATGGAGACCCGCCGGCCTGGCCCGGCAACGTCGTTGAAATCGTCTTTCGCCGCCATGTCACTATTATCGGGCGCCCCCACGCCGCGGGTCAGTGTCAATACTGCTGGGTTTCAGCGCACCGGATCCGCACAATGACTGCTGTCTTGGTGCCCGCTTAAGTATTTCGCTTAAGTCCCAGCGCCTGGACCGACACGCCTCGCCCCGCCTGACCAAAGCGGCCTCCCGCGTCTCCGGAACAACCGCCAGCCAATTGAACAGGTGCCGAACGCAGGCGGCCGCGGAATCCGACACCTGAGGTTCAGAGGCGCGCTTAGTTTCGGTGTCCGTTGTGCCCATTGGCCGGCGCGCCCTCGACTCGGGGCCGCTGTCCGGGCGCTCCGGGCCGGATCGGGGCCGCAGACTGCGTCCCTCCCGCCGGCGTGGACTGACCGGCTGTCAGTTCCGGGGCCGTCGTCGTCTTGAACTGGCGTACGACCGCCTGCAGCGCCTGGGCCATGGCGTGCAAGGACTGGACCGCGGCGGTGACTTCTTCGATCTGCGCCGACACTTCTTCGGCGGAGGCGCTGACCTCCTCCAGGGCCGCGCCGTTCATTTCCGAGACGCCGGCAATATCCGCCACCGCCCCCGTCACTTCGCTCGCCCCGGCCGACATCTCGACGGTCGCCGCCGTGTTCTCTTCCACTACCGCCCCCACCCGATCCATGGCCACCACCAGCTCGTTCACCGATCGGTTCACCCCTTGGGCCGCTGCCGAGATCGCCTGCACCTGGCCGGTGACCGCCTCCACCCCGCGCCGGATGGTCGCCAGTGCCTGCCCGGCCTGGCTGGCCTGGGCGACGCCGCGCTCCACCTCGCGCGCGCCGTCGTCCATCGTGTGGACGGCTTCGCCGGCTGCAGCCTGAATCCCCTTTACCAGACCGGCGATCTCCTTAGTTGCCAGCGCACTCTTTTCGGCCAGCTTGCGGACCTCGTCCGCAACGACCGCGAAGCCTTTGCCATGTTCGCCGGCCCGCGCGGCCTCGATCGCGGCATTCAACGCCAGCAGGTTGGTCTGGGAGGCAATGTCGTCGATCGTCTCCACGATGGCGCCGATCTGCTCCGAGCGCACCCCCATCTCCTTGACCTTCCCGACTGAGGCGTCCACTTTGGCCTTGATGGTCGTCATCCCGTGGATTGTGGCCTCGACAGTCTGCGCGCTGACTGTCGTCATCTGGACGGCCTGGGCCGCCTCGCGGGCGCCCGCGTCGGCGCCCTCCGCCACGCGTTGCAGCGCGGCCGCGATTCCGTTGGTCAAGTGCACGGCCTCGGATACCGCCCCGGCTTGGTCCTGGGCCCCCTGCGCCACGCCGTCGATGATGCGCTTCATTTCCTTCACCCCGCCGGCGGTGGTGGTTACGGACGCGGTCTGCTGCTGAGTGCCCTGGGCCACCTGCTGCAGCGCCGTCGCAATCTGGCCGCCGGCCTGGCTGGCTTGCGCCGCCGCCATGTTCAGTTGCAGAGTGGCCGCCGCCAGGCTGTCGGCGTTCTGCGCCACCGTCCCCACCTGCTGCTGCAGATGGGTCAGCATGCGCGCGAAGGCCTTACCCAGGGCATCGTCCGCGCTGCGCGGCGCCACCGCCCTCGTCAGGTCGCCTTCGGCGATGCGTTGGGCCGCCGCCGCCATGGTCTCTAGGTAGGTGCTCAGATCGGCAAAAGCCCGCAGAGCGCCGCCGATCTCGTCTTGACGCTGCCCCAGCCGCCGTACGCGCTCGCGCTCCTTCGCCACCCCGGTCATGTCGCCGTGCGCCAGTTGTTGCGCGCTGCGCTCCAGGAAGTTGAGCGGGGCCGCGATTGTCCCGGCCAGCCAGGCCCCCAGGACACCCATCCCGATCGTGATCAGCAGCGCCGCCAGCGCATTGCTGCCCAGGGCCCCCCACACTGGCGCCTGCACTTCGGCCAGGTCCTGATCCAGCACAATCGACCAGCCCAGAATTTCGGCCAACTCGCCTTCCAGCGGCTGGAAAGCCACCACCGCGGGGTGGCCGTCCAGGTCCAGCAGATCGCGACGCCAACCGTGGGCCTCGGCCGTCAGGGCGGCGACAATCTCGGCCCGAGCCGGCGTCATCAGCAACTCCGAGTTGGCGGCGTACAAGATGGTGCCGGTCTGGTCGAGCAAGGCGGCCCGGCCCGTCTCCCCGAACGCGATCTGCTCCAGGGCCTCGAAGACGACGGCGATGTTGAGCGTGCCCCGCAGAATACCGGCTACCTGTCCGCTGGCCGCGTCACGGATCGGCACGCCGACGTTGATGGCCCAGGTCTTGGCGCTGTCGTCATATTCCACGGCGCCGAGATACAGGGCTCCCTGCCCGCCGTTGTACGTCGCCCGCCACCAATCCTCGTCGGCCTGCAGAAAATCGCCGGTTCGCTCGGTCATGGCGATGTTCCGGCCCTCCAGATCCGTAACGAACACTTCCACTTGCTCGGGGAAGGCGCGCGTGAAGACGCGCAGTTGCTCGCTGATCGGGTACGCCGTGATCGCGGCCACCAGCGCCTCGACGCTCGGGTCGGCGTCTTTCCAGGCGGCGTCCAGGGCCGCGGTTTCGGCCGCCCGTTCCTGCGGATCGCGTCCGGCCTGGGCGGCATTGGCCTGTTGCGCGGCTCGGATGAGCTCCGGCGAAAGCGCCAGCGCCTCCAGGGCCCGCACGCTGCCGCGCACGACGTCGCCCGCCCGCTGGATGGCCTCGTGGCCGTAACTCAGCAACGCCTCGCCGGCAGCGGCGGTGTTGCGCTCGCTCAAACTCAGCGCGGTCACCACCATCACCGCCACCACCGACACCATGGTGACCAGCGTCACCACGCCGATGATTTTGGCGCGGAGGCTCCAGTGCAGCGGGTTGAGCAGTTGTGTCAGCGGCATTCGGGTCATCTCGGCCTCCTCGGCTGCGGGATTCATCCACCAAGTCGTTGTTGGTGGGGCGGCGCCCTTCACGGATTTTTTACGCACCCCGGTTAACGACGCTGCCCGAGCCTAGGCTCGGGCAGTTCGTCACGGGCGGTTCCCCGCCTATGAGGCGGGGGGACGTGCTTTTACTATTATCGGCCGTTCAGAGGGCGCTGCTATTGCCGATTAGTCTCGATTCTCCAGCGCCGCTTAAGTCAAACTACTTATCCGGCGGGCTCGCCAGGCCCTCCCGGATGGCGTACAGCGCCGCCTGGGTGCGGCTGGCGACGTGCAGCTTCTTGAGAATGTGGCTGACGTGCGCGCCGACGGTGCGTTCGCTCAGGGTGAGCGCCTGGGCGATCTCTTGATTGGAGAGGCCCTGGGCCAGCAGGCGCAGCACCTCCACTTCACGTTCGGTCAGGGCCTCGCCGCCGGCCGGGGTCGGCCGGCTCACCTCGCCCAGCAGGCGGCGGGCGATGGCCGGATGCAGGGTCAACTCGCCGCGGGCCACATCCCGGAGGGCGCGCACCAGCTCCTGGGCCGACGAGTCCTTCAATAGATAGCCCAAGGCCCCGGCCTTGATGGCCGCGAAAATCTGTTCATCCTGCCCAAAGCTGGTCAGCACCAGGATGCGCGTCTCCGGCCGGTCGCGCAGCAGCTGCGGGATGGTGGTCAGGCCGTCCTGCCGCGGCATCATCAGGTCCAGCAAGACCACGTCTGGCTGCACCGTCCGCGCCAACTCGGCCGCCTCCCCGCCGTCGGCCGCCAGCCCGACAATCTCGATGTCTGGCTTGTTCCCCAGCAGCGCCACCATGCCCTCCCGCACCACCGTGTGATCATCCACGATCAGCAGGCGGATCTTCTCGGTCATCGCTTCACCTCCGCCGTGACCCGGGTCCCGTGTCCCGGCCGGCTTTCAATCTGCAACTGCCCGCCGCGGCGGGCCAGGCGCTCGCGCATATTGCCGAGCCCCGCGCCGCCGCGTTCGCCAGCAGCGGCCAGGTCAAACCCCCGGCCGTCGTCCTCCACCTCCAGCGTCACTCGCTCAGGCGCGCCGCGCAGGGTCACCTGCACCGAGCGCGCGGCGGCGTGCTTCAGGGCATTGTTCAGGGCCTCCTGCGCCACGGCGTAGAGGGTCTCTTCTTCAGCCGGCGGCAAGCGGCAGTCCCCGTCCACCTGCAGCTGGGCTCTGACGTTGGCGTGGCCCTCCACCGCGTCCAGGCGGTGCTGCAAGGCCCGCGCCAGACCGAGCGCCTCCAGCATGGCCGGCCGCAGCTCGTAAATCAACAACCGCATCTCGCGCAAGGCCTGCCCCAGGATGGCGTCGATCCGCCCCAGGTAGCCGCGCGCCCGGTCCGCCGCGTCCAGGCCGATCTGCTCCTGGGCCGCCGCCGCGAAGAGCAGCGCACTGTAGAGTGACTGCGTCACCGAGTCATGCAGGTCACGCGCCAGGCGCTGCCGCTCCTCGGCCACGGCGGTCCGCTCGGCCTGCTGGCGCAGGCGCTCGGCCTCCAGCAGCGTCCCCAGCTGATCGGCGATGGTGCTCAGCAGGGATATTGACTCGGCGCTCAGATGAGCCTCACTGCGGCCGACAAGGCCCAGCACACCCAATACCTGGCCGCGGCTGGCCAGCGGCAGGCCAATGTAGCGCCAGCGGGTCCTGGCCCAGGGCTCCATTTCCGGCGGGATCGGGCGGGCGGCGGTCAGGTCGTTGACGATGAGGGATTCGCCCGTCCGCAACACTTGGCCGGTCAGGCTGGCCTGAACCGTCAACCCGCTGAGCTGGTCGAGTATGGCCGGCGCCAAGCCCTGGTGCGCCAGCAACGCCAGGTGCTGGCCATCTTCAGCCGCCTCATAGACGGCGCCGCCCTCGGCGCCGACCGCCTGCAGAGTCAACGCCAGGGCGCGCTCCAACCGGGCGCTGGCCGGCGCGGCCTGGTTGGCGACCGCGGCCACCTCGTACAGGCTGGTCAACTCGCGCGTGCGCTCCGCCACGCGCCGCTCGAGGGTGTCCAGCAGGTTGGAGCGCTGCAGGGCATTGCTGCCCACCTCGGCGATAGCGGTCAGCAACTGCCCCTCCAATGCCGTGACCGGGTGCGGTGCGGACCAGGCCAACAGCACCGCCGCGGGCAGCCGGTCGGCGCCGCGTAACTGCAGCAGGGTGCTGACTGGCAAGTCGGGCAGAGTCAAAACGCGCAGGCTGGCCAGGATCGGCGCGTCCTCGCTCCAGAAAGCGCCCGCCACGTCGTCCCGCATCTGCCGGGTCAAGCGCGCGGCCAACTCGGGTGCCAGATGCGTCCCCACGGGAATGACGACTGGGCCGATGGCAGCCGCCAGCACCCAGCCATCGTCCTGCACAAAAAGCGCTCCACCCTGGGCGTGGACCACGGCCGCCAGCTGCTCGGTGAGGATCTGCTGCACGCCCGTGATCGATGTGGCCTGGCGCAGCGCGGCCGAGACCTCGGCCAGGGCTTCCAGCTCCAGCCGGCGCTGGCTCTCGGACTCCTGCAGATGCCGTTGGTGAACGGCGATGGCCACCTCGTCGGTGACCTCTTCGGCCAATTCCAAGTCGCTGTCCGTAAACCGGTTTGGAGCCGGGTCCGCCGCCACCAGCAGGCCCAGGTCCTGGCCGGCCGCCCGCAGTGGCACACAGAGGGCAGCCGGCAGCGTCTCCCCTGATAAAGCCTGCCAGGGCCCGAACGCCCCCGCTCGATCCGCGCGCTGCCGACCCGGATCCGGCGGCTGTACAGCCGGCGGCGGTTCGGTCAATGGAAGCCCCAGGCCGGCCAGCAGGACCGGCGGGCCGCCGGCCTGTCCCCGCACCCACAAAGACCAGCCAGCCGCCGGAACGAGGGCATTCAGGTGCAGCAGCGCCGAGTTGGCGATCTCGGCTGGCGCCCGCGCCGCCAGAATGCTGCGGCTCAGATCGCGCAGGAGAGCCAACCGCCGGGCGTGGGCCCGCAACTCCTGCTCGGCCCGTTTCTGCTCGGTGACGTCGCTCACAGCACCCACGGTGCGCCCGGTCTCGGGGAAGCCGCGCGCCCGGACACGCAGCCAGCGTTCTTCGCCGGACGCCGTCGTAATCCGGTAATCGGCGGTTGCCGTGCCGCCCTGAACAGCCTCGCGGAAAACCTTGACGACCAACGGCCAGTCCTGGGCGTTCACGATCCGCCGCCAATCTTCCAGGGAGATCACGTCTCCCGGCGGATAGCCCGTGATGCGCGTGAAGGCGTCGGTGATCCACTCGCGCACGATCGACCCATCGGGCGCGATCCGATTGGCAAAGGCGTAGTCCGAAGATAGCTCTGAGATCAGGCGGTAGCGTTCCTCGCTGACGCGCAGCGCCGCCTCAGCCGCGTGCCGCGCCGTCACGTCGCGCACTGCGCCGACATAGCCGACTACCCGCCCGTCGGCAACGCGCGGCCGGCCGTAGTGTTGCAGCCAGTGGAGCCGGCCATCCGGCCCGCCAACGCGAACGACAAAATCGACGGTCTCGCCGGCCAGCAGTCGCCGCTGCTGGGCCAGCATGGCCGGGAAATCGTCCGGGTGCACGAGCGCCTGCCAGGCCGCCTGGCCCTGGGTGTCGCGGAAATTGTAGTTGGGCACAGCCGCCAACCGGCCGGCATCCCACTCCAGCTCGTAGCCGCCGTCCGGCCGAAACCGCAGCGCGTAGGCATAGTCCACGGCCAGTTCGGCAATCTGCTGGAAGTGTTCCTCCGAGGCGCGGCGCGCCGCCTCCGCCTGGCGGCGGGCGGTGATATCGCGGACGAGGTTGAGGCTCACCGGCTCGCCGTCTATGGCGATGCTGCGCGCGCTGACCTCCACCGGGAAGACCTGGCCATCCCGGCGGCGATGGCTGGCTTCAAAAGTGAGCCCGTCCGCGCCGGCGCGCTGGAGTTGTTCGGCAATCGCGGCGCGCGCCGCCGGGGCGCGCAGGTCGTCGATAGTTAACGCCAGCATCTCGGCGGCGGAGTAGCCGTAGGCTTGCTGGGCCGCGGCATTGGCCTCCAGGATCCGCCCGTCGGAGGCGCGAACAATGAGAATGCCGTCGCGGGCGTGCTCCGCCAGCAAACGGTAGCGGTGCAGCAACGCCTCAGACTGCCGTTGGTCGGTAATATCGTGGGCGGTGCCGGAGAAGCCCGTGACAGGGCCGGCCGGCCCGCCCAGACGCGGCCAGGCGCGCACGCGCGCCCAGCGGATCGGGCCGGAGGCCGTCACGATGCGCAGGTCGAACTCCACCGGCTGGCCGGCCAAGACGCGCTCGATTTGTTGCTGCAGCAGGGGGCGGTCGTCCGGGAAGACGATCCGGTTCAAGTGGTCGAGGTCTTGCAGGGCCTCCAGAGGGTGCCCGGATCGGCGGGTGAAGGCCCCCGTGACCCACTCTGGCCGCAGGGTGCCATCCGGGGCCAGGGCAAAGGCAAAGACCGTGTCCTCGGCCATCGCCGTGATCTGCTGATACCGCTCCGCCTGGAGGGCGTCGGCGGCTGGCTGGACCGGCGCCAGATCGCCCATGAGCAGGCGCCCATCCGCGCCGGCCTCGCCCACCCCGGCGGCCACGCGCCAGACCAGGGCCTCTCCGCTGGCACTCGGCAGCTGGACCGTGTGGGCGCCGCCCGGCACGGCCGTCAGCAAGGCTGCCGCCTGCATTCGCTGAGCAGGCTCCACACACTCGAGCCAGGGCCGGCCCAGCCAGGCTGTTAGGTCGGCGGCGCCCAGATGCGTGGCCGCGGCGGCGTTGATATGCCGCAGGCAGCCGCGCCCATCCAACTCCACGATGGCCACCGTCAGCTGGTCCAGTGCGGCCACCAGAGCGCTCAGGCGTTTTTGGTCCTGTACCGATTCCGTCTCGAACCCGCCCGGGCGTGGCGCGCGCGGCGGCGTGGAGGCGCTACGACTCATCCGCTGACTCCCCATCCCTTAACGCCTGACCGGCATTGGGAGCGCCCCCATCGCCGCCGGCCGGGCCGTGCCCATAAGCCCCAATCTTATCATCGCCGCCGCTCACCCGGCCTCAAAGCGCGCGGCCGGCCCGCACGGCCACATACAGCGCGCGGCCAGCCCGCCGATTGAGGCCGTGGCAATGGGCGCGGGCCTGGGCATCTGGGACGGACAGACGCTGGAGGACCACGCCGGTCTCCGTGTTCACGATCAAGGCCAGATCGGTCTGACGCGACTCCTGCCAGACGGCGTCCGGCACGGGCGCGCGCCGACGCCGGGCGGCGACGGAGCGAAAATCGTCGGGGCGCCAGGCGAGCGGTGCGCGCGCGCACTGCGGGCACTGCAAGGGCGGCAGGTTCCCGGCCTGCTCCACGCGCCACCGCTGCGGCTCCGCCAGCGTGGGCCGCGCCGCCAGGAGCACCCAGGCATAGACGCTCTGATCCCGGAAGCGGAAGGCCGGCGCCTCGCGGTCCCGATGGATCTCTACTAGGCACACGTTCTGGCCGTGCGCGTCGAGCAGCGCCACATCGGCGGACCGCACCGTCTCGGTTGAAGCCAGCGGCACCGGCCTCTTCAACGCCGCGCTGGCGACCTCGGCCGGCAGAGGCTGTTCGGTCTCGTAGCGGCCGCAAGCCGGGCAGGTCCGCACCCACCACACCCACGCTTCCGGATCAGCCGGCCGTTCCAGGCTGGTCAGGACGGCATCGAAGACCGCATGCCGGGCCAGGACCCGGTCGGCGCCATCCTCGCGGAACGCACACGGCCGGACATATTCGTCATGCCGGAAATGCCGGCGGCGCCGGCCGCCTCCGTGCAGGTGCAAAGCCTGGCCGCACTCCGGGCAATAGTAGGTCTCGCCTTTAGCGGCCGCGTCCGGGCGCAGGCGGGTCCGCCGTTCCCCGTCGACCTCCAGGGGGAGGCGCAGCGCGTAGGGTATTAATAGCCCGCGTTGCAGCCAGAGAGCTTCATCCATAGCCTCGACAAAACGGACTGTTTACTCCGGTTTTCCCCGGACAACCCTTATACAAATCACAGAATTTCATGGACGAGCAGCGGCGACCTGGCTATACTTTGTCGCAGCCTTTCTCAAACCGCCTGAAAGAGACTCGCGGCCTCATGGCATCGTCCTTGGAACACCAGCCGGCCACAGATGAGCAATGGCGCGCTCTGGTCAGCCGCAGTGCGCATGGTGTCTTGGTGGTTGACTCCTCCACCGTCGTGCGCTTTGCCAACGCGGCGGCCGAGCAGCTCCTCAGCGTCGGCGCCAACCAATTGATCGGCCAGGAATTTGGCCTTCCGCTGGTCACGGATCAACGCACTGAGATCGACTCCTACCGGCCAGACAAATCTCTGCTGACCCTGGAGATGCGCGTCGCCGACGTCACCTGGGAAGGCGGGCCCGCTCTGGTGGTCTCACTGCACGACATCAGCGGCCAGGTCCAGGCCCAGGCCGGCGCGCGGCGGTCGGAGCAGTTCGCGCGCGCGATCCTGGACTCGCTGTCGGCGGCCGTCGCTGTGGTCGACGCCGACGGCCAGATCCGCGCGACCAATGCCGCCTGGACGGCTGCCGCGAACCGCCACCGCGGCAACAGCCTGTTGGCGCTGGAGGTCGGCCAGAACTATTTCGCGGCCTGCCGGGCCGCCGCCGGCGCCGAGGCCGCAACGGCCGGCCAGGCCCTGGCGGGCATGCAAGCGGTCCTGCACGGCCGCGCCCCTTCTTATGAATTGGAGTATACCGTCCCGGGCACGGCGCCGGAGGTCTGGTTCATCCTGCGGGTGACGCCGCTGCATGACAGCCCAGACCACCGCCTGGTCATCTGGCAGACCGATGTTTCCGCCAACAAGCTGGCGGCGCTGGCCGCCCAGGAGACCCGCCTGGAGACCGACCGGCAGACGCAGCGCGACCAGGAGCGGTCCTCGCTCGAGCGGCTGTCGACCGCCAACCCCACCCCGGTCACGGCCCAGTCCTTTGGGCTGGCCCCGCTGCGCAGCGAGCTGCCGGCTGTGTTCGCGGAGATTTTACAACGCTACCTGGTCTTGTTCGACCAGTCCCTGGAACGCCGCGCCTTCCGCGTGGAGCCGCCGATCTCGGACGAGATGCGCAACCTGGCCCAGTACCTCGGCCAGCACCGGGCCGTCCCGCGCGACGTCCTGGAACTGCACCTGGCCGCCTTGAAGACCAAGACCAGTGCGGCGTCACCGGGGCGGGTGCAGGCCTACACGGAAGAGGGCCGCATCCTGGCGTTGGAATTGATGGGCTACCTGGCCGCCTACTATCGGCAGTACGTCACCACCAGCTCATGGCCCGGCCCGGAGCGGCGTCCGCCCGACGCATCGCCGGCCACGCCTGAGCGCGCTGCCTGAGTGAAGTCCCCGGAGCTGGCTGCGTGGGCCAGCGTCCAACGAGGAGTGGAACCATGCCGAGCCGCGTCGTCTTGAAGTTATACATCGCCGGACAGACCCCGCGCGCGGAGTCGGCCATTTTCCATCTGCGCCGCATCTGCGAGACCGCGCTGCCCAACCAGGCCGAGATCATCGTCGTCGACGTGCTGGAACGCCCGGACCTGGCGGAGGCGGAGCGCATCCTGGCAACACCGACGCTGGTGCGCGAGGTGCCGCCGCCGCGCCGCCGTGTCATCGGCGACCTGACCGACATCCACAAAGTCCTCACGGGATTGGGCCTGCGGCCCTGAGCGCCTCGTCCCCCTGCAGAAGAGGGACCCGCATCGTTTCGCCCCGGCCGGCAGCGGCCGACCAGCCGCCATCTCGCTCAGATGGACGGGGTGCCAGGGGCATCGTTGACGAAGGAGAACGGAGTTATGAGTGCTGAGCCGACTCAGGCGCTGATCGAACGGCTGACTACCGGCATTCCGGGCCTGGATCACGTCACCAATGGCGGCCTGCCGCGCGGCCGGGTGACGCTGGTCTCCGGGACCGCGGGCAGTGCCAAGACGGTCTTCGCCTGCCAGTTCCTGGTCGAAGGCATCCGCCAGCACGGCCAGGGCGGTGTCTTCGTGACCTTTGAGGAGACGCCCGCCGACATTCGCAGCAACATGCTCGGATTCGGCTGGGACATCGCCGGCTGGGAGGCGGCCGGCCTGTGGGCGTTCGTGGACGCCTCGCCGCAGCCCGGCGAGGAGAGCGTCATCATCGGCAACTACGACCTGGGCGCGCTGCTGGCGCGCATTGAGCACGCCGTGCACAAGGTCAACGCCCAGCGCGCCTCGATGGACTCGCTCGGCGCCGTGTTCACGCGCCTGACCGGCGGCGCCACGGTGCGCAACGAGCTGCTGCGCATCGCCGCCGCCCTCAAGCGCCTGGACGTCACCGCCGTGGTCACCGCCGAGCGCACCGAGGAGTACGGCGACGTGGCCCGCTACGGGGTCGAGGAGTTCGTGGCCGACAACGTCATCATCCTGCGCAACGTGCTGGAAGACGAGAAGCGCCGCCGGACGGTGGAGATCCTCAAATTCCGGGGCGTCTCCCACCAGAAAGGCGAGTGGCCGTTCACGGTCAGCCCGGAGCGCGGCGTCATCGTCATCCCGCTCTCGGCCATCGAGCTCAAACAGAAATCATCCGACCTGCGCATCGGCTCCGGCAACCCCGAGCTGGACCAGTTGTGCGGCGGCGGCTTCTTCCGGGATTCGATCGTCCTGGTCTCCGGCGCCACCGGCACCGGCAAAACCCTGATGGCCACCAGCTTCCTGGCCGGCGGCGTCCACCAGGGCGAGCGCTGCCTGTTGTTCGCGTTCGAGGAGAGCCGGGAGCAGCTCTTCCGCAACGCCACCGGCTGGGGCATCGACTTCGAGCGGATGGAAGCCGAAGGCCGGCTGCGTGTGGTCTGCCACTATCCGGAGGTGGCCAACCTGGAAGACCACCTGATCGGGATCAAAGCCGCCATCGACGAGTTCAAACCCAGCCGCGTGGCCGTGGACAGCCTGTCGGCGCTGGAACGCGTCTCCACGATGAAGGGCTTTCGCGAGTTCGTCATCGGCCTGACGTCGTTCATCAAGCACGAAGAGATCGCGGGCCTGTTCACGTCCACCACCCCCACCCTGCTGGGCGGCACCTCGATCACCGAGGCGCACATCTCCACCATCACCGACTCGATCATCCTGCTGCGCTACGTCGAGATCTACGGCGAGATGCGCCGCGGCCTGACGGTGCTGAAGATGCGCGGCTCGGCCCATGACAAGGACATCCGCGAGTTCACCATTGACGGCCACGGCATGCACATCCGCAAGCCGTTCCGCAACGTCTCCGGCATCCTGTCCGGCAACCTGATCCACGCCACGCCGGACGAGATGGAACGGCTGGGCATGCTCTTCACCGCGGGCGACTCGCCGGCCTAGGCGCTGAAGGCTGACCTCGTCTATGCCCTTCGGCCCGCTGCGCCTCCTGCTGATCGCCGACGACCCCGGCGCGGGCGCGCGCCTCTTCGACCACGCCCAGGCGGAGCCCGCCTGGCAGCTGACCACGGTCGCGGCCTCAGCCGCCGCTGCCGCCCTGGCCGATCCGGCGGCCTGGCACGCGGTGGTGCTGGAGGCCCAGCCGGACCTGGCCGCCCAGCCCACACCGATCTGCCAATTGGCCGCGGCGATCGCCGGCCTCCCCTTGATTGTGCTGGCGGAAACAGACGCGGACGCCGACACCGCGCGCCAAATGGGCGTGCCGACCAGCCTGGTCAAGAGCCAGATCCCGCCGCGCTACCTGGCGACGCTGATCAAGCAGACGGCCGAGTTGCGCCAAGCCCAGCTGGCCCTGGCTGCGGGGGAGGCCCGCTTCCGCAACATCATCGAACGCAACGCGGACGGCATCCTGGTGACCGACCTGGAGGGCCGGGTGCGCTTTGCCAACCCGGCGGCGCAAGCCCTGCTGGGACGGCCGGCCGCCGAGCTGCACGGGGCCGCGTTCGGTTACCCGATCGTGTCCGGCGAGACGACCGAAGTGGACGTGCTGCGCCGGCCCGGCCAGCCGGCCGTGGCCGAGATGCGGGTGGTGGAAACCCAATGGGATGGCCAGCCGGCCTGCCTGGCCTCGCTGCGCGATATCACCGACCGCAAGCTCGTGGAATCGGCGGAGCGTGAGCAGCGCGGCCTGGCCGAGGCCCTGCGAGACACCGCCGCCGCCCTGGCCAGCACCCTGGATTTCGAGGACGTACTGGACCGGATCCTGGACAACGTCGGGCGGGTCACCAGCCACGACACAGCCGGCATCATGCTGCTGGAAGCGCCCGGCCTGGTGCGCGTGGTCCGCAGCCGCGGCTACGGTCCGTTTGATACCGCGGCCGCGCCCAGCTCGCTGCGCCGCGTCGCCGAGTGGGCCGGGCTGCGCCAGATTGCGGCCACCCACCAGCCGCTGGCGGTGCCGGATACCGAGGCCTTCCCGGACTGGGTCACCGGGTCCACCACCAGTTGGGTGCACTCCTACGTCGGCGCACCGCTGCGCATCAAAGACGAAGTCATCGGCTTCATCAACCTCAACAGCGCCACGCCCGGCTATTTCACCCACGCCCACGCCCACCGGCTGCAGGCCTTCGCCGACCAGGCGGCGGTGGCGATCGAGAACGCCCGCCTGTACGATTCGCGCCAGCGCTACGCCGACGAAATCGCGGCGCTGTACCGCGCCTCCGGCCTGTTGCTCGGCTCGCCGGCCGACTTGCCCGGCCTGGCCAATCAGATCGCCCACGCGATCCGCCAGGAATTTGCCATCAGCGCCTGCAATGTCTACCTGATCGATGAGGCCAATCGGGTCCTGCATTGTCTGGCGCACCAGGGCCGCGGCGGCGAGCCGGAAGCCAGCGTGTCGGTGCACGCGCCCGGCCTGCTCGGCACGGCCGCGCGCACCGGCGAGTCGATTTACGTGCCGGACGTGGCGCACGAGCCGCGCTACATGCCGGCGACGGCGCTCACCCGCACCCAGCTCGTCATCCCGTTGCGCGTCTCCGGGCGCGTCCTGGGGGTGCTGGACTTGCAGAGCGACCGGCTGGACGCCCTTGACCAGCGCGCCCAGCGCATCGTCAGCGCCTTCGCCGAACGGGCCGGGCTGGCCTTTGAGAACGCGCGCCTGTTCCGGGAGGCGGTGCGCTCGGCTGAACGCCGGTCGCTGCTGTATTGGGCCACCCAGGCCATCAGCGCCAGCCTGGACCGCGAGCAGGTGTGCACGGCCGTCCACAAAGCCGCGGCCCAGATCATGACCGTCGACGCCATCCTGATCGCGCTGCGCACCGAGGACGGTCAGGACATGGAAGACCTCTATCACCTCGATCGCGGGCGGCGCCTTCCCAGCCGCCGGCGGCCGGCGCGCCTGGGGCTGAGCGGCCACGTCACGGCCACGGGCGAGACCGTCCGCAGCCCGCACTTCGAGCCGCCCGACGCCGACGACCCCAGCCCCTCTCCGATGGTGCCGCTGCGGTCCGTCCTGGCGGTGCCGCTGCGCGCCGGCGACCGCGTCTTGGGGATGCTGGCCGTCTACAGCGAGACGCCCAACGCTTACAGCGCCGATGACCAGATGCTGCTGGAGATGCTGGCGGCCCACGCCGCGATCGTCCTGGAAAACGCGCGTCTGTTCGCCGACGCGCAACGGCTGGCCAACATCGACGCGCTCACCAAACTCTTCAACCGGCGCCACTTCTTCGAACTCGGTCAGCGCGAGTTTGAGCGCGCGGCGCGCTACCGGCCGCCGCTCACCATCCTGATCGCCGACATCGACCACTTCAAGACCGTCAACGACACGCTCGGCCACCTGGCCGGGGATCAGGTCCTGCGCGACGTCGCGGCGCGCTGCCGTGACTGCCTGCGCGATGTCGACATCCTGGGCCGCTACGGCGGCGAGGAGTTTGTCGTCTTGATGCCCGAGACCAGCGCCGCCGAGGCGCGGACGGCCGCCGAACGTCTGCGCCTGCACGTCTCCCAAGCGCCCGTCGTCACCGACCGCGGCCCGGTGTCGGTGACGATCAGCCTGGGCGCGGCCGAGATGGAGCCCGGCTACGACATCAGCCTCGAGACCATCCTGGACCGCGCCGACCAGGCCCTCTACGCCGCCAAGCAGACCGGCCGCAACACCCTCGTGATCTGGAACACGCAGCTCCCCCGCCGCACGCGCCACAACTGAGCGGCGCCCGCGAGCTGGCCCGCCGTCAGCGGGGAGGAATTCCAACCGGCGGGCGGGTGAGCTATGGTACTTTTCCCCGGCCGGTGACTCTTGGTAGAGTCAAATACATAATGTCTGCCTTCTCAAAACATAGACCTTGCCTCGGGTTGGCAATCCTCGTCGCCGGCCTTCTTTGCATGGGCCGAACTGGTCCGGCGACCGCGCGCTCATCGCCGGTTGAGCCCGGCGCGGATCTGCCCGCCGGCGCCACGGTGCGCTTTGAGCACCTCACCATCGAAGACGGCCTCTCGCAGAACGCCGGGCTGGCCCTGCTCCAGGATCACACCGGCTACCTGTGGATCGGCACCCAAGACGGGCTGAACCGCTACGACGGCTACAGCTTCAAGGTCTACAAGCATGACCCGGCCGATCCCCATTCGCTGAGCCACAACGCCATCCTGGCCCTGCACGAAGACCGCGCCGGTCAGCTGTGGGTGGGCACCTGGGGCGGCGGCCTGGACCGCTTTGATCCGGCCACCGGCCAGTTCACGCACTTTGCGCCCGATCCCGGCCAGCCAGACAGCCTCAGCCACGGCATCGTCACCGCGATCCTGCAGGACTCGACCGGGGTGCTGTGGGTCGGGACGCTGGGCGGTCTGGACCGCCTTAAGCCGGACGGCTCCGGCTTCGAGCACTTTCGCCAGGCCGCCGCCGATCCGGCCAGCCTGAGCGCCGACGCCGTCTCGACTCTGTTCGAGGACTCCCGCGGCACGCTCTGGGTTGGCACAGGCGCCTACGGCCTCGCCGGGGCCGGCCTCAACCGCTTCGACCGCGCCACCGGCACGTTCACGCATTACCAGCATGTTCCAGCCGATCCGCACAGCCTGGCCAGCGACAACGTCGCTGAGATCGCGGCCGACCCGAGCGGCCGGCTGTGGGTGGGCACCGGCGGCTACAGCCTGCCGGGCGCTGGCCTGGACTTGTTCGACCCGGCCACCGGCACGGCCCAGCACTTTCGGCACAATCCCGCCGATCCGCGCAGCCTGAGCGCCGACAACGTCTTCCGGGTGCGCGTCGACGGCGAGGGCAACCTGTGGCTGGGCACCTGGGGCGGCGGTCTCAATCAGATGGCGCTGAGCCGGCCAGGCGTGTTTACGCGCTATCAGCCGGACCCGTATCTGCCGCACAGCCTCAGCAGCGACAGCGTCTGGTCTTTGCTGCCAGACCAGTCCGGCGTGCTGTGGGTGGGCACGGCCAACAACGGCCTCAACAAGCTCACGCCGCACAGCCGCCACTTCGCTCTGTTCCAGAACCAGCCGGACGACCCGGCCAGCCTCGGCCACAACGCGGTCGGCGCCTTCGCCATTGATCCAGGCGGCGCGCTGTGGGTGGGCACCTGGGGCGGCGGCCTGGACCGCTTCGATCCGGCCAGCGGCGCTTTCCGGCACTACCGGCATGACCCCACCGACCCGCTCAGCCTGAGCAACGATCTGGTCATGGCCCTGCACCTGGACGCGCACGGCGACCTGTGGATCGGCACGCTGGGCAGCGGCCTGGACCGCCTGCGCGCGGGCAGCCAGCAGTTTGAGCACTTCCCGCCCGGTGCGGCCGGGCTGGCCGACGGCAATATCACAGCCATCACCTCGGACGCGGACGGCTTGTGGCTGGGCACCTTTGCCGGCCTGCATCGCTACACGGCGCGCACGAGCACGTTCACGCGCTACCCACACGCCGACGCGGACCCGACCAGCCTGAGCCATGACCAGGTGGTGCAGGTCCTCCTGGCGCCGGACAACGTGCTGTGGCTGGGGACGTGGGGCGGCGGCCTCAACCGTCTGGACCTGAACGACCCCGCCAGTGCCGAGCCTCGGACGGCGCGCTTCACGCGCTATCAGCACGCCGACACGGACCCCACCAGCCTGAGCGAGGACAGCGTCTGGGCCATCCAGCGCGGCGCCGACGGCGTCTTGTGGCTGGGGACGCAGGGCGGGTTGAACCGCTTCGACCCAGCGCACGGCACCTTCCAGGCTTATGGCGAAAAAGACGGCCTGCGCAACGCCACGGTCCTCGGCGTCCTGGGTGACGCGCAAGGCCGGCTCTGGCTGACCACCAACAACGGCCTGGCGCGCTTCGACCCGGCCGCCGAGACGTTCGTGATCTACGACGCCGCCGACGGCCTGCAGAGCAACGAGTTCAACTCCAACGCCTGGCTGCGCGGCCCGGACGGCCGCCTCTACGTCGGCGGCGGCCACGGCTTCAACATCTTCGATCCGGCCGCCATCCAGCCCAACTTGGTCCCGCCGCCGGTGGTGCTCACCGGTCTCAAGGTCTACAACAGCGCCGTGCCGCACGCGCCCGGCGCGCCGGTGGAACTGGACCACACCCAGGACTTCGTGGCGTTCGAGTTTGCGGCCCTGGATTTCCACGCCCCGGCGAAGAACACCTACGCCTACAAGCTGGAAGGCGTCGATCCGGATTGGATCACGGCCGGAGACCGGCGCTATGCCAGTTACACCAACCTGCCCGGCGGGCAGTACACGCTGCGGGTGCGCGCCGCCAACAGCGACGGCGTCTGGAATGAGGCCGGCCTGAGCCTCCCCGTCATCGTCCAACCGCCGTTCTGGGAGGCCTGGTGGTTCCGCGGTCTGGGGCTGGCCGCTTTGGCGGCGCTGGGCGTGGCCGTCTTCCAGGCGCGCGTGTACACGATCCGGGCGCAGAACCGCCAACTGGAGGCCGCCGTCCAACAACGCACGGCCGAACTGCGCCAGGCCAACACTCAGTTGGCCACCGAGGTGGAGCAGCGCAAGCGCGCCGAAGCCGAGCTGGCCCGCCAGGCCGCCGACGAGCGGCGCGAGGCCGCGGCGCGCTTTCACGTGATGTTCGAGAACTCGGCCGTGGGCATGGGCATCCTGTCGCCGGAACGGCGCTTGCTGCAGGTGAACCCGGCCGTCTGCCGGATGCTCGGCTACAGCGAGACCGAGTTGCTGGGGAACACCCCCGGGCTGATCGTGCACCCGGACGACCGCGGGCTGGACGCCGACCTGTTTCGCGAACTGCTGGCCGGCCAGCGCGAGGCTTACGCCGTCGAGCGCCGCTATGTGCGCCGGGACGGCAGCCCTTTCTGGGGGCGCCTCAACTACTCGCTGGTGCGCCAGCCGGACGGCACACCGCGCTACATCTTCGGCACGCTCGAGGACATCGACGACCAGAAACGCGCGCTGGAGGAGCTGCGCGAGTCTGAGGAACGCTTCCGCGCCGCCTTTGACAGCTCGGCCATCGGCATCACCCTGAACACGCTGGACGGGCATCTCCTGCGCGCCAACGCCGCCGTGTGCCGAATGTCCGGCTACACCGAGGCCGAGCTGCAGCAGCGCACCGACGCGGACAACGCCCACCCGGATGACCGCGCCGTCGGGCTGGACCTGCTGGGCGAACTGCTCGCCGGCCGGCGCGATTCCTACCAGGTGGAGAAACGCTATCTGCGCCAGACCGGCGAGGTGTTCTGGACCCGCGTCACCCTCTCGGCCGTGCGCGCGCCGGACGGCCAGCCGGCCTACCTGGTGGCCCTGGTCGAGGACATCGACGCCCAGAAGCGCATGCTGGCCGACCTGCAGGCCTCCGAGGCGCGCTTCCGGGCCGTGTTTGAAAGCACGTCCGTGGGCGTGGCCCTGATGGGCCTGGACCGGCGCATCTTCTCAGTCAACGCCGCCGGCCAGCGCCTGATCGGCTACAGCGAGGCCGAGCTGCGCCAGGTGGTCTCGTCCGACCTGGCGGAGGTCGAGGACCGCGAACTGGGCCGCGAGCAGTTCGAGGAGCTGGTTAACGGCCGGCGTGAGCAATACGTCGTCGAGAAGCGCTATCGCCGCAAGGACGGCACCGTCTTCTGGGGACGCGTGAACTTCTCGGCCGTGCGCGGCGCCGCCGGCCAGGTGGAGTATCTCGTCGGCCTGATCGAGGACATCAGCGAGACCCGGCAGGCGGAGGAGCGGCTGGCGGCCCAGGAGGCCGAGTACCGGCGCCTGCTGGAGCAGCGCATCGCCGAGCGCACCGAGGAGCTCAACCAGGCCAACACCCTGCTGCAGCAGAAGGCGGCCCAGGAGGCCGTGGCCAGCGAGCGCACGCGCCTGGCGCGTGACCTGCACGATGCCGTGACCCAGACCCTCTTCGCGGCCACGCTGATCGCCGAAGTCGTGCCGCAGGTGTGGACGCTCAACCCGGCCGAGGGGGTGCGCCGGCTGGAAGAACTCCGGCAGCTCACGCGCGGCGCGCTGGCCGAGATGCGCACCCTGCTGGTGGAGCTGCGCCCCAACGCGCTGGTGGAGATCCCGCTCGGCGCGCTCCTGCGCCAGCTGACCGAGGCCGTGGCCGGCCGGACGCGCCTGAAGATCCAATTGAGCGTGGAGGGCGACCGCGCCCTGCCGCCGGACGTGCAGGTGGCGCTGTACCGCATCGCGCAGGAGGCGCTCAACAACACCGTGAAGCACGCGCGCGCCTCGCAGGCCTTCGTCACCGCCCGTCTGGGCCGCACGGTGCGCCTGACGGTGGCCGACAACGGCGCCGGCTTCGCCGTGGCCGGGGTGCCGGCCGACCATCTGGGCTTGCGCATCATGGGCGAGCGCGCCGAGAGCGTCGGCGCCAAATTCACAGTCTACAGCGAGCCGGGGGAAGGCACTCAGGTCACCGTTATCTGGGAGGCAACACCATGAGCCAGGCACAACCCAAGATCCGCGTCATGCTCGTCGACGACCACAACGTAGTCCGATCCGGCCTGGGGGCGTTCCTGTCGGTGATGCCGGACCTGGAGCTGGTGGGCGAGGCCGAGAACGGGGCCGAGGCCGTCCAGCGCTGCGCGTTCCTGCGGCCCGACGTCGTGCTGATGGACCTGATGATGCCGGTGCTGGACGGCGTGGCCGCCACCCAGCAGATCCGCGCCCAACATCCGAACACGCACGTGATCGCGCTGACCAGCTTCCAGGAGAACAGCCTGGTGCAGAGCGCGCTGCGGGCCGGCGCCATCGGCTACCTGATGAAGAACGTCACCGCCGACGAGCTGGCCACGGCCATCCGCGCCGCCCACCTCGGCCAGATGACGCTTTCACCCGAGGCCGCCCGGGCCCTGGTGCAGCCCGCCCCGGCGCCGCCCGCCCTGGCGTTGACCGAGCGCGAGCGCGAGGTGCTGGCGTTGATGGTCGAGGGCCTCAACAACGCCGAGATCGCCGAGCGCCTGGTCGTCAGCGTGTCCACGGTCAAGTACCACATCAGCAACCTGCTGGCCAAGCTGGGCGTGGACAACCGCGTGGCGGCTGTGGCCCTGGCGATGCAGAAGAAACTGGTCTGACTCTCCGCCCGGAGGAGCCCGCGCCCGCCGCGCCGCCGGCGGGCGTTTTGATTCCCGCCCCTGGCCACCTGACCAGGCGCAAACCCACCCGGCGGCGGGCGTCAGGCCGGCCGCCGGTGCCTACACTGAGGCCATGCATCGCAGACCAACCGTTCTGCTGAACCGCGTCCTGCTGGCCGACGACAACGACCAGCTGCGCTCGGCCCTGGCCCTGCTCCTGGAGGCCCGGATCGGCGTCCTGATCGTGGGCGAGGCCCGCTCGATGGACGAACTGCTGGCCGGGTTGGCCGCCGCCCAACCGGAGGTGGTGGTGCTGGATTGGGAGCTGCCCGGCGAGCCGCGATTCGGCCGGGTGGAGGCGCTGCGGACCGTTGTGCCCGGCGTGCGCGTCATCGTCACCAGCGCGCGGCCCGAAGCGGCCGCCGAGGCCCGCGCGGCTCAAGCCGACGCCTTCATCGACAAGGCCGCTCCGCCCGAAGCGATTCGGGCCTTGTTTCACGCCTGACACCGGCCGACGGAAGACCAATATGTCCCTGCGCTTCGTTTTGTTTCGCTTGCTCGTTCTGGTCACGGCGTTGACTGTGGTCCTGACCGGCGCGGCGGCCGCTGCTCTGGCCGCGCCCGCGGCCGGCGCCGGAGCGGCCGAGCTCGACCCGGCCGCCCTGGACGCGTACATCGCCGCGCAGATGGCCAAGCATGGTCTGCCCGGCGTCGCCCTGGCCGTCACGCGCGGCACGGACGTGGTGGTTCTGAAAGCCTACGGCACGGCCGGCGCGGGCCGGCCCCTGACGCCGCAGACGCCCATGTACATCGGCTCACAGAGCAAATCGTTCACGGCCCTGGCGGTGGCGCAACTGGCGGAGCAAGGCCTGGTCGATGTGCAGGCGCCGGTGCAGACCTACCTGCCCTGGTTCCGGGTCGCCGAGGCGGAGGCCAGCGCCCGCATCACGGTCAGCCACCTGCTGCACCACACCAGCGGGCTGTCCGAGTCCGGCTTCCTGGCCGTCCTGCCCGATGCGGCTGGTATCGAAGACCTTACGCGGGCCCTGGCGTCGGCCCGCCTGACGGCGCCGGTCGGGGCCAAGTTTCAATACTTCAATTACGGCTACGACGTGCTGGCCGCGATCGTGGAGGCCGTCAGCGGGCAGAGTTATGAGCGCTACCTCCAGGAGCACATCCTGGATCCGCTGGGCCTGACCCGCACCTACACCGACCCGGCGGCCGCCCAGGCGGCCGGACTGGCGCAGGGGTACAGCCGCTTCTTCGGCTTCGTGGTCCCGCGCGCCCAGCCGCACCGCCGCTACGAGATCGCCGCCGGCTACATCATGTCCACGGCCGAGGACCTGGCGCGCTACGCCATTGCCTTGAACAACGACACCGTTTACGGCCAGGCCCGCCTGCTGGAGCCGGGCGGCCTGCAGCGCCTGTTCCGGCCGGTGCAGGGCTATGGCTGGGGTTGGTTTGTGGAGAGCGGGCACCTCTACCACGGCGGGGCCAACGAGACCTTCAAGACCTTCGTGGATTTGTACCCGGCCCAGCGCCTGGGGATCGTGCTGTTGATCAACGAGGGCTATCTGCTCGATCACTATCTCTCGGCCGAACAGGTCTTCGCCGGGGTGCAGGCCATCGTCTTGGGCGGCCCGCCGCCCGCGGTCGAGGCCGGCTGGTCCGTGCCGGTGTTGGGCTGGCTGCTGCTGGCCTTCGTCCTCGCCCTGGGCGCGTTTCAGACGTTCAACGTGATCGCGCTGCGGGGCTGGCGTGAGCGCGCGCGGGCGTGGTCGCCGGCCCGCCGGGCCTGGGACGTGGCCGTGAGTTTCCTGATCCCGAGCGTCATCCTGGCCGTCGTCTTCTGGCAGGTGCAGGGCTTCTTCGGCTACCGCTTCAACCTCACCTACCAACTGCGGACCATGGGGGACACGCTGCCCGATATCAGCCTGCTGTGCCTCCTCGGCACGGTCCCGGATTACGCGCAGGGAGTGGTGAAGCTGATCTGGCTCGTCGGCTCCGGGCACCCCTCGCGCCTGGCCGCCGTGGAGGTCAAGCCATGACTGACAGACAACTGGTTATCAGCCAGCTCGGCCTGGCACCCAACCGCCTGCGCGGCGAGACGGCCGTAATCAGCGGGGCCGGCGGCGGCATCGGTTATGAGGCGGCCCGGTCGCTGCTGTGGCTGGGCGCCAACGTCGTCCTGGCTGAGGTCAACCCACAGACCGGTCCGGAGGCCGAGCGCGCCCTGGCGGCGGAGTTCGGCCTGGAGCGCGTGGTCTGCGTGCCAACCGACATCGGCGATGAGCACAGCGTGGAGGCGCTGGCCCAGGCCGTGGTCCGGCGCTTCGGCAAGGTCGACATCGTCCTCAACAACGCCACGGTAGCCGTGCTGGGCGCGGTCAAGGAAGTGCCGATCGAGAAGTGGGACGCCAGCTACCGGGTCAACCTGCGCGGGCCGGTGCTGCTGGCGCGCGCCTTCCTGCCGGGCATGCTCGGACGCCAGCACGGGACCTTTGTGTGCGTGTCCTCCGCGGGCACGGCCTACCTGGGCGCTTATGAGACGTTCAAGGCCGCGCAGGTGCACCTGGCGGAGACGCTCGACGCCGAGTTGGAAGGCACCGGCGTGGCCGCCTTCGCCATCGGCCCGGGGCTGGTGCCCACCCAGACCGCGCAGACCGCGGTGGAGCGCCTGGCGCCGTTGATGGGGTTGACGGTGGCCGAGTTCTTCGAGATGAACCAAGCCGCGGTTTTGTCCGCGGAGGAGGCCGGCGCCGGATTCGCGGCCGCCATCGCCCTGGCCGAGAAGTTTCGCGGGCAGGAGATCTCGTCGATGCAGGCGTTGCGCGCGGCCTGCCCGGGTTATGGCGGCGCGGCCGAGGCGGGCCAGCCGACGCTCGCAGCCGATACGGCCCGCCAGGCGCAGAACCTGTGCCGCGCCGTCCGCCAGACGCTGGCCGACCAAGCGGCGGGCTGGCAGCAGCGCCCGCTCTTCGAGCGGCTGTGGGTGGTCCGTGACTTCAAGAAGGTGGCCGGGAGGCCGGTCGAGGAGTGGCTGAGCGCCCTGCAACAGTTGGAGGCCGGCTTGCAGGCCGGCGCCCTGCCCGCGCTGCGCCCGCCCCTGGACAAACTTGCCGGCTACTACGCCCACCTGGCCGACCTGGCGCGCGGCTATGAAAAGAATGCGGCCAGACTCGAGGACTACCTGCGGCATATCCACGCCTGGCAGACCGAGGTCGAATCCTTGCAGACGCTGCTGGAGCGCGCCTGAGGGAAGCGCTTCAGGGTTACAATCCTGACAGGGGTAAAGTCCCCGTCCAAGAGGTGCGTGTCTATGTCTAACCTGGCCTACTTCACCGCCCACAGCCCCATGACCAACCCCGGCCGGCACGCCGACCGGCTGGAGGCGGCGCCGACTGACCTGGCCGACCTGTGCCGGACCGTGCAAGGCCTGCAGCTGCACATCTTCTGGGCCGAGCGCTACGGCGTGCGGCTGCCCGAGGCGCGCCAGGCCGAGGTCCAGATCCGGTCTGTGGCCGCCAAGATCGATCGGCTGTTGGCGTTGGACCCACGCCCTCTGAGCGAGGCTCGGCCGCCAGAAGCCCGCCTGGTGGGCAACTGCCGCGATTTCACCGTGCTGCTCACCGCGTTGCTGCGCCAGCAGGGTGTGCCGGCCCGCGCCCGCTGCGGGTTCGGCCGCTACTTCATCCCCGGCCACTTCGAAGACCATTGGGTCTGTGAATACTGGCACTCCGGCGAGGCGCGCTGGGTGCTGGTGGATGCGCAACTGGACGAGCTGCAGCGCCAGGCGCTGTCGATCGGGTTTGACCCGCTGGACGTGCCGCGCGACCAGTTCGTCGTCGGCGGCCAGGCCTGGCAGGCCTGCCGGTCCGGCCAGGCCGACCCGAACGCCTTCGGCATCGCCGACCTGAAGGGGCTGTGGTTCGTGCGCGGCGACCTGGTTCGCGACGTGGCCGCGCTCAACAAGGTCGAGCTTCTGCCCTGGGACGGCTGGGGCCTGGCCGACGCCCGCGACGAGGACCTCACCGCCGCCGACCTGGCGCTGCTCGACGAAGTCGCCGAACTGACCGCCGGCGATGTGCCCGACTTCGACCAGGTGCGCGCGCTGTACCAGAACAACGCCGGCCTGCGCGTGCCGGACGTCATCCGCAGCTACACGGCCCAGGGTGTCGCGAGCGTGCCGCTCCCCGAACTGCGCGACCGGCTGCCGGTCTGAGCCCGCCGGGCGCCCGCCCGTCTCCGCCTTTCGCCCCTGGCCGACCGGCCAGGCTAAAACTCCCCCGCGGCCGGGGGAGTTTTCGTTTCCCGCCGCCTATAGTGAAGCCCGTGGGAGACATTCCGATGAAGACTGCCATGACCCGCCGCAAGTTCCTTCAGGCCGCCGGTCTGGGCCTGGGTGGCACGGTAGTGGCCTGCAGCGGCCTGAGCTACCTGGCTGCCCAACCACCTGCGCTCGATTTCTATGAAAGCACCGGAGACAACGCCATGACCGACAGAATCCTGATCACGTACGCCAGCAAGTGCGGGTCCACGGGCGAGGTGGCGCGGGCCATCGCCGACGAACTCACCCGGCGCGGCCTGGCGGTGGACGTCCGCCTGGCCGGCACGGTCAAGGCGTTAGACGGCTACCGGGCCGTCATTGTGGGCAGCGCCATCCGCATGGGCCAGTGGCTGCCGGAGGCCGTCCGGTTCGTGGAGCAGAACGCGGCGGCGCTGCAGCAGAAGCCGACCGCCTTCTTCACCGTCCATATGCTGCACACTGGTGACGAGCCCGAGAGCCGCCAGCTGCGCGCTGCGTACCTGGACGGGGTTCACCAGTTCCTGACCCCCCAATCCGAGGTCTTCTTCGCCGGCAAGCTGGAACTGGCCAAGATGTCGATCCTGGACCGCATGATCAGCCAGGCGATAAAGGCGCAGGACGCGGACAAGCGCGACTGGTCCGCTATCCGCACCTGGGCGCAGACGGTGCTGGCCTAGGAGCCTAGGGATGAAACAGCGGTCCGCTCTCAACTGGCTTGTCCCGGCGATCGCCGCCCTGACCCTGATCACGGCCGGCGCGGGATTGTTCTGGCAGACCGGCGCCCCCTTCCCCTTCACGACGCTGCGCGGCGCGACCGTGCAGATTTACGGGCAAGGCCTGTACCGGTACGATTCGTACTTCAAGGCCCCGATCTTCCGCGGGACCGACGCAGTGGCGCTCGGCGCGGGTCTGCCCCTATTGGGGCTGGCGTTCCGGTCCTACCGGCGCGGCTCGCTGCGCGGCGGGCTGATCCTTGCCGGTGTCCTCAGCTTCTTCCTGTACTACGGTGCGTCGCTGGCCTTCTCAGCCGCTTTCAACCGTCTGTTCCCGGTCTATGTCGCCCTGTTCTCGGTCAGCTTCTTCGCCTTTATCTCCGCGCTGACCGCGATCGACTCAACTGGTTTGGCGGCACGGCTCTCCCCGCGCCTGCCGCGCCGGGGGCTGGCGGCCTTCCTGATCGTGGCCGGCGCAGGTGTCTTCTCGATTTGGGCCAGTGAGTTGATCGGTCCCGTGCTGGACGGCCGGACGCCGGCCAACCTGGGCGCCGACACCACCCTGTTCACCCATGCTTTCGACATCGCCATCATCGCCCCGGTGGTCATCCTGGCCGGCCTGGCCGTGCTGCGGCGCGAACCCCTGGGCTATCTGCTGGCTGCGCCGCTGCTCGTCCTGTGCACGCTCATCGGCCTGGTCGTGATCGCTCAGACCGTCGCGCAGACTCTGGCCGGGATCACGTTCCCGGTCGGCGTCTACATCGGCATGATCGGCTCCTGGGTCGTGATGGGCGCCTTCGCCATCGGCCTGGCCATTGCTTTCTTCCGCAGCCTCAGGGAAGAGGCGCCGGCGCTTTGGGGATGACGGATATGACCACCCAGCCTCAGACGCTGCCAACCGAGACGGGCGGCGCGCACGCCGCCGTCAATCCTTATCCGATCCCGCTCGGGGATCGCCGGCTGACCCTGGCGGCCTGGGCCATTACGCTGGTGGTCAGCACACTGCCGGACATCGCCTGGGTGGCGTTGACGGGCAGCGGCGCGGCCTGGATGGCCTTTGCCAAGCTGGGCTTGCTGCTGGCCCTGATTGGGGCCAGCTTGATATGGCGGCCGCTGCGCCCCTTGCGCCCTTTCGGCCTGGTCTTGTTCGCCTTCTTCGGCCTCAACGAGTTGCGCGTGCGCGTGGACTTCAACCTGCCGGCCCTGCAGGCCGTCTTCGGCCAAACGGTCTTTGACGCCCGGATGCAGGCCGAACAGACCGGCAAGCTGGCGGTGGCGCTGGCCATGATCGCGCTGTTATTGGTCCTGGGATATCGGCGGCGCGCTTTCTTCCTGGTGCGCGGCCACCTGCGCGCGCCCATCGAGCCGGCGCCGCTGCTCGGTTTCCCCAAGCCCGACCCCTGGCCGAACTTTGGCCTGCAGTGGAGCCTGTATATCGCCGCGGCCCTGGCCGGCCTGCAGTACCTCAGCCTACGGCCAGACGCCGCCCTGTTCGCCAAGGTTCTGCCGGTCCTGCCCTCCATCCTGTTCTACGCCGCTTTGAATGCCTTCAACGAGGAAATCATCTACCGCTCGCCGATGCTGGCCACGCTTGAACCAGTCGCCGGGAGCCGGGCGGCGCTGTGGATGGCGGCTTATTTCTTCGGGATCGCGCACTATTTTGGGACGCCGGGCGGCCTGGCCGGCGGGATCGCCTCGATCTTCATGGGCTGGATCCTGGGCAAGGGCATGGTTGAGACGCGCGGGTTCTTCTGGACGTGGTGGATCCATTTCTTGAGTGACATCGCCATCTTCACCTTCATCGCGCTGGCGCTGTTGAAGTGACGCTGGATGAGCAAGGAGCATAGACAATGACATCACGGACAAAAATCCAACGGGTTCTGGCCGGCCTCGGCGCCGTGCTCGGCGTCCTGGCCCTGGGCTACCTGGCGATCCGGCCCGCGTACCTGCGCTGGGGCGCGACCGACGCCGAGGTGGCGCAGGCCATGCCCGGCGATCTGGACGGGCGGCGCTGGACGCGCGCCATCACCATCAACGCGGCGCCGGAGCAGATCTGGCCCTGGCTCGTCCAGTGGGGCCAGGGGCGCGGCGGCTGGTACAGCTACGACTGGCTGGAGAACCTGTTCGGCTTTGACATCCACACCGCCGACCGGATCTTGCCCGAGCACCAAGACCTGGCCGTGGGCGACCCGATCTGCATGGCGCGCGGCTTTTGCGTCAGCACGGTCAGCGTGTTGGAGCCCAACCGCTGGCTGAGTTGGCAGTCCCTGGATGAGGCCGGCCAGCCGATGTGGACGTTCACGCTCGGGCTCGTCCCGGTGGAGGCCGCGCGCACGCGCCTGATCATCCGCGAGAGCTTCAGCGGGTCCGCCATGCCGGCCTTCGCGCTGGCGATCCTGGAGATCCCGGATGGGGTGATGGAGCAAAAGGCCCTGGACACCGTCAAGAGCCGCGCCGAGGGGGTGGGGTCGTCCGTGTTCGTCACCGCCTTCGAAATCGCGGCCTGGTTGGCCGCCTTCCTCATCGGCGCGAGCGCGGCCGTGCGCTTCGTCACGCGCCCGGACTGGCGCGGCCCACTGGCCGTGGGCCTGGCCGCCGTCCTCGTCCTGCTGGCGTTGACCTTCCTGTATCCGCCGCTCTGGCTGCGCGCCCTGTTGGACTTGGGCCTGCTGGCGGGCTTGGCCGCGAGCCAGGGCTGGCTGCCCCGGACGCGGCCCCAGGCGACCCCCGGAACTGAGGGCGAACGCAGCGGCGCTCGCCTGACATCGTAGCCACTCTGCAAGAAAGGCAAGTCTGGCATGCGCCCTCCGCTTGCTCCCCTGGCCCGAACCCGCACCCTGCCCTCCCTCACTCAGATAGCGCGCGCGGTCGGCGCGGCGCTGCTGCGGAGCCTGGTGGTGCTGACGCTGGCCCTCACGGTGCTAGGGGTGGCCGTGCTGCCGCTCACCACGCTGGTGCCGGCCCCAGTCTGGATCACGCTGGCCCTGGCCGAGGCGGCGCTGGTCGCCGCGTTGGTCTGGCTCAAGCGGGCGCCTTTGGCCGTGGCGGGACCCCTGGCCGGATCGGTCGTCGTCCTGGCGCTGGCCGTCTTTGCCTCGCAGGCCTACGCCGGCACCCCGCCGATCACGGATGACCAGGGCCAGCCGCTGGGAAACAGCATCGCGGTCCTGGAGAAGGTCACGCTCAACGGCAGCGAGCAGTGGATCACGCTCCGCGGCCAGGACGTGGATAACCCGGTGCTGCTGAACCTGGGGATGGGCGGCCCCGGCGGCGGCGGCTTCGCCACCCGCACGCTCTTCGAGCCGTTGGAGGAACATTTCGTGGTGGTGAGCTGGGACGAGCCCGGCACCGGAAAATCCTACAACGCCGTGCCGCTGGACACCCTCACGCCAGAGCGCTTTGTGGAAGACGCGCACGCCCTGACCCAGCTGTTGCGCGAGCGTTTCCACGAGGACAAGATCTACGTGTATGGCACCTCGTGGACGAGCATCCTGGGGGTCTGGCTGGTGCAACGCTACCCCGAGCTGTACCACGCCTACCTGGGCAACGCCCAGATGGTGAACACCACCGAGAACGACCTCCTGGGCTACGAGCTGGCGCTGCAGTATTTGACTGAGCGCGGCGAGACCGCCGCCGCCGAAGGGCTGCGCCGCAACGGCCCGCCCCCGTACGCCGGGCCGGGCATGCTGGATAAGTACGTCGCCTATCTCGACGTCTTGAACGATTACATGGACGCCCCGCGCTACACGCTGGTCGTCCCGATCGTGCCCTTCCTGGCACCGGAGTATGGCCTGATCGACAAGATCAACCACACGCGCGGCCTGATCGAGTCCTTCCAGGTGGTCTACCCCCAGCTCAAGGACCTGGACTTCGCGGTCCAGGCGCCGCGGCTGGAGGTGCCCATCTACTTCTTCGTTGGCCGGGACGACGTCAACGCCATGGCGTCGCTGGTGGAGGCCTACCACAACACGTTGCAGGCGCCGCACAACGAACTGATCTGGCTGGAAGGCGGGCACGGGCTTAACGGCGACAACCGAGGACATTTCATCGACGTGGTGGTGAACACGGTTCTGCCGCAGACATACCCGCACTGATCCGGCGGCCGACCCAACAGGCAAACCCCATGAAATACCAGACTACACTCCGCTGGCTCATCCCTCTGATCTTTGGCCTGGCGCTCGTCGCCGCGGCCGCCGGCCTCTTCTATCAGACGTCAGGCGAGCCGTACCCGTACACGAACCATCGCGGCGAGACGGTCATGCTCAACGGCCACGGCCTGTACTTCTACGACACCGTGAGCAGTGCGGCCCAGATGCAGGGCAACGACCTGATCACGCTGGTCGTAGGCCTGCCGCTGCTGGCCGTCTCGGCCCGGCTAGCCTTGCGTGGCTCCCTGCGCGGCCAACTGCTGTTGAGCGGCACGCTGGGCTTCTGCCTGTACACCTACCTGTCGATGGCCACGCTGGCGGCCTACAACGCCTTGTTCCTGGTGTACGTGGCCGCCTTCGCCCTGAGCCTATACGCTTTCATCCTGAGCCTGCTGGCCATCGACCTGAAGACGTTGCCGGAACACTTCAGCCCGCGCCTGCCGCGCGCCTGGATCGCGGGCACGCTCTTCGCGGTGGGCGGCTTTTTGGGCCTGGCCTGGCTGGGCCGCATCCTCCCGCCGCTGCTGCAAGGCGGAACCCCGGCCCTGGAGAACACCACCACCTTGGTCATCCAGACGCTGGACCTGAGCCTGATCGTGCCGCTGGCGATCCTGGCTGGCGTCCTGCTACTGCGCCGATCCGCCTGGGGCTATCTGCTGGCCTCGGTGGCCAGCCTAAAGGGCCTGACGATGGCGCTGGCGGTGAGCGCGATGGGCGTCAACATGGCGTTGGCGGGCGTGCCGGACAGCCCGGCCATCCTGATCCCGTTTCTGGTCCTGACCGCGGTCAACCTGGTGATGGCCGTCCTGTTGCTCCGGCACATTGACCGGCCGCCGGCACCCGCCGCAACGATCTAGAGAAGCCGGCATCAGACGACGGGCCGGAAGACTCAGCAAACACGGAGTTGCCGATGAACGCCATCACTGGTTCAATGCGGCGGAGGCCGCTGGTCTGGTTCTTTGGGTTGGCCTACGCGATCAACGCAGCGGCCTTTGCCACCCACTTTATCGCCCCGCTCAAGGCCTTGAGCCCGCTGTGGCTGATCGGCGTATTCTCACCCACGCTGGCGGCGTTGAGCGTGACGGCCCTGACGGGCGGCTGGCCGGCGGTGCGGCACTTACTGGCCGGCTACGCGCGCTGGCGCATCGGCTGGGTCTGGTGCCTGGCGGCGACCAGCCTGGCCTGGGCCCCGCTGCTGGTGGCGTTCGTCTACATCGCGCTCGGCCATCCGCCGCGCGGCTTGCCGGAGGGGATGACCTGGGGGATGTATGCGCTCACGCTGCTGACGGGTTGGCTGACCGGCCCGCTGGCGGAGGAGACAGGCTGGCGCGGCTTTGCGCTGCCGCGCCTGCAGGGGCAGATGAACGCCCTGAAGGCCAATCTGCTGCTCGGGTTGCTGTGGGCGTTCTGGCATGTGCCGCAGTACCTGACCGGAGGCGTGGCCAACGGAGGCATGATCCCGTTCCCGATCTTTGTGCCGCTCACGATGGGGCTGGCGATCCTGTTCGCCTGGGTGTTCAACAACACCCGCGGCAGCCTGGCGGCCACGACGCTGATGCACTACGCCTTCAACTTTACCGGCGGACATATCGGCGGCCTGTTGGGGCTGGTGCCGCCGGTGGTGCTGTATGGCGCTGGGGCCGCCATCCTGGTCTTCGCCGGCGTGGTGGTGTTCACGGCCGGCCCTCAGCATCTTTCGCGGCGGCCCGTGGACGAACTGCCGATTGAACGCCCAGCTACAGACGCGGCGGCCGGTGCCAGCCAGGCCAACCTTCAGCCAAAAGCGCTCCGGCACTAACACGCCGCGCAACCGCGCTCACTCAGGCCAAGGCCGCGAACGACGAACCCGCCCTCCTAAGGTGAACATGATGGAAACACTTCCCGGCTCATCCAACCCGTCCGCGCGGCGCCCGTCCGTACTGAGCGCCAACACGCTCTACCTGGTCTCCCTGCTGCTGGTCGTCAGCGCCGGCAGCGCCCTGCAGTTCTGGTCCATCAGTTGGGGTCTGCTGGTGACCGAGTTCGGCCTGATCCTGCTGCCGACCGTGCTCTGGCTGCGCGGTTATCGCCTGGACGCCGCCGACACACTGCAGCTTCACTGGCCGGGCGGCCGGCTGGTGCTCCTGGCGGCGGTCGTCGGCGCCGGGACCTGGGCGCTGGCCGTGCTCCTGGAAGCCGTCAGCGCGGCCTTGTTCGGATACGTGCCGGCCTCGCCCTTCGCGACCATGCCCACCGACCCGCTGAACCTGGCCGTGTTCGCGTTCGCGCTGGCCGTGGCCGCGCCCGTCTGCGAAGAGGCGCTGTTCCGCGGCTATCTGCTCAGCGCCTACGGCCGCTATGGCCCGCGGGTGGGCCTGGCCGCCGTCAGCCTGCTGTTCGCCTTCTACCACCTGCGGCTGGCGGGGCTGCTGGCTCTGCTGCCGGTCGCTTTCGCCCTGGGCTATCTCGCCCAGCGCAGCCGTTCGCTCATCCCGGCCCTGGTCGCGCACGGCGTCAACAACGGCCTGACCGCCAGCCTCGTCATCGTCACCGCCCTTTGGCCGGCGCTGGCCGCCGACCCCACCTGGCAAGCGGCCTTGGGGGGCGGCCTGCTGTTCGGCCTGCTGGCGGCGGCCGGCGCCATTTGGTGGCTGCGGCGCAGCGCCCCGCCGGCGCCGGCCGTTGAACCGTCGGCCCCGGCGGGGGTTCGGGCCTACTGGCCCCTGGCCGGAGCCGCGCTCATCTACCTGGCCTTCGCGGGTTACGAACTGGTGGATGGCCGCTTCCCCCAACTGCTGGCCGAGCCAGCGCTGCGCCTGGCGCCCGCGCCCTGGTCCGAACCCGTGACGTTGAAGTTCGCTTTACGCAACGTGCTGGACGAGACCGTGGGCCAGGTCGAGTGCACGTTCACGCCGCAGGGCGAGCGCGTGGCCTTTAACTGTGTCACCCGCCAGCGCCGCTTCGAAGCCAAATTCGGCAACTCATTTTATGCCGGCGGACAGTACGAACTCACCCAGGCCGGCCACTGGCGGGCCAGTGACATGCGCCTGCTGGAGGCCGAGCTCCGCTTCGACGGCGAGTATGATGATTGGGCGGCCGCGCTGACGTCCACGGGCGACGGCCTGAGCCTGACGCTCGCCCAGTCCGCGCCTCAGGCGCTGGCGGCCGAGGCGGTGGTGGCGGCGGAGTGGCCCTGGCGCATGATGGCCCTGCCCTTCGAGCGCTTCCCATACTGGGGCAGCCAGCTCACCCTGGCGCAGCTCAAACCTGGCGTCGGGACCGGCCAGACCGAGCCGGCCGCCGTGCTGCTCCGCGGCCAGGAGAGTGTCAGCACCGAGGCCGGTTCCGTCCCGGCCTGGAAGGTGACGCTAGGCCAGGAGACGGCCTGGTATCGCGTGGCCGCTCCGCACGAGTTGGTCCGGTACAACGACGGCTACGGCGTCACCTGGGTGCGTCAGTCCGCGCCCTGACCGGCAGCGCCCGCGTTCAAATCCTGATCAGGTCTTGAGCTATGTTCGCTTCTCCAACATGCGAGTCTGTTCTGGCGCAATTGCCGGCCCTCCAGAAGCCGCCGGCGCCCTTCACCCCGGGCGAGGCGCTCTTCTGGGATCACCCGCACATCTCGGCCCAGATGCTGGCCGCCCACCTGGACCCGGACATCGACGCGGCTAGCCGTCGGCCGGAGGCCATCGATCAATCGGTGGATTGGATCGCGGCAACGCTGGGTCTTCAACCTGGCCAGGCCGTGCTGGACCTGGGCTGCGGGCCGGGCCTGTACGCGTCGCGCCTGGCGCGGCGCGGCCTGCGCGTGACCGGCGTCGATTACTCCCGGCGTTCAATCGCGTACGCGGCGCATTCCGCCCAGGCGCAAGGCCTGGATATCACCTATCACTACCAGAATTACCTGGCGCTGGAGGACGAGGCCGCCTACGACGCCGCGCTTTTGATCTACGGCGACTATTGCCCGCTTAGCCCCGAACAACGGGCTCGGCTGCTGGCCAACGTCCGGCGCGCGTTGCGGCCGGGCGGGCGTTTCGTCTTCGATGTCTCCACGCGCGTCTGCCGCCAGCGCCACGGAAACCGCAACCGGTGGCGGGCGCTGGCGGGCGGTTTCTGGCGCCCCGGCCCGCACCTGCTTTTGGAGGACGGCTTCGACTATCCAGATGAGCTGATCTGGCTGGATCAGTCCATCGTCATCGAGCCGAGCGGCGCCCTGGCCGTGTATCGGAATTGGTTCCAGGACTACACGCCGGAGACGATCACGGCTGAGCTGGCCCGCCACAACTTTCAGGTGCTGGGACTGTGGGGTGATCTGGCCGGGCGGCCCTATACCGCCGACAGCGAGTGGATCGGCCTGGTCGCGGCGCCGGCGTAGGCGCGGGCCGCGCAACTTCCGAGGGGCGGCCGCGTATGGATAGGCAGTCCCGAAAGGAGCGGCAATGACAGGCGATTACTCTCGGCCCAAAGCGGCCCGGCTCGCGCTGGCAGCGATCCTGCTGGCCAGTCTCTGGTTCATGCCGGCGCGCTCCGTCCGCGCGCAAGCTCCGACCGCCAACGGGCCAAGCGACCCCGTCGAAGTCGAGGCCTTCCTGGACGGCCTGTTGCGGGCTCAGATGGACGACCACCACGTCCCGGGCGCGGTCGTCGTGGTCGTGCGGGAGGGCGCGGTGCTGTTCGCCAAGGGCTATGGCTACGCCGACGTGGAGGCGCGCACGCCCGTGGACCCGGCCCGGACGCTGTTCCGGCCCGGCTCGGTGTCCAAGCTCTTCACCTGGACGGCCGTCATGCAATTGGTGGAACAGGACCGGCTGGACCTGAACACCGACGTCAACGCCTATCTCGATTTCCAGATTCCGGCGACTTACGCCGAGCCGATCACGCTCAAGCACCTGCTCACGCACACTCCGGGTTTTGAGGACAAGGGCGACGGCCTGTTCAAGCTCGCGCCGGACGAAGCCCCCGCGCTGGGCGCCTACTTGAAGGCCAACCTCCCGGCGCGTGTCTTTCCGCCCGGCCAGATCGGGGCCTACTCCAACTACGGCACGGCCCTGGCCGGCTACATCGTCGAGCGCGTCTCCGGCCAACCCTTCGCCGAGTACGTCGAGCAGCATATTTTCGCGCCGCTGGGGATGACCCAGGCCACCTTCCGCCAGCCGCTGCCGGCCGCCCTGGCGCCGGACATGGCCGGCGGCTACAACTACGTGGACGGCGGCTATGTGCGCGGCGGCTTCGAGTACGTCACCGGCTATCCGGCCGGCTCACTGAGCGCGGCCGGCCTGGACCTGGCCCAATTCATGATCGCGCACTTGCAAGACGGCCAGTTGGGCGAGGCGCGCCTCCTGGAAGCCGCGACCGCGCGCCAGATGCACAGCCAGTTGTATACGCCAGACCCGCGCCTGAGCGGGATGGCTTACGGCTTCTTCGAGAACGAGATCAACGGCCGGCGCGTCATCTCGCACGGCGGCGATACCATGCTGTTCCACAGCGGCCTGTTCCTGCTGCCGGACGAGGGCGTGGGGGTGTTCATCTCCACCAACAGCGTCGGCGGAAGTTCGGTGGGGGCGGCCGTCTTCCGCGCGTTCATGGACCGCTACTATCCGGCCGCGCCTCAGCCGGCGCCGGCGCCGGCCGCCGATTTCACGGCCCGCGCCGCGCAGTATGCCGGCGACTACTACCTGGCCCGCAGCAACTTCACGACCTTCGAGAAATTCATCAGCCTGACCACCCCCGTCAACGTCCGCGTCGACGAACAGGGCAATCTCTTCGTGAACATGGCGGGCGAGGTGACGCAGTACGCGGAGGTGGAGCCCGGACTGCTGCAGAGCCGCGACCACCCGGACGCACGCCTGGTGCTCAAGGAAGTGGACGGGCAGGTCTATCTCCATCCGTCCAGCCCGTTCGTCTTCATCAAGGCGCCCGGGCACCGGGCGCTGGGCCTGCACCTGCTGATCCTGTTCGGCGGCGCGCTGCTCTGCCTCGGAACCGTGCTGGGTTGGGGGATCTCGTTCGGGCGCGGCCTGATGAAACGGGAGGCCCGACCGTGGCCCGCCCGCCTGGCTCGCCTGACGGCGGGGCTGTTCGGCCTGGCTTATCTGGCTTTCCTCGTGCTGCTGGGCGTCGCCTTTGGCGACGTGGACCCGGCCTACGGTGTGCCGCGGATCTTCTTCGGTGCCCCGGCCTGGTTCGGCCTCGTCGCCGGCCTCCCGAACGTGGTCGGCCTCCTGGGTGTGGGCGTGGCCGGCTTCACCGTCCTCGCCTGGTGGAAAGGCTACTGGACGCTGAGCGGGCGTGTCTTCTACACCGGCCTGGCCCTGGCGGGCGCCGCCATCCTGTGGTCGCTGGCCTACTGGAACTTCCTGTTGTAGCCGGCCTATCCACCTGGCCAGTTCAAGACTCCCCCTTGGCTGGGGGAGTTTTCGTTTCCCGGCCGATATACTGACGCCAGTTCTGTTCTCGCGGAGGCCACCGTGTCCAGCAACCTATCGCCGCTCACTTCGCCCCTCCCAGCCGTCGAACGCTCCCGGACGGCCGCCGGACTGCGCCGCGCCGGACCCTGGCTCCTGCTCTTCGGACGCACGGTCCTGTTTTTCGCGGTGCAGGCCATGGTCGCGCTCGGGTTCTTCCTGGCGGGCTCGCCGGCGGCCTGGGAGGCCGGCGCGGACTGGTGGCCGCTGACGGTCGCCATCGCCAACGGCCTGTGCCTGGCGGCCCTGATCGCGCTCTTCCGCGCCGAGGGCCGGAGCTACTGGGAGGTGTTCCGGGTCCAGCGCGAGCACGTCAAAGGTGATCTGCTCGTCATGCTGGGCACGTTTGTCGTGGCCGGCCCGATCGCGGTCCTGCCGAACCTCCTGCTCAGCCAGTGGCTGTTCGGCGACTCGCAGGCTGTGCTGCCCCTGTTCGTGCGCCCGCTGCCGGCCTGGGCCGCGTATGCGGGCCTGATCCTGTTCCCGATCACACAGGGCCTGACCGAGGCCGCCCTGTACTTCGCCTACGGCATGCCGCGCCTCTGGGCGGGCGCCGACCCCGCCACGCACCCGACCTGGCCGGCGCTGGCGCTGGCTGCGCTCATGCTCGGCTTGCAGCACCTGGCCATGCCCTTCCTGCTCGATCTGCGCTTCATCGCCTGGCGTGCGCTGATGTACCTGCCGTTCGCTTTCGTGACCGGCCTCCTGCTGCGCTGGCGTCCGCGCCTGCTGCCCTACTTCGCCGTCGTCCATACACTCATGAACCTGTCGCTGGCCGCGATGTTCCTGCCGGCGGCGTACTGAGCACGCTGGGAGCAGCGCCACGCCGAACAACCCCTGCTCGTCCCCATGCGTCGCCGAGAGACAGCGGCCGATTACGGGTCGAATGTCAATGGCCGCGGGCAACGGCGGTGATTACGATCAGGCCATGCCCAAGAACACCCTCTACCATCGGATGAAGGCCCTCAACGTCCGAATGGCCGCCAACTACCGGCGCGGGTTCGGCCCAACCCGCCTGGTGCTGCTGCTGACCACTATCGGGCGCAAGACCGGCCAGCCGCGTGTCACGCCGCTCCAATTCGAGTTGATCGACGGCGCGTACTACGTTGCCTCGGCGCGCGGGCCGGCGGCTGACTGGTTTCAGAACCTGCGCGCCAACCCGGACGTGCGCGTCCAGGTGCGCGACCGGGAGTTCGCGGCCCAAGCCGAGGTCGTCACCGACCCGGCGCGCCTCGCAGATTTCTTGGAATTGCGCCTGCGCCGCCATCCGTTCATGGTCCGCCTGATCATGAGCCTGTTCGACGGCCTGCCCTGGCGCTTCACGCGCGCCGACCTCGAAGCCTTCTGCCAGACCAAGGCGTTGGCGATCCTGCGCCCGACGGCGACGGCCGGCCCGGCCTCCGAATCTGCCACAACCGGAAGCGGGCCGCGCGTAGAGTGAGGCAGCGCCGGCCGCCAAAGACCCGAGTCGAGACCCGGCCTTATCCCCCGGGCGCGCTGAAGCAGTTGCCCGGTCCCCATTCCGGCTCGACCGTCTCGGTTCAGGGTTTGGTCAGGCGGTTATTCATAAGGACGACGCGGAGCGGCCGGCGAAGCGCGGACGAACACAAACCAGGGAATGCGGGACGTCCCCTTACACCTGACTGGCCGTCGGGAGCGTGCTCTGCCGGTATTCGCGGGGGGTGACGCCCGACCACTTCTTGAAAGCCTTGCGGAACACGCTCGGCTCGGAGAAACCCAGCAGGTATGTGATCTGTTCCACCGAGTAGTTCTGGCGCAAGTACTGCTGGGCGAGCCGCTGGCGGATATCGCGCAGGAGATCGCTGAAGACTACGCCCTCCGCCTCCAGGCGGTTCTGCAAGGTGCGCGGGCTGACCGCCATCTCGCGCGCGACCGTGTCGAGTGAGAGCGCTTCGTCGTCCAGCCGCGCCAGGATAAGCCGGGTCACCGCGCGCGTCGTCGCGTCCGGGCGCTCGAGTTGGGCCAGGAAATCCTGGGCGTACTTCTCGAAATGCTCCAGCAGGGCCGGGTTCGCCAGCCGGATCGGCGTGTTGGCCAGGCTGAGGTCAAGGGTCAGGGCGTTATGCTTCTGGCCGAAGCGCACCGGACAGCCGAAGACCCGGTCATACTCCGCGCGCGCCGACGGCTCGGGGTAAATGAACGCCACGGCGCGCGGGTTGAGCGGCTGGCCGGTGAGCGTGCGCATCATGCGCACACTGCTGGCAAACGTGGAGTCAAAGCAGTGGCGCGACATGGCCGGCGCGTGCGGCGGCGTGAAGAACACGGCCGTGACGGTGGTCGGGCCCAGTTCAGCCCGGGCCTCGATCAGGTTGCCGATGATACGCGAGTACCGCCCCGATTTCTCGAAGGCTTCCCCCAGCGTCCGGCAGTTCATCATCAGGTAGCCGAGGATAGACCAACTGCCGGCCTCGGCGAACTCGCCCATATGCAGCCCGAAGCACGGGTCGTCCACCAACTTCGCCGCCGACTCCTGGATGAACAGATAGGTCTCCACCGGCACGCGCGCGTCGGGTGCCTGGACCGAGGCGGGGTCCACACCCAGCGAGTGCAGGAAGGCGTCCACATCTACGTTCAGCGAGCGCAAGTACAGGAACATCTGCGCCAGCACGCTGACCGAGACGGTGATGGGTTCAACAGCCGCATCCATGCCGCCATGATACCGCAGCTTGCGTCAAATGGCACAGATTCTGCGGCAAACATCATTGTCCTGCTCTTGCGGCCGCCGTATGCTTAGACTGAGTGGAGGCGCGTCTCAGGAAAGGCTGACCCCATGTCCGTCCCCGTTCAAACCAGCGCTCGTCCGTCCGATGCGGGCGCAGCCCGGCCACCGACGTTGCTTGTCCTGGGCGGATGCGCCGCCTGGCTTCTATTGGCCTATGCGTTGGCTACGCTGATTCAGCTCGTAGCGCTGGGCGGCCAGCCGGACAGCGCCCGGGCCGGTTTTGCGTTGCTGGCCGAAAACCGACTGCTGGGGTGGCTGCGCCTGGACGGGCTGACCAGCCTGGTGATGCCGCTGTACTATCTGATCTTTCTCGGTTTGTACGCGGCGCTGCGGCGGACGGACTCAGCCCTCTCACTGCTCGCCGCGGCGCTGGCTTTCGCCGGCGTCACGCTCTTCCTGGCCACGCCTTCAGCTTTTGCCTTTCTGACTCTGAGCGACCGCTTCGCGGCCGCCACCGACGAGGCGCAGCGGACCCTGCTCCTGGCCGCCGGCGAGGCGATCCTGGCCGCGGATATGTGGCACGGCTCGGGCGCGCTGATGGGCGGCCTGTTGCTGCAGACCGCCGCGCTGTTGGCCTCCGGGGTCATGCTCCGCAGCCGGGCCTTCAGCCAGTGGACGGCCTGGGTTGGCATCCTGACGCATGGCCTGGATTGGCTGCACATGGTGGCGGGGCTCGTCTTCCCGGCGCTGGGCGCGACGATCATGTTCGTGGCAGGGCCGCTCTATTTGGTCTGGTTCCCGCTGCTCGCCCGAGACTTTTGCCGGTCGCCCCGGGAGCAAAGAGACAGCGAATGAGCCAGCCCGCGAACTGGAAGACCCGCTACTTGGTCTGGGTCTTCGGGCCATTCCTGCTCGGGGATTGCTTCAACGACTTCCTGAAGAGCCTCAGGCTGTTTAGCCTGCTTCCCGATCTTGACCATGCTGCTGGCCTCGCTCTACGCCAGCTACGCCTATGCCGCAACCCGCTAACGACTTACAGCCGCTCATGAACATATTCACCCCCTACCTCATCCCGGGGATCGCCCTCGTCTTGACGCTGGCCTCGGGTTTCTGGCTCAGTAGCTTAGGCCGGCCGTACCGCACGGCCATCTTCAACGTCCACAAGCTGATCGCTCTCGGCGCGGTCATTGCCGCGGCGGTCCAGTTCGTTGGCGCACTGCGGGCCGCGCCGCCGCAGGCGCTGGCCGGGGCGGCCCTGGCCGTTGCCGGCGTGTGTGTGGTCGCCTTGTTCGCCTCCGGCGCGTTCCTGAGCCTGAACAACCCCAACTATGCGCTGCTGCTGGCCATCCACCGGGTCGCGCCCGCGCTGGCCGTGGCCGCTCTGGCGCTGGCAGTCTGGCTGCTTACCCGGAGGCCGCTATGAGGTACCGCAGCCTCGTCGCCACACAACGGGGTGGGCCTGAGGTCCTGCGGATCATTGAGAACAACCTGCGACCGCCGGCGGCCGGCGAGGTGCGCGTCCAAGTGCTCGCCAGCCCGGTTTGCCAGGACGATGTGGCCGCGCGGGTCGGCAACCGGCCGTTCCCGGCTAAGTTGCCCTTCGTGCCTGGCTACTCCATCGTAGGGCGGGTGGACGCCCTCGGGCCGGGCGTGACAGGCTTCGCGCCGGGCGAGCGGGTGGCGGCCTTGACCACCTTCGGTGGCCATGCAGAATACATCTACCTGGCCGCCGAAAAACTGGCGACCGTTCCTGCGGGCCTGGATCCGGCCGAAGCGGCAACGCTCATCTTGAATTACTTGGTCGCCTACCAGGTGCTGCACCGTGTGGCCAGGGTCAAGGCAGGCGACAAAGTCCTGCTCATCGGCGCCAGCGGCGGGGTTGGGACGGCCCTGCTGCAGTTGGGGAAACTGGCCGGGCTGAAAATGTACGGGTTGGCCTCGGCCAACAAGCACCCGACGTTAGCCGAACACGGCGCGGTCCCGATCGATTATCGGTCCCAGGACTTTGTCGCAGTCGTGCGCCAGGCCGAGCCGGCGGGGCTGGACTTCGTCTTCAATGGCATGGGCGAGGAAGCCTTTGAACGCGGGTTGGCGGTGCTGGGCCGGGGCGGCGTCCTGATTCATTACGGCGGGCCGCAGAGTCTGTCCCGGTTCCTGGTGCTGCTGGTCAAGATGATCGGCTACAACCTGCTGTCGAACGGCAAGCCGATCCAGGGTAACGGCACGCACCGCCTGGGCGTGGAATTATTCAAACCAGACTGGGCGACGCTGTTCCAGCTGCTGAGTGAAGGCCGCATCAAGCCGATCATCAGCGCCCGACTGCCCCTCCTTGACGCGGCGCGGGGTTATGCCCTGCTCGAGAGCGGGCAAGTGACGGGCCATATCGTTCTGTTGGCGCCGGAGCTTTTATGAAAGCGAGTGTCTCTATGTGGGCCATCGCCCTGAGCGTCGTCCTCATCCTGCACGGACTGGTGCACCTGCTCTACGCCGGGCACAGCCTGCGCTGGTTCGAGTTGCGCCCCGGCCTGACCTGGCCGGACGGCGGCTGGGCCTTCTCCCGCCTGGTTGGGGATGAGCCGACCCGGCTCATCGCGGCCGCGGCCCTGGCTGTGGTGGCCCTCGGCCTGGCGGCGGGTGGTCTGGGGTTGATCTGGTGGCCGGACTGGGGGCGGCCGGTGGTGTTGGGCGCCGCGGCCCTCTCGTCGGTGCTCTACCTCGCACTCTGGAACGGCCGGCTCCAGGCCCTGGATGATCAGGGCGGCGTGGGTGTTTTGATCAACCTGGCGCTCTTGGCGGCGCTATTCCTTCTGAAGGAGGCACCGTGACCGACCGGTTTCTCATCACCTACGCGACCCGGACCGATTCCACGGCCGGCATCTCGGAGGCCATCGGTCGAATACTGGCTGAGGCCGGCGCCGCGGTGGACGTGCTGCCCATGAAGGCCGTGCCCGGCCTGGCTCCGTATCGGGCCGTGGTCGCCGGCAGCGCCATCCAGAACAAGCAGTGGCTTCCGGAAGCGATGCGGTTTGTCCAGGCCCATCGCCACGCACTGGCTCAAAAGCCGTTCGCGGCCTTCCTGGTGTGCATGACCCTGGCCATGCGCGACGGCGAACGTTATCGGCCGTTCGTGGCGGAGTTTCTGGCGCCGGTGCGCGCGCTGGTCCGGCCGGTGAGCGAGGGGTTGTTTGCCGGCGCGCTGGACATCGCCAAAGTCCCAGCTCTGCGCGACCGACTGATGTTCCGCCTGAGCGTGCTGCTCGGCGTCTGGCGCGAAGGCGACCACCGGGACTGGGACGCCATTCGCGCCTGGGCTGTCAGCCTGCGCCCGTTGTTGAGTTAAGCGCCCAGCTTTATGGGCCAGCGGCTCAGGCTGGATTTTCCAGCTCGAACGGGCGCAGCCGGCCGCTGGGGCGGCCCGGTTTCTGCGCGGCTGGCTACAGATGGCGAACTGGAGCGCACTACCAACTGGGCCGCCCACCTGCGGTCGGTCATCCCCGATCGCCAGAGGACCGCATGAGCTCCCCGCCGCCTCTCACGCGCCTGCTGCCGTCGCTCCAAGCTCTCGCGCTGGTCGTCGCCCTGCTCCTGGCGGCCACCGCCTTGGCCGGCCTGCTCTTCCCGTCCGCCCTCTACCCCACCGAGGCCTTGCGCCAGGCCTTCCTGGCCAACGATGTCGTCAACCTGCTCATCGGCCTGCCGATCCTGCTGGGGTCGGTCTGGGCGGCGCGGCGCGGCCGCCTGCTGGGCCGGCTCGTCTGGCCGGGCGCGCTGTTTTACACGCTCTACAACGCCAGCGCCTATGCGGTGGCCCTGGCGCCGGCCGCGCCGTTCCTGGCCTATCTGGCGCTGGCGGCTTTGAGCGCGTTCGGCGTCTTCCGATGGGTCACGAGCCTGGACGCGCCGGCGGTGCAGCGTCAACTGGCCGGCAGGGTGCCGGAGCAGCTGGCCGGCGGCGTTCTGGCCGGCCTGGGCAGCCTGTTCTGCCTGCGCGCGCTCAGCCAGGTCGTGAGCGCTCCGACAGGGCCGGAACTGGGCGTGCTCGTCGCCGATTTGTTGACCACGCCTTGGTGGGTCATCGGCGGGATTCTGCTCTGGCGGCGGCAGGCCCTCGGCTACGCCGCCGGGCTGGGATTGCTCTTTCAAGGCAGCCTGCTGTTCGTGGCCCTGCTGGTCTTCTTCCTCCTCCAGCCGCTGGTGACCGCGGCGCCGTTCGCGCTCACAGACTTCGTCGTGATCGCGGTCATGGGCCTGGCCTGCTTTGTGCCCTTCGGCCTGTTTCTGCGCGGGGTGCAGAAGAGCGCGACGGTGGACTGATCCGGCTAAGAAACGCCAGCCGGGCCTCGAGGCGCGGCTGAGTACAACCACCCGCCAGTCATCTGGCGCCCGGCTGTACTCAGCCGCCCTGTCCACCTGACCAGGCCAAGACTCCCCCGGTGTCGGGGGAGTTTGGCATTTCTGATGGGTATGATGAACCTTAGCAAGGAGATTCACCCATGAAGAAAGCCATCATCGTCCCTTCCCTGATCCTGGTCGCGGCCCTGGCGTGCGCCCTGCCATTGGCGCCGGCGCCCCCCACCGCCCTCCCTGAACCGGCCACGCCTACGCCTGAGGTCTTCATCGCCCGGACACAGGCCATCCCGTCGACGGTCGTCCCGGACAATACGCCCACCGCGCCGCCTTTTGAAGGCGCAGAAGTATCCTTTGGGACGTTGCGCCTGGTCGTGCCACCGGGGCTGGCCAGCGGCTGGCGCGGAAGCGAGATCGCGCGCGTCGACGGAGAAGATGCCGCCTGGTGGCAAAAGACCCCCGGCCACATCCAACTTGACCTGGAAGGATACTTGTTGCAGGGCAAAGCCCACCCACCGCAGATTTACGTTTACCCGGCGCAGGCGTATGCCGAATTGGTTCCCGCCGCTTTCGAAAGCATCCGGCGTTTGGACAACCTGCTGTATAGCCCGAGCGCCGCGATCGGTCTGGAGCAGCTTCCGGCGGCGCCGTTCTTCAATGACCGGCCGGCGTTCGCCGCGCACATCCAGAAGAGCACCTTCCAGAACGGCGGCGGCGTGCGCTTCATCACACAGACCGGCCAGGCCGCGGCCCCGGTCAACAACCATGAGCTGTTCTATCACTTTGAAGGGGTAACGCGCGACGGCGCTTACTACCTCGTCGTGATCTTGCCGGTCACGGCCCCGCTGCTGGCGGAAACCAGCGACGGCGGCGCGGCCCTGCCCCCTGGTGGGGTCCCGTCTCCGGATAGTGCCGATCCAAACGCCGATTGGCCCGGCTACTCTAGCGCCGTCGCCGGCGCCCTGAACGCCACGGCCCCGGAGGCGTTTACGCCGGCGCTCGGGCAGTTGGATGCGCTGATTCAATCAATGCACATTGCGCCGTAGGACGCGGCCGATGTCGGCCGCCTGCCGGCAGGCTGAGGCCAGATCAAACGAGGCGCCCATGGCTTCAAACCCCAGACAGATCCACCCAGTTGCCTTCTTCGGCCTCACTTTCGCGCTTTCCTGGGCCATCTGGGTCCCGCTGGCGCTGGCGCACTTCGGTATCGGGCCGCTCGCCATCCCGGACGCGGTCAGCCAAATGGCGCGTCTGTTGGGCGTGCTCATGCCGGCGGCGGCCGCCCTGCTGCTGACGACCCGCGCCGGCGGCCGCGCCGGGGTAGGCCGTTTGCTCGGCGGGCTCGTGTTCTGGCGCGTGAACTGGCGCTGGTGGGCGGCGGCTGGTCTGGTCCAGCCGGCGCTCCTGGGGCTGACCGGCCTGGTTTACAACGCGGTGGGCGGTCAGCCGCCGGTGGCCGCGGCGCCGCCGGTCTCGGCGACGGCGTTCGCCGTGAACGCCTTCTTTTTGCTGCTCGCAACCCTGGGCGAAGAGATCGGCTGGCGAGGCGTGGCGCTACCGTCGCTGCAACACCGGCACAGCCCGTTCGTGGCCAGCCTGATCCTCGGCCTGCTGTGGGCGGTCTGGCACGCGCCCTTCTGGCTGCTGATGGACACGTTCGACCAGTTTGGCCCCGGCTACTTGGTGCTGAACGTCTTGTTCGTCCTGGCGGGCAATTTCTACATGACCTGGTTCTTTAATCACGGCCGGTCCAGCCTGCTGCTGGCTGTGGTCTTCCACCTCACGTTCAACCTCGTCAACGTCGCCTGGCTGCCGGTCACCACCGCCGTCGGAGCCTACGGCTGGTTTATCGCCATGCAGGGGGTGATCGCGGCGCTGGTGTTGCCGCGCCTCGCGCCGCGGCCGCGCCCCACCGGCCTGTAGGTCTGCCGCCAACGCGCCGGCCCCAGGCTGAGCTCTGGCCGGAGTGACTCGGGTTGGCCATGACCTGGCCAGTTGACCAGGGCCGGTTACGTCCGGAGACGGGCGCGGCGGCGGGCCGGCAGCTTTACAATGACGGTGCATAGCTCCAGCCCGAACCGTGCGAAAGGTGTCCCCATGCCGCCCAGCCTGCGTCCCTACGTTGACGTCACCGATTACTGGCGCGTGCGCCAATTCCTGCGCGAGGTCTTCCTCCTTAACGACCGGCGTGAATTCTCGTGGTCGCTCCTGCGCTGGGATTACTGGCGCTGGCACATTCAGGAGAACATCTTCAACTTGAACCTGGCCGAGGCCGTCTTCGTCTGGGAACACGCCGGCGAAATCGCGGCCGTCCTCAACGCCGACAATCCGCGCGAGGCGTTCCTGCAAGTGCACCCGCGCTTCCGCTCGTCCGCGCTGGAGGCCGAGATGTTGGACGTCGCCGAACAGCACATCGCCGGCTCCGACCAGGAAGGCCGGCGGACGCTGCGTGTCTGGGCCGACTCAAACGATCAGGCGCGCCAGGCGCTCGTCCGGGAGCGCGGCTATGTCCGCGGCGACTGGCCCGAGCACCAGCGACGCCGCCCGGTGGCGCAGCCGATCCCGGAGACGCCGGTTCCGGCCGGTTACGTCGTCCGCGCGCTCGGGGACGAAGCCGAGTTGCCGGCGCGCAGCTGGGCCTCCTGGAAGGCTTTCCACCCGGATGAACCGGACGACAAGTACGAGGGCTGGGAGTGGTATCGCAACGTCCAGCGCGTGCCGCTCTACCGGCGCGATCTCGACATCGTGGCGGCGCTGCCCACCGGCGAGATCGTGGCCTTCTGCACGGTCTGGCTCGACGACGTCACGCGCACCGTCGTCTTCGAGCCGGTCGGCACGCACCCGGAGCATCAGAAGCGCGGCCTGGGCCGGGCCGTGATGGCCGAAGGTCTGCGCCGGGCCGCGCGGCTGGGCGCCACGCTGGCCACGGTCGGCTCGTACTCAGCGCCGGCGCATGCGCTCTATCACGGGATGGGCTTCAGCGAATACGACCTCTCCGAGCCCTGGACGCGCGTCTGGTAAACACCTCTCTCGCGGAGACACTGCCATGCACTATGGGATTGAGGTGGTACCGTTCGGCACATACAGTGATCCGCGCGCGGTCGTGCAGGTGGCCCAGGCGGCTGAGGCGGCCGGCTGGGAGGCGCTGGGCCTGTGGGATCATGTCCTGATGCCGTACGGCGCCGGCGATCCGTGGGTGGCGCTGGCGGCGGTGGCGGCCGCCACGCGGCGCCTCAAGCTCATCACCGGCGTCGCGCCCCTGCCCCGCTACCGGCCGCACCTGCTGGCCCGCACTCTGGCCGCCCTGGATTGGCTGAGCGGCGGGCGCGTGATCTTCGGCGTCGGCGCCGGCGTGGATTTCGACTTTGCGCCCTTTGGCGAGGCGCGGGAGGCCAGGACGCGGGCCGCGATGCTGGACGAGGGCCTGCCGCTGCTGGCCCAGCTCCTGGCCGGTGAAACCGTCACGCATCACGGCCCGCACTATCATCTCGCGCAAGTCCAACTGGTGCCGGCGGCTTTCCAGAAACCGCGCCCGCCGGTCTGGGTCGGCGGCCTCAGCCGTCCAGCCCTGCGCCGCGCCGCGCGTTGGGAGGGCTGGATCATCGGCACCATCGACGAAAACCAGGCGGTCACCCTGCCGCCGGAAGAGCTCGCCCAACACCTCGCCTACCTCCGCCAGCATCGCGCCACGACGGACCCGTTCGAGGTCGCCGTGGATGGTGTGACCGCGTCGCCGCGCGACACCGCGCGCGTACGCCTTTATGAAACAGCCGGCGCCACCTGGTGGCTGGAAGCCGTCTTTGGCTCCCGCGACACACCCGAAGCCTTGCTGGCCCGGATCAAGGCCGGGCCTCCGGCCTGATAGCGGCGCCAGACAGCGCGCATAGCCGTCAATTCGACGACCCCACAACCGATCAGCCTCCGCCCAGGTTGCGGAGGCTGATCAATTTTATGTTCCAGCCTGACGAGGGCCAGCGCGTAAAAACCGCTCGTGCCACAGACGATTTTTCTTGACACAAATACAAAACAGGTTTATCTTTTTCGAGCAAATGAGAAAACAGTAGACTATTTTCATTTATGTCGGTTCGATTCGCTATTCTGGGCCTACTGGCCCAACGTCCGCGCCACGGTTATGAGTTACACGCGGCGTTTGAGGCGCTTGTGGGCGGCGAACAGAACTGGGACATAAAGCCAGCCCAGGTCTACACGACGCTGGGGCGGTTGGAGGAGGCTGGCCTGGTGGCCGAGGAGCCGGTGGAAGCGCCGGCCGGGCCGGACAAACGCGTGTACACGATCACGGCGCCAGGCCGGGCGAGCCTGAACGAGTGGCTGGGGACCGGGGTCGAACGCGAGCACAGCCGAGACGAGTTCTTCATCAAGCTGATGCTGGCGCTGCTCACCGGCCAGCCGTCGCCCCAGCGCTTGATCCAGACCCAGCGCGCCGCGCTGTATCGGGACCTCCACGCCGTCACGGCCCAGCGCAATGTGGCCGACCCGAAGCGGGAGCTGGCCAAGATCCTGCTGCTGGACAAGGCCGGCATGCACCTGGAAGCTGACCTGCGCTGGCTGGACATGGTCGAAGCCCGCCTGGACGAGGTCCGGCGCCAGCCCCTGCCCGAGCCGGAAGCCCGGCCGCGCGGCCGGCCACGCAAGAGCGCCGAGATGATTGGCTCATAACCGGGGCTGGACCCTCTCGGCCAGCCCGTCTTTATCGAAGGAGTTAGGCATGTCTCTCATTCAAACGGAAAACCTGGCCAAAGTTTATGGAACTGGCGACACCGCCGTCACCGCGCTGAGTCAGGTCAACTTGAAAGTCGACGCCGGCGAGTTCGTGGCCGTGATGGGGCCGAGCGGCTGCGGCAAATCGACCCTGATGCACCTGCTCGGCGGGCTGGACCGGCCGACCCAGGGCCGCGTCATGATCGACGGCCATGATTTGGGCGACCTCCCCGACCAGGCGCTCACCGCGTTGCGCCGGCGCAAGATCGGGTTCATCTTCCAGTTCTTCAACCTGATCCCGGTGCTGAACGCCACCGAGAATGCGGCCCTGCCGCTCCTGCTGGATGGCCGGCCCAAGGCCGAGGCCCATCGCCAGGCGCAGGCCTGGCTGGCGAAGGTCGGCCTGGGCGACCGCCAGCATCATCGCCCGGATCAGCTCTCCGGCGGCCAGCAGCAGCGCGTGGCCATCGCCCGCGCCCTGGTGGCCGAGCCGGCCCTGGTGCTGTGCGACGAGCCGACCGGCAACCTGGATTCGCGCTCATCGGACGAGATCGCGGGCGTGCTGCGCCAGGCCGCCAACGAGTGGGGCCGGGCCGTGGTCATGGTCACCCATGATCCACGCATCGCGGCCTACGCCGACCGGATCGTCTTCCTCAAGGACGGCCTGGTCACCGACGAGACCGTCCTCGACCCGCAGAAGTCCGGCAACTCGGCTTTGATCGAAACCCGCATGAAGGCGATGGCCTGAACGGAGGCCGCCATGTCCACCTACCTCACTCTCGCGCTGCGTTATCTCAACGGGCGCAAACTGCGCACCAGCCTGACCACGCTCGCCATCGTCTTTGGCGTGCTGCTTATCTTCGGCATGAACACGGTCATGCCGGCGTTCATCGGCGCTTTCCAGGCCAACGCCCTGGCGATGGCCGGGCAGGTGGACGCCACCATTACCAGCAAATCTGGCGAGGCCTTTCCGGAGTCCGTGGCCGAGACGGTCGCCGCCGTCGCCGGCGTGCGCGTCGTGTCCGGCACGCTCGAGCGCGGTATCGGCTTGCCGGCCGACTTCTTCGACCAGGACCCAGCCACGGCCGACCGTCTTACGGCGGTAACGCTGGTGGGCGCCGTGCCGGATACTATCCGCTCGATCGCGTCCTTCAACGTCCTGCAGGGCCGCTTTCTCGAGGCCGGTGACGGCGCGGTCGCCGTCATCACCGAGTCCCTGGCCGATGAGGCCGGCCTGCAGCTCGGCGACACCCTGAGCCTGCCGACGCCGATCGGCCTGACGGACCTGACCATCGTCGGCCTGTTGCCGCAGCGCCTGCTGCCCGGCAACGAAGAGGTGCTCGTCACCCTGAGCGAGGCCCAGCGCCTGTTCAACGTGCCCGGCCAAATCAACGTCGTCGACGCCAACTTCGACACTGCCAACGAGGCCGCCCGCGCCCAGATCGAGGCCGACATCGCGGCCGCGGTCGGCGGCAGCTTCACGATCGGCGTGCTCCAGCCGGGGGCCGAGATCCTGACCAACATCGGGACCGCCCAGAGGATCTTCACCCTGCTCGGGGCGCTCGGCCTGCTGATGGGCGGCTTCATCATCTTCAACACCTTCCGCACCATCGTCGCCGAGCGCCGCCACGATATCGGCATGCTGCGCGCCATCGGCGCCAGCCGCGGCACGATCACGGGCCTGATCCTGATCGAAGGCCTGATCCAGGGCGTGGTCGGCACCGCCGCCGGGCTCGTGCTGGGCTACGGCATGGGCTGGCTGGCCCTGGCCGCGGTCTCGCAGATTGGACGGCAACTGCTGAACATCCAGGTCGGCGCGCCGGTGGTGACGCCCGGGCTGGTCGTGCTCTCCGTCACCGTCGGGGTCGGCGTCACGCTGCTGGCCGGCCTGCTGCCGGCGCGCGCCGCCAGCCGGGTGACGCCGCTGGAGGCCCTGCGGCCGTCCATCGGCGCGCTGGCCTGGCGCCGGATCGCGGGCCTGAGCTTTTGGGCGGGGGTGGTGCTCTTGGCAGGCGCGGCGGCGGCCCTGGTTACGGGCAATGCCGGTCTGCTCGCGCTGGGAAGCTTCCTGTTCATCGGCGGGCTGATCCTGATCGCCCCGGCGCTGGTCAACCCGATCGCGGGTCTGTTCAGCCGGGTGCTGGCCCTGGCCTTCGCCCGAGACGGCACGGCGCAGCTGGCCGAGGGCAACCTCTCGCGCCAGCCGACGCGGGCCGCCGTGACCTCCGCCACCACCATGATCGCCCTGGCCATCCTGGTGATGGCCGCCGGCCTGATCACCAGCCTGGCGATCACCTTCACGGAGATGCTGGAGAACAGCCTGAGCAGCGACTACCTGCTCGTGCCGCCGACAGTGGCGGTCTGGGGCGTGAACACCGGCGCCAGCCCGACGCTGGCCGAGGACCTGCGCGCCGTGGACGGCGTGGACGTGGTCAGCAGCCTGCGCTTCGCGGGCACCCAGATCAACGACGTGGCGGTCGGCCTGCTCGGCATCGAGCCGCAGGCCTATACCCAGACCAGCGGGCTGGCCTTCGTGGAGGGCGATCCGGAGACCGCCTTCCGTGAGATCGAGTCCGGCCGCGGCCTGATCATCAACGGCGTCCTGCAGGCTTCGGCCGGCGTGAAAATGGGCGACGACGTCACCCTGCTCACGCCGACCGGCACGGTCACGTACAAGGTCGTCGGCATCGCCTCGGACTATCTGAACGCCAAGACGACCACCGGCTACCTCTCGCAGGCCAACATCGCCGCCGACTTCGGCCGGGCCGAAGACGTGTTCTACCAGATCAACCTGAAGCCGGGCGCGGACCGCGCCGCGGTGGAGGCGGCCTTCAAGCAGGCGCTCCAGCCATACCCGCAGTTTAAATTGGTCTCCGGGCAGGAATATGTGGACCAGAACCGCGGCATCTTCGACGCCGCCTTCGCCGGCATCTACGCGATGGTGATCTTCCTGGCGATCCCGTCGCTGATCGCCATGATTAACACCCTGGCCATCGGCGTGATCGAGCGCACGCGCGAGATCGGCATGCTGCGCGCCGTCGGGGCGGCGCGTTCGCAGGTGCAGACGGTCATCCTGGCTGAGGCCCTGATCCTGGCCGCCATCGGCACGGCCTTCGGCCTGCTCACCGGCCTGTACCTGGGCTACATGGCCACCAGCGCCTTCGCGGCGCTGGGCTTCCCGGTCACCTACGCCTTCCCGGGCCAGGCAATGGTGGTGGCCGTGGCGGTCGGCCTGCTCTTCGGGGCGTTCGCGGCCATCATCCCGGCCCGCCAGGCGGCGCGGTTGGATATCATCCAGGCGCTGCGCTACGAGTAGCCGCCCCGCTCCCCGTCTTCTTTAAGCGCAACCGGCCGGCGAGTCTTCGCCGGCCGGTCTGTGTTTGTGGGACCAACGCCGCGCCGCGGTGACGGCGCCCGCCGGACACTCAGCCCGCGCTGTCGTAGGCCTGCTTGATCCAGGCGATCAACTCCCGGTCGACCTCCTGGACGTCGGTGACCTTGACCTTGTACTGGCACATGCCGCCCGCCGGCTGGGCGACCAGGCGCGCGGTGGCGGGCACACCCTTCATATTCAGGCCGACTTCCACCCGGCTATTGGTGGCAGGGCCGATCATGGCGAACTGCTTGCCGCGGCGCAGGCTCAGGTAGCCCTTCTTAGGCGCGATCTCAAAGTCGCCGAAGCGCGTGATGGCGGCCATGAGCTTGTCGTGGATCGGGCGCAGTTCGGCTTTGGCGCCGCTGTACAGAGCGGCCACGACGTCGTCGGGCGAGGCGCCGCTGGCCTGGGCCGCGCGGGCGCCATCCGATTGCAGGACCACGTGCGTCAGCGTGTTGGCGTCCCCGTGCCCCAGACCCAGGTCGCGCTTAAGCATGTCCCGGATCTCGCCATGCTTGGTCAGGCCGCTCTTCTTGATCAGCGCGCTGAGCTGCTCCAACGACTTGCCGGTCTTGGTCTGGATGTTGCGGATCTGAGTTTCAGTTGCTTTGTCGACGCTGTTCATGCGAGCCGCCTTTCGCTCAGATGTTCTAATTCTGATCTGAGTATACAGCTTTTTCCCGCGGGGTCTCCAGTTGATTTCTTAAATTTTTCGATGAGCGGCGAGGCGTCAGGGCCGAGCCCAGCTGACGGCCTGGCCGTTGCAACGGCCGGTGACGCGGGTCCGCTCGCCCTGGCGCACATACTTGAGCGCGCATTGCCAGCGCCCGGTGGTGGCGACCTCCAGGACGAAGCGGTCCCGGTCGGGGTCGTAGCTGCCTGTCCCGGTCAGGTTGAACCCGGCGCTGAACGCGCACGTGTCCAGCTGGAGGCCATAGCCGGCTGAGAGCGCCTCGAACTGCAGCGTCCCGCGCTGGGCGCAGCCCGCGCTGCCCGGCTCAAGGCCGTCCCAATAGTAATACTCGGGCAGGTACGTGATCTCGGTCTCGGCCGAGGCCAGGGCCTCCAACGGGTTCGCAAACGCGGACGCGCTCCGCGGCGCTAGCGGCACGTACTCGTCGGCCACGACGCCCGGACACTCGGTCTCGCGCTGCGCGGGCAGCACGCCGCGCACCAGATAATCCGTGACGAGGTCATCCGGGCAGGCATTGCCGCGCCCGAAGATGACGTGCGGGCCGCCTTGCTGGGTGATGAGGTAACCGTCGTCCAGGCGCGCGTACACGCTGACCCCGTTGCCGACCGGCGTGGCCGGGTCGGCGGTCGCGCCGAGGACCAGCGTCGGGAGGCCGGCCGCGGTCAGCGGCGCCGGCCGCGCCAGGTCAGCGGTCGCCTGCGGCCAGTAAGCGCACGGCAGGTCGCCGTAGAACAGCGACGCCAGCCGCGGCACCGCCGCCTCCACGGTGTCGCCGGCGCGCAGGTAGTTCTCGGCCTTGTCGGCGGGCGTCGCGCCCGGATAACCGTAGTCCTGGCACTCCACGCCGTAGTAGCCGGCATCTGAGTAGGCGGGATCTGGGATCACGTCCAGCGTCTGGGGATCGAGGCCGAGCGAGAGGTAGAGCAGGCGGGCCAGCGGCACCAGGTCATGCCGCGTGCTCGCGGCGGCCAGGGCGCGCGTGAACAACATGCGGTCGCCCTCGTTGTACATCTGCCCGGCGGCCACTACCTCCAGGTCCGCGAACGTGAACGTGCGCCAGGCCGTCCGGCCCTCCGGCAGCGGGAAGCGGACCGGCCGGGCCTGGCCGCGCAGCTCGGCCGCGAGCTGATCGTAGGCCGCCACCGCGTCGCCGCCCAGGTCTTCGGCGCAGGCCGGATCGGCCTGGCAGACCGCCAGGGTCGCGGTGAGCGTGTCGCTGAAGGCCTGGGCCTGCTGGGCGTAATACTCATAGCCGGTGAGTGTCAGATCGACCGTCCCATCCAGGATGAGCCCGGCCAGGTGATCGCCGTGGCGGGCGGCGTAGGTCTGGGCGAACTGCGTGCCGTAGCTTTCGCCGTAAAGCCAGAGCCGGTCGTCCTGGAGCAGCTGCCGAAACAGATCGAGGTCTTCCACGGCTTGGTCCGTGCCCAAATAGGGCAGCAGCTCCGGCGACCCCGCCTCCGCCACGCACGCCTGGCTGAAGGTCGCGACCGCCTGGCGCAAGGCCGCCTCCTGAGCCGGCGTCTCCGCGCGGCCATCGGTCTGGTAATAGGCGGCGGCGGCTTCCGGGCAGGTCAAGCCGCCGGACAAGGCGAGGCCGCGCTGATCAAAGAAGACCTGGTCAAAGCGGCGCAGGATGGCCGGGTCCAGCGCGGCCGCGTAGGCATCGGCGAGGGCGATGCCGGAGGTGCCCGGCCCGCCGGTGGCCGTGACAAACAGGCCTTTGCGCGCGCCGCTGGCCGGGAGCACGGCGAAGACCACGGGGATCGTGCGCGGGTCGGCGGAGTTGAAATGATCCAGCGGCACCTGGATGGTCACGCACGTAAAGGCGCTGTCGGCGGGGCACGGGACCCCGCCCAACTGGCGCAATAACTGCGCCGTGGAGGGCCGGCGGGCGGCAAAGGCCGGGGTGAAGAAAGCCAGTGACAGCAGCAGGAGCACGACGCTGAGGACGAGCAGCTTCAGCCGAGACATGGCGACTCCTTGGCAAAGTGGGCGGCCCAGCGCCGGAACAACGCTCGACCAGATTATAGCGGGCGGTGGAGAATAAGCGTGAGCGCGGCGTCGTCCGGCGCTAACGCGGAGGGGTCTTGGACGCGGGTCCCGATCCGAGCTCGGCCAGGCTGCGCTGAGCGGCCGCCAGGTCTAGTTTGGCGCCGACCGCCTGGAAGATCTCCAGCGCCTGCCTCAAGCGCTGAAGGGCGGCGGCCTGATCGCCGCGCGCCTGAGCCAGGCGCGCCAGCTGGTAATGGGCGCGCCCCTCCCCCAACCGATTGGCCAGGCTGCGGAAGACCTCGTAGCTCTCCTGCAAGTAAGCCTCCGCCGCCGTCCACTCGTGCCGTTCCAGCGCGACGGTCCCGGACAGGCGCAGCAGGTTGCCGCGCTCCTCGGTCGGCCCCAGCAGGTGCGTGCCGGTCATAAGCTTCACGGCGCGCTGCGCCCACTCCCGGGCCGCCTCCACCTGCCCGGCGCCCAGCCAGGCTTCGCCGAGCAGCCGGTAGACGTCGGCCAGTTGGTCCTGGGCGCCGATCTCGTTGGCGCGCTGGACGCACTCCTCCAGCACCGCCAGGGCTTCATCCCACTGCTGGGCGGCCACATGCAGGGCGCCGGCCAGGCGCTGGTTCTGGATGAGCAGGTAGCCGATCCCCAACGCCTGCGCAGACTGGGTCGCCTGCCGTAGGACATCGGCAGCCGCGTCCAGGTCGCCGCGATTGATGTACAGATAGCCGAGGTTGCCCTGCACAATTACGGTCCCCTGCACGTCGCCGAGCTGGGCGCGCAGCTCCAGGCTGCGCGTGAGGTGCACCATGGCGCTGTCCAGATCGCCCAGGGCGATATCCAGCAGACCGAGGTTGCTCAAGGAGCCGGCGACGCCCACCCGGTCGCCGATCAGCTCGCGAATTTCGACGCTCTTGCGCACGTTGGCGGCGGCGGCCGCCCATTCGCCGCGCGTGTACGCCACCGCGCCCAGGCGGTTGTAGAGCGACGAGACGACGTCGGGCGCCTGTGCCGGGTCCACCAGGGCCAGGCCCTGTGTCAGCGCCTGCTCGGCCGCCTCCAAATCGCCGCGCTCAAAGTAGGTCCGACCCAGATCACTCAGGATGCGGGCCTGCTCGGTGGGGCTGGGCGCGGCCGCCTCAGCCAGAGCTGCTTGCGCCGCCTGGAAGGCCGCCTGCGCGGCATCGTAATCGCTTTGGCGCAGGTGCGCGAAGCCCAGCTTGCGGTAGAGTTCGCCGCGCGCCGCCGCCTGCGGCCCAGTAAAGCTGGCCGGGATGGCATCCAGGGCGGCCTGGTACTGCACGCGCGCGGTCGCATATTCGCCCGCGAACACCAGGACGTCGCCGAGGCCCATGTTGGCCAGGATGGTTTGCTCGAGCGTGTGGTCCACCTGGGACAACAGGGCCACGGCCTGCTCGTAGTGCTGGCGGGCCTGGGGGTTGAGGTACGCGCGGGCCGCTCGCTGCCCGGCCAGGATCAGGTAGTGCAGGGCCCGTTCCAGACGCGGGCTGAAACTATAGTGGCGCGCCAGCAATTCCACATTCTTGTCTAGCTGGTCGGGGTACAGCACTTCCAGCGCTTCACCCACGCGGCCGTGCAGCTCGCTCTGGCTGCGGCGCAGGAGCGTGCTGTAGATGGCGTCGGACACCAGCACATGTTTGAAGCGGTACTCGTCGGCGGCCACGCTGTCGGGGGGCATGACAAACTCGCGCTCCACCAGGCTCGCCAACGCCGCGCGCAGTTCAGCCTCCGAGAGCGACTCGGCGACGGCCTTGAGCAGCGGCCGGCTGAATTGCCGCCCGATAACTGAGGCGGCCTGGAGCGCGTGCCGCTCCGCCGGGCCAAGCCGGTCGAAGCGGGCCAGGATCAGGGCCTGCAGGTTTTCCGGCACCGTGAGCGCGTCCGGCTCGGCGCCCGGCACCAGTGCCCACCCGCCCGCCTCATGCTGGACGATGCCGTGGTCGATCAGCATCCGCAGGATCTCTTCCAGATAGTACGGGATCCCGGCCGAGCGCTGCAGGATCGACGCCAGCCAACGCTCCGGGAACTCGGCCATCGGCAGGAGCTGGAAGAGCAGGCGCTCGCTTTGATCCGGCGAGAGGCTGGTGAGGGCGACCTCGACGAAGCGCTCGCCCAGCGTGCGCTGGGCGCGGGCCACCAGTTGAGCCAGGGCGCCCTCGCCATACGGCCGGGTGATGGCGTACAGCAGCAACGGCGCCTGGGCGGCCGACTCCATCAAAAACGTCAGCAGTTCCAGCGAAGCGTCGTCGGCCCAATGCAGGTCTTCCAGGATCAACCAGACCGGCTGGCGGCGCGCCTCAGCCACCAGCACATCCCGCACCGCCAGGAATGTCTGCTGGCGCAGCCGGTCGGCATCCAGAAAACGCAGGCGTTCAGCCGCCGCCGGATCGCTGGGCGGCAAGGACAGCCAGTTTTCCAGAAACGGCAGCGCCGCCGGCGCCGCGGCGCCCAACACCTCTTCGACCCGGTGTTGGAGGAGCGTGCGGGTCTGCGCCTCGGTCAGGTCCGGCGTGGCGCCCAGGTAGTGGCGGAAGGCGTCCAGGAAGGCCCAATAGGAGACGGTGCGCCGGTAAGTCAGGCCATAGCCCTCGATGATGCGCACCGCCGAGGGCCGGAGCAGGGCTTTGAGCTCGCTGGTCAGCCGGCTCTTGCCGATGCCGCCCTCGCCGGTCACCAGGATGAACTGCCCGAGCTGTTGCGTGACCAGGGCCGTGACCGACTTCTTGAGCCGGTTGAACTCGGCGTCGCGGCCGATCAGCGGAGCGTGCAAGCCCTCCACCCCGCGCGCCGAGCGCGGCTGGGCCTTGGGGCCGACGACGCGGAAAGCCGGCTGCCGTTGCGCGAAACCCTTGAGCGCCAGAGACGCCAGCGGCGCGTAATCGACGGCGCTCTTGGTGAGCTGGTGGACGGCTTCGCTGACCAAGATCACCCCCGGCTCGGCGGCCTCTTCCAGGCGGCGGGCCAGGTTGACGGTGTCGCCGATGGCCGTGTAGTTCATGAGCATGTCCGAGCCGACCCCGCCGACGACAACCGGCCCGGCGTGCAAACCGATGTGCAGCTGCAGCTCCAGCCCGAAGCGCTGGCGCACGTCGCCGTTGAGGCGCGTGACCTCGGCCTGCATCTCCAGGGCCGAGCGGACGGCCAGCTCGGCATGCTCCTCGTGGGCGATCGGCGCGCCGAACAGCGCCATCAACCCATCGCCCGTGAACTTGTCCACGACGCCGTCGTACTTGTAGACGGCCTGGGCCAGCGCGCCCAGCGTCGGCTGAACGAGCGAGTAAAGGTCCTCGGCTTCAAGTTGGCCGGAGAGCGTGGTATAGCCGCTGATGTCGACGAAGAGGACGGTGACCGTGCGGCGCTGCCCGGCCGCCTCCAGGCCGGCGCGCCGGAAGCGTTCGAGCAGGTCGGCGCCCATCATGACGCCAAAGCGTTGCGGGGAGAAGCCGGCCGCCGGCTCCGCCGGGGCGGCGGGCTCAGGCAGGCGCGTGCCACACTGGCCGCAGAAGCGCATGCCGGCGGGATTGTCGAAAGCGCAGTTGCTGCAACGAGCCATCGCGCAATAATCCTGGCCTGATACCGCTCATTTTACAGCAGGGGCCGCCGGCGCCTGGACCGGGCCGTGTTGGCGGCGCGTTTTTTACCCCGCCTTTACCCAATCGCCCAGCAAGTGGACGCGCCAGCGCGCCGGCAGCCAGCGCTCGACGGCGACGCTGAAGTGATAGAGGGGGTCGTTGAAGGCCAGGTAGGTGGGATCGCCGATGGCGCGCAGCGCCGCCGCCTGGAAGCCGCCGGCGGCCGCCAGCGCGGCCAGCCGAGCGGGCGTGTTGGCGCGGTAATGGACGCGAAAGGTGTCATCGGCCGAGCGCCCGTACAGGGCCGGGACCAGCGCGCGCTGCAGCCGCGGCCAGAGCTGACCGGCGCGGTTGGCGCGCACCAGCGGATGCCAGGCGTTGGGGGTCAGAAACACGAAGCGGCCGCCGGGCTTCAGCACCCGTCCCACTTCGCGCACGGCCGCCTCCGGGCGCGGCAGATGCTCCAACACCCACACCGCAATCGCCAAGTCAAAGGTCTGGTCGGCGAACGGCAGCGCTTCGGCCAGGCCGGCGGCCGCCGGCATGCCGGTGCGCTGTTCGCGCAGCGAGGCAGGGTCCGGGTCCAGCCCCACGGCCAGCGCCACGGCCCGCCAGAAGAGTTCCATCACCCCGCCCCGCCCGCAGCCCACGTCCAGGACGTGACCGTCCGGGCGCAGGTGGCCGCGCACCAGCGCCTCCAATTCGGCGCCGCTGGACCGCCAGCCGGGGTGTTCGCGGGCATAGCGGGCGCGATAACGGTTTTGGCGGTCAAGCGGCAGCATCAGGATCACTCAGGGCAAGGATTGAAGATAAGCCAGCAGGTCGTCTACCTCGGACGCGTTCATGGCCCAGCCCATGCCGTGGAAGCCGGAACGATACAACGTGTCACGCAGCGTCGCCGCCGAGCCATCGTGAAAGAACGGGGCCGAAGCCCAGACGCCGCCCAGCGCCGGCGTGTCGAAGTTAAGGCCGCCCGCGCTGCGCTGCAGGGCTGCGTCGCCGATGCCATCGCGCGCCAGGGTGTGCGTCTGCTGATCGGTGAAGCGCGGGGCCGGGTGGCAGTTGGTGCAGCCCCAGCGCGCCAGCACGCGCGCGCCGCGTTCGGCCGTGGCGGCGTCCACCTCCGCGGGGGCGGGCGGCGGCGTCAGCGCCTGGAGATAAGCCGCCAGGGCATCCAGCTCCACCGACCGGCCGGCGTTCGGCGCGCCGGCCTGCGGGTAGACGTCGCCGGCGATCAAGCCCGCCCCGCCCTGGATCGCCCGCACCGTGAGTTCGGTGTCCTGCAATTCGTCCAGGTCGCCGTTCCAATGATACGGCGCAGTCTGCGCCAGGTTGAACAGCGTCGGCGTGTTGCGCGGCCCATCCGGGAAGCCCAGCCAGGTGCGCGCATCGTGCCCGCCCTCGAAGTGGCAGGTGGCGCAGGACAGCCAGCCTTGCGACATCGGCGGCAGCGCTGAGTTGAACAACTGCTGGCCCAGCCGCAGCGTTTCGGAAAGTGGCGCGGCCGCCAGCGCGACCGTGCCAACGTGGGACAAACGGGGCATAGTTGCGCCCGGCGATTCCTGATAGGCTACATCCACTACGCTCAGAGAGCTATCCAGGGCGTTGTGCACGTACAGCCGGCTCCCCTCCGGGGACAAGGCCAGTCCACGCGGGTTATGGCCGACGGCAATCACCAGCGCCGTCTGCTGAGTGGACAGATCCACCACGGCCACATCATCGGTGCCGGCGTTAGCGACATACAGCCAGCGCCCATCCGGAGACACCACCGCCGCCACCGGCAGGTTGACGGCGCGGTCCGGAGCGGCCAGCGCGATCCACTCGCCGGCCGAGGCCGTGAACTCCGCTAGATCAAGTACTTTGACAATCGCAGAGACAGCGGCTTCAGGGCGCAGCGGCACTGCGTCGGTGTGCATGAGCGTCAGCGGCAAGTAGGCGCGCCTGCCGTCCGGCTGCCAGGCTAGATTCTGCGCCAGGTTCGCCTCGGCCTCGGTGGCCATCACCTGACTTTGGGTCGGTTCGGGCAAATAGAGGCGGGTGATGCGCCCGGTATACAAATGGGTCACGTACAGGTAATCACCCGAGAGCGCGAGGCCGGCGGGGAAGGACTCCACGGGGAGGGTCTGCACGAGGGTGCGGGTGGCGAGATCGACGACCGCCACCCGCGCCCCCGCCGTTAAGCTGACGTAGGCGCGCGCCGCATCGGCGACGACACCGTACGGCTCGGCGCCCAGCGGCACTTGGGCCACGAGCTGGGCCGTCCGCAGGTCCAGCAGGCTGAGCGTGCCAGTCTGCGCCGAGGTGACCAGCGCCAGCGCCCCGTCCGGGGTCAGCGCCACAGTCCGCGGCACGCCGCCCACCGGGATTTCCGCCCGGACGGTCAGTGTTTCGGCGTCGACCACGGCCGCCGAGCCGGCCGCGCGGTTGGCCACCACCAGCTGCGCGCCAGCGGGCGTGAGCGCCACCGTGCTGGAGGCGGTCGGCTGGGCCGATGGGGTTGCCGGGCGCGCGGGCGCCGGCTGAGCGAAACAACCGGTCAGGAGCGCCAGCGCCCAACTGACGCCAAGCAAGCGTCGGGTAATCGTCAGATAAGTCGCGTCCATTTGAGCGAGATTTTAACTGAGCTTAATCGCGAACGGGTATCGTTGGCAACTAGAGGAGACAACCTATGGAACTCGGAATGTGCCCTTACTGTGAATCGCGCGGCTTGCTGTTGAGCATCAAATCGGCGCCGGGCGGGCTCGAAGTCACCGGCCGCTGTGTAACTTGCGGCTACACCTACGACAGCGATTACGGCACCCTGGAAGTGGCCGATGATCTGCGCTGCGAATTCGAGTACTACCTGCCGGATGAGGTTCGGTCGCAAGACTGAACCGAGCGCGAACGGTCAAGGGCCGGGCGGCATGCCCGGCCCTTTGCGTTTAATTCCGGCCGTCCCGCGCCCGCCTTCACTTGTGGGCGATCACGAACACGCGGCCCTCGTGCTCCGGATCGTCTAGCGGCGTCTCCAGGTCCGGGAAGCGCGCGCAGTAAGCCGACGCCCAGCCAGCCTCCAGCAGCGCCTGGCGCACCTCGGCCAGATCGAAGACGGTGTTGTAGGCCGTCTCCTCCACCCGCTCGTAGGCGTCGCGGCCGCGGCGCACGAACCCGGAGATGCGCGTCCAGGCCCGGTCGCCGCGGCCGTCGTAGACGCCGCGCGTGACCACGAAGGTGTCGTCGCTTTCCTCCACGCTGATGTTGTTCCAGCGCTGCAGCCCGACGCGCGTGTTGAGATCGAAGATGAACTTGCCCTCATCCAGCAGCATCGGGAAGACCGCCCGGAAGCACTGCCGCAGCGCGTCCAGATCCGCCAGGTGGTTGAGGGCGTCAAAAGTCGCGGTGACCAGGCCGAAGTGGTCGGCCACGGAGAAGCGCGTCATGTCGCCGCGCTCAAAGCGGGCGTGGCCGTCGGCGATGTAGTCGGCGCAGTTCTCGCGCGCGTATTCGAGCATCGCGGCCGAGAGGTCCACACCGGTGACGCGGAAGCCGTGCTCCAGGAAATAGCGCGCCAGTTGGCCGGTGCCGCAGCCCAGGTCCAGCAGGCTCCGTTCCGTCTGGCCGAGGGGCGTCCGCGTGTAGAAGGTGTGCAGCCCCGGCGCCACCTGCCGGGCAAAGCCGGCCCAGCGCAGGTTGTACAGCCGGGCAAAACCCGCCCCATATGCCTGCATAGCGACCCTCCGGCGTGACTGCGTCCGCGGCCCGCGGCCCGTCCGCGCACTATCGCTTCTCGGCCTGGACCAGGGCCAGGAGTTCCTCGGCGCTCTCGCGCGTCTTGGCCCCCGCCCCGCCCAGCATCTGCGCCAGCTCGGCCACGCGGGCCGTCTCAGTCAGCGGCGTCACGGCGGTCACGGTGCGCGCCGCGCCGGCATCGGCCACCACCTGCTTCTCCACCCGGAAGTGCTGATCGCCGAAGCCGGCCAACTGCGGCAGGTGGGTGATACACAAGACCTGATGGCTTTGCGCCAGCCCCCACAGCTTGCGCCCCACCACGGCGCCGACGCGCCCGCCAATGCCCTGGTCGATCTCGTCGAAGATCAGGGTCGGCGTGCGGTCCGCCCGCGCCAGGACGCCCTTCAAGGCCAGCATCAGGCGCGCCGTCTCGCCGCCGGACGCGATCTTGACCAGCGGCTTGAGGCCCTCGCCGACGTTGGGCGCCACCAGGAACTCCACCCGGTCCAGGCCGGTGCCGTCGAAGGCCACGCGCCGGCCCTCGGCGTAGGCGCCGTCGGCGGCGTCCTGCCACTCCACCGCCACGCCGAAGCGGGCGCGCTCCATCTTCAAATCGTTAAGCTCGGCCTCGATGCCGCGCGCCAAGCGCTCCCCGGCCGCCCGGCGCTGGGCCGAGAGCTTGGCGCCGAGCTGGCCCACCCGGCGCAGCAGTGTCTCTTCCTGCTTCTCCAGTTCGCCGATGCGTTCGCTGGCGTGCGTCAGCGCCTCGCGCTCGGCCTGCACGCGCACGCCGTAAGCCAGCACCGCTTCGAGGGTGTCGCCGTATTTGCGCTGCAGGCGCTTGATCAGCTCCAGGCGCTCTTCCACCGCGTCCAGGCGTTTGGGGTTGAACTCGATCCCGTCGCGATAATCTTCCAGCTCACCGGCCAGGTCCTTGAACTGCTCGCTCAGGGCCTGGGCCGCGTCGCGCTGAGTCTCCAGGGCCGAGTCGATCTTGGCCAGGGCGCCCAAGGCCTTGGCCGCGCGGCTGATCAGGTCGGCGGCGGAGGCGGCCTCGGCCTCGCCGCCGGACAAAGCCTGGATGGCGTCGTCGGCCAGCGCCGCCAGCTTCTCGGCGTTGGCCAGGCGCACGCGCTCTTGCAGCAGGGCCTGGTCCTCGCCGGGCTTCAGCCGGGCCGACGTGATCTCGTTGACCTGGAAGTCCAGCATGTCCAGGCGGCGTTCGCGCTCGCGCTCGTCGCGGCGCAGCGCGGCCAGGTCCTGGCGCAGCGTCGCCAGCTCCCGCACCACACCACTCAGCGCCTCGCGCTCCGGGTCCAGCCCGGCGAACCGGTCCAACAGGTAGATGTGCTCGCGGACGCGCAGGAGCGACAGGTGCTCGCTCTGGCCGTGGACGTCCACCAGGTACTGGCCGATCTCGCGCAGGATCGCCAGGCTCACCAGCTGGCCGTTGACGCGGCAGGTGGTGCGCCCTTCCCGGCGCACGTCGCGCGTGAGCGTCAGGTCGCCGCTCTCATCCGCGGCTAGTTCCTCGCGGGCCAGGAGGGCGGCCACGGCCGCGCGCGTCTCGTCGTCCAGGCGGAAGACGCCTTCCACCCGGGCCACATCGGCGCCGGTCCGCACCAAGCTGGCATCGGTCTTGCCGCCCAGCAAGCTGCTGACGGCGTCGATGATGATCGACTTGCCCGCGCCGGTCTCGCCGGTGAAGACGACGAAGCCGGACGCGAACGTCAACTGCAGGCGGTCGATGATGGCGAAGTCGATGATGCTGAGCGAGTGGAGCATAGCGGTTCACCCTGACGCGGGCGCTGGCTCAGACCGAGATCCCGCGCAGGCGGGCGTAGAGCGCGCTGGCGCCCAGGACACAGTAGACGCCCGGCCAGAGCAGGCTGACCAGCGCCCCGGCCAGCGAGGCGCCGGGCGCGCCGGACAACACGGCGAAGAGCGCGCCCAATACCGGGAACGCCAACAACGGCAGACAGCCGACGACGAAGGCGCCGGCGGCCACCAGGCTGAGGTAGCGCCCGCGGCGGCGGCGCACCGCCCAGCGCACTATTTCGGCGATGACGCCGCCGGCCACCGGAGCCAGGAACAGAACCAGGAAGCCCATCACATAGGTCAGCAGGCCGGCCAGTCCGCCCACCACCGCCGCGATCACACCGGCCACGACATAGTCGTACCACACGGCCGTCTCGAAAACCTGCTGCTGCTGGCGCATGCAGTCGCGGCAGCGGTAACCCACCGGCGTGCGCACCACACACTTGACGCAGATGGGTTTCCCGCACTTGTTGCAGCGCAGGCTGGTGGGGGTCTGGGGATGATTACCGCAATACAGGGTTTCAGGAGTCAGGTCGCTCATCGTTGGATCTGGGCCGACGGGTTGCTGCGCATCCGCGCCATCAGGCTGGCGTAGAAATACGTCGACGGGCGGACGCGCACAAACCGGGCCAGCCGGTCACTCATACGCACGCGCACTGAGTCGCCGTCGCGCAAGGCCTCGCGGGCCTGGCCGTCGACGATCAACAGCGCGTCGTGCTCGGCATCGGTAAACGGGATGACCTCCACCGTCGCGCCCTGGGCCAGAACGATGGCCCGATCCAGGCTCAAGTGCGGGGCGATGGCGATCAGCAGGATATTCCTCAGTTCGGGCGGCAGGATCGGGCCGCCGGCCGCCAGCGCGTAAGCGGTGGAGCCGGTGGGCGTGGCCAGGATCAGGCCGTCGGCCACGTACGTCGTCAGCTCGTAGCCGTCGATCAGGGTCCGGAGGCGGGCCGGCGGCGCCAGCGCCCCGCGCCCCACCACGGCCTCGTTCAGCCCGTCCTGGGCGCTGAGCTGGCGGGCGTCACGCCAGTGCTCGACGTGAAGCAGCATGCGCTCTTCCACCCAGAAGTCGCCGGCCAGCACGCGCTTCAGCACGTCGCGCCACTCGCCCGGCTGGACCTCGGCCAGGAACCCCAAGCGCCCCATGTTGACGCCCAGCACCGGCACGCCGTAGGGCGCGGCCAGACGGCCGGCGCGCAGCATCGAGCCGTCACCGCCGAGGACCACCAGCAGGTCGGTGGCGGCCAGTTGTTCGCGCGCCTGCGGGTTCTCGATCGCCAGCGCTTCCGCCGTCAGGCCGGCCTGGTCCGCGCAATAGCGGCGCATGGCCTCCGCCGTGGCCTCGGCGTTTTCGGCCTTCGGGTGAAAAAGCAGCAGCAAGCGGCGGGGCGGCACGGCGTTCACGGGGGAAATTATACCGGCCTCCTTCCGCGCCGGCCGACCGCTGGGCGCGCTCACGCCAGGCGTTCCTCGCAGACCGCGGCCAGACCACACGCCGCGCAGCGCGCCGCTGCCGTGTGTGAGCGAGCCACATCGTCGGCGTCAGCCGCGGCCCGCATCGCCGTCAGCAGGTCGAGCAGTTCGGCTTCCAGCGTCGGCGTGAAGTCCACCGACACCAGCCGATCGGCATATTGGATCAGGCCATACGGCGGCCGGCGGCCATAGGTTTCGGCCACCAGCACACAGTAGGCCGCGAGTTGAAAGAGATGCGCCTCGTAGGGCCCGCCGGCCGGCGCCCGCGCGGATTTGACCTCCACCGGGACGAGCGCGCTGTCCGTGCGCACCAGGTAATCGGGCTTGCCCGTCAGTCCCAGGCGCCGCGAAAACAGCGGCTTTTCCGGGCGCCCCCAGGCGCCGGTATCGCTGTAGACCACGCGGCCGCGCGGCAGGCCGGAGGCCGCTTGCAGCCGGCCCGCCACCAGCAGCAGGACCAGCGCCAGGAGGACCAGGACGATCAGGCTGAGATCCATCGGCGGCGGGGACGGCCGTCAGCGGCTGAACAGCCAGAGCAGCAGCGCGGCGACCACCAGCAGCACCGCCGCGCCGCGCAGGAGGCCGGCCAGGCCGACGACGCGGCCGTGGCGGGCATGAGCAGCTGTGCCGGCCGCCATCGCGCGCCCGTGCGTGGAGGCGTGGCCCTGGATGGCGCGCAGCCACCAGGCGCGCTGGCAGTACACAAACTCGCCGATCTCGGCCGCCCGGAGGATGCGCCTGTCAGCCATGGAGGCGTCAGCCGGCCGCCGGCGGCGAGGGCGGCAGCGCCTTGCCCTCCAGCGCCTTGAGAGCTTCCTGCAGGCGCGCCTGGCGCAGGCTGGTGGTCAGGTCGCCGCGCGTGCGCTCGGTCACGCCGCGCACCATGTCGGTGGTGCGGCGCAGGCCGCCGGTGATGGCGTCCGGATAATCCATGGTGACGAGCAGCAGGTAGATGTCGTCCATGGCCTCCAGCAGGCGCTCGGCCTCGTCGGAGTGGTCGTGCCGCATGATGTCCAGGCAGCGCCGGCGCAGTTCGCCGGCCGCTTCGCCCAGGCCGTTCAGGTAGGCCGCGTACTCCACCCCCAGCGTTTCCGGCTCCGGCAGCGGCTCGTCGCCGAGCAGGGCGTAGACGATGTTGGCCTCGGCGAACTCCTTGAGCGCGTCCTGGGTGTAGCCGGCCTGATACAGGTCCGGGTAGCCCGCCAGATCGGCGCGGATGGAGGCCACGATCTGGCCAGCCGCCGCGATCTGCGCGCGGGCCTCGGCGCGCTCGTCCCGGTGCGCGGCGCGGATGGCCAAGGAGCAGTGCCGGATCAGCGTGCGCGAGCGCTCGACGGCGGCGTCGCGGGCCGCGTTTTTGGCCGCGAAGTTGGCGCGGATGCGTTCAGCGATTGTTTCCAGGTTCTGCATCGGCGGCTCCCCGTCACTCGGCCTTGGGCGGCCGGAAGAGTTGATCGGCCAGGTGGGTGGGGACCACGATCTCGCCGTACTGGGCTTCGAACTTGCTCAGATTGTCAGCCAGAGCGCGCAGCAGCAGTTTGGCGTTGAGCGGGGTCATGATCACGCGCGCGTACACGCGCGATTTCGGCGTGTTCGGGAGCACCCGCGCAAAATCGAGCACCAGCTCAGACGGCGAGTGCGTGATCAACGCGAAGTTGCTGTAGACGGCCTCCAAGTTCGCCGGCAGCTCAATGGCCATGGCCGGAGGCGGAGGCGGGGGCGGAGCAGGCGCAGCCGGAGGCGGCGTCGACGGGGGATTTTGGTCAGACATGGCTCATCCTCGCCGGTGGGCAAGACGAGGCCAGCCGTCGGCAAAGGCACGACGGCTGGCGAAGGCGCTCAACTGGTTGGCGGGTGTCGTCACCGGAGTGGCGGCTGCGGGCAGCGTCAGCGGGCAGGGCGGCAGCGCTGGCCCGGACCCGCTAGAACGGGATCTCGTCGCTCTCTTCCGCCATGGGCTCATGCTCGGCGGGGCCGCCGCCGCCCGGAGCCGCGCCGGTTTCGCCGCGCGAGCTCAGGAACTTGACGGTGTTGGCGGTCACCTCGAAGGACGTACCGGTGGTGCCGTCCTGGCGGGTGAAGATGCGCGGGCCGCCGGTCTTGGGGTCGCCGGTGACCCGGCCCTCGATATAGACCTTGGAGCCCTTCTTGAGGTAGGTGTTGGTGGTCTCGGCCATCTTGCCGAAGACCGACACGCGCCACCACAGGGTCCGCTCCTGCAGGTTGCCATCCTGGCCCGTCCACTTTTCAGTGGTGGCCATGCTGAAATTGGTGACGGCTTGCCCGGAGGGGGTGTAGCGCATCTCGGGATCACGCCCGAGATTCCCGATGAGGGTGATCTTGTGGTACATGGGGGGTTTCCTTTACTCGGCGGAGCGGCTTCAGGTGCGAGCGAAACTGCCCGTTGTTTTCCGCAGAGTGCTTCTCGATATTAGCAGAACTAGAACAAATGTCAACCGCCAGGTATGCCCGCTGGGCACGCCTGGCGGCTGGATGTGGCGTTTACTTGCGGGGCGATTAGTGCGCGGCGCGCATCCGCGTGGCGGGCAAGCGGGCGGCCCGGCGCTCCACCAGGTCCCCTACCCGCTTAGCGCTGCCGGCGGCCAGGCGAACCACGATGATCACGGCGCTGGCCACGGACAGGAGGCCGCCCACCCCGGCCAACACCCACACCCAGCGCGGTTGGCGCGCCGCCGGCTGGCGCCCCGGTGCGGCGGCCGGCCGATCAGTCAGTTGCGCCTTGAGCGCGGCGACAAAGTCGGCGCGCGGCTCCACCGGCCGCAGAACGGTCTGCAAGCGTTGCGCCAGCCCCAACAACGGCTGGGCGGCCGGCGCCTGCTCCGGGTGGCGGGCCAACAACTCCTGGCGCAAATCCTGGCCGGTGTTGAGGCCGTCGGCGTGCGCACTCAGCAACTCATCCAATCCTTGTGTTCGCATAGTAACTCCCCTGCTACCGCCCCGACCCCGTGATCCTGGGCCGCCGGTCCTCCCAATCACCCTGACGAGGCGCCAGGCTGCCGGCTGGGACCGCCGTCTCATGCTGCCAAGGCGCGGCGCACTGCGCTCCACGCCCACTCATCTCAGAACCCTTCGCCGAACGTGAAGCCGATCGTGCCCGGCCCTGTGTGCACGGCGACGGTCGGGCTGACATCGGTCAGGATGGTCTCCACCACGGCGCTGCCCAAGCGCGCCTTGGCCATCTCCAGCACCTCGCGCGCCTCGGCTTCCGCGGCGGCGTGGATCACGCCCAGGCGCACGCTGGACTTGCCGGCCAGCCGTTCCACGGCCAGCTCCACCAGCCGGCTGAGGGCCTTCTTGCGCGAGCGGACGCGCTCCAGCGGCTGGATGACGCCGTCCTTCAGTTCGAGGATCGGCTTGAGATCCAGCACACCGCCGATGAAGGCCTGCGCCCCGCCGATGCGGCCGCCGCGCTGCAGATACTTGAGCGTGTCCGGCGTCAGCAGCACGCCGACGCGCGGGATCAGCGACTCGGTCAGGCTGATGATGGCGTCGGTCGAGCGCCCCTCGGCCGCGGCCTTGGCGGCCGCCAGCACCAGGAAGCCCAGGGCCATGGCCGTCACCTGGGAGTCAACCACCTGAATCTTTTTCTCGGGCAGCAGGGCCGCCGCTTCCTGCGCGACCTTAAAGGTGTTGGAGAGCTTGGAGGACAGGTGGAGGCCCACCACGGCCTCCGCGCTGGCCGCCGCCGCCGCGTAGATCTCTTTCATTTCACCCAGCGAGGCCACGGACGTCGTCGGCTGGACCGGGTCCACCTTGAGGCGCTCGAAGAACTCCACGGCGCCGATGTCGACGCCGTCCCGGTAGGATTTCTCCCCCCAATTGACGACGTTGGGCACGACAAAGATCTGGTGGGCGGCCGCCAGTTCTTTGGGGATGTAGGCCGTGGAGTCCGTGACGATGGCAACTGGTTTGCTCATGCGGGTCATGTTCCTCATGTAGGGGCCGGCTCACCCGCGTCAGGCGGGCCGGCATGGCCGGCGCGGGAGGTTAGCGGCTGTGCGGTGCAGCCACGGGCCGGGCCGCCTCCGCTTCCGGCGCGGCGCCTTCGAGCCGCGCCAATTCGTCGCGCAGCGCCAGCAGGGTGCGGTGATACAGGCTCTTAACCGCGCCTTCGCTGCGGTTCATCACCACGCCGATCTCGGCATTCGAGAGCTGCTCGACGAACTTCAGGATGATGAGCTGCTGGCGCTCGCCCGGCAGCCGGCGCAAGGCCCGCAAGAGCAGTTCACGCTGGCGGCGCTCGTCCAGCGTCTCCTCGGGCGCCTCGGCGTGGAGGTCAGTCAACGCGACGCCGTTGAGCGGCAGCGCCTGCCGGCGCGCCTCATCCCGGTGCCAGTTGGCGACCGCGTTATGGGCGATCCGATACAGCCAGGCGGAGAAAGGCAGCCCCCGGTTGGTGTAGCGCGGCAGGTGCTGACCGGCGCGCTGGAAGACGCGCGCCGTCAAATCCTCGGCGTCTTGCGCGTTACCGGTCCGGTAATAGATATAATTGTAAATCTGCCGCACGTAGCGCTCGTACAGCGCTCCAAAGGCGTCCGGGTCAGTCTTGGCCCGTTCCACCAGGGCGGCTTCATCCGGCTTGAGGTTCAGCACCCGCGGCTTGCTCCATAGCGGGCGCCGAGCTTACCATTAACAACACTCGGCGCCGCTAAAAGTTGCTGAGGTGGCGGCAGTATAGCGCAGCCGCCGAAGCCGGTCAAAGCAAATAGCCCGCGGCCGGCCCGGCGGCCGGTTTTAGCCCGCGCCGGCGCCTGATCTATGACATCTCAGACCTATCCGCCCGGTTTGGACGACGGCCCGGCGCCAGCGGCCGAGGCGGCCCGGGCCGGCGCTGCGTTGACGACGGTCTGCCCGCGTGCTAAACTCGCCGCCCTCATGCGCCGACTCCTGCTGATCGCGCTCACGGCGGCCCTGGCCGCGTCGTTGAACGGCGGGCCTGCGGCCGCGCAAAGCCTCGGCACCGCCCTCCTCAGCAGCCCCCGGCCGGGCGAGGCCGTGAGCGGGATCGTCATCCTCACGGGCACGGCCGCCGGCCCGCAGTTTCTGCGTTACGAACTGGCCTTCGGCTACGACGTCGACCCCACCAACACTTGGTTTTCCATTCAGGACCCGGTCACCACACCGGTCGAAGACAGCGCGTTAGGGCGCTGGGACACGACCGGATTGACAGCCGGTCTGTACGTCGTCCGCTTGCGCGTGTATACTTCGGAGCGCGAGTTTGTCGACGCGATCGTCCGGGGTGTGCGCGTGTCAAACGCCACAACGCCGGCCGCGGCCACAGCCCCTTCGACGCCCGAGCCCGAGCCGACGCCCCTGCCTGTGCCGACCGCCACGGCGCCGCTGATTGCTTTGCCCCCCGTTCCGACGCCGCGCCCCACGGCCGGCGCCGGGAACGCAGCCGGCCGCACGTTTCTAGACGAGGCCAACCTGAGCGCCGAGGCGGTCCGCGCTGCGTTCGGCCAGGGCATTCAACTGTCGTTGCTGGCCTTTGGCCTGCTCGGACTATATCTGGGCCTGCGCCAGCTCGTGCGCGCGCTCCTGCGCCGGTGGCGGCCCTGAGTCCCATCCGCCCGGAGCCAGCTGGGTCCGGCCAGCGCACGCTAGAATCGCCGCCCGAGGTCTCTAAGCCCGCGTCACAGCCGCTAATCCGCTTGGCATGCCGAGGTATTTGCTGTGTCTGAGTATCAGTACCTGATCGTGGGCCTGGGCAACCCCGGCCGCGAGTATCGCCTGAACCGCCACAACCTGGGCTTCATGGCGCTCGACGAAGTCGCCGAGCGCTTCGATATGGCCGGCTTCACGCGCAAGCAGGGCCGCGCCCTGTACACGACCGGCCAGATCCACGCCCAGCCGGTCATCCTGGTGAAGCCGCAGACCTACATGAACCTGTCCGGCGAGGCAGTCGGCTCGTTGATGCGTTTCTACAACATCGAGCTAGACAAGCTGCTGGTGTGTGTGGACGATATCGCCATCCCCTTCGGCACGATCCGGCTCCGGCCGCGCGGCAGCGCCGGCGGTCAGCGCGGGCTGCAATCCATCGTCAATGTGGTGGGCAGCGACCGCTTCGCGCGGCTGCGTTTGGGCATCGGCCGGCCGCCCGGCCAGACGCCGGCGTCCGCGTACGTGCTGCAGAACTTCGACAAGGACGAGTTTGACATCATCGAGCTAATGTTGAAGCGCGCCGTGGACGTCGTCGAGTCTTTTGTTAAAGAGGGCGTTGTGCTGGCGATGAGCCGCTTCAACGGCCCGGCTGACCGCGAGGGGTAAGACCCGCCCCGGCCGACCGCCCCCAGTCCGGATGGCGTCCCCATCCGCTGCCCGTTGGTGTGCTGATGGACCTGTCCGGCCTGCTCCCCGTCCTGGGCGCGCTGCCCGCCTTCCCCGAGGCCCGGACCGCCGCTCAAGACGGCGCCGCCGTCCTCGGCCTGCCCCGCGCCGCCCGCGGGGCTGTCGCCGCCGCCCTCACCCACAGCCTCGACCGCCCGACTCTGCTCGTCGCGGCCCGGCCGGACCGCGCGCTGGCCCTGCTGGAAGAACTGACGACCTGGGCGCCGGCCGCGCGCGCCCTGCACTTCCTGGAACCCAACCCGCTGTTCTATGAGCCGGCCGCCTGGGGCGCCCGGGCCATCCGGGCCCGCCTCACTGGGCTGGCCGCGCTGGCGCCCTATGCCGGCCTCACCTGGCCAGCCGGGCCGCACCCCATCCTCGTCGCCTCCGCCCGCGCGCTCCTCACGCGCACCCTGCCGCGCCGCGAGTTCCTGACGCACACCCGCACCTACCAGGCCGGGCAGACGGTGAGCCTGGAGAAGCTGCTGGCCGGCTGGGTGGAGATCGGCTACGACGCGCAGAGCATCGTCGTGGAGCCGGGCCAGTTCGCGCGGCGCGGCGGCATCGTCGATATCTACCCGATGGCCGACGAGTGGCCGGTGCGCCTCGAGCTGTTTGGCGACGAGATCGAGACCATCCGGCGCTTTGACCCGGCCACGCAGCGCTCGGCTGAGGCGCGGCCGGCCGTCACCATCACCCCGGCCCGCGAGGCGCTGCCGAAGTTCGCGCCGGCGGCCCCACACTCCGGGCCGCTGGAGTTCGCGCTGCCGCAGATGTACCCGCCGGCCACCCTGCTGGATTACCTGCCCAGCCGCGCGCTGGTGCTGGTGGAGGACTGGCCCGAACTGCTCGACGGCGTGCGCGAGCTCGAGGAGCACGCCGTCGAGCAGCGCGCCCTGCAGGTGGAGGCCGGCGTCATCCCGGCGGATTTCCCCGCGCCCTACCTGACCGGCTCCGAGCTGGACGACGAGCTGGAGGCGCGCGCCTGGCTAGCGCTGGGCGGCGGCCCGGAGGCCAGGAGCCGGGCACCGGCCGAGATCCCGCTGGGCGCGCGCTTTCACCCCGGCCCGCGCTTCGGCGGCCAACTCCGCCCGCTCTTCGAGCAGCTGGACGAGGTCCGGCTGCGCGGGGAGGCCGTGGTGGTGGTCTCGCGCCAGGCCGCACGCCTGGCCGAGCTCTGGCGCGAACGCCACGCCGCCGCGCCGCTGACCGAGACGGTGTCCGACTTGCCCGAGGCCGGGGCCCTGCTCTTTGTGCCCGGCACGCTGACGGAGGGCTGGCGGCTTGAGACGGCGGTCGACGCCGAACGAACGCCGGAGGCGGAGAGCCGGCGGCCCGCCTGGCTGCACCTGCTCACCGATGCCGAGATCTTCGGCCTGGCCCGCGCCCAGCCGCGCCGACGGCGGCAGCGCCCGGCCGCGGCTCCGGAAGCCAACTTCGCCCAGTTCACGACCGGCGATTACATCGTCCACGAGGACTTCGGCATCGGGCGCTTCCGGGAGCTGGGCAAACGCGTGGTGGACGGCCTGGAGCGCGAGTACCTGGTGCTCGAGTTCGCCGAGGGCGACGAGCTGTACGTGCCGGTCTACCAGGCCGACCGCCTGACCAAGTACGTCGGCGCCGACGACCGGCCGCCGACGCTCTCGCGCCTCGGCTCGACCGAATGGCTGACCGCCAAGAGCCGCGCGCGCCAGGCCACCGAGGAGATCGCGCGCGAGCTGCTGGACCTGTACGCCAAGCGCGCGCTGGTGACCCGGCGCGGCTTCGGGCCGGACACGCCCTGGCAGGCCGAGCTGGAGGGCGCCTTCCCGTTCGTGGAGACCGAAGACCAGCTGCGCGCCATCCGCGAGGTCAAGCTGGACCTGGAGCGCAGCCGGCCGATGGACCGCCTGATCTGCGGCGACGTGGGCTTCGGCAAGACCGAGGTCGCCCTGCGGGCCGCCTTCAAGGCCGTGATGGAGGGCACCCAGGTGGCCATCCTGGTGCCGACCACGGTGCTGGCCCAGCAGCACTACCACACCTTCCAGAACCGGCTGGCCGCCTACCCCGTCAAGGTGGAGATGCTCTCGCGTTTCCGCTCGCCGGCCGAGGCGCGCGTCATTCTGCAGCGCCTGGCCGACGGCCAGCTGGACATCATCGTCGGCACGCACCGGCTGCTGCAGAAGGACGTGCAGATCAAGAACCTGGGTCTGCTGATCGTGGACGAGGAGCAGCGCTTCGGCGTCACCCACAAGGAGCGGCTTAAGCGCCTGCGCACGGAGGTGGACGTGCTCACGCTGACGGCCACGCCCATCCCGCGCACCCTGTACTTCGCGCTGACCGGCATCCGCGACATCTCCACGATCAACACGCCGCCGGAAGAGCGCCTGCCCGTCCTCACGCACGTCGGCGCCTACAACGAAAAACTGGCGCGCCAGGCCATCCTGCGCGAGCTGGACCGCGGCGGCCAGGTCTTTTTCGTGCACAACCGCGTGCAGAGCATCGGCCTGCTGCGCGAAAAGCTGGAGCGCCTGGTGCCGGAGGCGCGCCTGGGCGTGGCCCACGGCCAGATGGACGAACACGCGCTCTCCCAGGTCATGGACGCCTTCACCGACGCCCAGATCGATCTGCTCCTGTGCACGTCCATCATCGAGTCCGGGCTGGACATCCCCAACGCCAACACCCTCATCGTGGACCGCGCCGACACGTTCGGCCTGGCGCAGCTCTATCAGCTGCGCGGGCGCGTGGGCCGCAGCGCCGCCCAGGCCTACGCCTACCTGTTCACGGACAAGCACCACCGCCCCACCCCGGAGGCGCGCGAACGGCTGGAGACGCTGGCCGAGCAGACCGAGCTGGGGGCCGGCTACTCGATCGCCATGCGCGACCTGGAGATGCGCGGTGCCGGCGACATCATCGGGCCCAAGCAGTCCGGCCAGATCACGGCCGTGGGCTTCCACCTGTACACGCGCCTGTTGAGCCAGGCGGTGCGCCGGCAAAAAGCCCAGGCGCCGGCCGCCAGTGCTCCGCCGCCCGAAGAGAAGGCAGCGGCCGGCGACCTGGCCCTGGGCGGCAGCGCCACCGTCGATCTGCCGCTGGCGATCTCGATCCCGGCCGATTACGTGGACGACCGCAAGCTGCGCCTGCAGCTCTACCAGCGCCTGGCCAGCCTGACCGAGGAGGCCAGCCTGGAGACGTTGGCGCTTGAGCTGGCCGACCGCTTCGGGCCGGTGCCGCGCCCGGTGGCCAATCTGCTTTATCAGCTGCGCGTGAAGCTGCGCGCGGCGCGGGCCGGCGTCCTGGCCATCGCCAGCGAGAACGGCCAGATCGTGCTGATGGTGCCGCCGCTCGAGGCGGCCGACCAGGCCTACTTCATGTTCAACCTGATCGACGGGGCGCGCACCAGCAAAAACAAACTCTGGCTGCCGCGTCTGCCGGAGCCAGAGTGGAAGGAGCGTCTGTTGGAGGTGCTGGCGAAGCTGGAGACCAACCGGCTGACCGCCCCGGCGGCCTGACCGCCCGGCGGCGCAGACGTCACGGCATCGGCGCGGCCGAATCCGGCACGGACAGGGAGATGGTGTCGCCGATCACGACGCCGGGCAGACCCTTGGGCGGCAGCAGCGGAAGCCGGAAAGCGCACAGGGCGCCGGACGGGTCCACCAGGTGCTGCAGGCGCTCCAGGACCGGGAGCAGCTTGGCCTGGCCCCAGGGGCTGGCTCCCCAACTGCCCTGTTCCAGGTAGCGCAAGTTGTCTTCGGCGACCGGCCACTCCGCCTCAGCCGGCTCTACGACCTCGGCCTGTACGGCGTGGCCGCCCGTGATCCCCTCTTCCAACGACCAGGCCGGACCGCTGAGCGCGCTGCGCACCGCCCAGCGCAGGGCCGGCGCCCCGAGCACGGTCACATGCACGGCATAGGCCGTCCTGAGCCCGCGCACGTACCGCTCATACCAGTCGGCGGCCTCCCGCGCGTGCGAGGCCAGCGGCGGCCGGGCCTGGCCAGCCAGCTCCTGCAGGTCCTGGATCAGGTCGCTCAGCACCCGCTCCTCGGCCTCGGAGAATACCTCCGGCCGCAGGCTCACCGAGATCAACGCCGGCGTTGACTGGCGTCCCAGCGCGGCCCAGACCACGTCCCAGCCAGACGGCTCCCACCGGTAGGGAAAGACGATGGGCAGATAGCGCCGCGCCACCTTCTCATCGGTCCACAACAGGAACTCGGCCGGACGCCGGATCGCGGCCCAATGCCGGTCCGCACTGGCCCGCCGGATCACGTCCTCGCCAGACCAGGTCCGGAAGTCGGCGGCGGTCACGGCCGGCATCAGGTCATAGCCGACGGGCATCACGCTCGCGGCCAACTCCCACAGCGCCAGGGCCGCGGCGCGCGCCGCCTCGGCGTCGGCCGGGTCATAGGCCTTGCCCAGCAGCACGGCCTCCACCTGCGGCGCATCCGGCCGGTGCACATAGCGCAGGTCCAGCGTCAGCCGCTGGCCGCGGCCCAGCGCGGCTGCGCCCGGATGCAGGGCCGTGATGAAACGCAGCTGCCGTTCCAGCAGCTGCAGCTGGATCTTGAACTCGTCGTCGTGGTCCACCCAGACGTGATCGGCCAGCCGGTCATACGGCCAGTGGCGCACCCGCGCCGCAAAGACCGCGTGCTGGCCGGCCTCGCCGGGCGGCGCCCCGACCGACAGGTACGGGCGACTCACTCCGTCTGGCCCTTCTCCCACACCGACCCCGGCGGCACCGGCAGATCGTCAGGCAGTTCGGCCGGCGGCGGCACAGACGTCTTCCCGTCGCTGGTCGCGTCCAGGGCAAAGTAGCTGCGCACCTGGGTCGGGAATTGCGGCGCCGGGACCGGCTGCGCCAGCTTGTCCAGCAGATCGAGCGCCTTCACCAGCGGCTGCATATCCCGTTCGGTGTAGACACGCCCCGGATGCAGGCGCAAGTCCTCCAGCAGCGCTTTGGCCAGGTCCTTGACGGTGTCGATGGCTTCCATGCGCGCCTGCTGGTTGCGCTCGCGCATCTGGGTGGCGATGTTGACCGAAGCCATGCGCCGCAGGCCGGGCTGCTGGATGGCAAAGACGTCTTCCTCGCGCTGGGCCTCGCGCCGGCGAACCTCGTTGTCCTTGTCCACCGTCGCGGCCCGCCGGTGAAGGTCCTCCCAGGTGCTGTCCGGCTTCAGTTCGGTCAGGCCGACGTGGACTTCCAGGCCGTACGGCTGAAAGTGCGCGGCCACATCGGCGGCCACATCGTGTTCCACGAGCCGCGGCAGCAGCTCCACGGCTTCCGGGTGGGTCAGCGTGCGCAGCCGCTCAGTCAGCGCCTGGCGGATCGCGTGTTGAATTTCGTCGATGGGCTCATGCAGTTCAGCCACGCGCGTCAGCGCATTGGGGTCATCGTTGGGCCGGCCGCCGATCACCTGCACCGTCACCCACAGGTCCAGGGTGAAATACAGGCGGTCGCGCGACGACACCTTGAGGTCGTCCATCACGAACGAGACCTTGTCCAGGCGCACGTACTGGACGCTGACCGGCCACCAGCCCAGGCCCAGCCACCAGTTCAGCCAACTCCGTCCGAGCAGGCGGCTGATGTTGTAACGGCCCGGCAGGAGCACCAGCCGACGATGATCGGCGTTGGGCCGGCTTACCAGGAAGACCGCGGCCACGTTCGGCGGCACGGACAGGTGCTTGCTGCCGAACCACCCCACCCGGTCGTAGACCTCCAGGGCCTCCCCCTGATAGCGGTCGCCCACCCAGGTGTAGTGCAGCCGGTAAGGCAGGGTTACAAACTTGTTGAAGTCGAACTTCAGGCTCAAATCACCGTCGTGGTCAGCGCCCATTTTCGCCTCCGCAGCCGGCCAGATGGCCGTGTCAACGATTGTAGCCCGAAGCGGTCAAAAGACAAATTTCGTCAGGGCGCCGGCCGGGCCGGCGGAGGGCGCCGTTCCCGGCGCGTGAAAGCGGTGACGACGATCCAGTCCGCCAGGGCCGGGGCGACCTGGTTGAGCCAGGCCAGCCCCCCCAGCGGCCACGGGATCACCAGCTCGCGGCGCGGCCGGCGCGCCAGCCCGACCACGGCCTGGGCGACTGTCTCGGCCGAGGGCCGCAGCCAGCGCGGCGTGGTGACCCCGGTTCGGCGTTGGATTCCGGCGCGCTCCGTGAACTCTGTGGCGGAGACGCCGCCCGGCGACAGCACGGAGACGTGGACGCCGAACGGCGTCACCTCGCGGCGCAGCGCCTCGGCGAAGGACCGCAACGCGGCCTTGGTGGCGCCGTAGACCGAGTAGGTGGGCGCGCCGATCAGGCCGGCCAGCGAGGCCACGAACAGGCAGTGGCCCCGGCCGCGCGCCAACATATCCGGCAGGACCAGGCGCGTCAGTTCGATCGGCGCCATCAGGTTGACGCGCACCTGGGCCTCGGCTTCGGCGGCCGTGAGCTGATCCAGCCAGGCCAGGCGCCCGAAGCCGGCGTTGTTGACGAGCAGATCGAGGCGCCCAAAGCGCGCTCGGACGGCGGCCACAGCTGCGGCCGCCGCGCCGGGCTCGGCCAGATCGGCCGGGACAGCCAGGGAGGCCGGACCCAGCTCTTGCGCCAAGGCCTCCAGCCGATCCGCGCGCCGCGCCAGCAGGGCGACGGAGGCGCCGGCCTGGGCCAGGGCGCGCGCCGAGGCCGCGCCGATCCCAGACGACGCGCCGGTAACCAGGGCCACCTCGTCGCGCAGGTCCGGTTTGAGCGGCTTCACGGCCCCACTCGCAGCGCCGCGATCAGGGCGTCCAGTTGATCCAGGCCCGGCGTGAACGCGTCAGCGCCCAGGGTTTCCAGTTGAGCGGCGGCCTGTGCGTTGAACGCCACGATGGCCGACAGGGCCGCATCGAGGTTGCTGTTATCCGGGGCCGGGGTCGGAATCGGCGGCAGGCCCGTGGTCTGCCAGACGCCGGCGTCGTCCGGGAGCGCGGCCGTGTGGACGGGCAGCGTCACCGTCACCAGCGCCGCGCCGTCGGTGGTCAGGCCGACGAAGACATACACCAGATCGCCGTTTTCGAATGGCCAGACCGCCTGGGCGAAATGGGCCAGGAAGCGCACGCCGGCGCCGTTCTGAAAAGCCTGGCCGCGCAGCTGGGCTTGCAGCACCTGGGCGGCGTTGACGATCAGCCAGCGCCCGTAACGGTAGCCGCCGTCATTGGCCGCCAGCGCCGCCCGCAGCGGCTCGAGCGAGGCCGCCTGGCTTTCATAGTCGGCGGCCGGGAAAACGCGGACCTCGGGCCGGAAGCGGCCGGTTGTGGCATAGCCGACCAGACGCGCGCTGGTGTAGGCCGGCAGGACCCGGAAGCAGTTGTTGGCGTCCAGGCAGGCCGCCACCGTGGACTGCGTGACGCTGGTGAAGAGCGGAGAGGCCGCGTTGAAGCTCACCCGCAGCGCCGGCGCCGGGGTATCGCCCGGCGGCGGCGTTGGCGTCACCAGCCAGTAGCTGGCGGCATCGCCCTCCACCGTCCACCCGACCAGGCCTTTCTCCGAGCGCACGCGCCACCAGATGTAGCCGTCGGCGCACTCCGGGCCGGCCTCCACCACCACGAATTCGCCGGGCCCGACTTCACCCACCAACTCACCCGAGCGGCCGGGCAGCGCGCGCACGCGGCTCGGGATGGGCGGGTCCAGGCTGACCATCACGGCCTGGCCCACGCGCAGCGTGATCGGCGGCGCGCCCGGACAGGCGGCCGGCAGGGTCAGCGTCGCCGGCGGCGGGCTGGTGCGGCTGGGC
>CALFZO010000020.1 GCA_937952305.1 uncultured Anaerolineales bacterium | reverse complement strand
GTGCATTGATAGCAATGTCAAACATGAGTTCACGTTCACGCCGGCCATGTCGCTGTACGTGACCTGTGAGACCGAGGCCGAGGTCGATCGGTTATTTGCCGCGCTGTCTGAGCAGGGCCAGGTCTTAATGCCTCTGACCCGTTATCCGTTCAGCGACAAGTTCGGCTGGTTGGCCGATCGGTTTGGTGTCTCCTGGCAGTTGACCCTGGCCGCGCCCTAGGCGCCGGCCGTTATTCAGCCCGGTTCCCGGACGGCTACAGGTTGGCGGGATCCGGCCAGGTCCGGGCGCGCTCACATATCAAGGAGAATGGACTTATGAGTGGAGTTCGCGTGCTGGTGGGCACCCGCAAGGGGGCGTTTATCCTGACCTCGAATGCTAAGCGCAAGCGCTGGCAGATCAGCGGCCCGCACTTCGCGGGCTGGGAGATCTATCATCTGAACGGGTCGCCGGCCAACCCGGACCGGCTGTACGCGTCGCAATCCACGGGTTGGTTCGGCCAGATGATCCAGCGCTCGGATGACGGAGGCAAGACCTGGGAGGCGGTGGGCAACAAGTTCGCCTACGACGGCGTGCCCGGCACCCACCAGTGGTACGACGGCACGCAGCATCCCTGGGAGTTCAAGCGCGTCTGGCGCCTGGAGCCGTCGCTCACGGACCCGGACACGGTCTATGCCGGCGTGGAGGATGCCGCCCTGTTCCGCTCCAGCGACGGCGGGCAGACCTGGCAGGAGTTGCCGGGCCTGCGCGCCGTCAAAGGCCACCTGTGGGCGCCGGGCGCCGGCGGCATGTGCCTGCACACCATCCTGCTGGACCAGGCCGACCCGCAGCGCATGTACGTCGCCATCTCGGCGGCGGGCGCGTTCCGCACCGACGACGGCGGCCAGACCTGGCGGCCGATCAACCGCGGCCTAAAGTCACCGTACGAGCTCCCGGACCCGGACGCCGAGGTCGGCCACTGCGTGCACAACCTGGCGCGCCACCCGGCGCGGCCGGGCGTGCTGTTCATGCAGAAGCACTGGGACGTCATGCGCAGCGACGACGCCGGCGACTCCTGGCACGAGATCAGCGGCAACCTGCCCACCGATTTCGGCTTCCCGATCGCCGTGCACGCCCACGAACCGGAGACCGTCTACGTCATCCCGATCAAGAGCGACTCGGAGCACTATCCGCCCGAGGGCAAGCTGCGCGTTTACCGCAGCCGTTCCGGCGGCCAGGAGTGGGAGGCGCTGACCAAAGGTCTGCCGCAGAGCGACTGCTACGTCAACATCTTGCGCAGCGCGCTGGCCGTCGACACGCATGAGACGTGCGGCCTGTACTTCGGCACGACCGGCGGTCAGGTGTACGCGTCGGCTGACTCCGGCGACAGCTGGACCGCCATCGTCCGCGACCTGCCGGCCGTGCTGTCGGTGGAGGTCCAGACCCTGCCATGATCCGCGTGGTGCTGCCCCATCACCTGCGGACGCTGGCGGGCGTCGGCTCGGAAGTGCAACTAGACCTGGACGGCCCGCCGACGTTGGGCGCCGTCCTGGATGCCGTGGAGGCGCGGTTCCCGATGCTGCGCGGGACGATCCGGGATCACACTACGCGGCAGCGCCGGCCCTTCATCCGCTTCTTCGCCTGCGGCCAGGATCTGTCGCATGAGCCCGCGGAGACGCCGCTGCCGGAGCCGGTGGCGCGCGGCGCCGAGCCATTCCGCATCGTCGGGGCCATGGCTGGCGGTTAACGCCTCCAGAGCTTCCAGAGGAGGAACAGGCAGCCGGCGCAGACTCAGTGCGCCGGCTGTCTTTTATTGGGAGGGGGGGGAGGGGGATCAGCGGGGAAGGTGAGCTCGACCCTGGAGCAGGGCAGATGTGAAGGTGTGGATCGACTGTTCGGCCGGCTGCACGACCATCCGCCCCTGCAGGCGCGCCCAGGCCGGGTCCCCGCGCAGTGCCGGCCGGGCGGTGGCTGTGAGGGCTACCTGGCCGCCGCCGTTCAGGACGGCCTCCGCCAGTTGCTGCACGCGCGGGTCGCGTCCGAGCGCCCGCGTGCAGGCGACGCCGCCGGCGACGATGAGCCACTGCGGCGGCGGCCCGATCAGAGCGGTTTCCAGGCTGGCATCCGTCCACAGCTTGAGCCCGTTCTGACCGACCACGGGGCCAAACACCAACCCGACCAGTTGACAAACAATCCCGGCCTGGCGGACCTGGCGCACGCAGCCCGCCACGGGCTCCTCGTCAAACCCACCGGCGATCAGAATCATCACCTGCCCGGCCGGCCCAGACCGATTGGTCGCTGTGCGTGCGGAGCGTTTCACAACACCTCAGCCAAAGCCGCAACGGTCCGGAGCAGCCGGGCACGGGGAAGCCGTCCACCGTGCGTGTGAGCCGGCGAATGCCAGAGGCAGCCGCCGGCTCACACGTGGTCCCCCTGACTTCTTCTAATCCGCGTGGGCCTCCCCCTCGGCATGCGCGGCGCGGCCTGCGTGTTTGGCCAGGGATCACGTACAATATAAACCAGCGGCCGCGCCCTGGCTCAGCGGGGATGTGCGATTGTGTGCGCGGCTCTGCGCTCAGGCCAAGTTCGCTGAGGCCGCTTCTGCCTTTCTCCCTAAACTCTATGGCCAAAAAGACCTCAACACCGGTGCTTACCGTCGCCGGGCTGCAACCGCAGCTCCTGGCGGCCCTGCGCGCCTGGCATACTGGCGATGTCCCGGCGGCCGGCCCCCTGACGGCGCTGCTGCTGGTGCGCGCGCGCCAGGCCGCGCTGGCCGGTGCGGATGGCTCCGCCAACCGGCGGCGCGCGCTCAACGAGGTCCTGCTGGCCGGCCTGGACGAACTGCTGACCACCGACCCGCGCGGCGCGCAGGTGCTGCGCCTGCGCTACCTGGACGCCCAGCTCACGAAGCAGGTCGCCCACCGGCTGAACGCCAGCGTCGATCAGGTCAACCGCCTGCAGCGGGCGGCCCTGCGCGGCCTGGCTGAACTGCTGCTGCGGCAGGAGTTGCAGCTGCGTGACCAACGCGCGGCCGAGCTGGAGGCGGCGCTGCCGCCGCCTGCTTGCCAGCGCCTGGTGGGCTTCGACGGCGCCGGCACGGCGCTGGAGGGGCAGCTGCTCAAACCGGACGCGCCCTGGCTGGTGCAGATCACGGGCCTGGGCGGCATCGGCAAGACGGCGCTGGCGGACATGGTCGCGCGCCGCGTGATCCGGCACTTTCACTTTGACCGCGTCCTGTGGGTGCGCGCCGCGCCCGCGGACCAGGCGCTGCCGCCGTCCGAGGCCTATGACCAACTGCTGTTGGCGCTGGCCGCCGTCGGTGTGCCGGATCTGACCTCAAGTCCGGCGGGCCGGCTGGCGCGCCTGCGCCAGCTCCTCAAAGAACAACCGCACCTGGTCATCTTCGACAATCTCGAAGCGGAGGCCCTGACCGCGTACTGCCTGGAGCATCTGCCGGCGCTGGCGGCGCCCAGCAAGTTCCTGTTGACGTCCCGCGCCCGCAGTGTTCTGGCCTCCGCCTACAACTGGTCGCCGCCGGAACTGGACTTAGGAGAGGCCGAGGCCCTGATACGCGACCAGGCCGCGCTGGCTGGGCCGGACCTGGCCGGCGCTTTGACCTCCGCCGATACGCAGGCCATCTTTCGCGTCGTCGGCGGCAACCCGCTGGCGCTCAAGCTGGTCGTCGGACTGCTGGTCGTCCAGCCGCTGGCCGAGGTGCTGCGCGACCTGGAGCAGGCCCGCGCCGGCGCCGCGGAGGACTTATACCGGCACATTTATTGGCGGGCCTGGCGGTCACTGTCGGTCGAGGCGCGCGCACTGCTCCAGGCCATGCCGCTGGTGGCCGAGGTCGGCGCGGCCCCGGCGCAGCTGCACGCGATCAGCGGGCTGACCGAGGCGCAGTTGTGGCCGGCCGTCATGGAGCTGTGGACACGCTCGCTGTTGGAGGCGCGCGGGACGCCGCGCGACAAGCGTTACGGCATTCACCGTCTCACGGAGACCTTCCTGCGGACGGAGATCATCCATTGGGCTGAGGTCGGATGAACCCCAGCGTGCAATTTCTGCAGAGCGTCAGCGCCAATCTGGCCTACTGGCGGACGCGCCTCACGGGCGCCCGCGAGGGCGACTTCGCCGCCGTGGACGCGGACTGGCCCAACCTCCGCCGCGCCGTGGAATTCGGCGGCGCCCGCCCGGAGCTCTGGCCGGACGCGGCGGCCCTGGCGCAACAGGCCTTCACATTCGTCGAGCGCCGCGCGTATGGGCGCGAGTGGTGTGTGACGCTGGCGCGTCTGGCTGCAGCTGAATTGCCCGACCGGGCGGCCGCGCGCTGCGTCTTGCTCGACCAGATGGGGCACTTGTACCGCCAGGACTGGCAGCTGCCGGAGGCGCTGGCCGCGCACCACGCCGCAGAAGCCTTGGCCCAGGCTACGGGCGACCAGAAAGAGCTGGCTTATGCGCGCTTCAGCCTGAGCGAGGACTACCGATGCCAGCGCGACTATGAGGCGGCGGAAGACTGCGCCCAGTCGGCGCTGGCGCTCTTCACGCAGGTGGGCGCCGGCCCAGCCCAACTCGCCACCGTCTATCACACTCTGGGGCTCATCGCCCACGCGCGCGGGGCGCATGCGGCGGCCCAAGCGCACTTTGAACAAGCCCTGGCGCGCAACTCGGGCCAGGATCACCCCACCGACCGGGCGCGCATGCTCAACAACCTGGGCAACTCCCTGGCCGCCTCGGGCCGCGCCGTCACCGGTGACGAACTGGACGCCGCCATGGCGCGCCGAGGCCGCCCTGGACCGGTACGCAGAAGCCCGCGCGCTCTTGGAGCCCACGGCCAGCGAAATCGACAAATGCCAGCTGGAGCTGAGTGCCGGCACCGTGTACTTCAATCTGGGACGCTTCGCCGAGGCCGCCGCCGCCTTCGAGCGGGCCGACTCAGAGTATCTGCGCCAATCTGGGCCGGCGTACTGGCAGGCCCTGGTAAGCAACAACAAGGGCAACGTCCTGCTGGCGCTGGATCAGCTGCCGGAGGCGGAGCGCTGTTTGCGGGAGGCCCTGGCGCTGTGGCGCCGCCTCAGCGATGATGTGCAGCGGGCGAATACGGCCGGCACTCTGGCCGAGGTCTTGGTGAAGCTTGGCCACCCAGCCGAAGCCAGGCCGTTGTATGACGAGGCACTGGCCGCGCTGGAGCGCTACCGCGATGACGCCTGGGGGCGGAGTCTGCACGCCAAGTTCACGGCGCAGCGGCAGGCCTTGGAGTCGGGGCCGGCCGGGGACGCCCCAGCCGTTTGACCGGCTGCCAGCTTGGGATCGATCCGTCCGCCGCGTGCTCCGATCAGCTGAAGCACGCGGCGGCGCTGTTTTCTCAGGCCCCGTGTCTGCGGCGCGCCTCCGATGCCGGGCCGGCGTTCTCATCTTCCTCTCAGACAGCGCTCACCCAGTCCAAGGAATATTCCAGATACTCATTAGCATAATCCTGACCGCTCAGGAGCAACCGGATGAACTCGTATCAACGTTACTTGGTCGAGGAGTTCGCCGAGGAATACCAGGAGGGCCGAATGTCGCGGCGCGAGGCGTTGCGACTCATCGCTTCGGTCCTGGGCGGCCTGGCCCTGGCGCAGACTTTCCTGGCCGGCTGTACGCCCGCGCCCGCGGCCACGCCGGACGCCACCACCACCTCCACGCCGCTGCCCGAGCCCACCCACACCCGCGCCGCTGATCCCACCGCCGCTCCGGCGAGCACGGCCTCGCCCACCCACCTGGCCGAGGCCACCACGGCGGCTCCGGCCACACCGACTGCGGCCGTCTCCGGCCCAGTCAGCCCGGACGATCCGGCCGTCATCGCCGGTGACCTCCAGTTTCCGGGGGAGGGCGCCTCACTGGCCGGTTATCTGGCGCGGCCCTCGGCGGGCGGCCCCGCCCCGGTCATCCTGGTCTGTCACGAGAATCGCGGCCTGACCGACCACATCCGCGATGTGACGCGGCGCCTGGCCAAATCCGGCTACGTGGCCCTGGCCGTGGACCTGCTCTCCCGCTTGGGCGGCACAGCCGCGGTCGGCAACGCCAATGTGCCCGGCGCGCTGGGCAACACCGCCGCGGAGCAGTTCACGCAGGATTTTCGCAGCGGCTGGCTCTATCTCGGAACCCTGGACTACGCGCGGGCAGAGCAGGTGGGCATGGTCGGTTTCTGTTTTGGCGGCGGCGTAACCTGGCAGGCGGCCACGCAGCTGCCGGAACTGAAGGCGGCCGTGCCGTTCTACGGTCCGCATCCGGACGTCAGCGCGGTGCCTGCCATCCAGGCCGCCGTGTTGGCCATCTACGCCGAGCGTGATCAGCGCATCAACCAGGGCATCCCGGCGATCGAGGCCGCCATGCAGGCGAACGGCAAGATCTTCGAGAAGGTCATCTATCCGGACGCTGACCACGCCTTTCACAACGACACCAGTGCGCGCTATAACGCGGCGGCCGCCCAGGCCGCCTGGGCGCGCACGCTGGATTGGTTCGGGCGCTACGTCGCCGCTTGAGAGGGCCGCATGTCATCCAAACGACTCACCCGCCGCCAGATCCTGAAGCTGGCCGCGCTGGGCAGCCTGGGTGGCCTAGCCGCGGCCTGCGGCAGCCCGGCCACGCCGACGCGCGCGCCGACGGTGCCGGCGCCCACGGCGACGACACGGCCCGCGCCCAGCGCCGTCCCGACCACGGCCGCCGCTGCTCCCACCAGCGCGCCGGCGGCTACAGCCGCGCCCAGCCCCACGGCGGTGCCGCTGGCGGACGAAATCGCGGCGGCGGCCGGGCGGTTTCTGAGCAACCTGGACGAGGCGGGCCGCGCGCAGGCCACGTATGCGTTTGCCGATCCGGAGCGGCTGCGCTGGCATTGGACGACCCCGGCCAACTTCCCGCGCCATGGCCTGCCTCTGCGCGCCCTGACCACGGCTCAGCGCGACTACGCCCTGGCGCTGTTGCAGGTGAGTGTGTCGCCGGCCGGCTTTCAGAAGGCGCTGGACATCATGGCGCTGCAGAATGATCTCGGCAACGACCCGGAGTTGTACTACGTCACCGTCTTCGGCGAGCCGGGCGGGGCCGCGCCGTGGGGATGGCGCTTTGAGGGCCATCATCTTTCGCGCCACCTCACCGTGTCCGGCGGCAGCGTGGCAGCCCTGCCGTTCTTCCTGGGCGCCTGGCCCACCGTCAGCGGCGCCGGCCTGAAGGCGATGGAGCGGGAGGAGTGGGCGGCGCGCGAGTTGATCACGGCGCTCACCGGCCCGGCCCAAACCGCGGCGCTGTTTCAGGCCAACACCCTCACCCGGCATGTCACCCAGAACCAGGCTGAGGTGGCGCCGCTGGAGTCAGTGGGCGTCTTGTTCGGCGACCTGGCGCCGGCGCAGCAAGCCCTGGTGGACGAGATCATCCGGACCTACTTGGCCACGCTGCCGGCGGCGCTGGGTGAAGCGCAGTTGGCCAAGCTCACGGCAGCCGGCTGGGAGAACATCCGCTTTGGCTGGGCGGGTCCGACGGAGCCGCGCCGCCCGCACTACTACCGGCTGCAGGGGCCTACCTTCCTGCTCGAGCACGACAACTCCCGCAACGGCGGCACCCACATTCACAGTGTCTGGCGCGACTTCACCGAAGACTTCGGACGGCACCTGGGCTGAGATCCGCACCTGGCTGCGCGCTCACGGGCTGCGGGTGCTGGCGCAGGCCGCCGGTTTGCTCCCTCTGGTCTGGCTGGCGTGGGAATACCTGCGTCAACCGGATCCTTACACCTTCAACCGGCTGGTGATGCTGCGCACCGGAGCCGCCTCGCTGGCCTTGCTGGTGGCCTCCTTCGCGTGCACGCCAGTGGGGCGCGTGCTCGGCTCGGGCCGCCCGGCGCAGGTTCGCCGCGCGCTGGGGCTGTACGGATTCTTCTACGCCGTCGTCCACGTCTGGAACTACGCCGTGTGGGAGAACGGGCTGGACTGGGCCTTGATCGTGCGCGACCTTGAGGAGCGCCGGGCGATGAGCGTAGGCGTGGCGGCGTTGCTGGCCTTGCTCCCGCTGGCGGCCACCTCCACGCGCGGCTGGCAGCAGCGGCTCGGCCGCCGCTGGCGCCAGTTGCACCGGCTGGTCTATATCGCGGTGCCGTTCGCCGTCTGGCACTTCCTCTGGCTTGAACGTGATCGGCTTACGCTGGCCTGGATCTACGCCGGCCTTGTGACGCTCCTGCTGATCGCGCGCCTCCCGTTTGTGCGCCGCTTCCTGGCGCGGCCTCCGGCCCAGCGCTGAGCCCACTCGACGTCCATCCCGACGGCGGACTTCCCCGCAAACTCGGCCCTCGCTGCCAGAAAATTTGTGCTATCCTGGTTGAGTTGCCTCGCCAGCGGCGCAGCCGCGTTTTCGATTGATCCTGCGCTCGCAGCGCGCCCGTCCGGCTCGGAGGGCGCGTTACATACCCGGTGGTTGTTTTTGGAAGTGGATGGAGTCCGCGCCGATGACCCAGGATCCTGTCATCCTTGTCGACCAACTGAGTAAGACCTACCAGGTGTCCGAGCGCGAGGGCGGTTTTGCCGCCGCCGTGCGCGGCTTCTTCAAGCGTCAGTATCGGGACGTGCCCGCCGTCCAGCAGGTGAGCTTCCGTATCGCGCCGGGCGAGGTGGTGGGCTTTCTGGGCCCGAACGGCGCCGGCAAGACCACGACCCTCAAGATGCTGTCCGGCCTGCTGCACCCCACAGCCGGCCGGGCGCAGGTGCTGGGCTACACGCCCTGGCAGCTCAAGCCCGCTTACCTGAGCGTGATGACGCTGGTGATGGGCCAGCGCAACCGCTTGTCCTGGGATATCCCGGCGGCCGATTCGTTCCTGTTGAACCAGGCCATCTACCGCCTGTCGGACGCGGACTACCAGCGCACCCTGGCCGAGTTGGACGAATTGCTGGATCTGGGGCCGATCATGCGCAAGCCCGTGCGCAACCTCTCGCTGGGCGAGCGCATGAAGTGCGAGCTCGCGGCCGGCCTGCTCCACCGGCCGCAGGTCCTGTTCCTGGACGAGCCGACCATCGGCCTGGACATCACCGCCCAGGCGCGGATCCGCGCCTTCCTGCAGGAGTACAACCGGCGCACCGGCGCCACGATCCTGCTGACCAGCCACTACATGGCCGACGTCACCGCCCTGTGCGAGCGCGTCATCATCATCCACCAGGGCCAGTTGAAGTACGACGGCGGTCTGAGCGAGCTCTCGCGCCGGATCGCGCCGTTCAAGCTGATTGGCGTCGCGTTGGGAGAGGCCGTCCACATGGACCTGAGCGGGTACGGCACGCTGGTCGCGGGCGAGGACGAGGCGGACAAGCACTTCATCCAGGTGCCCGCCGCGGACGTCACGGCCGTCACCGCGCGTCTGCTGGCCGATCTGCCGATCCACGACATCACCATCGCCGATCCGCCCATCGAGGCCGTGATCGAGCGGGCGTTCAACGCCTGAGGGCCGCCCGATGCTGCGCATTTACCAACGCTTGTGGCAGGTGAATTGGGCCGAGCAATGGCAGTACCGGGCCAACCTGGTCATGTACCTGCTGTACTGGTTGGTCTCGCCCGTCGTCTATCTGGCGGTCTGGACGGCCATCGCCAGCCAGCAGGGCAGCGTCAACGGGCTGACGGCCAACGACTTCGTCACGTACTACATGACCCTGCTGATCGTCGATCAGCTGACCAGCGAGATCACGATCTTCGTTGCCGGCTACCGCATCCAGGACGGCACCCTGTCCAACGAGCTGATCCGGCCGATCCATCCGATCCTGACCAACATCCTGATGTACAACCTGGCCTTCAAGGCGCTCACGCTGATGGCGCTCCTGCCCGTCTGGCTGGTGCTGGGCCTGCTCTTCCGCCCGGACTTTAGTTCGGTCACGCTCGTCAACGTGCTCATCGCGTTGCCGGTCATCGGCCTCGGTTTCGCCATCAGCTTTCTGTTCGGCGCCGCGCTCACGTGCGTGGCCTTTTGGACGACGCGCGCCTGGGCGTTACACGAGTTCTACAGCGCGCTGGTGGTGCTGTTCTCGGGCCAGTTTGTGCCGCTGACGCTCATGCCGCCGCCGATCCAGGCCGTGGCGCAATACCTGCCCTTTCAGTTGTTCAAGTACATCCCGATCCAGATCATCTTGGGCCGGCTGGACGCGCCGGCGATCCTGGCCAGCTACCTCGGCGGCCTTGTCTGGCTGGCGCTGGCGGTCGGGCTCTTCCGCGCGGTCTGGAGCGCTGGAGTCAAACGCTACTCGGCGGTGGGAGCCTGACGCCATGCACGTCTTGCGCTTGCTCAGCGTCTTCCTCAAGGTCAACGTCCAGATGTCGCTGGCCTACCGGGCCGACACCGTCATCAACCTCCTGCTTAACCTGATGTGGCTGGGCTGGGAGCTGCTCAGCTTGAGCATCATCTTCAACAACACGGCCACGCTCGGCGGCTGGGGGCCGGGCGAGCTGATCGCGCTGCTCGGCGTCTTTCGGCTGATCAACACCCTCATGGCGGCCCTGATCTGGCCGAACACGGAGCGCTTCAACGCCAGCGTGCGTGATGGCTCGCTGGATTACGTGCTGCTCCAGCCCGTCCCCAGCCTGTTCCAGGTCAGCTTCGCGCGCATCACGGTCTGGCGCGTGTGGGACCTGGGGCTGGCGGTGATCCTGATCGTGGCCGGCGTCAGCCAGAGCGGGCAGACCGCCACGCCCCTGAACACCGTCAACTTCCTGATCCTGGCCGGGTCCGGCGCCGTCGTCATCTACAGCCTGTGGGTCGTGCTGATCGCGTTGACGTTCTGGTTCACCAAGTTCGACAACAACGTCACCATCTTGCAGGCGCTGCTGGATACCGGCCGCTACCCGGCCACGGTCTACCCCGCCTGGCTGCGGCTGATAATCACCTTTGTCGTTCCGATCGCCCTGGCCACCACGGTGCCGCTCCAGGCGCTGCGCGGCGAGCTCACCGCCGCGCAGGTGGCGCTGTTTGTGGCGGTGGCTGGCGCCAGTCTTCTGGTGGCCTTGCAGGTCTGGAAATATGGGGTGCGCCGCTACAACGGCGCCAGCAGTTGACGCGGTTTCGCCGCGGATGACGGGCGCGGCGGCGGCCCCGGGATCAGCCCTGCCTCCAGGAGCCTTCGCTCTGGCCACCCACAAAGTGCGGGTTAACGCCGGCTCATCACGGGACGTCCAGGACGAAGTTGTAGACGGCCACTGAGCCGGTCGGCGTTTCCAGCCACGTCACCAACAGGCGCGCGTCATAGATCCCGTCCGCCTGATTGAGTTCCGCGGCCTCCGGGAAGTACACCTGAGTCGTCAGCGTCGTCTGTCTGTCTGGGGCCTGGACTTTGACGTGGATGTGGCGCGTGCGCCCGGGGTAGACACCCGGCAGCACGGTCGTTAGGCTGTAGCGGCCGGCGGCGTCCGTGAATTGGTGGCCGCGCAGGGTGTAGCCGCCGTTGTCATACTCGCCCTCGGCATCGGCCTGCCAGAAGTCCAGCCAGGCATTGGCGAGCGGCTGGCAGTTGGCGTCCAGGACATAGCCGGTCAGCGTGATCGCGGTGCCCGTACTCACGGTCGTGGCCAGGTCTGGCTCCTCGGGCGAGCCGCTGGTGTAGTAAGGGCCTTCGGTTTGAGCCGGCGTCAACCCGGCGCTGCAATCGGGCGTAGGCAGAGGCAGGCCGGCCGAGGCTTCCGGTGAGGGCGGGGCGGGTGAGGACGGCGCTTCGGTTGTGGCAGCGGCGGACGGGGCAGATGAGGCCACCGGGGCGACCATGGCGGTGGGCTCGGCGGCCTGAACCGTCGGCGGCGCGGAAGTGGCGGCGGTCTGACCGGCGCAGCCAGCCAGGCTGAGGACCGCCCACGCCAGTATCAGCTGGCCGGCAGGGTGTCGGAGGCGGGGGTGAGGCATGCGCATGGCGGCTCAACCTTTCGCAAGTACCCGGGAAGAGGCGGAGCGTTCAGGGCGAACACCGCCGCGTGATCCCCGGAAGGTTAGGGCCGCCTGATAAGGATTTGGCTTGGGCCGGATGGGGAGTTGATGAGAAAGCGCACCAGCGCGCGGAGAGCGGCCGCCGGGCGGCGGCTTGGCGTTACGGCAATTCCAGGATCTGGCGCGCGGTCAGTTCATCGGTGGCCAACACGTGGATCAACCGGGCGGCGGCCAGCGCGCGCAGCGGCTCGATCTTGGCGTTGCCGGCCGCCACGGCCACGACGCGCGGGCAGTGCTGCAGCTGATTCCAACTGATGCCCATGGCGCAGCCGGAGTAGGCGGCGTCCACCGAGCGGCCCGCCGAATCGAAGTAGTGTCCGCAGATTTCGCCAACAGCGCCGGCCGCCTCCAGGTTCGCCAGGTGCTGGGCGCTGAGCAGCTGGCTGGCCTCCAGCGGCGACCCGCGCAACGGGCCAACTCCGACCAGCGCCATGTCCAGGCGATCAAACACGGCGATCACGTCGCTGATGCCGGGCGCGCGGCGCAGGGCCTCGGCGATGGTCCGGTCCTCCACCTGGGCCGGGACGTTCAGGTAGTAGCTGTTGCCGGAATAACTCTCGGCCATCAGCCGCGTGATCTCGGAGGTGCGCATCGGCGAGTTCTGGACGCCGTACTCGCCCAGAATCTGAACTACCGTGATCTGCCGCGGAGTCGCCAGCGATTGCAGGCCTTCCGCCAACGCCGCCAGGGTTCGGCCGCGTCCGATGCCGACCACGGTGCCGGGCCGGATCAGGGCGTCGATGTACGGCGCGGCCACCAGGCCCAGGATGCGTCGCGCCGCCTCGTCGTCGGTGATGCCGGCCGGCATACCGGCCACGATGGCCTCGGCCAGCCCGTACTTCTGACGCAGCCCCGCCTCCAGGCTGCCATGCCGAGCCTGCGGCCGGACGATGTTAATGCGGACGATGCCCTCTTCCCGGGCGCGGCTGAGCAGACGTGAAATGGTGGCCGTGGATAACCCAAATTCGGCCGCAATCTGGGCCTGGTTCTTGTTCTCGAGGTAGTAGCTTTCTGCCACTTGCACGAGCAGATCCAGATCATTCCGCGTCGACTCGCGGTTGGCACCTACCATCTCGCTCCTCCGGGACCGTGATCTTGCCGGTATTCTAGGACCGTCTGCAAGGAGTTGCAAATCCCCGAAAGTTGTTCCTCACGGATATTGACAAAGTGTAACGGATGTCTATAATGAAAATATATTCAAGTTAGTGAAAATACTTTCAGAAATCTATTGCGAGGTAAGAGATGGGATCGGGACAGCTTCAACGGGCACTCCAGGCAGCTACAGAAACGGCCAGCGTAACCATCGGTCGCGATGCGCGCCTGGCTGTGGCCGATGATTTCCGGCGTCTCTTTGGTGATCAGCCGGCGGTGGTGGTCGCCGATGAGATCACGTACGACGTTGCTGGCCGCGAAGTTCAACAGCGGCTGTCGACGGCCGGACGCCGGACCCAGGAGCCTTACCTCTTCCCCGGCCAACCCAGCCTGCATGCCGATTTCGAGCACGTGCTGGCCCTGGAAGCGGCCCTGCGTCTTCACGCGGCCATCCCGGTGGCGGTCGGGTCCGGCACGCTCAATGACATTACCAAGTTGGCGGCGCATCGGTGTGGACGGCCGTACCTGGTGGTGGCGACAGCGGCCTCCATGGACGGGTACACGGCCTTTGGCGCCGCGATCACGCGAGCGGGCTACAAACAGACGATGGTGTGTCCGGCGCCGCGGGCCGTCGTCGCGGATACCCAGCTCCTGGTGCAGGCGCCGGCCGCGATGACGGCCGCGGGCTATGCCGACCTTCTCGGCAAGGTGACCGCCGGCGCCGACTGGCTGATCGCCGACGCGTTGGGGATAGAACCGCTGGATGCGCGGGCCTGGGAACTGGTGCAGACGACCTTGCGAGACTGGATTGGCCGTCCGGCTGAGCTGCGGGCCGGTGACGAGCAAGCCATGGCCAGCCTGATCGAAGGCCTGCTCCTGGCGGGGTTGGCCATGCAGGCGGCCCAATCGTCCCGCCCGGCCTCAGGCAGCGAGCACCTCTTCAGTCACCTGTGGGAGATGGAAGGTCTGGGCCATGACCGTGTCCCGCCGCTGTCCCACGGTTTCAAGGTCGGGTTAGGCTCGATCGCCAGCGCGGCTTTGTATGAACACCTGCTGCCGCTGGCTGAGGTAGGAGAGCCCCGCGCCGCCCGCCTCGCTGCCTGGCCGACGCGCACGCAGCTCGAGCAGGCCGTCCAACAGGCTCACCCGGTGCCCGGCTTACGCGCCGCTGCCGTGACGGAGAGCTTGGCCAAGCACCTCGACGCGGCGCAGTTGGAAAGGCGTCTTGAGCAGGTTGCCGCCGGTTGGCCCGCCTTGCGGGAGCGTTTGCGGGCACAACTGCTCCCGGCTGATCAGCTGCGCCAGATGCTGGCGGCGGCGGGCTGCCCCACGACGCCCGCCGAGATCGGGCTCAGCGGGGAGGCGTTGCGAGACACTTACTTCCGTGCGCGGCAGATCCGGCGGCGGTACACGGTGCTGGATCTGGCGGCGGAGACGGGGCTGTTGGCGGAGTGTGTCCAGGCGTTGTTTGCGCCGGCCGGTTTCTGGGGGCCGGTCTCCGGCCTTGATCCGCGGTCGGCCCCGGCGCGGCCAGGTGTCATCGCTGCTGAAGCCGCCGCAATTCACGGGGGAGCCAACGGCGAGACAGAAAGAGGCGTAGCATGAAGCAATTAGTATTGGCGCTCGGAGCCGATTCGGCCGGGACGCAGCTCAAGAACCTGCTGCGTGACCGGTTGAAAGCCGACGGCCGGGTCGAACTGCGCGATTACGGTGACTGTGGCGATGAGGTTGCCTATCCTCACATCGGGTTGGCGGTGGCCGAGATGGTGGCGCGTGGCGAGGCCGACCGGGCCATTCTCATCTGTGGAACCGGGATCGGCATGGCGATCGCGGCCAATAAAGTGCCGGGCATCCGCGCTACCGTCGCGCACGACTCGTATTCGGTGGAGCGCTCGATTCTGTCGAACGACTGTCAGGTCTTAACCATGGGGGCCCGGGTGATTGGACCGGAACTGGCCAGCCGTCTGGCGCACGAGTGGATCGGCTATGTCTTCGATGCGGCGTCGCCGTCGGCGCGCAAGGTACAGGTCATCACCGACTATGAACAGAGCCGAGCGTTAAACCATCTAGCCGCAGACTCGACAAGTTAGCGGGGAGGCGGTATGCGCCGCGCCGCCGGCACGTAGCGGAATCTCATTGCGCTTGTGCCACCGGTGCGGCTCCTTCCGGATCGCGCCGCAGCCTGCCCTGACGCAGTGGGGGCACAGAGGCCGAAGCCACGGGCACGGCTCCTTCGATCGTTTACCTGTGCCCAGCGTCGGGATGGTGAGACGCTCAGCATAAGCCATCCAGGAAAGAGCTTCTGCTTTGCGGAACAGAGCGCTATGGACCATTGGCGCAAACAACAAGGCCTCGGGCATTACCCGGGGCCTTGTTGATTGACCCTGTCCGCTGCCTGAACGAACCGTCAGACGTCGGATGGGTGGCGTTACTCATCCTGAACCCAGTTCAAGCTTATGCGCGAACTGTACTGTGCGGCGCCGTCGGACCAGATGCCGCCATCGGACCAGATGCCGCCGTCGGACCAGATGCCGCCATCGGACCAGATGCCACCGTCGGACCAGATGCCACCGTCAGACCAGATGCCGCCACTCAGGCCTGGATCGAAGCCATCCCAGACGCCGGCCCCGCCTGCCCAGCTCCCATCGGTGTCGCCAACCAGACGGAACATGCCTGTGGCAGCGTCGAAGTAAGTGGTGCCGCGATAGTGCTCGGCCCCGGCCAGGTCGGCGGTGACATTCAGGCCAGAGTTGGCTGTGCCATCAATCGGCGCGAACACTGCTTGCGGCGCCAGCACGCGGCCGGCGCCTTGCCGCCACAGGCTGTAGCCGGCGGTGCTCGACGCCGGGTCCAACTGGGGGAGCGACGTCGTATGCAGGCGATACTTGACCTGGTCCGGCGAGAGGCTGGGATTGGCGGCCAGCATCAGAGCCACCACGCCGGACACACTGGCCGCCGCCTGCGACGTGCCGCTCATCACAAAGTAGCTCTTGGCCAGACGGTTCTCGGCGTAAGCCTTGGCAAAGTAGGCGTCCGGGTTCATGGTGGACACGATGTGTCCGCCGGGGGCTACCAGATCCGGTTTCACGAAGGCGTCGTACGTGGGGCCAGACGATGACCAGTCTGGGATGTAGTCATCGCGCCAAGCCGGCGGTGTGTACGCGTCCGTGAACGCCCCCACCGTGATGGCATAGGGGTTGTTGCCGGGTACGCCCACCGTGAGTGCCTGCGGCCCGGAGTTGCCGGCGGACGTCACTACTACGATGCCGGCGGCCCACGCCGCCATCACCGCCTGGTTGAGCGGGTCCGCAAAGTAGGGCGACTGAACCGGCGCGGAGAGCGACAGGTTCATGACGCGGATGTTCAGCCGTTCTCTCTGAGTAATAACCCACTGGATGCCCTGGATGACGTGCTCATAGGAGCCGCTGCCATCGGCGTCCATGACGCGCACACCGACCAAGTTGACGCCCGGCGCCACGCCGTTCCATTCACCGTCTGGGCCGATCTGGCTGTTGGCGATGACGCCGGCAATGTGGGAGCCATGGCCGTTGGGGTCGTGCGGCAACCGGCGCCCATCGACGAAGTCGACCCAGCCGAGAATGCGGTTGCGCTGGTTGTTGAGGCCGCGCACGAGACCCTCATGGCGATCCAACCCCGTGTCAACGACGGCGACCGTGATCCCTTGGCCGGTTACGCCCTGTGACCAGACGACGTCGGCGCCAATGATATCGGGATAATCGGTGGGCGGTATCTTGCCGCGCCATTGTTCCCAGTTTGGCTTGGTTCGCTCGCCCGGCGACCGGTCACCATCAACCGTGACGGTGCCGTTCGGCGTGATGAGGTCGATACCAGGCTCGCTGGTAAGCGCGAGAGCCGCGAGCGGCGGCAGCAGCGCAGCGACACCCCGGATTAGCGGCAGTTCTGTGGTGACGCTGCCGCCCAGGCGCTGCACGGCGCGGATCACCAGCGCCAGGTCCGCGCCCTGGACGATGTAGCTGCGCGCCGGATCAGCAGCGGCACTTGCCGCTCCGGGCCGGCCGAGGCTGGCGGCCAGGAGCGCCACTATGGCGAAATACGAAAGTGCGCGATCAAACCGGAGGAGCCAACTGCTCGTTTGCATACCGACCTCCCGTTGTTACGCGCCTCCGCCCTCCCACTCACGACAAAGAAGGAAGGGCCTGGAGTGCCAGGCCCTTCCTTCTTGAGGAGTCGTGTCTGGTACTCTTCGGCAGCCTGGCGATCGTGGCCGCTAAGGCGGCGGTAGACCCATGGCTTTGCGTCCCCGGCTTTCGCCGGGTTTGCCGTTTCGGAGACGTTGTTAATCTTACAAATGCAATGCTAACCCCAGGCCAGCCGCGAGTCAACGATCGTTGGGAGGCGCCAACTTATTTATCCATAGCCTTGAGGGCGGCATAGGCCGGCAGGACTTCTGGCGGATCGCCGGGCGGCACTGGGCGCGTGATGGCCCACCAGTATTGCTCGTTGGCCGTTGTCCAGTCGGGGTCGGCGATGTAAATGGTAAACATCATGCCGATCCAGGGCGCCCAGTGGGCCTGGGCATACTGGTAGGCGCGTACCAAATAGTCAGCCTGTTGTTCCGGGGTGACCGCATACCAAGAGTAATCGGGGTTGACCTGATCCGTCGTCCAGCCCATCTCGGTAATGGCGATCTGCTTGTCACCGTCGCCATTCCGCACCATCAAGGCGCGCACATCCTCGACATGCCGAAAGGTCCAAACGCGGCCCTGCCAGAACGGATCAGCCAACGTCTCTTCGGGTGAGCGCTCGGGCGGGTTGCCGTAACCGGGCGCATGCACGCCGAGCACATCAAAGTAGGGCGCGCCGCCGGCGTCGTACAGACCCTGGAAGTACGCGAGATCCGGCATGGCGATTTCCAGCCGCGGGTCTTCGGTGGGGGCCAGGCCGGCCGAGACAACCAGCGCGGCCGGGTCGGCGGCCTTGATGGCCAGGTAACAGCCTTTGAGCAACTCCACGTAACCGACGGGGTCCGGGGGCTGGCCGCCCCACTCGCGCGCCAGGTTGGGCTCGTTCCAGACTTCGTAGGCGGCGATGCGGCCGCGGTAGCGCGCGGCGATGGCACCGCAGTAGTTGGAAAAATCCTGCCGATCCAGTGGCGGCCCGTTGACGAGCGCGGCTGACGGATCGGCCTGGGTCCACTGCGGCGGGACGTCTAGCCGGGCCAGCATCTTCAGGTCGAAGGACTCCACCAGCGTCACCACCCGGTCCGCCCGGCTCCAGTCATAGCTGCCGCGCCGTAGTTCGATCTCGCGCCACGGGAATTTCTGCTTGACCCAGCCAAAGCCCAGGCTCTGGACCAGGCCCGCATCGTTGGAGCCGGTCTTGTTGTCGGCGTGCCACCACAGGAAGACGTGCAGGCCGTACTCGGGCGAAGCCAGCGAGGGCGGCAGGGGATAGGGGCGAGCGGCCGGCGTCGGCGTGGACGGCGTCACGGCCGTGGGCGCGGGCGCCGGAGAGACGCAGGCGGCCAGCAGACAGACGGCCAGCCAGCCAAGCCAGACCGAACGGTTCATGGTCGCAGCGAGCGCAGGAATGTGGCGGGCAGGGGGCGGCGTTGAGACGGGCGAGCGCCTGGCGTGATCACGGTTGCGCCAGGCGCTCGCGCCAACTCAGCCTCACTGCTTGGGCATGACGCTGATGGCGTCGAAGGCCGGGCGCGGCGCGCCCTGGCGCGAGAGCAGGCTGAACAGGACGTTGTCGTCGCTGCTCGGGTCGCCGCCCTTGGGGCCGTAGTCCAGGTTGAACAGGAACGCAAGCTTGACCAAACCGGAGTCGCGCATCCAGTTGAAGGCCTGCACCAGATACTCGCCCTGCTGCTGCTCGGTCACGTCCAGGGCGAACTCGTAGCCGGGCGTCACCACGCCGTCCACGGGTGAGGCATAGCCAAACTCGGTCAGACATTGCGGCCGGACCAGGCCGGCATCTTGCATAATCTTCGCGTAGGTCTCCACCTGGCTCTTGAGCGCCCACGAGTAGTGCGGTGACGTCCACGGGCCCTTGAAGTTGTAACCCGTGTCGACGGGCGGGTTGGAGCCATCCGCCGTCGGCGGCAGGTTGGTGCCGTTGGAGTGCGTGCCGACACAGTCGACGTAGTTCAGACCCCCGGCGGCCGCGAACTGCTGCATGAACGTGGCATCATCCACGATGATCGGCCGGCCGGTAGGCGCACAGTTGGCCGGGAACGGCCCGCCATTGCAGTTGATGCCCGTCGGGGCGGGCGCGCCCGAAATCACGAGGATGTGCGGGTCACGCGCCTTGATGACCGTATGAGCGGCCTGGACCAGGCGCGCGAACTCGGCGGCGTTGACGCCCGCGGTCGTGTTCCACTCGCGCTCCAGGTTGGCCTCGTTCCAGACCTCGATCGCGCCGATTCGGCCGGGATAGCGGTCGATCAGCTGCCCGAGGAAATTGGCGTAGACCTGGAAATCGTCGGGCGGAGCTTCGCCGGACTCCTGCGGCAGCGGGTTGGCGTGGGTCCAATCCGGCGCCGCGATGACCGACAGCATGATGCGCAGGCCATTGGCGCAAGCTGCGTCCATGGCGTTGTCCAGCGTCGCCCAGTCCACCTGACCGGGCTGCGGCTCCATGACATTCCAGCGCACCTGCAGCTTGACCCAGTGCAGTCCGAGCTTGTCACGGACCATTGTCATCCACAAGCCGTTGTCGGTGCCCGGGATCAAGGCGTGCACCTGGATGCCATAGCCAAAGTCAGAGGCCGGATAGGGCAGCCAGTTGCAGGCCGGCGGCGCCTCGCCGCCGCCGCCGGCAGCCGGCGGAAGGGTAGCGGTGGGCGCGACGACCAGCGGAGCCTGGGTGGCCACCGTCACCGGTGCGGTCGGCTGCGGGCTGGCCGCCGAGGGCCGATCGCTCAGGGCCCACCACAGCAGCCCGAACACGCCGGCGCCGGCCACCAGCGTCAGGCCGAGCCACAGTCCGATGAACATCGACAAGTTGCTGTTGCGCTTCGGGGCCATAACGTCTCCTCGTGGCGGTCAGCGCACGGCCAGGGTGATGCCGGCGCTCAAGGTGGTCCAGCCGGCCGGGTTTTCGCAGGCCGGCTGGCTGGCGAGCATGCAGATCCCGAGATGGATCTTGTAGTCACCGGCCTTGGTGATGGTCATGTTGTCCTCCCACTCCAACTCGCCCTTGGGCGGGATGGGGTTGGCGCGCGCCTCCCAGGAGGGCTGGGCGGGGCCGCCCGGCAGGGCGATGGCGCCCATGCCGCCGAAGTACAACGGTTGATCCGAGGTGTTGACGATCTTGAACTTGAATTGGAAGGGCTGGCCGACGAGCACGGACGTGATGTTGTTGGTCAGGTAGAAATACTCCACGCGGATGCCAAGCGCATTGGCCGGCGGCTGTGTGGCAGCCGGGGCCGTCGTCGGCGCGGCCGTGGGCGGGACAGACGTGGGCGGGACGGACGTGGGCGCCGGCGGCGGCGGCGCGGCCACGACAGCCAGGGCGTTGGTGTCGCCGCTGTATTGGGCGACCTGGTTGGAGACCCAGCCCTGGGCGCCGAGATAGTTGACGACGTACCAGGTGGCCGACGAATCGCGGCCGACGGCTTCCGCCGTGGCGCCGGACTGCAAGCCGCCGATGACGGGATAGTTGACGCCCGGCCCGGAGCGGACGTTGGCGGGCAGGATGATCGTGACCGCCGGGCCGGTCGGCGCGGCCGTGGCCGCGGGCGAATCAGTCACGGCGGCTGCGGGCGTGTCCGAGGCTACCGGTGCCGCGGTCGGCGCGTCGGTGGGCGCGGTCTCGGGCGCGCTGGTCACCGTCGGGATCAGGATGGCGCGCGTCGGCGTGGCCGGCCCGGTCGTGGCCGGGACGTTGGCGATGGCCGTGGGTGCGCCAGCCGGAGCGGGGGCATTGAACAGGCCGATCAGAGCGTACGCCAGCATGGCCACACCGACCAGCGCTACCACCACGATGCCGATAATGGCGCCGAGCGGCAACGGCGCCCCGGCGGGTTGCGTCGGACCTGAGTCCGGGTTCACGTTCGTCATGGTCTTTCCTTTCAGGGCGGGAGCGGGCCAGCCTGGGCCGGTCTACGGCATCACGGCATCCAGCGCCGAGCAGGCGGGGCAGGCACCGCCCGGCCGCACCATCGCGTAGCCGGCCTGCGGATCGCCGACGTAGACGGTGAAATCGACGTTCCAGATGATCATCAGGCGCACCTTGCCGCTGCTGGCCGCCAGGCTGGCCGACTCGGCCAGCCACTGCGCTTGTTGACTGACGGTGGTGTTGGCGGCCCAGGAGAAGTTGGCGGGCAGGGCGCCGTAGCCTTCGCTGGTGAGATACCCCAGTTCGGTGAAGCACAGCGGCCGGCTGCCACCGAAGGAATTGTAATACAGGTCCACCATCGGCCAGAAGTAATACGAATAGTGGTAACCGCTGAGCGCGCTGCCGGTGGTGGCGTTGGGCGAAGTGGTGCCGCTGTTGAAGTGGATGCCGACGCAGTCCATGTAATTGGCCGCGCCCGCCTCCGCCATCTGGCGCAGGAAGTTGTCGTCGTTCATGACGGCGCCGGGGAAGGCGGCCTCGGCGCCGGTGGGAGCCGGCGCGGCGCTGATGACGATGGTGCTCGGGTTGGCGGCCTTGATCGCGGCGTACACTTTGGCCAGCATCTGCGTGTAGGTGGCGCCGCTGATCTGGCCGTGCGGCCATTCTGCCTCCAGGTTGGGTTCGTTCCAGACCTCGATGGCGTCCGCGCCCTGGGCGGCCAGCCCGCCGAGCCAGCTGGCCAGTTCGGCCCAGTAGGCAGGATCGGTGGCGCGGCTCTTGTCGCCGACGGCACTGAGCATGACCTTGAAGCCGGCCGCCTTGCCGGCGGCCAAAAGGTCGCTGCCGCCGCCGCGCACCTGGAACTTGACCCACTTCATGCCGGCCTGCTGCATCAACGCGGGGTGGGAGATGAAGCCCGGCACCTGGCCGCCCAACTCAAAGATGCCGGCGGCGATGGGCGGCGGCGGGACAAAGACGCCGGAGCCGCCGGAGTTTCCGGAATTGCCGGTGTTGCCGGTATTCCCGCCGGTATTGGTGTTGCCGGTGCCGCCGGTGTTGCCGCCCGTCCCCCCGGTGTTGCCTGAACCCGCCGTAGTCGGCGGCGGCGTGGCGACGACCTCGGCGACCTGCAGCGGCACGGAGCCCAGATCGTTGGTCTGGCGGCCGAGCTGTAACTGAGCCGCGGCCTGATACTGGCCCGCTTTCTCCGGTATGAAGACGTAGGTCTCGTCCGGCTGGCTTTCGCCCTGAGCAACCACACCGCCCTCGCCCGAAATCGTCCAGCGCAGGCTGGGTTGACCGGGCTCGGCCACGGTGGTGTTGGTGCGATAGCTCACCAAGGCGTCGGCCACGTCGCCGGGCAGGCCGGCCCGATACAAGTCGGTCAGCACGACGCCGCCCAGATTGAGGCGCTCGGCCAGCGCCAGACGCTGGCGGATGGCGGCCGCCGTGGTCAGCCAGACCGTGCGCGTCTGGCCGTCGGCGAGGTAGCGATAGACCGGCGCCTGGACGGCGGCGTCGAACTCGAGCGACTGGCCCTGCCCGGATAGCGTCAGCGTCACGGGTTGGCCCGCATACAGAGTCTCCGGCAGGTCCACGGCCTGGGACGCGCCGAGGGTGGCGAGCGCGGCGTTCGGCTCGACCAGGGTGTAACCGTCCGCCCCCGCCGAGACCGCCAGCGCCGACGTAGCCAGCTTGAGCCGGGTGCGCGTCACTTCGCCCAGCGCCCAGACCAGCGAGGTCTCGGCCGCGCCGCTGGTCAGCGCGGCGGGGTCAGCGGGCAGACGCACCAGCAGCGCGTCGGCGGCGGCGCCCAGCGTGCGCCAATCGTAGCCGCCCAGCGGGGCGGCCGGGCTGGCGGGGAGGTCCAGGTAGACCACCAGCGCTTTGCGCTGCGCGTGCAACTGGTCGCGCAGCCCGTTGACGAAGCTGGTGAAATCGGATTGCTGGGTGTCGGCGAGGTTGGAGTAATCGAGGGCCAGGCCGGCGTATCCGCCGGCGACGGCAAAGCCGGTGAGGGTCTGAATGTGCACAGCGCGCGCCGCCGGGTCGGCCAGCAGAGCCGCCAACTGGACGCCATCACCGCGGACGACGGCGTAGAGCGGGGCGCCGAAGCCCGCCGGCAGGTTGGGCAGGACGCCGCCCAGGGCGCCATCGGCCTGAGCGGACACGCCGCCCAGGAGCGCGGCGTCGGCGGGCGCGCCAGCGTCCAGGGTGTCGCCGGGCTCGATCTGGACCCAGGCCTGCGGTGAGGCCGGAGCTGTTTCAAACAGGGCCAGGGCCTGCGGCAGCGTCGCCACCGTCGCCACACGCTGGCCGCCGCGCGCGGCCGAGGGCAGGAAGCTCCAGCTCTGCCCATCCCAGGCGTACAGGTCATAGCGGGCAGGCTCGGCGCCGGAGGGCATCACCACGGACACGAAGAGCTGGGCTGGAGCCGCGCCCTGCGTGGCGAGGCTGAACAGCGGGCTGGCCAGGGTGAGGGAGGCTGGCTGCGCGGCGTACGCGGCGGCGGCGGTATCCGCTGCCTGGCCGCCGGCCAGCGCGTCTGCGGTAGCCACGGCGATGCGGACGCCGAAGTCCTGCGTCAGCGCGGCCGGGTTGGCGCTGACCGTCAGGCCATCCGGCACCTGGGCCACCGGCCGGTTGGCGCTCAGGGGCGTGAAGCCGGCTTCCGGGGTCGCGCACGCGCCCAGCACGAGGCTGGCCAGCAGCAGCCCGGCCAGCCAGCGGCCAGCCGGTGAGTAGGCGGCCCGAGAGCCGGCGCCGCGATGGCCGATGCGAATTTCCGTGCGCATAACCTGAACCTCTTCTGATGGCGGCCAGGGCGGCCGCTTGTTGGAGTCGAACCGTTCCGCGAACCCGCGGCTAAGGCGGGCAGTTGGATTCAACAAAAAAGGCGGCCAAAGCCGCCCCCGTCTGGAGCACCGCGCGGGACTATATCAGGCAATCCACGGCGGGGCAAGTGGACGTAAGGGGCGCGGACCGTCCGAGCCTTTATGGAGACGGTGTCGCCGTCGCTTCTGTTCCGGACGGGATTGGCGTAGGCACACACTCCGCTTGAGCCGCCGCCTGCCGTTCCGCCAGTTGGGCGTCGTCAAAGAGCAGCCGGGCGGTGGCGTAGTTCTGGGCGGCGCTGCAAGGGTCGCCGGCCGCGTACAACAGGTCGGCGTAATTGCGCGAAGCCTGGTAGTACAGGCGCGTCGTGTCCTTGAAGTTGGGCGCCAGCACGTAGAGTTCGCCCAGGATCGCCACGGTCTTGGGCCAATCCAGACCCCAATAGCTTTTGGCGGCCAGGTAGAGGCGCGCCCAGGCGCGGAAGCTGCGGGCATCGGCGTCCAGCGGCTGGAAGGCGGCGGCCTGATCCAGGTCGAAGATGCCAGCCTCCATCTCGTCTTCCTGGATGCGCGTGACCCCGCGGCCGCGCAACGCCTGGAAAAGCAGGCCCTCGACCGTGAGGCGCTCGTACTCGGCGTCCAGAGCGTGCAGGCGCGTCAGCTGCGACAAGGCCATGTCCCAGTTGCCGGCTTCCACGTAGGCTTGCGCCAGGGCGAGCAGGTCGGCCGGATCCTCGCCCGTGACGGGCAGCGGCGTGGGCGGCGGCGGGGTGGGGGTGACGTTGAGGCCGGCTTGGGCCGCGGCCAGTTTCGCGCGCGCGTCGGGGTAATCCGGCGCCTGGCTGAGCACGTACTCGAAGCGGGCGGCCGCCATCCGGTAGCGCTGCGCGGCCAGATCGGCCACGCCCAGGTCGAACTGAGCCTGCAGGTCCACGGTCTGGGTGGCGCGCAGTTGGTCCTCGCGCGTGGTCAGCCCGGCCTGGTAGCCGGTCCAGGCCGCCAACCCGAGAACCACCAAGAGCACGGCCGCGAAGATCAGGCCGAGGGTGGAGAGGAGCCGCGTCGAGTGGTGCGGCTGCCTGGAAGAAGAGTCAGAGGACACGCTCATGGAGATGGTCGTTGACTGAAGCCGAGGCATTATAAACGCTATCGTCGCCGCCGGCCTCTTCGGGTCAGGGGTGCGCCCGGCGCGGCCTGGAGAAATAGGTATCACGCCGGCCGCTGCGGCGCGGGCCGACTAACCACCGTCTCATCTGCGTTTTCTTGACGCTCATTTCTAGCGGATGATAAGATGCGCCTGAAGGGGCGGTAATTCAGTGAAGGTTGATCTATGTACCTACGAGGACGTTCTGTGCCGCTGCGGCGTTCCGGCCGCCGGTCTAGTTTGTGGCGGATTGCCCTGTGGTCCGGGCTGATTGTGAGCGCGCTGTGGTTGTACAGCCTGTTCGAGCAGGGTCAGGTGCAGCCGCCGTTTGTGCCCACGCCGACCCCGACGCGCAACCCGATCTCCTGGGCGGAGGAGGCCAAAGCCCAGTTCGCGGCCGGCAAGCTGGAGCTGGCCGTCAAGGCCTACCAGCGCGCGCTGGAAATCGACAGCAAGAACGTCGACTACTGGGTGGGCCTGGCGCGCGTCCAACTGTTTGCCGAGCTGGACGTGGAAGCCCTCGAGACGGCCGAGTTTGCGGTGCTGGCGGCGCCGGAAAACGCCAAGGCCAAAGCCGTGAACGCCTGGGCGCTGCGTGAAAACGGGCGCCTCGAGGAGGCGCGGGCCACGGCCGTCCAGGCCATCGCCCTGGATGGCAATTACGCACCGGCGCACGCCTACTACTCTTACATCCTCAACGACGCGCTGAACACCGAGCAGGGCTTCCGGGAAGCGCAGCTGGCCCTGCAGCTGGACCCGACGCTGCTGGAGGCGCATCTGGCGCTGGGCTATTCCAACGAGAGCGTCGGCAACTACGAGGGCGCCATCAAGCGCTACCAGGACGCCCTGGCGCTCAACCCGAACATCATCGACACCTATCGCCGGATCGCCCTGAACTTCCGCGCGCTCAAGGACTTCGAGCAGGCCATCCTGTACTTCGGCAAGGCCAACTCGATCGACCCCAATAATGTGCAGCCGTATCTGGATTTGAGCCGCACCTTCATCCAGATCGACGAGCTTGGCACGGCCGAGCAATACCTCGACCAGGCGCTGCGGCTGGAGCCGTGGAACCCCAACATCCATGGCCGGCTGGGCGTGCTGTACTTCAAGCGCAAGAACTACGAGAGCGCCAAGCCCTCGCTGCTGTTAGCCATCCTGGGCGGCGAATACGAGGTCTCCAACACAGAGCGAGTGACGGTGGCGCCGATGCCCCTGGACGGACGCTCGCTGGAGTATTACTACACGCTCGGCAACCTGATGGCCTATTACCGCGAGTGTGGGCCGAGTGAAGCCCCGTTCTACCTCAACCAGGCGCTTAACTACGCCCCAGACGACGGCACGGTGCTGGGCAGCTACGAAGAGAGCATGGCCATCTGCCGCGAGTTTCTGGCCGGGACGGCTGTGCCGGAAGGGGCCACCCCCGGGCCGGCGCCGACGGCCACACCGCGGCCCTAAGCCGGCCGGGCGCTTGGCGGGCCGCGCCGGTCTGTGTTAAGATGGCGCTTCCGCAAACAGTTCGCACGGAGGATTTTATGCCGATGGTGGAACGCGACCGCGAAATCAAGCGGCGCCGCAACAAGAAGGCCAAGGTTAAGGCGCTCAAGCTGCGCCTGGTGACCGAGCGCGACAGCAAGGTGCGCGCCCGCCTGGTGGGCCGGCTGCGCAAGATCAGCCCGGACGCGCAGATCCCGGAGAAATAGCGCTGTTGGGCGCTGGGCGGACGCCTGCGCGCGGCCAACCATGCCGAGACATGGTTGGCCGCGCGGTGTTTAACCGAAGTACGGCTGCAGCAACAACCCCATCGCGAACAAGAGCGCATACAACAGGGCCAGCTGCCCGGTGCCGGCCAGGGCCGCGTTGAGCGGCCGGCCGTCGGTGGCGAAGACCACGCGCGTCCAGAAGACGGCCCGCGGCAGCGAGACCACGGTCAGGAGCACCCCGGCCGGCCCCACGCCGCTCAGCCAGATCGCCAGCGCCGCCACGTACGCGCCGGCCACCAGCCCCAGGTATTCGTAGCGCGCGCCGCGCGCCCCCAGCCGCACGGCCAGCGTCCGTTTGCCGGCGGCCCGGTCCGTGTCGATATCGCGCAGGTTGTTGACGACGATGATGGCGGTCACCAGCAGGCCCATCGGCACGGCCGCCCAGGCGGCCAGGGCGCTGACCGTCCCGGCCTGGACGTAATAGGTGCCGCAGACCGCGGCCAGCCCGAAGAAGATGAAGACAAAGACATCGCCCAGGCCGTAGTAGCCAAAGGGGAACGGCCCGCCGGTGTAGGCCAGGGCGGCGAGGATGGCGAGCGCGCCGACCACCAGAATCGGCCAGCCGCCGACCCAAATCAGATAAACGCCGACGAGCGCGGCCAGCCCGAAGGTCAGCCACATGCCGGCCAGCACCTGGCGCGGGCTGAGCAGGCCGGCCTGGGTGACGCGCACCGGCCCCAGCCGCGCGTGCGTGTCCGCGCCCTTTTGATAGTCGAAGATGTCGTTGGCCAGGTTGGCGCCGATCTGCAGCAACAGCGCGCCGGCCAGCGCGGCCAGCGCCGGCAGCCACTGAAAGACGCCGGCATACCAGGCCACGGCGGCGCCGACGACGACGGGCGCGGCGGCGGCCGGCAGGGTGCGCGGGCG
>CALFZO010000019.1 GCA_937952305.1 uncultured Anaerolineales bacterium | reverse complement strand
TTCCTGCTGCGCCGCTCGATGGCGCTGCAGGCCCCGCCGCCGGCCGTCCTGCCGGTGCTGGCCCGGTACCGATCCGAACCAGTCCGCGACCTGTATGCCCTGCTGTACCAGTGGGGGCCGGGCAAGGGCCTGAAGACGGTGGCCGAGTTGTACGGCCTGCCGAATGAACTGCCGGGCGTGACCGGCGCCGATGTCGCCGGCCTGGACTGGCGCACCGAGGCCGCCTACGCCGTGAACGACCTGCAGCTGCTGATCGCGCTGCACCAGCGCATGGCCGGCTACTTCTGGCCGGCTGCTCTCAGCTGACCGAGTGATCGGCCAGACCATCCCACCCGAGGCCCCATGGCCTATGAAATCGAATACACCGAGGCTGCCCTCCGCGATCTGAGCTGGCTGCGCCGGACTGAACAGGTCCTGGTGCTGGCCGCCATTGACCGGCAGCTGCGCCATGAACCCACCGTCGAAACCCGCAACCGGAAACGCCTGCGGCCCAACCCGGTCGCCGACTGGGAGCTGCGCCTGGGCGAGTTGCGCGTGCTGTACAATGTGGTTGAGGTTGTCCGGGTCGTCGAGATCGAACGCGTCGGCCGGAAGCCCGGAGGCCGGCTGCTGGCCGGCGGGCAGGAGGTAGACCTATGACCACCTGGAATTACCGCGTCTTCCGCGAGGCGGACGGCGGGCTGTCCCTTCGCGAAGCCTTCTATGCCGAAGACGACCGCGTCATCGCCTGCAGCGAACCGGTCACGGGCGAGGCCGACTCCCTCACCGAACTGACGGCGCTGCTGAACGACTGGCGCCGCGCGCTCGACCAGCCGGTGCTGACCCTGACCGACGTCCCTGTGCCGCCGGCCGGTCAGCCGCGGCCGCGCTCAGGCCGGCGTCTCTCGCACGCCGAGGTCGTGAGCCGGCTCGGGCTCGCCCAAGAGGGGCGCTGACGCCCGTCCGTGGCAACACTTGAATACGCATGACCACACCGGCAGGCCCACCCAGGCCTGCCGGTCTTCTTTCCCCATCCTCACACCCTGATCCATCGTCAGGCCGCCTGACGATGCGGCCCAGCCTGGATGGGCCACCCACCCGCTGAGTCTCGCACCGACAGGTGCGCTCATCCGTCGACGGAGCCCACCCGGCTTCGTCCCCCATCTGCCCGGACCTCCATGTCCGGGTCTTCTGGTCCGACAGCCCCTGGCCCCGTTTGCCGGCGCTCCCACACGCGGCCACCCACAAGGACAACCACATGAATGGCTCTACCCAAATGCGGCGGGTCGTCTTCGACCTGCTCTACTTCCACGGCCTGGCGGAGGCCTTCCGATCCGCCCCGGACTTTCACCTGCGCGTCGCCAACGACCCCTGGCTGCCGCTGGTCGTCGAGCGGCACGGCGATGAAGTCTCCATCACGCACTACGTCGAGCGCGGCGGCGACCAAACTCGCGACCCCGAGATGGTTTTTTCGCTCGAGGCCATCGCCCGGGCCAGCCGCGGCACGTTCCAGGGCTGGGTCCCCCTGACCCTGGAGCCTGGCGGCTTCGGGCGCGCCCACATCGTCTGCACCATCACGCCCCAGCGCCAGCTGGTCTGGCTGCCGCGCCAGGTGCGCGAGGCCGAGGCCTTCGCCGCGCTGTGGGCGCGCAACCTGCGCGCCCAGGGCTTCGTGCGCCGACACCCGCCCGCGAACATCACCAGCCTGACCCACGCGGCCGCGCTGGCCCAGGCCCTGGCCGGGCCGGAGGTGCCGGTGCCCATCACGCACACGCTCACGGCCTGCGCGGACGGAACTGCGATTCACAGGTTCACGTTCCCGGACGACCTGCCCCGCGAACTCCGCGCGGCTGCCTATCGTCAGGCCGAGGCCACGCTCAAGGCGGTCTGGCCGGACTGGGCCGTGTATGGCTTCGGCGTCAGCGGCCAGGGCGTGGAGCTCCACACCCGGCCCCTGCCGGCCTGCACCTGCACCGAATAGGACCATCAAGAACAAAGGCGCCCCGGCTTACACCGGGGCGCTTCTTGTCCTTGGTACTTCCCTATCAGTCTTGGTCAGCGGCCAACGTCATCGCCCGTATGAGGCTGACCTCGGCACGGCTATACGGTGAGCCGTCTGGCCTCAGGATGTCATGGAACCACTCGGCCGGTTCCGGGCTGGCGGCCTGGGAGCCCCATGGAAAAACGGTCTGCGTCTTGCCGCTGACCAGCCCCCAGTTGTAGCACCCCACGTTGGCGCGCCGGAAGATCGGTAGGTGAGTCTCAAACCGGCTGCCTTGGGTCCGCGCCAGATACTCGGTGCACAGAATGGGTCGGCCCAGGGGCTGGAGCGTGGCTATCTGTCGCTCCAGGCTGGCGGCCTCCTGGTAGTTGTGGAAGGTGATCACATCGGAGTTGGCTAACTGGAAGTCGTTCAGCGCCGCCAGGCTTTCGTTCCAGAGGCCGATCGTCAGGGGCTGGCGCGGCTGCGCCACCCGGGCCCAGCCCACGGCAGCGCTCAGCAACCCCAGTGAGCGCTCCCCCAGGTGATTGTTGCCGGGTTCGTTATACAGGTCCCACATCAGGACGCGCTCATCTCGCCCGAATGCGCCCACGACATCCCCAACATAATCCGCCAGGCGACCCCATTGTCCGCTGTCCAGCACGACCGCTGATCCTGGGCTCTGCACCCAGCCCGAATTATGAATGCCGGGTTGTGGCGCCGGTTGCGGGCCGAGCGCCGGCTGCTGGTTCCAGCAATCATCAAACAACACCAACACCGGCCGAATGGCATGCCGGGCGGCGGTCGTCAGAAACCGATCGATCCGGTGCTTGAAACCCGGTGCATCTTCCACCCAGAGCAGGTCGTGCAGATAGACCCGGACGCTATTGAACCCCAGCCCTTGCGCCCAGCCCAATTCCCGCTCAATTGTGGCCGCGTCGTACGTGGCGGCCTGCCACATCTCGATCGGGTTGATAGCGGTGCTGGGGATGAAATTGCACCCGACCAGCCACGGCTGGCGCTCATGCCAGACCCGGGCCTGCTCTGGCGTCCAACGGTCGCTCATGACACACTCCGCATCGACTCGGACTCAGCCATTGGCGCGGCCACCACCACGTCCAGAAAACTGTCCGCTGCGCGCCGGCCGGCCTCATCACTGATCCAGACCCGCAGGCGCAGCTGGGCCGGGCCGTCCGGGACCGGAACAGCCATCGTGATCGGCCCAACAATCTCAAACGGGCGCAGGCTGACCGGCTGCCGGCCAAGCTCCTCCGCGCTTGAATCCCAAGCCCAGAATAGCCAGCCATCCATGGGCTGGCGGCCATGGTGCGAGATAAGGACGCTCACCTGCGCCGCGCCGACGGCGCTGATCAGGTCACACTCAGGGCGAAGCGGCGTCAGGTCAAAGATCACCACGGTATCGGCATTGATGGCGGCCGGATCACACCCGAGCGTTTTAGGCTGGCGCTCGGCCGTATAGAGGCCGACCTTTTCGTATTCGACGTCATACAGCTCGGTGTAGACG
>CALFZO010000018.1 GCA_937952305.1 uncultured Anaerolineales bacterium | reverse complement strand
GTGTACCGGTGCCTGATCCCGCCCGACAAAGACCACGTCTTCATCACGCACTATTTCTTTGAGCACTGGCTCCCGCGCCTCGGGCACGGTGCGGCCATGCTCGTCGCCGACCTGCGCGACCAGTGCTGGGAAGACCCGCGCAAGAAGACCCGCCGCACCGAGGTCTTGATCGAGGACGGGTTCCAGATCCTCACCGCGCGCTACAGCGTGCAAGGTCATACCATCCGCGAGTGGCTCACGGCTTCGTCTGACCGTCGCCGCCGCAAAGCGGAGCAGGCCCGCCAGAAAGCGCGCGAGCGCCGGGGCTCGGTGGACGAGCGTCCGCCGGCCGCCGACGCGGGCGACGACTGGGCGATGCAGCAGTTCTTCGCCGTCCGGCGCCGGCGCGGCCGGGACCCGAACGCTCCCAACCGGGTGGACCTGCTTTTCACGGATGTGGCCCTGGACGAACCTCTGGTCGCGCCGCATCAAGCGGCCCAGCTCGCCCGCGGCGACGACCAAGTGGAACAACCTGGACTTACGGCCGAAGACCAAACCCGGGAACCTGGACTCACGCCGGCCGGCCAGGTGAGGAATCCTGGACCCACAGGTTCCGCCAAACGAGGAATCCTGGACCCGGACGGGGGCGCAAGTGAGGAATCTTGGAGAGTTTTAAACTCACTTAAGCTCACCCACTCCGAAAACTATGCCGGGGAGTCCTCTTCAAGCTCGGCCGCCGGCCCAAGCCGGGAGGAGGTCGAAGCGCCCCCTCTGGAATCGGTCGATGAATGGGGCCTGGCTCGGTTGATCCGCACGGCCGGCGTGACGCCGCGCCATCGCCAGGGCCTGCGCGAGTCGAACTGCTCCGGCGCGAACTTCGCGGCGCTGGTGCTGTGGGGCATCACCACCGGCAAGACCTCGCCGGGTTCCTGGGCGGCGGCCGTGGCCGTCGACCCGGAGGCCGCCTGCCCGGCACTCTTCCAGGAGATTGCGGCCGCTGGCCCACGCGCGGCCGCGCGCCTCTTCCAGGCGCTGCGCGAAGCACCCGCTGAGCCAGCCCTGGAGGCCGATCAACTCCGGCGCGGCATCGAATTCCGCGCCGCGTGCGGCGATGCCTGGACTGGCTTCAGCGCGCCCAAGAACAGCTACGCGGAGCTGCGTCGGCGTGCCAGCCTGGCCCTCGACGCCTTGGGTCTGACCGCCGAGCTGGCCGAGGCCGGCGCCGCCGAACCTCCGACCGCCGAGGAGGCGACCCAGGCAGCGGAACTGCAGGCCTGGAGCGAACTCCGGCAAGCGGAACAAGAGCGCCAGGCGGAAGCCGAGCAGCGCTATTGGGCCTCGGAGGCCGGCCAGCTCTGGCGGGCCGCCCTGGAGCGCATCCGGCAGGAAACCGTCCCATCTATCTCCACCGGCGCCCGGCAATTCGGGGCGCTCCTGGCCATCCAGGACGACGCCGCGGTCATGGCGGTGGCGCGCCCGTGGCGCGATCTATATGAGCACAAGCTAGCGTCCGTCGTCCGGCGCGTCCTGGCGCAGGCCGGACATTCCCTGACACGCTTCGAGTGGCGCGTGATCGACGCCCACGACCTCGAGCACAACTGCTACGACCAATTGGTCGCCCTGCAAGCCGCTTCGGCCCCCGCCCTGCCCTGGCCGAGGTGACGCTGGAAAGGAACTGAGATGCCCATCACCTCCAAACCCGGCGCCCTGCCGCTCGTGATGGCCTTGGACCCGGGCTACGGCAACACCAAGGTCTGCGTCGACGGCCAGATCGGGATGCTCCAGTCGGCGGTGTCCCGCCCGCGCGACGTGGGCCTGGCCGGGATCGGCCTGAGAACAGCCGGCCGCAACGTGCCGGTCATCGGCTTCGACGGCCAGCGATTCGCCGTCGGACCATATGCCTGGGCGAAGGGCGACCCGCTCACCAGCATGGACTACGGCGCCATCACCAGCCCGGAGCGCACCGCCCTATTCTATGGGGCCGTCGCCGTGGCATTGCCCAAAGTGATCGAGCACGCACGGGCGCAAGACGGCGAGGCCCTGGTCGAGGCCGTGCTGGTTGTCGGCCTGCCGGTTCCACTCCTCCAGGATACGGCCGAGGCGCAGAGCGTCCTGGAGTCGCTCAAGGGCTATAAACGCACCCACGTCTTCACTGTCAACGGAGATGAGACAACGTTCACGGTCACAGGCCTCAAGGTGCTGGCGCAGCCAGTGGGCGCATACCTGGACTGGCTCTACGATGAGCAGTTGGCCCCCCGCCCCGGCGCCGGCAAGACCGAGGTCGCCGTCATCGACATCGGCATGAACACGCTCGACCTGTTCGTGGTCCAATCCGGGCAGGTGATGGAGCGGCACGTCGGCGGCGCCGAGGTCGGCGTGCGCCGGCTGCTCGAAATCCTCACCAGCAACGGCCACGACCTGGTCGAGACCGACGCTCTGCTCCGCGGCGGCGCTTTGTCTGTCTCCGGCGCGCAACTGGAGACCTGGCTGGGCGAAATCCTGGCCGCCGTCAAACGCATCTGGCCCAAGCTCGCGCGCTTCACGGCCGTCATCCCGACCGGCGGCGGCGCGATCGTGCTGGGCGAGCGCTTGAAATGGGCCCTCACCACGAAGGGCGCCGCCCTGCACTGGCCGGCGGACCCGGTGACGAGCAACGTGCGCGGGCTGTGGAAGTACGGGGCCAAGAAGCATGGCTGACCTGATCTTGGGTGCGCCGCCGGCTCCACGTAAGCCCCTCCGGCGCGGGCCGTTTCTGGTCCGCGAGAACGGGTCGCTGGTGCTGCCCGTTCGCCTGACGTTCTATCGAGGCGGGCATGCCCGGCTCATCACGTTGATCGAGAAGGTCTGGGAGGAGCGGCAGGCGCGCCTGGCCGCCGGCGCGCACCCAGACGAGAGCGGTGTGGCGACTCTGATCGTGTCGCTGATGATCAGCGGTGTCGGCCAGTTCGGCGCCGAGCAACCCGTCGCGCCGGCCGAAGCGCCCGAGGCCGAGATCGAGCTGAACCTCGGGGCGCTGGAACTGTAGCCAGGGCGTGTGTAACACGCGCATGAACGGTGAAACAAGGGGAGCCATCGAGAGCTCACGGCTATTGTGGAGGTGAAAACCCCGCTATTGAGTCGCTGAATTTCAGCCCGCTCTTCTCGTGGACAAAATCACGGTCGGGCAGGCGCCATTTATCAACCTCCTGCACAAGTTAACCGCGTCGAATGACATTCGTCAATTGCTCGCGCCGCCAACCTTGTGTTATGTTGCCTCTGCAGTCGCTCAGGGGGCTACGCTTATCTTCCCCTAAGTCAATCCACATCAAGACAAATCGACACAAGGCGGGTCACGTCGAGTGATCGGCATTTCCGGCCAGCCTTCAGGGAGAGTATGGTTATGCGTTTCAAGCGCCTGTCTGCCTGGGTTGAGCGAACCACGCGTCTAGCCGTGACGGCGAACCTGTTGTTCAGCGCGGCCGGCCTCCCGCTCACCACATCCCTATTGCGCCAACCTGAAACAAGCGCGCCTATTGCCCAGGCAACGACGATCGAGACCATGTCCGCGACGGCGAGTGGGGCTCCCACCGCATCTGAGACACTTACCACACCCGCCGAGGCAACCACCGCAACAGTCATCTTAGCGGAACCAGCCGGGCCAACGCCGGCGGCCACGCCGATTTCCGCCGCGAGCGTGGCGGCGATGAGCGCGCCGACAGAGAGCTTCCTGCCGGCGGCCACGTTTGGAGCAGAGGTAACGGCCACTCTTCCGATCACGAGCCTTGCACCCGTCGGCCTGCCCATCCTGACATCGTCTCCCAACCTAAAGAGCAAAGGCGAGAGCGTTATTGTGCCGGCATCAGGCGCGGCTGTGTTGTTCGCGCAGGGTCGATTCATGGTGATCGCGCAGCCGGGCCTGTTCAAGCAAGACACAGAGATAGTCTTGGGCGCTGCGCAGGTCGTTTCTACCACAGCCTCGGCGCCGGTCGAGGCCGCCAGCAC
>CALFZO010000017.1 GCA_937952305.1 uncultured Anaerolineales bacterium | reverse complement strand
GCCCGACAACAAAACGGCCTGGGATTTCCCAGGCCGTTGCTTTTGGTGCCCCTGCGGGTGCCCGGGCGTCCCGGGCTTTGAAGTGCCTCACGTAACGAGCAGTCCCGGGTTTCAAGTCGAGTGTTGGAGTAGCATTACCAGCCTGTAACAGGGACATTACCAGTCTGCCACCGCCGGCCAGCCCACATGTAATACTGCCGCGCTACAGTCCTCCCAGACAAATCCGCCACAAGGGAGGGCCCCATGAACTCCAAGACCGCTCGCCTGCCGCTGCGCTTCATCGTCGATCTCCTGCGCCGCCTCTCACATTATATGGGGCTGGCCGCGCTCGTGCTGGGCTTCCTTTGGTCCGGGCCTGTGCTGCCGGCCCAGGCAGCCGAGGCCTCCCCTGCGCCCAGAGGCATCCCGTCAGCCCAGCCGCGCGCGGCTATCGGCGCCGACAATGTCGCCGGCCTCACCATGACGGCTCAGTGGGGCAAAGGCGCTATCCTGGGCGTGGCCTTTGCGCCAGACGGCCGCTCCTTTGTGGTTGGCAGCGCACTCGGCCTGGCCATCTACGACCTCCACGAGCCCGGCCGCCCGCCGCGCTGGCTGCCGTTCCCGTCACCTTACTGGTACGACCGCCTGTGCATCAGCCAGGATGGCAGCCGGGTGCGCCTGGAAGCAGACAAGGGGCAGGGCGAGGTCGTGCTGGCCGACGGGCATTTGGAGCGCGGCGCTGCCGAGCAGGTCTGGCTGCGGCCGGCCGATTGGGCGCTGGCGGGCCAGGATCTGGTGGTCAACGCACCCGATGGCCGCCGGCAATTTCGCAGCCATGTGAAGTACGTGTTTGAGGAAGCCATCGACGTCGAAGAAGTGGCCATCCGAGAGATGCGTGACCGCCAGGCTCGGCAGACCTTGTACGCCCTGACCGACCCGGCGCCGTACGTCAGCGTGCTGGCGCGCTCCGAGCCGGAAGGCTGCGAGCTGAGCCACTTCAGCTATTGCGGCAACGCGTGGACGCCGGTGCTGGCCGCGCCGGAGCAGGGAGCTTTCGCGCCCGATGGGGGGAGTTTCGCAGTGCTGTACCGGTTGTACTCGGACCAGTATAGCGCTGTGCGCGTCTATGACGCCGCTGACGGGACCTTGCGCCTCACGTTCGGGGGCTTCTCGCGCCCGGTGCGCGCCTTCGCCTACTCGCCAGACGGGCGCCAGATGCTCGTGGCCTATACTGATGGCGCCGTTCAGCTCTGGGATCTCGACCAGGGCCAGCTGGCCTTCAGCGCCTGGCACTTCAACGGACCCTCCGGGGCCGTGGCCTACACGGCCGACAGCCGCTACCTGCTGGTCGAGCGGGCCGGTTTGGTGGAGATCCGGCGGAGTCGAGATGGCGCCCTGCGCGGCCGCTATCCGGCTGTCACCTATGCAGCCGCCCCGTCGGGTGATTTGGTGGCGCTGGGCGGTTCGGATGGCGCGATCACGCTGCTGGCCGCCGGCAGCGGGCAGGTAGTGCGCCGGATCGAGGCTCACCGGGATCGGGTCTTCGCGCTGGCCTTCTCGCCGGACGGGCGCTGGCTGGCTTCGTCCAGCCAGGACTGCACGATCCGTCTATGGGACGCCGCCACCGGCGAGTTTCTGCACCTGTTTGAAGAGACCATCGTGGATGCCTACGGCGAAGGCTTCACGGCCTCGCGCATCTTCATCCGCGGCCTGCGGTTTGTGCCAGGGCGCAACCAACTGGTGGGCTTCGGCAGTTGGGGGACGGCCGTCAGTTGGAATGTGGACTCCGGCGCCCGGCAGTACGTGGTCGAGTCGGCGCCGCTGGAGTATTACACCGGCATGATCACCCTCAACCCGCACTTCCCGGAGTTCTTCGGCGCGGATGTCGAGCACAACCTGTTCTACATCAACAATCAGGGCTACACCCTGGACACGGGCAAGGTTGCCGGGAATTATCAGCCACCGGCCGGTCTGCCCGAAGGCTGCGCCGGGGCCGGCCCACGCTCGGCCGATGGCCGGCTGATGTTCACGGTCGGCCGCGAGACGCTGGCCGGGCAGATCTGCGTGCTGGACGCCCATGACCTGCGCCTGATCGAGACCCTGGCCGTCACTCCGGGACTGGCCGAGCGCCGCGAGGCATTAGGTTGGCTGTATCTCTCCCCGGATGGTGGACAGTTGGTGGCCACGGGTGTGTCCGGCGAGCTCTACATTTTCCAGACCCCAGGCGCGGATTGAGGCTGCGTTCTGCTGGTGCGCGAACCTGCCAGCAGGTGGATCGTCAGCTATGCCACCAAAGGCCGTGACTTGCTACCCGGGCGGGCGTCGATTGGGATAGGGGCAACGGGCCGGGCGAGGGCAGGGCCTGTATCGCTCAGCTACTACATCAAGTCTCCTGCGAGAGGGTTGCCAGTGAGCGCCGAACATTGCCACAGATTTCCCACACTCTTTTCTCTGAGAGAGCGTATTTGCCGGCCAACTTGCGAACCGTCATGCCGGTCCTGTGGATTTGGAAGATCTGCAAATCCCGCTCGGGTATTGGCCGGGCTTTGCGTGGCAGCGAGGAAGCTCGACGAGGGGCTCGACCGGGGGCTACAAAAGAAAGAGCCCACATCCGGCCCGAAAACCTCTGGGCCTGAATGTGGGGTCTATGTCGAGGTGCCCCTGCCGTGACTCGAACACGGGCATCTACCTCCGGAGGGTAGCGCTCTA